>JAFUOY010000030.1 GCA_017481595.1 Clostridia bacterium | reverse complement strand
TTTCTTGCAAGAATGAATGAGCCAACGTCCTGGTGGTTGTGGCTCTCCCATTGGTTACCGCCCTTGAAGGCAAGACCGTAATTATCGGTCCTCTTTATAAAATAGTTGGTAACGGGGGCAGAGTATACGCAGTTTTTAAGCTCATCCTTTACAAAATTAGGATTGTAGTAAACTACAGAGCGAACGGCAAATGCAAAGTGACAGTATGCTACGATGGTTGACTGTGTGGAGGGGAGATTTTCAATTGCGTCACCGTATACGGTCTTAAGCATATGAGGGAGTCCCACCCAATATCCTTCCCTTGCGTTTACGTCGCTGAACATAGCAAGGACGTTAGGCTGAATAAACATCTTCTGAATAAACTGAGAAATAGATTTTACTTTAGGATCCTTTAACCAATCGTGCTCCCCGTTTGAAAACTCACGAAGGAGCATTGCGTAAACCGCAAAATATCCAAATCCAAAGCCCCAATACGCAGTACCCTCTACGCACATTCCGTCATCCTCGTAGCTATCAAGGTAAAGCTGCATTGACGCTTGAAGTCTTGGGAGCTGACGCTTGAATTCCTCGGGATCCTCGTACATAAGCACACCGCCAACCGCGCCTGTACAAACGGCGTTCCAGTTGTTGTTATGATGCTCCCAGAAGAATTTTCTGTTCATATAGGGCTCTATGGTGTGGCGGCGAAGCTCATAGGTGATCCTGTCCGTCAGAAGCTTAGGAAACCTGTCCTTGAAGAGGGATTTTATCTCCGCCAGAGCAAAAGCGGTGGATGCTGCGAAAATGTCAATAAGTGTGGGGTCAAAGTCTGCGGGCGTTCTGTCATAATAGCTGTTGTAATGACCGAGGGGAGCCCAGGTATATTCATTACAGAATGCCCATATAACGTCAACAAGGCTTCTGTAATATTCTTCGTTATCGGGGTAGATCAAGGATAAGATAGCGGAGGTCTGAAGCTGACGAAGCTTGTCGGGGCCTCTTTCGTGCTTTTTGCCAAATTCCAAAACCTCCCAGGCGGTTGCAGCCCTTGGGGGAATTTCAAATACCTTGTCGTACTGTTCCTTGATTTCTTTTCTGTGGCGGGCAAAGGCGTCGTCGTTTCGTACCCTTTCCCAAACCTTTGGGTCTTTTGCAATTTCAAACATAGTATTCTCCTTTATGGGAGCGCGCTCCTTTTTTATGCGCTCTCATACGCGTGGGCGGTAAACGGATAAATTACGTCCGATCACCGAAAAATTAAGTGTATATGGTAACGTCCTATTTTTTAGTACAAGTAAGCACCTTGGCATTGTGCGCCTTAAAGGAGGGAAAGATAATTTCTCCGTCGTAGGTGCCTAATTCTACATTGTCAATAAGATCGTAAACCTCTGTTTTTCCGTCTAAGGGTACGCAAATATCCTTGCTTTCGTCCTCAAAATTGAAGATATATACGTATTCCTTATTTTCGTCCACCCTTGCTCGTCCTACGGTATAATTTTCATACTCAAAGGATGCGGCAATCTTGGATGGAGGCAAAAGCCGTCGTAAAAGCTCTATATTTTCCTTTGTTAAATTGGATACGTCATCCCCCGAAAGCACCATTCCGCCCGATGCCACCGTGTAAGCGGCGTTAAATGCGAATTCCTCCTTGGATATAGAGCCAAGGGTGTATATTTCCTTGCCGTCGGGACCAACCACCTTGATTTTTTCGTTCTGTAACAAAACGGTATCGGGGTCGTTTATCCAAAGCCTGTTGTGCTGCCAATTTCTTGGGAAGCACTCCTTTGCAAGCTGCTTGAACTGATTCCACACTCTGCAGTTATCGTTGGTAACACGCATACCGTGTACCTCGCCAATGGAGGGCCACATAGGTGAATTGCCGCCTAAAATAAAGCTATCCTTACCCGACGCTTCATAAATGGCGTCCATACCCAGACGAAACGCCTCAACGGAGGTCTTGGTGTCGTCATAGTGGTGACCGAAGGGAAGGGTCTCCCATACGATGGCGTCAAGCTTAAAATACTTTATCTGCCATTCGTATCTCATTGTGTGGAATACGGTTTTGATATAGTTAAGCGCTTCGGGATGGGTGGTATCAAGAATGTACCAGGGGGCGCATCTCCAACCGCCAAAGGATACATCTCCCGATGATAAGGGCGCGCCGCTGTCATCCTTAACGAACCAATCGGGATGGTTTTTAAACACCTTTGAGCCCTTTTCCGCAACGAAGGGAGCAACCCATATAGCAGGCTCAAAGCATTTTTCCTTAATATCAAGGCAAATGCTTTTTACTCCGTTTTCAAACTTGTCGGTAAACTCAAACCAGTCGCCCCAATGCGCCTGATATCCGTCGTCTATCTGTATGTATTCAAGGTCAAGTCCGTTTTCCTTAATGGCGTCAAGATTATCGTAAATATTCTTTGCGGTAATGTTCGGACCGTACACAAGCCAGGAGCACCAGCCCGTAGGAATCTTTTCAAACTCTCTTTTAGGGTGATTTTTTCCTATGGCAGAGGCAAAATTGTCTATTATAACGTCAATATCCCCCTGTTCAATATATACGTCCTCAAGCCTTACGGTTTTACCCGCTTTGACCTTTTTGTTTTCTCCATTCAGGGCGATCTTGATATATTCCTCGTTAAATCTTATCCAACCGTTAAAGCGGAAGCAGGATGCAAAGCCGATAAGCAAGGGCTTTTGTCCCTCGGGGTAGAGAATAAGCATATTGTACACCTGATTACATCCCTCTGGCTTGTAAAGCTTATAGTGGCTGTAGTCACTAAAGGAGCCGATAAGCTTAAAATCCTTTATTGTGCCTCCGTATTGGGAAAGCATATTGAATCCCTCACCGTAAAATCTCGTGTCGGGAGAAAATATCATATCGGCAGTAAAAAGAGTAATATCTCCAATTTCCTGCTCGTAATCTGTACAGTTTGTAAGAGTGATACGGTATAGACAGCCGTCCTGCGTTGCATCAAGCCTCATTCCGTTATCAAGAAATGAATTCAATTTAAACAAATTATTCATCGTCCACCTCATATTGAAACAGTAATTACAATACAACCTCATTGTAGCATACGTCAATAATTAGTGTCAAGTTTTTAGGGAAAATAAAATGGGAAATTTTCCTTATTTTTCAAGGAAAATCGACATTTTTTGGGGTGTGTTTGCGCCCTGCGGACACGTCGCTTTTGCGCGGATTTTTAAACGAATTATATAGGTATGGCTGCCACCTCTTGTCCGTTTATATAACAAGCCCCGACAGACTAAACCTGTCGGGGCTTTGGCATTTTAAATTTCGTGTTTAATAATTTTCAGATTTTTTTATTCTGCGTTGCCGTATTTTTTTGAAGCTGTGAAATACCGGATACTTACATTCTATCATTCCGTCAGAGGGAATACCACCCCGAAGGAAGAAATTACTCCCAAAATGCGAGGATCGGTAAGGGATAAGTGCTTATCTCGGCTTATTTTTGTGTTTTTGGCAATGCAAAGGTAAAGGTAATGCTTCCGTTTTCACAAATAAGCTCAATTTCGCCGTTGTGAAGGGAAATGATCTTTTTTACAATGGCAAGTCCAACGCCGTATCCCTCGGAGGAATGAGACTCATCCGCTTGATAGAATTTATTGAATATCTTCTTTTCATTTTCCTTGGATATTGGCTCGCCCTCGTTGGTTACGGAAAGTACGATTATCCCATCTGATTCCGTTATACTTACGGATACGCATCCCTTAACGGGTGAAAATTTAATTGCGTTATCAAGTAGATTTATAAGCACCTGCTTTATAAGCTCCTCGTTTGCCTCTATGGTTATCTCATCAAAATCAAGGGACAGATCAAGCTCTTTTTGTGCCCACTTATCCTCGAGCAGCAGTATTGAGGAGCGCATCTGCTCTGAAATATTATAGACGGTAACATCTGTAAGAATTGCTTGATTTTCTATTTTGGTAAGGTTCAGCACGCTCGTAGCCATATGGGAAAGCCGAACCGACTCCTCCTCTATGGCAGAAAGATATTGCTCCCTATCCTCGTCGGATAAATTGCCTTTTTTAAGTATCTTTGCAAGCCCTGCAATAGATACGATGGGGGTCTTTAGCTCGTGGGAGAAGTTATTTATAAAGTCGGAGCGGAGCATTTCTGTGTTTTGAAGCTCATCTGCAAGGGTATTGAACTTCAATGAAAGAGCCTTGAAAGCCCTTATCCTTGAGTCGGAAACCTCCATACGTACACTGAAATTTCCCGAGGCAAGCTCATCCATATTCCTGATTATTCTTCGCATAGGTCTAAGGATGATCTTACTGCCGAAGAATGATGCAAGCGCACCGAGAAACACGCTTGCCACTACCATAAATAATACGATGTAGGAGGAGGAATCCTGCCCGAATTCCTCCTCAAGAACACCTGTTTCAATAAGGATAAAGGTAAGTGCGGAGGAGAATCCAAGGGAAACGATAAGCACCGCAAGCACCACGAGCATAAGCACGATGGTGAGAGATGGGGTGAAGCTTTTCTTTTTACCCCCTTTTAATTTTATTGATGGGAATTTTTCAACAGGATTCATATTCTTTTCACCGCCTTATATCCAAGTCCGCGGACGGATTCAATCTGAAATTCCTCCCACCCCTCAAACCTTTTTCTGAGTCTGCCGATATGTACGGTAACAGTTTCCCAGCCTGTTTCACTGGAGGCGCCCCATATTTCATCCATAAGCTGAATTCGCGTAAATATTTTTCCGGGATAGGAAAGGAGCTTGTAAAGGAGCAAAAATTCCTTTTGCGGCAGCTCCTGTACCTCGTTACCCTTGGTAACCGTAAAGGAATCGTAATCAAGAATTACGGAGCCTATCTGTATTTTTCGCTCGCTGACTATCTTTGCCCTGCGTAAAAGGGCTTTGATTCGGTACAGCATCTCCTCGTCATCAATGGGCTTAGTAATATAATCGTCCGTTCCCACTATAAATCCCTTGTGCTTATCGGCAGGGAGCTGCTTTGCGGAGATCATAAGTATGGGTAAGGAATTATTTGCTTCTCTTAATGACCTTGTAAGCTCGTATCCGTCCATTTTCGGCATCATAATATCCAGCACGATAAGGTCGATATGATCTTTATCTATAACGTCAAGAGCATCTATTCCGTTTTTTGCGGTGGTAACCTTGTATCCCGCGTCCTCTAAAACGGCTTTTAAAAAAAGCCGAGTATTTTTATCATCATCAACTACAAGTATATTAAACATTTTTCTCTGCCTTAAAAAGGGATTTATTTTTTAGTGAAAGTCCTTTAAAAACTCAGATGCGACCTCGTAAATTCTCTTAAAGGAATCAAGCTCCATTACCTCGTTCGGAGTATGGAGATCGTGTACGTTGCATCCTACTGAAATGGCGGTAAGATCCTTTACTCTTGATGTAATAATTCCGCATTCAAGTCCCGCGTGAATAAGGGTTATCTCGGGGGATGTGTTTGTTTTTCTCTCGTAAGATTTTGCCCACGCCTTTGCAAGGGAGGAGTCGGAGGGGCTTTCCCAACCGGGATATCCCTCGTGGTGATGGGTGGTGGCGCCCATATCCTTTGCCAATTTATCAAGCTCATCCGTAGAGGCTTTTAAGTCGGGCTCAAGATACGCTCTTGAAGAAAATCCAATAGAGAAGCCGTTATCACTTGTTCTTATTCTTGCAAGGTTTCTTGACATTTTAGGAAGGATGGGGGGAGTCTCTCTGTACTTTAATACTCCGTTAGGAACAGAAAGGATTTTTATAAGGTCAAGTGTCGCTTTTTCAGAAAAAGCCTTGGACGTGGTTGATTTTTTTATTTCAACCGTAAGATTTCCGTCCTCCTTTGCCTCTAAAAAGCTCTTTGCGTAGGTTGAAATTTCATCTTTGATATCACAAAGAGGGAAGGATGTCACTACTGTTGCGTCACACTCTCTCGGAATTGCGTTATCCTTATCTCCGCCGCTTATTTTTGCAACACGGATGGGCGCTTTTTCGTAAACGTAGGACAGAATATTACCCATAAGGGTATTTGCGTTTAATCTGCCCTTATTTATATCCTCGCCGGAGTGTCCGCCGTAAAGCCCTCTTATGCTTATATCGTAAGCGGGCAGCGTGGTCTGCTCGTATTCCAAGGGATAGGTAAGCTCAGTTCTGATACCTCCGCAGCAGCCGATTATAACGGTGTTTTCCTCCGCGCCGTCAAGGTTGATAAGGCTTTTTGCGCTGATTACGGAATAGTCAAATGCTGACGCGCCCACAAGTCCCGTTTCCTCACTGGAGGTAAAAAGACATTCAAGTCTTGGGTGAGAAACCGAGCTGTCGGAAAGCAGAGCCATAATTATGGCAACGCCGTATCCGTCGTCTGCGCCGAGGGTAGTGCCGTCTGCCCTTAAAATATTGCCCTCAAACACAAGCTTGATAGGTTCCTTTGTAAAATCGTGGCTTGAGGACACGTTTTTCTCACATACCATATCCGTGTGCGCCTGCAAGAGTATTGCATCCTCATTTTCGCGACCCTGTGTCGCGTTTTTCTTTATAAATACGTTATTATTTTCATCCTTTGAATACCAAAGTCCGTTCTTTTTTGCAAAGTCGCAAAGGTAGTTTGCAATTTCAGTCTCGTTGCCCGAGCCTCTTGGAATTTTTGATATCTCCTTAAAGTATTCAAGGGGTAAAAATGCTTTTACGTTGTCAATATTGTTCATAGCCATCAAATCTCCGTTTTTTATTCTGAATATATTTTATGATATTTCTTTAAAAAAGTCAAGTATTACGGGCAAAACCCCTATAATATGCGTTTCTTTTTCTTGACTTTGATATGGTCTTATGGTAAAATTTACTTAACTGATTATTTTTAAAGGAGAATAACTATGTTTTATTTAGGAGCAGCCTACTATCCCGAGCTTTGGGATAAGGCAGAAATTGACAAAGACATAAAAATAATGAAGGAATACGGCCTTAACTGTATGCGAGTTGGCGAATTTGCCTGGAGCACTATGGAAAAGACCGAAGGCGTGTTCGATTTTTCATTATTCGGCTATGTAGTAGACAAGCTCTACGAAAACGGCATTTATACAATTATGTGTACGCCATCCTGTACACCTCCCCGTTGGTTTTTCAAAAAGTATCCTGAGGCGCTTCGCGTGGTTACCAATAACAACACAAAAGAAAGACAAGTGCATCGCGCAAGAGTTCACACCTGTAAGTCCAATCTTGACGCAAGAAGGCTCAATGCAAGAATTGCGGAGGAAATGGCAAAATATTTTGGCAATCATCCCGGTATTATCGGTTGGCAGATAGATAACGAGCTTTTCCCCTATGACGGCGGATGCTACTGTCCCAGCTGCGCAAGAGGATTCCGTGAGTATCTTCAGAAAAAGTACAAGACTATTGAGAATCTTAATAAATCCTGGGGTACGTATCGCTGGTCCCTCGATTACAATTCCTTTGACGAGATCGATCCTCCCCATAATTATCATTGGGAAAATCCCAGTAGATTTATAGAGTGGGCAAAGTTCCAATGTGAGCTTATTTATACCTACACCTGGGAGCAGGCTGAGGCTATAAGAAAGTATTCAAATGCGCCTATCGGCACGGATATGATGACAAATAACTATTTAAGCTATCGCGATATGAACAAGAAGCTTGATATAGTTCAGTACAACCACTACGAATCTGTTGAGGCGTTGCCCCGCAATATGTTCGTTTTCGACTTCCTTCGTAACGTTAAGGAGCGTCCCTTCTGGGTAACCGAAACCCTCATTGGCTGGAACGGCGGCTACTGCGCTTGCAATTACCACGATATCAAGAGCTCCTATATGAACACGATCTCTCCCTTCTGTAAGGGCGGAGAAATGAATCTTTTCTGGCTCTTCCGTACACATCCCAACGGTCACGAGCTTGGTCACGGCGCGGTTGTAAACTCCGCGGGCAGACCTCATAACGTGTCAAACGCAATCAAGATCGCCTCCGAGCATATTACAAAGGCAAAATCCTTCCTTGAAAACTCCGATATCAAGGCGAAAATTGCTCTTACGTACTCCACAACGGCGGTTAAGACCTTTAAGCACGCAACTCTTATCTGTGATTTTGATAAGAACTACCGTGAAAAGCTGATAGACACCTTCTACGCCCCCTTGAAGCACTATAACGTGGACGTAATAGAAACCGATCACGAGCTTGAGGGATACGACGTGCTTCTTTCTCCCTTGATGTCCAACGCAACGGAGTGCGGATTTAAGGAAAGAGTAATTGAGTGGATCAAAAACGGCGGTACCTGGATAGTTGGTCCTCTTACGGATATTATGACGGAGGACGGCTCCAAGTACACAAAGGCGCCCTATTCCTTCCTTGAGGAGCTTTGCGGCGTACATACGAAATATACCGTTCCCTTTGACGATCAGGTAAATGACTTCGTTAAGGCAAGCTTCGTTGATAACGGTCAGATGATAAAGACCTCCATAAACCACGATGCATTTGAAACGGTGGATAGTGAGGCGCTTGCCCTTTACTCAGGCGGAGAGGACTATGACGGACTTGCCGCTATTGCAAGACGTAAGGTTGGCAAGGGACAGGTTATTATCCTCGGTACGGGTATTGATGCTGAGGCTATGGTAAAGCTTATTGACCGCGCTCCCATTTGTGAGGCATCCGATAATATTTATCTTACCGAAAGAAGCGGAGAGGAATGCGGTATTATCGCCCTTGAGCTTGGCGGTACAGAGGGATACGTTGTGCTCGACGGAGAATACTACGATATCCTTAACGAAAAGACTGTAAGCGGAAAGGTTACTATTGCTCCCTTCGAGGCACTTTTCTTAAAAAAGTTAGGATAAGAGAATGAAATTTTGCGATATTAACATAAGAGATCCTTTTATTCTTCCTTACGCTGGTAAATACTACCTTTACGGCACAAGAGCCAAAAACACCTGGGAGAAAAAGCCCCTTGACGTAATCGGCTTTGACGTTTATATAAGTGAGGATATGGAAAACTGGAGCGAGCCAAAGGAGATATTTTCCTATTACGAAGGCTTCTGGGGAGACCGACAGTATTGGGCTCCCGAGGTGCATTACTATAAGGAAAAATCCTATCTTTTTGCCTCCTTTACCGCAGAAAATGTACACAGGGGTACGGCAATTTTAGTTTGTGATACTCCCGACGGAAGATTTAAGGAGCATTCTGATAAGGCAATAACTCCTTGGGATTGGGAGTGCCTTGACGGAACGTTTTACGTAGAAAACGGCATACCATATATCGTTTTTTGCCACGAATGGACACAGATAAAGGATGGTACGGTCTGCGCTCTTCAACTTACTCCCGACTTGAAAAGCGCTGTTGGTGAGCCTATAGAGCTTTGGAAAGCATCCACACCCTCTTGGGTAAGCAGCTGGAGTGGCGACGGAGATTACGTAACCGACGGCCCATTTATGTGGCGCGTGGATGATGAGCTTATTTGCATCTGGTCAAGCTTTACTGATGGTAACGAATACTGTGAGGCAATTTCCCGCTCTGATAACGGAAGTATACTCGGCAAATGGACTATTGATGAGGAGCTTCTTTTCAGTAAGGACGGGGGACACGGTATGCTATTTACCGATTATGACGGAAAAACAAACTTTATTTACCATACTCCAAATTCCACTCCCGATGAAAGACCTGCTATAAAGGTTTTAATTAAGGAACAGTTAAAAAGGAGATAATTATGAAGCAGGTATTTAATCCATATTTACCCCTTAACGAGTATATCCCCGACGGCGAGCCCCACGTTTTCGGCGACAGAGTGTACATTTACGGCTCTCACGATAAGGAAAACGGAGATGACTTTTGCATGCTGGACTACGTAACCTGGTCCGCGCCCGTAAACGATCTTACGGATTGGAGATACGAGGGAGTAATTTACAAGGCGGAAAGAGATCCTCTTTATCCGCAGTACAAATATATGTACGCCCCCGACGTAGTAAGGGGAAATGACGGCAGATATTATCTTTACTATTCCTTGGCGAATACTTATCCCGACTGTAGCTATATAATGGGTGTTGCGGTTTGCGACACCCCCTCGGGTGATTTTGAATATCTTGGCTTTGTCCGTCATAAGGACGGCACACCTATGCAGGATTACGCAATTTTTGACCCCGCTTGCTTTAACGATAATGGCACCATCCATTTTTACTACGGAATGTGGTTTGATTTTGATGAAAACCCAAGCGTCACACCCGAGCAAAGCATTGAAAAGCAAATGTCCACCTTTAAAAAGACCAGGGACGAGGTGGTAAATACCCCCGGGGGAGTAATGGGACCCATTCACGTGGAGCTTTGCGACGATATGATGACTATAAAGGATACTCCCAAGCGTATTTTCCCCGCAAGATACGAGGGCACGGAGTTTTCGGGGCACGAGTTTTTTGAGGCAAGCTCTATGCGTAAAGTAGGGGACAAATACTATTTTGTGTACTCCTCCTGGCATAATCACGAGCTTTGCTACGCCACAAGCGACTATCCCGATAAGGATTTTAAGTACGGCGGAGTTATTATATCAAACGGCGACGTTGGATATAAGGGCAGGCGTGACGAGGACCGTCTTATGCGCTCGGGCAATAACCATGGCAGTATAGAAAATATAAACGGACAGTGGTATATCTTCTATCACAGACACACAACGAAAACAGAATTTTCCCGTCAGGGCTGCGCGGAAAAAATAGAAATTTTAAAGGACGGCTCCATCCCACAGGTGGAGATGACCTCCTGCGGATTAAACGCAGGACCCCTTGTTGGCAGGGGGTGCTATCCCGCAGCTATCTGCTGCAATCTGACAAACGGGCATATGCCACATTGCTGGTGTCCCAACCACCGCTTACCCCACCTTGCCGCTAAAAATGACGAGAGATTTATCTCCGAAATTGAAAACGGCACTATAATCGGCTACAAATACTTAAAATTTGAAAAAATAGCCAAAATCGGCATAAAATACAGGACCTATGATAAAAAACCCAGCGGACGTGTGGATATTTCCCTGTCTATGGGAGGGGGTGCTGTTGGGTCGATAATGGTCGAAAACAGCGAAAATTGGACGTATTCCCACGGATTTGTAAATATAGAGGACGGAATACACCCCTTGTATCTTGAATATAAGGGAGAAGGCTCTATAGAAATAATTGAGATAGAGCTTATATAGAGAAGAGGTAGAAAATGTTATTTAAATTGGACGTGGCGCGGTCAAATCTTTATTCTGCCACGGTAAAAATCGATGATTCTCCCATTGCCATAAGCGAGGGTAACGAGGGCTTTTCCCGTTATATTGCGGAGCTTGAGGAGGGATATCATCACGTTGACGTAAGATTAAGCACCATAGTGCAGAAGAAGGGTGACGGACTTTTTACAAGCGGTCTTAGCCTTGCCCTTTTCAGTACGTCATCCATTTTGGAGGATTCCAAAACGGTGAAATTTTCCTACGATATAAAAATAGGTGAAAAGAAGGATGTTTTATATCTTGATAATAACGGCAACCCCGTAAAAGCGCTGACAAGCGCAGAGGTGCTTCATACAAGCTCGGAGGACGAATATGATTACAAGGATTTTAAGGAGCTTATCCGCTTCTCAGCCTTCTTCCTCGCTCCCTTGATTCTTTTTGCCTCCCTTGCCTGTCTTGCGTACGCGATTCTTTTTCCGTCCGTTCTTGGAGAGAAGCTTATGCTCTTAAAGCAGATATTGGTAGGAATCGTCGGAGGCGGATTTTTCGCCCTTGGTATAAGTCTTATAGTCAAGGTTATAAAATTAAATAAGATGCTTAAAAAGCATAAAAGCAGAGAGGATAAATATGATAAGCTTTAATCAGGTTAAATCCGATAGCGTAATAAAGACCTATATCGAATACGCGGATAAATGCTTAAGCACCCTTGGATATACTGAGCATAGCTTCGCCCACGTAGGGCTGGTAGCTCACAGAACGAAATATATTCTTGACACCCTTGGCTACAGCGAAAGAGAAATCGAGCTTGGTATGATCGCGGCGTATATGCACGATATCGGTAATGCGGTAAACCGTAAGGACCATTCCCAAAGCGGAGCGCTTATGGCTTTTCGTGTTCTTGATAAAATGGGTATGGACGCAGAGGAGCTTGTAAAAATTGTTGCCGCCATCGGTAACCACGATGAGGGCGACGGAGTAGCGGTAAATCCTCTTGCCGCCGCGCTTATCATTTCCGATAAGTCCGACGTCAGACGCACAAGAGTAAGAAACAGAGATTTTACTGCCTTTGATATTCACGACAGGGTAAACTATTCCGTTATAAGATCAGACCTTAAGATAAACGAGGCGAAAACAGAGATAGAGCTTATACTTGAAATCGATACGGAAATAAGCTCCGTTGTAAATTATTTTGAGATCTTTCTGACTCGAATGATTATGTGCCGTAAAGCAGCCAAGTATTTGAACCTTGACTTCAAATTGACTGTAAACGGTCAGCAACTTATGTAATTTGAAAACTAAAACAACAAAAACACCCTAAAAACAGCAAAAAAGCACGGTTAAACCGTGCTTTTACTTATATTTACATATGAACAAATGAACATACTATATATTTGACGCGTATTTTTTTATTTGTCTAATGACTTTTTATATTGAGTGATACAGCCTTACTCATTGAGTAAAAAGTCTACAATTTCGTTTAAATTATTAACAGTCAGATCAGCTTTTTCAAAATCTTCTGTTATATTCCAATGTTGATGTAAGCCTTGCTTGATCCAAATAGTATTCATACCCATTTTCTTTGCGGGAATAATGTCGTTGTCAATTCTATCCCCTATCATAATGGATTTATGAGGTGAACAACAGCTTCTTTCCAACGCTATTTCAAAAATTTTTTTGTTCGGTTTTGATACTCCTTCTTCGGCAGAGGCGACTATCAAATCAATATATTTGAGTATACCGTACCGCTCTAAGCGAGATTTTGTACCGAGTGATTGGTTTGCAATGATACCGATTTTATACTTTTTGTGCAGAGCCTCAAGGCATTTTACAGTATTATCATACAAAATTTCATCTTCCTTATGCCATTTGGGAACGTCTATGTTTAACTGCTTTGCGGCTTCGTGCTCTCCTTTTTTATTTTGCTTGTAAAAGGATAAGGCTAAATTGTAAATAACATTGTAATCTATATTATTGCTTTCCGACATTTCTTGTATTCGACGTTCATATGCAATATGCTCATCGACTAATGTTGAGCCTATGTCAAAGAACAACCATTCTACGTTTTATATCATTATAGCTCCTTTTTATTTATAAAAGATTCGTTTTTCCTCCAAAATTATTGGTTACCGTTTTTGTTAGCTGATTCTAATTTTGCTATCCGTTCTTCCAAATCTTTTATTTTGTTCTGATGCTGTGTCAGTACCTCGTTTATGGCGGTCATAAAAATGGCTAAAATAAATGCAACGCCAATCTCCATAAGTATGGGATCACCGCTTTCAAAAAGTTTCCATCCTCCGATAAAGACTACCAAATAAATTGTAATAAAGCAAATTATGAATATACCTATGAATCTTAAAATAAGCTTAAGCTTTTCTTTCATTGCGCACCTCTTTAATTTTCGTTTTTATCGGTTACGGTAATTGAATATACGTTTAATACCTTTGGGGGAAGGGAGTAAGCCACCTTACCGTCAAAGCATATTTTTATGTAGTCGCCAACATTGATTTTCGGCGCGTCCGATATAGCCGTGCTTACCTCAACCTCAGTTCCTTGGGAGAAGTTTCCGTTGCCAACGTCGGTTACCTCCACAAGGCAGCTGCCTTTATACTCCTCTGTAACCTTACCAATAAAATAGGGCGTATCCTCCACCTCTGTTGGATTATGGGAGTTGCATCCTGCAAGAAGAAAAAGAGACGCAAGCAGTAAAAATACTGATATAATTTTTTTCATTTTTTTGTTCCCGTTTTTCATTGTTTTTTCATTTTTCTTATTTTAACACAATTCCATATAAAAGTAAATACCGCGACAGAATTACTCTGAATTTACTCCCAAAAATACTTAAAATGCGCTAAAAATCGATACAGCACCCCCTCTAAAAGGGGGTGCTGTATATGTTTTTTGTCGATTTATTGCTTTTTTACAAGCTGCTTTGCCCAATTTACCTTTTTTAAAAGTATGAAGCCAAAGACACATTTTAACACCTCGGCAAAGGTGCCCGCAACGAAAAGCCAATGGATGCCCATATCGGTAAAACGGGACAGACAGAACACAACGGGTATGGTTACGCTCCACATATACACGCTGTCAAAAAGGAGGGTGATAGCCACCTTACCGCCTGAGCGAAGGGTGAAGTAAGCGGAGTTTGCATAGGCAAAGAAGGGAAGAGCAAGAGCCATTATACGGATCATATAAGTGGATAGCTCCCGTATGCCCTCCGACGTGTTGTAAAGCAAGGGGAAGAAGGATGAAATACCAAAAAGTATCAGCTCCATAAGGAAGGCGCAGCTGATCGAAAAAGCCATAAGCTTACGGGCGGAGTCCTTACCCTTTTCAATTTCTCCCGCCCCAAGCTCCTTACCTACGATAATGGCAATGGAGCTGCCGATAGCCATATAGATAACGTTAAACAGGTTTATAATAGTCATTGCAATATTCTGCGCCGCAACCACGTCAAGACCGCGCGTGGAGTAGCTTTGGTTACGCATTGTCATTGCAATAGCCCAGAAAAATTCGTTTGCCATAAGTGGTAAGCCGTTTACGATAATTCGACGGAACAGATCCCGTGGGATAGCAAGTGAACGAAATGCGCCCACAAGGAAGGGGCATTTTTTACTGTGAGTGTGACCCCAGATAACAAGAACGCCAAGCTCTACAAATCGGGAAACTACCGTTGCTATAGCGGCTCCCGCAACGCCAAGAGCGGGCGCTCCAAGTAAACCGAAAATAAGAATTGCGTTTAATATAAAATTGGTAAATACGGCGCAAAGGCTTGCAACCATAGGAACTACGGTTTGTCCCGTTTCACGCATTGTGGAGGCGTACGCCTGTGAAATTGCGTAGGGTACAAGTCCGATAAGCATTATAAAAAGATACTGCTGACCGTAGGAAAGGGTCAATTCCAGATCTCCCTCGTTATTTCCGCCAATATGCAAAAACAACTGGATAAGCTGCTTGTTGAATATAGCAAAGGCGGCAACACCGACGAGGCTGGCAAAGAGGTTAATTAAAAATTTAAAGCGGAATGTGTATTTTTCTCCCTGCACGTCCTCAAGTCCGTGGAATTGGGCGGTAAAAATACCTGCGGCAGATACCGCACCGAAGATAAGCAGATTGAAAATAAATATAAATTGGTTGACGATGGAAACGCCCGACATAGCCTCCGTAGAAAGAGATCCTACCATTACGTTGTCAAGCAGATTAACAAGGTTCGTTACACCGTTTTGTATCATCATAGGCACGGCAACGCCAAGCACCCTGCGGTAAAACGCTTTATCGCCGATATATTTTTTAACAGACATTGTTCTCTCCGTTATGTGAACTTGTGCTACGCACTTTTTATAGTTTACCATAATTCAACATTATTTTCAATAGCTTGCGAAAGAAAGGCACCGAATATTGGTCTTATAGTGAAAAAATAGAAATTCAATATAAAAAAAGCCTTCCCTAAGTAAGGGAAGGGGTGAATGAAGGCAAATCAACACGGTGTGTTAATTTGTCGAGTGTGTAACCAAAACAAGGAGCGTCGAAGCCAAGTGTATCGAGGCGCGCGAGGCGACTATGTTTTGGGAAGGGCAATCCACGTTAGTGGTGGATGAGTATGCTTTTTTCGATTTAATCAAGCACAACGGACTTTTTCTTGCCGTTCTTTTTTGTGGGATATTCTCTTATGCGGATAACAAAATCAAGGTTAATAGCTTCAAGCTTTCCGTCCTTTTCAATAAGGATGGCACCGTCGGTGACCTCCTTGATAACGCCGTCAAACTGATGCCCGCTGTCAAAGGCGTAAATTACACATTCTTTATTTAAAAATCTTAATGCAAGCTCTTTCATTTCTGTATTTCCTCCGCTTTTTCTTTTTTCGATCGCTTTTCTTACTATTGCTGCCTTTTGCCTGTTAAGGAACATTATGAAAATAATGACCCATAGCATAATTATCGGTAAGTACGTCGCCGGGCTCAATAGATCACCCCCATATCGGTTTTCGTAGCTTAATTATATCACAATTTTTGAAAAAAGTAAACAGGGTAGGGGATTTTAATTTAAACAGATGCATCGTAGGGGCGTGCATTGCACGTCCGCTTCGGATATTATTATAAAACGGTTAACTAGACGACCAATGGTCGCCCCTACAATTAAACGCCCTGCATAGCAGAGCGTTTGATTTATTGTAAAAGCGGTAACCAAGTTTGTACCAAAATCACACCAACGCTTAACGCCTATTCAGCTCGACAAATTGGAATTGGCTTAACTGTTTTCGGTAATCCATTTCTTTGACCAAACAAACAGTGTTTCGGACATTGAATTGAAATCACCCTCTCCACCATTTTTTAAATTTAAGAACGTATCAAGGATAAGCCGTTCATCAGTTGAAACAACATCTTGCAATTCACTTTTGTGTTTTATGTATTTGCCCGTTTTCTTGAAGGCGATAGCTTGCACAACAAAAGAAGCGGATTTATACAACCCTTTCAAAATATCCTCGCTCTTTTCGTGCAGCATATTGTGAACACAGCCGTGATATATGTTGCAAGCACCAATTTTAATTGCTCTTTCAACAGCTACCTTGTCAAGCAACGGCAATAATTCATCAAGACTACCTTGTATAGGGGTTGTGTCATAATAAAACTGAAAAAGGTCGGAAGGCTCCCAATGAAGAAGCTCATCCTTGCCCGAAACAAATCCGCATATCAGCTCTCTGTGAGGTAGAGTATTTAACATTGCATTATATTTTTGAATATCCGAGGGGGTTAACTCGTCAAGTATAACAACAATATCAATATCACTCGTATCACAAGCTTCGCCACGGCCGTAGCTTCCTTGCAAACCGACAAACCATACACGGTTGGCGAATGTCTCATTTAGTGAGTGCAAAAATTTTTGCATCCAAGTAGTAATATCTATCATTTAAATCTCCCCGTCAAATTGGAAATTTGTCATTTTGTAATACACCAAACAGCTAAAAGCACATAGCAACTCGCTAATACGAGTCTTTGCCAAAGACCGCCGTACCGCAAAACCGTATTTGCAAACTTTTCTTTCTCTCCCATAATGAAAAAGCAGAAGAAAGCGAAAGCCACAATAAAGCTAACAAGTGAGATTACTCCCATAATTATATTGGTAGCTTGAAACTGTAATATTGCCAAGAGTAACGGTACAACGAGTAATGTCATAAATCCGATCGCAGAAGCACCGCCGTGAATTTTGGTCAGTGCATCCTCGTCTTGTTTGTTCTCGTTTAATGGACAGAATCCCGATATAATCTCACAGCCGATGCCGTATATTGCAAGCAATACCCATATTGCTATCATCAAACCGCTACTATTCTCTTTGTACAACTCATAAGGGGCAATGCAAAAAACAATTCCTGATATGATACACCACACATTGTATATCCATTTTACAGGGCTTTGCCGTGAGCCCAGTACCGAAAGTGCCATTTCTTTATGCTTATAGTTTGGATAAAAATGTGCAAGAAGAAATGGTAGTAGATTGTCCGCTACCAAAATAATAATCCATAAAATTTTCATGTGTTTTATCTCGTCAAATTCAAGTTTATCTATTAGTTGTATTATATCATAAAAACGGTGAAAAGTAAATAGAACGGCGAAAAAGAGTTTAGAGTTATGAGCTTGCTTTGCAAGCGTTATGATTTTACCTTTGGCAAAAGTTATGATATGATTGCCCGCATCCACTCAACGCGACACTGTCGCTCATAGCTTGGCATAGCCAATCATAACTCTAAACTTGCCGCAAGGCAATCATAGTTTGCTCCTCAGTTCATCCAAGAGATAACAAAAAAGCCCTGCCGTAGCAGAGCTTTTTTTGAATTCGACAAGGTCGAAATTATCTCTTTGAGAACTGAGGAGCACGACGAGCGCCCTTGAGTCCGTACTTCTTTCTTTCCTTCATTCTGGGGTCACGTGTGAGAAGACCTGCAGCCTTGAGGGGAGCGCGGTATGTTTCGTCTGCGAGAAGCAATGCTCTTGCAATACCGTGACGGATAGCGCCAGCCTGACCGGAAATACCGCCGCCGTTTACGTTAGCAACGATATCAAACTTACCAATGTTACCTGTAACGTCGAGGGGCTGGTTCATAATGAGCTTGAGTGTTTCAAGACCGAAATAATCGTCTACGTCTCTGCCGTTGATGGTGATAACGCCTGTACCGGGATAAAGACGAACTCTTGCTACGGATGATTTTCTTCTACCTGTGCCGTAGAAATAGGGCTTTGCACTTGTATACATATTCTTCTATATCCTTTCCTGATTATTTAACTTCTACGCTGATGGGCTTCTGAGCCTGCTGAGCGTGCTCTGCGCCTGCGTAAACCTTAAGTCTTGTGATGGACTTGTCGCCGATCTTGTTGTGGGGAAGCATACCCTTAACTGCGAGCTGCATAGCAAGCTCAGGC
>JAFUOY010000029.1 GCA_017481595.1 Clostridia bacterium | reverse complement strand
TAATATATAGGCTCACCGTAGCTTGGAGCCTCGCTTAAGGATACACAACGGGAAATTTTAGTTTTAAATAATTTCTCGCTGTAATATTTATTAAGCTCATCATATACCTGTCTTGCCAATCTTAATTTACGATTATACATTGTAACAAGTATACCCATTACTCTTAATTTGGGATTATAGCTGCCTTTTATTCTTTTTACCGTTGACATCAACTGTGAAAGACCTTCCAGAGCGTAATATTCGCATTGAATCGGTAAAACTATGCCATCGCTGGCGGTCAAAGCGTTAATTGTGGTAAGTCCGAGAGATGGAGGACAGTCTATAACTATGTAATCATAATCTCCCTTAATTTTGAGCTTATCCACTTGATTTTTGAGGAAGTATTCTCTTTCCTCAACGTCAATAAGCTCATAATCGGCTGCCGCAAGAGATACATTTGATGGAATTGCGGATAAATTCTTGTATTTTGTGGGCATAATCGCCTCAAAAATATCACATTCTCCTATTAAAACCTCATATGAAGTCTTGGGAGCAAGGCTTTTTTGTATGCCAACTCCACTTGTTGCGCTTCCCTGAGGGTCTAAATCTATCAATAATACCTTCTTTTTCAATACTGCAAGATAAGCTGCAATATTTACGGCAGATGTTGTTTTTCCTACTCCGCCCTTTTGGTTGGCGAATGAAATTACGTATGCCATTATAAAGTTCCAACCTTTTCTGTTTTCTTAATAAAAGTATATCATACTTCTTTTGCGAAATCAATAGTTATTTAAAGGAATTTATAAAATTTTTGTTTCACGTGAAACATTCATTGTTCCACGTTTCACAACAAAAAGGTAATGTTTCACATGAAACATTACCTTATGTTTTATGTATCATTTAGTCCTGTATTTGGGTGTTAAACAATTGTTTCACGTGAAACAATTGGCTCAAAAGTTTTCCACACCCCTTTTGTTGACAATTTTGCTTATGGAGAAAAAATCGACCTAAAAACAGCCATTTCGACTTGTTTTTATGTCAAAATAGGTCGTTTTAAAGGCTTTTATGAAGTATTATATGTGTGGAAAACTCTGTTGAAAACTTTGTAACAGAGAATAGATGTTGGAAAACAACACCTTATAAAAATGTTTCACGTGAAACAAAGAAATCTCGTTGTTAGCAAGAAATCAATGTTTCACGTGAAACATTTAAGGGGGTTTAAAAAAGAGAAACTATAGGCTAATTAAGCAATTGTAATGGATTCCTCTTGATCAGAGGTTGACGATGATTTTGAAATAAGAATAGTTAATTCCACAAAATCGTCATTTTCGATTCGTCGGCTTTTTATATTTACTCCCGAGCTTTTAACAGAATCAACCGCCCTGTCAATCATAGAATAAAATGACTTAATATCCTTATATCCGTTTCTTTGACGAATTTTTATATTGTTGTCCTTTGAAATGGTTGATTCAATAAGCTCCTCGCTTTTGCCTACGTTAAGCCCTTGCTCGATAATATCATTTAAAAGCTTTTCTCGAAGGGTAGGATCGTAAACTCTGAGCAGGGCTCTTGCGTGTCTTTCCGTCAGATTATTCTTGATGATCAATTCTCGTTCACTTGTGCTTAAGCGGAGAAGTCGAAGCTTGTTTGCGATAAAGGACTGACTGTTACTTAATCTCCTTGCAATTTCCTCCTGCGTGAGATTATAGGTGTCTATCAAGGCTTCAATGGCTTGCGCCTGCTCGAAGATATTGAGATCCTCTCTTATAAGATTTTCGATAATGGATATCTCTGCAGATCTTTCTTCGTTGATATCCATTATGACGCAGGGTACGGTTTCCATACCAAGCTCCTTTGCCGCACGGAGTCTGCGTTCGCCCGATATGATCTCATATGTATCTCCAACCTTGCGCACCGTAATGGGTTGAATCATACCGTACTGACGGATACTGTCCGCCAGCTTGATTATGGCGTCGTCAGTAAAGGTCTTTCTCGGTTGGTTGGGGTTGGGGTAGATCCTGCCCGTTTCAATGGCGTGGATAACCTCTCCTCCCTCTTGCTCGTCCTTGGACTTTTGACAATATATTTTCATACTTCCTTCTCCTTTTCATCTTTGGCTATTTCCATATTGATTTTACCATTTCCCGACTTAGTATTCTGTCTGTTCCTGCTGATGAAAAATGGAAATATTTGGAAGAAATGTATGCTATGAGTAAAATTGCATCAGAAATACTTGTATATTAGGTAAATCCGTCGCTAAAAATATATAAAAATAATATAAAAGAGGTATATATGATAGATTTCATTAACAAATACAGAAGCGCCCCGGAGCGCAGACGCATTATTATTGGCGTAAAGGCATTTGCAGGCTTGACCTCTCCAAAAGAGCAGAATCCCGCGGTAAAATGCGCCCTTAAGGAGATCAAAGCAATCCGTTCGGGAGTGATGAGCTGCCATAAGGAGTTAAATCTCCTTCTTTGCGACGTTTGTATGTTAGTCGCATTTATAACTATATGTACTATAATTAAATGTAGGAATTCTGCTTGCAAAAGAGAAAACAAAAGCGAATAGTATATGCCGTTTTCTGCAAAAAGTGGAAAACGGCAATTTTTTTGAAAAAATTTTAAAAAATTTAAAAAAACCTATTGACAAACGGTGATTCTTCTGCTAATATAGTAATAGGAATTATTACTGATAAGGAGGCGGAAATGAGATTAACCCATCAGAGAGAACAAATTTTAGCTTTCCTTCGGTCAAAGCGCGCTCACTTTAATGCGGTTGAGATCTATGACGCGGTAAGGGAAGTAATTCCAAACATCAGCCTGGGTACAGTTTACAGAAATCTTGGTAAGCTGGTTGAGGACGGTGAAATAATCACCGTGGAAACGGAAAACAGAAGCATCTATTATGACGGCTACATAATCCCTCACACACATTTCGTATGTAAGAAATGCAACGAAATATACGATTTTGAGGATGAGCCTCACAGCTTCAAATCAGTTTCCGACAAGGGCTTTGATGTGGATAAGCACAGGACCGTGCTTTACGGTACCTGCAAAAATTGTAAAAAATAAATTTATATATAAATTAAGGAGAAATTATTATGGCTAAGTATGTATGTTCAGTTTGCGGATACGTTCACGAAGGAGATAGCGCACCCGAAAGATGCCCCCAGTGCAAGGTTCCCGCAGAAAAGTTTAATCTTCAGGCAGAGGGCAAGGTTTGGGCAGCAGAGCACGTTGTAGGCGTGGCTCAGGGCGCTCGTGAGGATATCATTGAGGATCTTCGCGCTAACTACATGGGCGAATGCACAGAGGTTGGTATGTACCTTGCAATGGCAAGAGTTGCTCACAGAGAAGGCTACCCCGAAATCGGTCTTTACTGGGAAAAGGCAGCTTGGGAAGAGGCAGAGCACGCAGCTAAGTTTGCAGAGCTTCTCGGTGAGGTTGTAACAGACTCCACAAAGAAGAATCTTGAGATGAGAGTTGACGCTGAAAACGGCGCAACAGCAGGCAAGTTTGACCTTGCTAAGAGAGCTAAGGAGCTCAACCTTGACGCTATCCACGACACAGTTCACGAAATGGCTCGTGACGAGGCAAGACACGGCAAGGCGTTTGAGGGTCTTCTTAAGAGATATTTTAATAAATAATTATACATAAGCTCCCATATGGAGCTATGATAGAATTTCCAAAATTACGATAAAGTCTTTTCATGAAAATCTCCAAAAAGGCACATCCCGAGGGAAAACCCTCGGGATGTGTTTGTTTTTTGCCCAAAAAAAGGGGGTGCTGTTTGAAAGTGATAAGTGATAAGTGATAAGTGATAGGTGATAAGAGTTTTTTTATGTTATATAAAAAGGCAAAAATCTGCTTGTTGACTTAAGTGGAAACATATGGTACAATAAAATAAAAGGTGGTGTTATATATGAAATACAAAAATCCAATAATTCCCGGATTTAATCCCGACCCGAGTATTTGCCGCGTGGGAGACGATTTTTATCTCGTTACCTCTACGTTTGAGTTTTTCCCAGGCGTACCCATTTATCACAGTAAAAACCTTGTAAATTGGGAGCTTATCAACTACTGTCTTACAACGGACACTCAGCTTCCCTTGGAGGGCGCAAATCCCTCGGGAGGCATTTATGCTCCTACTATCAGATATCACGACGGTGTATTCTTTATGACTACCACCAACGTTTCAATAGGTGGTAACTTTATCGTACATACAAGTGATATTTACGGTAAGTGGAGCGAGCCCGCTTATATCGCCCAGGGCGGCATAGACCCATCCTTATTCTGGGATGACGACGGTAAGTGCTACTTTGTGTCCAACTGGTCAGACGACACGGAAAACGATCCTATCGGCATCTACGTGTGCGAAATTGACCCCTTTACGGGTGAAAAATTCACACGCTCCCGTCCTATATCCTTTGGATGCGGCGGCAGACATCCCGAGGCGCCCCATATATACAAGGAGAACGGATACTATTATCTTATGCTTGCAGAGGGCGGCACGGAGTACGGCCATATGGAAACTATGCAAAGGTCAAAAAACATATACGGCCCTTACGAAAAATGCCCCCACAATCCCATTCTTTCCCACCGCGACACCCCAGGTCCCATTCAGGCGACGGGCCACGCGGATATAGTTGAGGATCAGAATGGAAATTGGTGGCTTGTTTGCCTTGCCATAAGACCTATTAAAAATATGCATCTTCACCACATAGGCAGAGAAAGCTTTTTAACTCCCCTCGTTTGGGAAAATGATTGGCCCGTTGTGGGAAATAACGGTAAGATCACCTTTGAAATGGACGGCCCATTACCCGGTCCTGCGCCCACACCCGTAAGCTATAGCTTTACCGATAATTTTGACACAGGGTCCCTTGATTTAAGATGGTGCTTCGTCCGTAATCAGAGAAAAGAGAACTACCGCCCTAAAAAGGGCAGCCTTTATCTTATCGGCGGGGACGGTCTTTCAAAGCCCCTCGGCCATCCCACAATGATAGCCTGCCGTCAGCAGATGTTTGATTTAGAGATGACAGCTACCATAGAGGGCGAGATAGCAAGCGGACAGAAATCGGGCATCAGCGCATTTTACAACAGCGATTTCCACTACGATATTCTTGTAAACAAGAATGATGACGGATACACCGTTGACCTGCGTAAAAAGGTTGCGGATATTGACGTTACCGTTGCATCCCATAAGATAGATTACCGAGGCGCTATCAGTCTTATGATAAGAGCCGATCTTGAATGGTACACCTTCCTTTATGAAAAGGACGGGGAGATTATAGAGCTTGGCAAGGGCAAGACCTCCTTGCTTGCTACCGAGGTTACAAATCCTATGACCTTTACAGGCACCTTCCTTGGCGTGTTTACCGAGGGTGGCAACATCTCCGTTACAAGCGTAAGCGTAAAAGAATTATAAAAATCATCCACTCCGTCGGCTTTTTAGCGGAGTGGAGATTTTATTAAATGAATAATGAATGATGAATAATGAAGAATAGGGGTGCAAAATTCAATTCAAGGCTCGCCCTTTGGGAGGCAGGGAAAAGTGAGGAGTGATGAGTGAGAAGTGATAAGATGGCTTCGCCGTAGGGGCTTTGAAAGTGAGGAGTGAGGAGTGATAGGTGATAAGATGGCTTCGCCGTAGGGGCGACCATTGGTCGTCCGTAGAATATTTGTTTGTGTTAAGAAACACCTCATCCACCACTAACGTGGTCCCCCTTCCCCCACTGGGGAAGGCAAGGAAAAGTGAGGAGTGATGAGTGAGAAGTGATAAGATGGCTTCGCCGTAGGGGACGGCGCCCCGACGTCCCGCAAAGTGATAAGATGTTATAACAGGTAGGGGAGGGGCTTGCTCCTCCCGAATCGTAGGGGACGACGTCCCGAAAGGTGATAAGATGTAGTAATGCCTTCGACGACCCGAAAAGTGATAAGATGGCTTTGCCGTAGGAGCGACCATTGGTCGTCCGTTATAAAAAGCTCTTATCTATTGCCTGTTATTTCTTCCACTTATATTGAAAAATCATCTGTTTTGTGTTATATTTAAATTATAAAACAACCACGTACAGGGGGATAATATGAAATTTTCTGCAAAAACATTAAAAAAGCTTATCAAGGGAGCCTGCTATTTTGAAGAGGAGCGGGGCTACCTTACCGCATATAAATACTGCCGCGCGCAGCTTGATATGATGTGCAAGGAGGGGTATGACACCTTCTGGCGCGACAGAGCCTTCTTTTCCGCAGGTATCCGCTTGGAGATAAAAACGGACTCTCCTTTTATTTCCTTTGATTATAAGGCTAATGAGGGCACTGATTTCCACGCTCTGAGCAATTCAGTTGACGTATGGGTAAACGGCGCTCTTTATTCCGTTTTAACCCCCGACACGTGTCGCGGAAGCATTAAAATCGATCTTCCCGAGGGTGAAAAGACCGTAAGCGTTTATTTCCCCTGCGACTGTAAATTCTCCGTAAAGAATTTTACCATTGAGGGAAAATACAAAACCGTAAAGGACAAGGGCCAAAGAGTGCTTGTTATAGGGGATTCCATAACTCAGGGCTACGGTCCCGAGCTTTCAAGCGCGTCCTATTTTAACGAGCTGCAAAGACAGACGGGCTACAATATGTTAAACCAGGGTGTGGGCGGTTACCGTTGCGAGCCACAGGACCTTATGTACGTTGACGGCTTTGAGCCTGACAAGATAATTACGTTCCTCGGCACCAATTGGTATGACGCTGCCGATATGTACGATTATGAAAAAGCCACCGTAGAGTTTTATAAAAAGCTGACGGAGCTTTATCCAAATAAGGAGATTCTTGCAGTTTCTCCCCTCTGGCGCGGAGATGACGGCTTGAACCCCGAAAGATTCAGCTGGTGCGTTGAAATTGTAAAAAGAGAGTGCAAGAGGTATAAAAACATTACCCCCGTGGACGGATTTACTCTTGTTCCCCACGTTTACGAGTGCTTTTGCGACAAGCTCCATCCAAACGCCTACGGATGTCTTTTGCTTGCCACCAATTTATGTAAAGAAATGAAAAGGGTAGGCTTTTGATATGAGATCGTTTTGTCACGGAGAGATAAACGAGTTTATTGATTGGCTTGATACCGACGGCAATATTATAAACGCAAGTGACGGCGGTGTAATATTTGCGGATGGAAAATATCATTGGTACGGTATGGCGTTTCGACCCCTCCCTATGAATGGGGGACCCTGTGGTGGACAAATGACGGATATTGGCGTCGTAATGTACGAATCCTGCGACCTTTTGAATTGGAAATACGAGGGAGTAATTTTAGAGGTCAGCACCGACCCCAAAAGCGAGCTTTACGCCCCCTTAAGATTTGAGCGCCCGAAAATAATTTACAACGAAAAAACAAAGCAATACGTCCTCTGGTGCCACTACGTAAAGTACCCCGGCAACCATGGAAACGGTATTGGAGAGTGCGATATGGGACTTGCCGTTTGCGACAAGATAAACGGAAAATACAAATGGCTTGGCTTTAAAAGACCCATTGACAATTACGGCTGGGTCCGTGATATGACCGTTTACAAGGATATAAACAAAGTTGCATATCTCATATACGACAGACACACCCCCGACCCTATTCTTGGGGATAAAACGGGCGGTTTACAGGGGGACAGGTGCTTATACGTGGTTAAATTAAGTGATGACTACCTTTCCTTTACAAACGAGTATAAAAGAATAAGCTCCGCCTATTACAGGGAAGCGCCCGTTGTGGTTTACAAGGATGGCTACTATCATATTGTGACCTCGGGTCTTACGGGATGGGCTACAAATCAGGCAATAGCCTTCAGAACGAAGCGCCTCCTTGACGAATGGGAGAAAATTGGCGACCCCTGTGTAGATGATATTACACATACCACCTTTAATACTCAAGGTACAAACGCCTTTTTGGTTGACGGCACAGACACACATATTATAATGCTTGAAAGACATAACACTTCTAATTTCTTAAAAAGCTCCTATATCTGGCTCCCAATTGAATTTAACGAGGACAATACCGTTTCCTTGAGGTATAAAAAAGAATGGAAAATATAAAAAATCGGACACCCTTTGTCCGATTTTTTGTTTAATGAATAATACATGATTAAAAGAAGCCTTCACCTTGAGGGTGAACGAAGGCAAATCAACACGGTGTGTTAATTTGTCGAGTGTGTAACCAAAGCAAGGAGCGTCGAAGCCAAGTGTATCGAGGCGCGCGAGGCGACTATGTTTTGGGAAGGGCAAGCCTCCTTTGGTGACGGATGAGGTGTCCCATAAAAGACTTTTCGATCGAAAAATAAAGCTACACCTTATTGAGTATCTCCGCAAGATATGGTATATTAAAATAAAAAAGGCATAATTATATGAACGAATTCAGTAACGGTAAATTAACAGAAAATGCCAAAAAACTAAGACGGGAAATGACCAAAGAAGAGAAGCATCTTTGGTATGACTTTTTAAAAAAGCTTCCCTTTGAGGTTAAAAGGCAAAAGGTTATAGGAAAATATATAGTTGATTTTTACATACCAAAATATAAAATCGTAATAGAGCTTGACGGCATACAGCATTATACTGATGAAAGCATTGACAAGGATTCAGAACGTGATATCTATTTGCAAAGC
>JAFUOY010000028.1 GCA_017481595.1 Clostridia bacterium | reverse complement strand
TCGCGAACTGCGTTTTCATCAACTGCGGGCTTATCACGCTCTGCCAGGAACTTGGGAGCAACCTGGGGGAAGAGGGCGCAGGAGAGTACGTCCTCATCGCTCTTTGTGATGTCGCCGTATTGCTCACGGTACTTGTCAAGCTCGGGCTCAAGGAGGTCTGCGGGACGGCAGGTAATAACCGTATCGTCACCAATAGCCTTCTTTCTTACCTCCTCGTTTACCTCACCGGGAAGCATACCGTACTCACCGCGGAGGAGAGCCTTGGATTCCTTAGTTACCATCTTGTATCTTTCGCCAAGGAGAACGTTATATACAGCCTGTGTACCAACGATCTGGGAGGTGGGAGTTACAAGGGGAGGATAACCGAAGTCCTTACGAACTCTGGGAATCTCAGCAAGCACCTCGTAGTACTTGTTCTCTGCCTTAGCCTGCTTAAGCTGGGAGATAAGGTTGGAGAGCATACCGCCGGGTACCTGGTAGAGAAGTGTGTTGGGGTCAACGTTAAGCACCTTGGGGTCAAGAGAGCCCTGCTCCTTAAGCTTTGCAGCTATCTTTCTGAAATGTGTAGCAACCTCGCTCAAGTTGTTAAGGTCAATACCTGTGTCGTATTCTGTACCTGCAAGAGTAGCAACCATAGCCTCTGTAGAGGGCTGGGATGTACCGTTGGCAAGGGGAGAAAGTGCTGTGTCAACGATATCAACACCTGCCTGGATAGCCATAAGGTAGGTCATATCGCCCGTACCTGTGGTGTTGTGTGTGTGGAGATGGATGGGAACCTTAACCTTTTCCTTAAGAGCCTTTACAAGGGAGTATGCGTCGTAGGGGAGAAGAAGGTTAGCCATATCCTTGATACAAATTGTATCAGCGCCCATAGCCTCAAGCTTCATAGCCAGGTCAACGAAGTATTTTTCGTTGTGAACGGGGCTTGTTGTATAGCTGATAGCCGCCTCAACGTGTCCGCCGTACTTCTTTGTAGCCTTAATAGCGGCTTCCATATTACGGGGGTCGTTCAAAGCGTCGAATATACGGATAACGTTAATACCGTTTTCGATGGATTTCTTAACGAAAGCATCTACAACGTCGTCTGCGTAGTGCTTGTAGCCGAGAAGGTTCTGTCCGCGAAGGAGCATCTGAAGCTTTGTATTGGGCATAGCCTTACGAAGCTGACGAAGTCTTTCCCAAGGGTCTTCCTTAAGGAAACGCATACAGGAGTCAAAGGTAGCTCCGCCCCAACATTCAAGGGACCAGTAGCCAGCCTTGTCAAGACCTTCACAAGCGGGGAGCATATCCTCAAGACGCATTCTCGTAGCCGCCTGGGACTGATGCGCGTCACGAAGGATAGTATCTGTTATATAAACTTTTTTTGCCATTTTTATTTTACCTCACTTAACCAAAGAATGCGATAAGCACGCCGGCTGCAATAGCGGAACCGATAACACCTGCAACGTTGGGGCCCATTGCGTGCATAAGGAGGAAGTTGGAGGGATTTTCCTCCTGGCCAACCTTCTGGGATACACGCGCCGCCATAGGAACTGCGGAAACGCCTGCTGAGCCGATAAGGGGGTTGATCTTCTTTCCTTCAGGAAGGAATACGTTCATAAGCTTAGCGATAAGCACGCCGCTTGCGGTAGCAACAGCGAATGCGATAACGCCGAGAACGATGATCTTTATTGTGTTCCAGCTTAAGAAGGTAGCCGCAGTAGCGGTAGCGCCGACGGAGATACCGAGGAATACTGTTACTATATTCATAAGCTCGTTCTGTACTGTCTTGGAAAGACGGTCACATACTCCGCACTCGGTAAGAAGGTTACCGAACATAAGACAACCTACAAGAGGTGTAGCGGAGGGAACGATAAGGTGAACGAGGATAGTTACAACGATGGGGAAGAGTATCTTCTGTATCTTCTTTACCTGACGGAGAGGCTTCATTACTATCTGTCTTTCCTTCTGTGTTGTAAAGAGTCTCATAATAGGAGGCTGAATTACGGGTACAAGCGCCATATAGGAGTAAGCCGCAACGGCGATAGGACCGAGAAGGTGAGGAGCGAGCTTGGAGGTTACGAAGATGGCGGTAGGACCGTCAGCTCCGCCGATAATACCGATGGAGGCAGCCTCGGGACCTGCAAATCCGAGAAGACCTGTAGCCGCCGCGTATGTAGCGAAGATACCTACCTGCGCTGCCGCGCCGAGAATCAAGCTCTTGGGGTTAGCGATAAGGGGACCGAAGTCTGTCATTGCGCCAACGCCAACGAAGATAAGGCAGGGATAGATACCAAGCTTAACGCCGAGGTAAAGAATGTCGATAAGACCGGGAGAGATGGAGGTAATACCTGCATCAAAGAGGTCGATAATTGCCTTGGGATGGTTGGAAACTTCAGTAAGCTGATCAAGAACAGCTCTTATCTGTCCAAGATCGTCAGCCACGAAGGTAACGTCGTTTAATTTGAGGTTAAGACCGTTTACGAATTCAACGATGAATTCCTCTGTGATCTCTGCGCCGCCCAAAAGGTCCCAGTGAATATGGCCGCCCGCGAAAAACAGCTCGTTATATATTCCTGAGCCGAGAAGGTTGGTAAGGAGCATACCGATTGCAATGGGGAGAAGGAGAAGGGGCTCAAACTTCTTATGGATAGCAAGCCAGCAAAGAAGACAAGCAATGCCTACCATAATTATACCCTTCCAGCCGCCGTCTACGAGGAAATGCGCAACGCCGGTATCTCCTAAGAAGGTTTTAATACTGTCTAACATTTTAGCCTCCCGAAATTATGCGAGAGTGCAGAGAACTGTGCCAGCCTCAACGGAAGCGCCTGCATTAACGTTTACGGATGCAACTGTGCCGTCAGCGGGAGCCATGATCTCGTTTTCCATCTTCATAGCTTCAAGAACCATAAGAACGTCGCCCTTCTTAACAGCCTGTCCGTTAGCAACGTTTACCTTAAGGATAGTACCGGGCATGGGAGCGGTGATGGTTGTAGCGCCTGCAGCGGGAGCAGCGGCGGGTGCGGGTGCAGCAGCGGGAGCAGGAGCAGCTGCGGGAGCGGGAGCGGCAGGAGTCTTGATATCTGCCTTGTCAATTACTTCGAGTGTGATTTCATAAACATTACCGTTTACTGTTACTTTGTATGCTTTCATTTTTCTTTTTTCCTCTCTTAACGTTTAGTAAAATTAAAGTTTTTTGAATGATACAACACGGATAGCCGAAATATCTGTGCCGTTTTCCTCTGCAACAGCCGCGCAAACAGCCGCTACGATCTCAGAACGGTTCTCAATAGCTGCGGGAGCTACAGGAGCCGCATTTACTACGGGAGCAGCTTTAACCTCGTCGGGCTTCTTTGCAAGCTTGTCGCAAATACGGTTCATCAATTCGATAATACCGATAAGAATTATAAGACCTGCAAATACTACCGCAACGCCGATAAGACATACTACCCATGTAGCGGGACCGTCACCCGTTGCAAAAAGCAAGAATTTATCCATTTCTTCCACTCCTTTTTTTATATGGGGTCGGTATCGTGAGCTTCGACCTCTCCCGATTTGACCCAAATTTTTTTACATTTTACCATATTTTTAACAGGATGTAAATACTTGCGCGTAATAATTTAATAAAATTTTACAGAATATGGCTCGATAAAAGAATTTTTTCGAGAAAAGTCTAATTTTTTTTGAAAAACTATGGACAAATGACCACTATTATGATAGAATTGAAATAGAAAAATAAAAAATAAAGGAGATTTTTTATGGAAATCAAAGAGGTACCTAAAATTTTTGAATGTGAGTATAAGTTCTGTCTCGTTGTATGGGAGCACGAGCCCTTAAAGAGCAGAAAGCTTGTTGAATTGTGCAGAGAGAAATTCGGCTGGCAGAACACAACCACTTATACCGTAATGAAGAGACTTTCCGACAGAGGCGTTGTTGTAAACGAAAAGACAATGGTAAGATCTCTTATTTCCAAGGAGCAGGTGCAGGCTGCAATGCTTAACGAAATGATGGAAAAGACCTTTGAGGGCTCTGTTCCCGCCTTCGTTGCAGCATTTACAAAGCAGCAGAAATTATCCGAAAAGGAGATAGATTCTATCCAGCAGATGATAGACAGCTACCGTAACGGAGAAAAATAATGACACGGCTTTTTCTGGAAATCTTCAATATGAGCGTTGCGGCAAGCTATTTACTGCTTGCCATCGTTCTTATTCGTATTCCTCTTAAGAAAGCGCCGAAATGGATAAGCGTATTGCTTTTCGGCATCGCCGCAATACGACTTATTTGTCCCCTTAACATAGAAAGCGTTTTAAGCCTTATTCCCAGCGGTGAAACGGTTAGCCCGGATAATATAACCAACGGATCCCCCGTTATAAATTCGGGTATACCCGTTATTGACAATACCTTCAACCCTATAATTAACGAAACGTTAAAGCCCGATGTGGGCGCAAGCGTAAATCCCATGCAGATAATCGCCTTCGTCGCTTCAATTATCTGGATGGTGGGTGCTGTGGCTCTTGTTATCTACGCAATAGTCAGCTATTTAAGAGTAAAAAGAAGAGTTGCCGCCGCCGCTTACGTTTGCGATAACGTTTACAGAAGCGAAAATATATCCTCTCCCTTCGTTCTCGGCTTTGTAAAGCCAAAAATATATTTACCCTACGGATTGAGTGCAGAGACGGAGGATTACGTTTTAGCTCACGAGAGGGCGCATCTTACCCGTATGGACCATATCTGGAAGCCCGCTGGTTATCTTTTACTGATGATCCATTGGTTCAATCCTCTCGTATGGCTTGGATACGTGCTTTTTTGCAGGGACGTAGAGCTTGCCTGTGATGAAAAGGTAATAAAGGAGCTTTCGAGAGCGGAGAGAGCTGATTATTCCGAGGCGCTTCTTATGTGCAGTATAAGAAGCAGAGTAATAAGCGCCTGCCCCCTTGCCTTTGGCGAAAGCGGAGTAAAGGAAAGAATAAAGGCGGTGCTCAGCTACAAAAAGCCTGCTTTCTGGGTGATTCTTATTGGAATTATTGTAACTGTAGTGCTTGTCGTTTGCTTCCTGACTGACCCCTTGGGTATGGATGGTCTCGACGGAATGACAATTGCGGATAAGGACAGCATTATGTACGGCTGGGAAGGAGATTATTCCTCCGACGCCCACGCAAGCGCCATTTCAAAATATAATAGCGGCTGCAAGCCCATAGAGTGGAACAGCGAAAGCGGTATTCTGATAAAAACGGAGTTTGATATAAAGGACGTAAGCGTACGCGTTTTTTCATCAGTGGACGGCTCCGATGCGGAAACAAGGATACATATTGGAAATTTTAAGGCGCCAGGAGTTAGATCGGATAGATACGTGTTTGTGGATATCGGTTGGCTTCTTCGCTCTTACGAGGCGGCGCAAAAGCAAAACTATTGGGCGTATCTCGTCACCGTAACAGATACGGATAACAGGGTACATAATTACTATTTCAAGGTAAATTATTTGGATCTGTTTATACCGTCGGATAAAGGCGTGATGGAAGCTATTGCTTACGATATTGATAAGGACGGCAAGGACGATATTTGCCAGGTGGTTTACGAAATCGAGGATTTTGAGGCTCATTACTATATGACGGTAAGAGATATAGATAACTACAACGTTATGAAATATCATAAAGAGCTTTCAGGAATGGTCGCTCATTATTTCGAAAAGACCGACACAGGGTCCCTGATAATTTACAAATACGATGGGAAGGATACGGAAATACCCTTTGACAAAATACGCTATGATATAAGCATATCAAATGGCGAAATCGTGCTTACTCCCGTTAGTTGATTTTTCAAAAACGATTAAACATAAAAACCCGACCGTGAGGTCGGGTTTTTTGTATATGAAATCAGGAATGTCCCTGTAGGGGCGACCATCGGTCGTCTGCCTTGACACACATCGGACGTGCAATGCACGCCCCTACGATTTGGAAATCTGCATTTTTTCTCTTTACTGGCAAAAATATCACGCTGTCCATAGACAGCGCATCACTAAAAACTCATTTAATGTAATAGCGATAACAAAAATCCCCGACGGAGTGTCTGTAATTCCGTCGGGGATATCTTTTTTATTTGGTTTTATTTGCTCTGAAGAGATTGCATATAGTAATGCATAGCCTCGGCAACCACCTTGCTTCTGGCTACGGCTTCTACCACGCTTCTTGCACCGCTGACTACGTCGCCCGAGGCAAAAACGCCTTGACGTGTGGTATTTCCGTGTTCGTCCGCGTCCAAAAGTCCTCTTTTGTTTACGTTAAGACCCGTAGTTGAAGAAACTATTACGTTTCTTGGTCCTTGGCTGATGGCAATAACCACGGAGCTTGAGGGGTAAAACATATCCTCTCCGTCCGTTTCTGTGTAAGTGCCGTCATCATTTTGTGTGACCTTGCGGAAAATAACTCCGTTATCAAGTATTTCCACAGGCTTAAGACCGTATTCAAATCTTACGCCCTCAAGCTTTGCATACTTGAATTCGTAGTCACTTGCCGCCACCTTTTCGTCAATGGAGAAGCAGGTAACCTCGGATGCGCCGTTACGGATAGCCGTTCTTGCCACGTCCATAGCCGCATTACCCGCGCCGATTATGGTAACTTTTTCACCAAGCTTATAAACGTCGGGGTTGGTAAGATAATTTATGGCAAAATGTACGTTGCCAAGGGTCTCTCCCTTGATGTGAAGGGCGTTTGCCTTCCACACACCCGTACCGATAAATATTGCCTTGTATCCGTCGCGGAACAGATCGTCAATACCGATGGCGTCGCCAATACGGATATTGGGGCGTATTTTTATGCCCTTTAGCTCAATATGTCTGTACTGAAGATCCTCAAGTACTCGCTTTGGCAGACGGAACTCGGGTATGCCGTATCTTAAAACGCCGCCTATCTTATCCTTGCTTTCAAAAATAGTCACCTGGTAGCCGTATCTTGCAAGAATAATGGCAATAGTCAGTCCCGCAGGGCCTGAGCCAACGATAGCCACCCTCATTCCGTTTGATACGGCGGGGCCCTTTACCATTTTTGGTGCGTAGGCGTTTGAAATATAGCTTTCAATAGCGGAAAAATGCACAGGGTTGCCCTTTTTTGCAAGAACACAGTGTCCCTCGCATTGCTTTTCGTGATTACAAATAAGACTGCAAATAGTGGTCAAGGGGTTGTTGAAGAACAAAATTTTTCCCGCTTCGTCAAGGCGGTTGTCCTTGAGAAGCTTTATAACCTGGGGGATGGGAGTACCTATGGGGCATCCTTTGATGCACGTTGGATTTTTACATTCAAGGCAACGGTTTGCCTCATCTAAAATGTGAAGTGCCATTTCCTTTTCTCCTATTCCTTGGGCTTCCTTTTTTTCTTAAAGAACTCTGAGAGTATAGCGGAGCATTCATCCTTTAAAACTCCTCCCGTTATCTGTGGCTTGAACAAGGGGTATTCGGTTAAGTTTATCATAGTGCCAAAGGCTCCCGCCTTTTCGTCAAAGGCGCCGAAAACCACCCTTTCAATACGGGAATTTATAATTGCGCCTGCGCACATAGGACAGGGCTCAAGAGTGACGTAAAGGGTGCAGCCCACAAGGCGCCAGCCGCCTAAAGCCCGACACGTGTCGTTAATTATCTTGATTTCCGCGTGGGAAAGGGGATTTTTATCCTTTTCTCTGCGGTTTCTTGCTCTTGCGATTATCTCTCCGTTTCGCACCATAACGGCGCCAACGGGTACCTCGTCGTCAAGGGCGGCAGCCTCCGCCTCCAAAAGAGCCTCCCTCATAAATAATATATCAAGCTCGTTTATCATATGTCAGCCTTGCTCATATATTTTGCGCTGTTTAAGGCGATAAACTCTTTTCTTGCCATAATATCGTCGCCAAGAAGTGTCTCAAACATAACTCTTGTGGCGTTTTCATCGTCGGGAGTGATCTGAATAAGCCTTCTCGTTTCGGGATTCATAGTAGTTTCCCACATCATATCGGAATCGTTTTCACCAAGACCCTTTGAACGCTGAATGGAAATCTTCTGTCCCTTGAGCTTTTCAAGTATCTCTGCCTTTTCGGGCTCGTTAAATGCAAAATAGGTCTTGTCCTTTGCGGTAATTTCGTAAAGGGGAGTCTCCGCAATAAACACCTTGCCCTCCCTGATAAGTGAGGGGAGCAGACGGAAGAAGATAGTTAAAAGAAGGGTACGTATCTGGAATCCGTCCTCGTCGGCATCGGTACAGATAATGATTCTGCGCCACTTAAGGTCCTCAAGGCGGAAGGTCGCCTTGTCGCCCTTTTGTGTCTTTACCTCAACTCCGCAGCCGATGACCTTAAGCAAATCAACGATAATATCGTTTTTGAATATCTTTTCATAGGAGCTTTTAAGACAGTTAAGCGTCTTTCCTCGTACGGGGATAACCGCCTGAAATTCTGCGTCGCGTCCACTCTTACAGGACGAAAGAGCGGAGTCACCCTCAACTATATAGATCTCGCGTCTGTTGGGGTCCTTGCTTCTGCAGGCAACGAACTTTTCAACGGAATTTGCAAAATCGTTCTGCGGGGCGATCTTCTTGTTGATGATCTCTACGCGTATCGCCTCTGCCTTTTCTCTTGAACGCATATTGAGAAGAACTCTGTCTGCAAACTTGTCCGCAATAGCCGTGTTTTCGTTAAAGTAAATAGACAGCTTCTGACGGAGGAAATCGCAAAGGGCGTCCTCAATAAATTTGTTGTTTATAGCCTTTTTGGTCTGATTTTCGTAAGATGTGTAGGTGGAAATTGAATTTATCACAAGCACAAGACAGTCGCGCACGTCGTCAAAATTGATCTTTTCGTTCTTGTTATACTTTCCGCGGTCCTTGATATATTTGTCCATCTCCGCAAGGAAGGCGCGCTTTACCGCTTTATCGGGAGCGCCGCCGTGCTCAAGAAAGCTGGAGTTATGATAATATTCAAGTCTTGTAACGGAGGTTGAGGCGCAGAAGGAGATCTCCGCGTTTAGTAAGTATTCCTCCTTGTCCTCTCTGTCCTTACCCTTGGTTTCAAGGGTCCAGAATATGGGCGGAGTAAGAGACTGACCTGCGGTTATTTCCTTGATGTAGTCGGAAATACCGTTTTCGTAAAGGTATTCCGAGGTGGAAAAGGTCTTTTCGTCAAGCTGATACTTAAGGACCAGCTTAATGCCCTTGTTAACCACAGCCTGCTTGCGAAGCACCGCCTTGAAATGGTCCTCGGTTATCTTTATATCGGTAAACACCTCAAGGTCGGGGCGCCATCTTGTAATAGTACCCGTTCTCTGACGTCTTTTGTCCTCCACGGGTGTGACCTTAAGCTCCCCTACGGGATTACCCTTTTTGAAGTGCATTTCTGAAACGCTGTCCTTTTTGAAGGAGTAAACGTCCATAAACTCCGATGAATACTGTGTAGCGCAAGCGCCGAGACCGTTTAAGCCAAGGGAGAACTTGTACGCGCCCGCATCCGTGTTGTTGTTATACTTACCTCCTGCGTAAAGCTCACAGTAGATAAGCTCCCAGTTATATCTGTTTTCCTTTTCGTTGAATCCAAGGGGAACGCCGCGTCCGTGGTCGTCTACCTCTATTGTGTGGTCAAGATACGCGGTGACCGTAATTACCTTGCCGTAGCCTTCACGCGCCTCGTCCATAGAGTTTGATAATATTTCAAAGAAGGAGTGCTGACAGCCTTCAAGTCCGTCAGAGCCGAATATTACCGCAGGGCGTTTACGCACGCGGTCAGCGCCCTTTAAGGACGTGATGGTTTGGTCATTATACTGCTTTGTTGCCATGTTTTCCTCCTGATTTTGGTGATTTTGTCCTAACATATCCATTCTAACACAGGAAATTTTATTTTTCAAGTGTTATTTTTATATTAAAAGTAATGTGCTAAAATCGGGACAACAGTAAAAACCCCCCTTTATTGAACTTGACAAAGGGTGTTTTCTATAGTATTATATAAAAAGAGAAAAAAGCAAATTTTTTAGAAAAACAAAGGAAAAGAAAATGAAAAATCTTATTAAAAAAATATTTGATCTTTATAAAAAGTACAAGGAAATCTTTTGGTATCTCGTCGTTGGCGGACTTACCACCGTGGTTTCCTTCGGCACTTACGCCATATTTTACAACCTTTGCGAAATAAACGCCGCCTTGTCCGAGGCGCTTTCCTGGGCTTGCGCCGTAATTTTTGCATACCCCACCAATAAGTTCTTGGTTTTTGAGCATCACGGAAAAAATATCCTTAAGGAATTTTTCTCCTTCGTTATGTCAAGGGTAGCAACGGGACTTTTCGGCATTGGCTTTATGTGGCTTTTCGTAGATATCTTACACGGCAACTCACTCCTTATGAAGGCGCTTTCCAGCATAGTCGTTCTTGTGCTTAATTACGTTTTCTCCAAGCTCATAACCTTCAGAAAAAGCAAGGATGAGAAAAAGATGGAGGAAGCAAAGAAGGAAGAAGCAAATAAATGAGGGAATTTTTAAAAAACGAGAATATAGAGCTTTACGCCTACGTGCCCTTATCGGAGTGCAAGATAATAAAGAAATATCTTCTTACGAAAAACGGCTTTTGCGAAAATGCAGGGGCAATTATGATGCTCCTGCCCTACAGAAGCCATCATACGCCAAAAAATCTTTCCGTATACGCATCGGTAAGAGATTACCACGCCTATGTGGAAAAGCTGTGGGCAAAAATGGAAAAATATTTAAAAAACAAACACCCCTTGGGCAATTTTAAGCTTTTTGCCGACCATTCTCCCATTGACGAGGTACACGCCGCTTGCATATCGGGGCTCGGATTTATAGGACGAAACGGACTTTTGATAACGGAAAAATATTCCTCATTCGTTTTCCTTTGCGAGCTTGTAACGGATGTGGCTCCAAAGGAGCTTGGCATTGATGAATACGTAAAAAAAGAGGTAAGGACCTGTAAAAATTGCGGCAAATGCGCCTCCGCCTGCCCCTCAAACTGTATGGATGAGGCTGACCCGAGACCAAAGACGGAGTGCCTCTCCGCCATAACTCAGAAAAAGGGCGCTCTTACGGATGACGAAGCGGAAATGATGCTTGCAAACGGCAGTATCTGGGGCTGCGACGTGTGTCAGAACGTGTGCCCATATACAAAAAACGCGGAATATACACCTATTGAATATTTTAACACGGATGTAATTACGGAGCTTGATACCGCACTTGTTGACTCTATGTCGGACGAGGAATTTTTCTTGCGCCCATTTTCCTGGAGGGGCAGAGACGTAATAAGACGAAATTGCCTTATTTACGACAAAATGAAAAACAGATAATAAAAAAGGAGAAGGGACTATGGTAACTGTACTTTATGGCAAAATGGGTACGGGAAAAAGCACTTATATTCTTGACAGAATAATGACGGACTGCGGCGAAAAGACACGGTCCTTTCTTATAGTGCCGGAGCAAAGGACGGTTATTGCGGAGAGGGAGATAGCCACCTCTATGAAGCCCTCATCCCAGCTTTATACCGAGGCGACAAATTTTTCCCGCCTTGCCAATACGGTATTTCGTACCTACGGCGGACTTAGCTACAATTACATAACGAAAAGCGGCAAAAGCCTTTGTATGTATCGCGCTCTTTGTGAGGTAAGGGACAGCCTTAAGCAGTATAAAATTTTAAAGGGCAGAGAAAAAAACGCAGTTGCCACATTTCTTGACGCGGTAGGAGAGCTTAAGACCTACGGCATAAGCTCGGAGGAAATTATTGAGGCATCCGAAAAAGTGGAGGACAAAAAGCTTGCCCTACGGTTAAAGGACCTTGACCTTATACGAAGCGTGTATGAAAAAATAATGTACGAAAAGTACGCAGACCCCTATGACGATATTCTGCTCCTTGCCAAAAAGCTTAAGGAAAACAGATTTTTCGAGGGAGCCCACGTATATATCGACTCCTTTTACGGCTTTACAAAGAGCCAGCTAAACGTAATTGAGGAAATAGGAGAGCAGGCTGCCGAGCTTGTAATCGCTCTTGATATGCCAAAAGACGCTGACAGAAGCGCCTATGCAAGAGTTGGCGCTACCGCCACGCAGATTGAAAAAATGTGCGCGCGTCGCGGCTTTACTCTTAAAAAGGAGTCCTTTGATACGGACTATCTTCACAAAAACAAGGCTATTGCATACATAAGCGACAATTTGTGGGATTTTGGCGCGCCATCCTTAAAGGAGCATTGCGGAATTACCCTTGTTACGCCCGAGGACGAATTTGACGAGTGCGAGTACGTTGCGTCAAGAATCAAAAAGCTTGTTATGGAGGGTGCAAGATACTCTGATATTGCCGTTATTATGGGAAAAAGCGACACGTATAACGGTATAATTGACTTGACCCTTGATAAATACGGCATTCCCTCCTTCTTTTCAAAGAAGACGGACATCAGCTCGAAGCCCGTTATAAAAATGGTATTTTCAGCTCTTTCCATCCTTGACGGATATGAAACACAGTCCATTTCCGATTTTATAAAATGCGGATATGCGGATATAGATGAGGAAAGCGGAGCGGAGCTTGTTTCCTATATGTACCGTTGGGGCATCAGAGGTAAAAAGAAGTTTCTTGATGACGATTATTGGGGCGCAAACCCCGACGGCTATGTGCTTAAGGCAACGGAGTCTCAAGCCGAGGAGCTTCTTTCCGTAAACGAAACAAGAAGCAAGATAATAGAATACCTGTCCCCATTGATGGACGCCTTTGAAAAAAAGCTTACCTGCAAGGAGGTGCTTTTAAGGATCTACGATCTGCTTGAGAGCTTTAAGGTAAGAGAAAAGCTTGATGAGGAAATTAAAAGGGCGGAAAAAGAGGAAGCCATTGAAACGGCACAGGTATATAACGGATTTATTAAGGCGCTGGACATTGTAAACGATATTATGGGGGCTGATATTTTATCCCCCGAAGCGTTTATAAACGTGCTTCGCTACGCCCTTGAGGGAGTAAGGGTCGGCTCAATTCCCACAGGGGAGGACAAGGTAACTGTGGGAGATGCGTCAAGCTTAAGAACGAAAAGCGTGGACCACGTGTTTATTTTAGGCGCGACCGCGGGTAAATTCCCCGCTGATATAGGTGACGACGGCTTCTTTAGCGACAGGGATAAAATAGAGCTTGAGACCGTTGGAGTAAATCTTTCCTCTTTGTCTGAGGAAAGATGCGCCGACGAAATGCTTAATTTTAAAAACGCCATAGCCATCGCGTCGCAGAGCGTTTGCATTTTAGCGCCCAAGGGTACTCTCGGCGGCAAATCACAGACGGAGCCCTCTATTGGATTTTTAAGGGTTAAGGAGCTGCTTTCAGATATTGAGTCCATTGACACCGCCGCCCTACCCCTTTACGAAAAAATATATACGGAAAACGTGGCAAGGGAATATATTTCCTACGGTGTAAATCCCACCACCAAGGCAATAAAAAACATTCTTAATGAGGATATTTCCCCCTGCGACTTTTCAAACGAGGCAATAGAAATAGGAGAGGAAAAGGCAAGTGAGATCTTCGGCTCCTCCGTAAGCATTTCCCACAGCACCATTGAAACCTACGTATATTGCCACTTCAAATACTACTGCGACTATCTTCTTTCCTTAAGGGACGACTCTAAAATAAGCTTTAATTCAAGGGATGTGGGTAATATCTCCCACGCCGTGTTTGAGCGCTTTTTAAAGAGGGTAAAGGAAGAAAATATCAATTTGTCCGCCCTTATTGAGGACGAGATCAAAAGGATCGTTGACGAGATAATCGAGGACTACGTAAACGCAATTTGCGGCGCGGGACGAAGAAGCAATCGTCTAAAAAGGCTTTTTGACAGGCTGAAGGACAAGCTTTATATCTTTATCGGAAGCATTATAAAGGAATTTTCGGTAAGTAAATTCGAGCCTAAATATTTTGAATTGCCTATTAGCGACCGTAAAAATGGCGTTCCCCCTCTTAAATTCAAAATAGGGGAAAGCTCCACCCTTACCTTAAACGGCGCCTGCGACAGAGTGGATATCTTTAAGCGCGACGGGGACACCTATATAAGGGTGGTGGACTATAAATCGGGATCTAAATCCTACTCAAAGGCGGACGCGTCCTTGGGTCTTAGCCTCCAGCTTATGATATATCTCTTTTCCATTTGTAAAATGGGAGACTGTAATATCCGCCATGAGCTTGGCGATGGTAAGCTTTTGCCTGCGGGTATGCTTTATTTCCCCCTTGATATAGACTCGGCAAAGCGAGAGGTTGAGGCGGGATTTGGCTCTGAGGAAGCAATTTCTCTTGAAAAGGGCGCGGTTGAAGGCGGAATCAAGCGCACGGGCGTATTTTTGGACAATATAGAAATACTTACGGCGCAGGATAAGGACCTTAAGGGAGAATATATTCCCGCGTACCCCTCAAAATCAAAAACCGAGGAGGTATTCGTATCCTCCGAAAGATTTGAGGAGCTTTATAAGGAAATGAAGGAAACCATAGAGGGAATAGGTAAGGAAATGCTTTCCGGTAATGCAAGGGCAATACCTCTTGAAAGAAAGTACAAGACCTCTCCCTGTGAATACTGCGCAAACCGTGCCGTTTGCAGAAGGAGGAAATAATGGCGCTTACAATACCACAGGCAAAAGCCGTTGAATTTGAAGGAAACGACCTTATTATTTCCGCCGCTGCAGGAAGCGGAAAGACCTCCACCCTCGTTACGAAAATAACGGAGCAGATAAAAAAAGGGGCGGACGTGTCTAAAATGCTGGTGGTTACCTTTACTAACGCCGCCGCAGCGGAGCTTCGCACAAGGCTTACTGCCAAGCTTGGACAGATTCTTAGCGAGGATAAGGGAAACCGTCACATAAGTGACCAGATAGTAAAAATGGGCTCTGCCGATATATGCACCATAGACGCCTTTTGTATGAAGCTTGTACGCGCTAATTTCGACAAGCTTGGTGTGGATGGGGACCTTCGTATCGGAGAGGACAGTGAAATAAATATTTTAAGACACGAGGCAATGGAGGACACCCTTGACTTCTTTTACGAGAGCGAAAAAGCCGATAGCGATTTTCTTACTGTGTGCGATTGCTTTGGCAAGGTAAGAGTGGAGGATGCCCTTTCAGAAAATCTTCTTTCCCTTTACGAAAAGCTTATTTCCACCTGGGAATCCATAGAGCTTCTTCTTAAAAATGACGAGATGAATGGGGATTTTATGGACACTCCCCACGGCATTTTCTTAAAAAATCATATTCTTTCAATGCTTGACCACTTCGAAAGGGAGTATAAGCACGTCATAGCGGAGTGTAAAAAAGACGAGGTAGCCACTACCTATCTTCCTGCCGTTTCCTATGATACGGTGGTTATGGAAAAATTAAGAGCCTACGTTTCCTCCTCCCCCTACGAGGAAATAAGAAAATTCCTTCTTAATACGGAGATTGAGGATCTTGGACAGATACGTAAGCCCACCGCCTGCGACAAGACCTACGTGCAGGGTGTACACAAGAAATTCAAGGAAGAAATAAAGAACCTTAAGGAAAGCCTTTTTGTTTCCGATGCTGAAAGCGTAAAGCGCGCGTATTTACAAAACGGTAAAATGTGCAGAGCCATATATAAGGTGCTAAAGATCTTTGAGGAGGAACTTCTTCGCAAGAAAAAAGCCTACTCTGTGTACGATTTTAACGATGTTGAGCGCTTTGCCCTTAATATTCTTTACAGTAAGGACGGCGCATTTACCGACACCGCCCTTGAATATCAGAAAAAATACGATTACGTATACATAGACGAATATCAGGATACAAACTCCGTACAGGATAAAATATTCCTTGCCATCAGCCGCAAAAACAGGTTTATGGTGGGAGATATAAAGCAGAGCATATATAAATTCCGCGCCGCCGAGCCGGAAAACTTTGCAAGGTACAGAAACGAGTTTACACCTATTGAGGAGTACAAGGAAAGTGACAAGGGCGCGGGCATATTTATGTCCAACAATTTCCGCTCCGACAAGGGAGTTATCGACTTTTCCAACCTTGTGTCCGACTATATGTTTTTAAATACCACCGCCATCCCCTACAGTAAGGAGGACGCCCTTATCTTTTCAAGGGAGGTGCCCGAGGGCTACCTTCACGAAAAGGCGGAGGTGTATCTTATAAGAGATACGGCGGTGAGAGGAAAAAAGAAAAAGGACGAGGAGGACTCCTTGCCCGAAGCAAATCCCGAGGCGGAATTCGTTGCCAAAAAAATAAGGGATATGGTTGATAACGGCTATCTTCCCACAGGGGAAAAGATAAGACCTGAGCATATTGCCATCCTTTTAAGAACGAAGGGCAGAAGAAACGATTTTATATCCGCCCTTGAAAAGCAGGGTGTAAATTACGAATATTTGAACGAGGAGAGGTTTTTTGAAAGGAGCGAGGTGCTTTTTGTCCTCAGCCTTTTAAACGCCATCGATACCCCTGCAAGGGATGTGTATCTTGCGGGCGCGCTGCGTTCTCATATCTTTGATCTCTCCCTTGACGAGCTTGTTAAAATAAGGCAAAAAACAAGCTATCTTCCCTCCCTTTACGCATCCTTGAAGGCGTATGACGAGGAAGGGAAAATTAAAGAAAAAATAGATAATTTCTTTGAAAAAACGGAAAAATACCGCGCTATGTGTCGCAAATTGCCCTCCCACGAGGTTATTTCAATGCTTTATACGGAGCTTGGCATATTAAGCGGCTGTAACAGATCGGAAAGAAAAAGCCTCTTAAGGCTCTACGACGTTGCAAGAAAATACGAGGGCGGCGCATACAAGGGAATCGGCGCTTTCCTTCGCTACGTGGAGAAGATAGGCAATGACGCAGTCAAGGAGGATATCTCCAAAGATCCCCAAAGGAGCGTAAAGATAATCACAATTCACGCATCCAAGGGACTTGAATATCCCATTTGCTTCTATTGTGACTCCGCCTCGGGCTTTAATATGCAGGACCTTATGGAGCCCATTCTCTTTGAGAGAAAATTGGGAATTGCGGGATACGTGTCGGCGGAAAACGGACTTGTCAAGTTCAATACCCTTATGAGAAAATGTACGGCGATATCAAAAAAGAACTCCCTTTGCGAGGAGGAAATGAGAAAGCTGTACGTTGCCCTTACAAGAGCGAAGAACAAAATTATCGTAACCGCCAAGGTCTCCGATCCCGTTTCTTATATGGAGAAAAAGAAAAAGGAAGCCCTTTGCGTGTCGGAATATTCCCTCCTTAAAAAATCCAACACCTTTGAGTGGATAGCGGGAGCGTTGGCAGGCAAGGAAAACGATTTTATCGACCTTCATATAATAGATGAAAAGGCGGACGGAGCAAAGGATACCGCAGGCGGTATCTCGTCCCTTATGTTTACAGAGGAAGAAACACACAAAGTAGAGGAAATTTTAAGAAAAAGGCTTAAGTTCGAGTACGGATTTGACCATCTTAATAAGATCCCCTCAAAGCTTTCCGTTTCCAAGCTTACTCCCACCATTCTTGACGGCACGGAAAACGAGGAGATAGACCAAAGCATATCCCTTGATACGATGCCACGGTTTTTAGGTGGAGAGCAAAGACAGATAACGGGCGCGGATATCGGTACTGCCACTCATTTGTTTATGCAGTTTTGCGACTTTAATTCCCTTAAGGAAAACGGCGCAAAATACGAGCTTGAAAGACTACGCAAGGAGAAATTTATTTCCGATGGCGTAGCGGAGCTTGTAAATATCAGATACGTGGAGGGCTTTTTGGGCTCGGAGCTGTTTTCTGCGCTCCTTAATGCAAAAACTGTGTTAAGAGAATTCCGCTTTAACGTAATGCTCCCCGCCTCCGAGTTTTCTGAGGATAGTGAGCTTTCCGACGAGGAGGTTCTAGTTCAGGGTGTTACTGACTGTATATACGAGGATGAAAAGGGAAATATCGTCCTTGTAGACTACAAAACGGACACAGTAAACGAGGATAACTATCGTAAGGTGCTTATCTCCCGACACAAAAATCAGCTTACCTATTACAAAAAAGCCTGTGAAATGATGCTGGAAAGGGAAATTTCAAGGGTGATATTGTATAGCGTTCCCCTTTCCAAAAACGTAGAAATAACTGAATTTTAAGGAGGAAATATGAAGGTAATAGCTTGCCTTGATGACAGATGCGGTATGATGTTCAATAACCGCAGACAAAGTCGGGACAGAATTCTTATTGAGGACGTAATAAAGGACCTCGGTAAAGAGAAAATTTATATTTCCCCCTATTCGCAGTTGCTTTTTGAGGGTACAGATGCTAAAATAAAGGTGTCAGATAACCCTCTTGAGGCGGCAAAGGGGGATGGGGTGTGCTTTATTGAGGATAAACACCTGTCGGAATACAAGGGTGAGATAGATATATTGGTTATCTACCGCTGGAACAGACACTACCCCTGTGATTTTTATTTCGATCTTGATATAAATGAATATAAGCTTGTGGAAAGCCGTGATTTTGAAGGCTCCTCCCACGAAAAAATTACCAAGGAGGTCTATAAAAGATGAAGAAGAAAAAGAAGAAGAGATCGGGCGGACTGATAAGATCCCTATTTGCTCTTATCATTATTGCGGCGCTGATATTTGCGTTCTATAATGCTGATGACATACTGAAAATGCTTGGCATAAGCCAGACACAGGGGGCTCCCAGCGATATAGTAATAAACGGTGAAACAGTTCCCGAGTATACAAACAAGCCGTACGTAAATCTGAATAACGGTAAGCCAACCTTTACGGAAAGTGAAATAAAGACTCAGTCCTATGAATATTACAGTGAGCTTGACTCTCTTGGCAGATGCGGAGTTACCCACGCGTGTGTCGGTATTGACTTAATGCCTACGGAGGACAGAGAGGATATCGGCTCCGTTACCCCATCGGGATGGAAATATAACGGCAAGAGCAATAATAATAAGTACAGCACAAAGCTGGTAGAGGGCGGATATATCTACAACAGATGCCATCTTATAGGCTTCCAGCTTGCGGGTGAAAACGCAAACGAAAAGAATCTTGTAACGGGCACCCGTTATCTTAATATTGAGGGAATGCTTCCCTTTGAAAATATGATTGCCGACTACGTAAAGGAAACTAAGAACCACGTTATGTTCCGCGTTACTCCCATTTATAACGGCAACGATCTCGTTCCGAGCGGTATTCATATGGAGGGCTACTCCGTAGAGGATAAGGGTGAGGGCGTTTACTTTAACGTATACTCCTACAATGTTCAGCCGGGCATAGAGATAAACTACGCCACAGGTGAAAACCACCTCTCAGGTGAGGAAATTCCCACAACAGAGGCTCCCACCACTCAGGACCCCGACACCATTACATACGTTCTTAATACAAACAGTAAAAAGTTCCATAAGGAAAGCAGCTCCTGCGGAGACGATATAAAAGCAGAAAACCGCGACACCTATACGGGCAATAAACAGAATTTAATTGATGAGGGGTATAGTGCTTGCGGCATATGTAAACCCTGATTTGGTCTCTTTCCGCACTGCGAAATACTGCGTTGTTCCTCATTTGAGACCTTGACGTACGAAAGTACGCTGTCGTCCTCAAATTTGCGGTACGCCTTGTCTTTCTTGGCGGAAAAAGCCCAAATATCGCAAGGGAGATAGCCATCAGCCGTCATCTGCGGTACGCCTAAAAATTCTTGGTTATCCGCGCCCAAATGCGAGAAGGTGAAAGTACGCCGTCATCCTCAAATTTGCGGTACGCCTTGTCTTTCTTGGCGGAAGAAAGCTCAAATTTGATTTGCTAAAAGAATTATAATTTTAAATACTCATAAAGTAAATACAAAAGGAAGAAGCGAAAAGGCTTCTTCCTTTTTGTGTATTACTTTTCCTGTATTATAACGTCGCAGATAACAGGATCGGAGGGCTTTGTAAAAATACCGTTTCTTTGTCCGTAGGCTATAATATACGGACACATTCCCAAAAATACGCCTTGGCATAAGCGCATTACATCGTCGCCTAAATGCTTGGGAAACAGCTTTTTGTATTCGGATACAAAATCGTTTACAATTTTGCAATAGTCCTTCATTAAAGGGTGCAAATGCTTTTCTGCTATTTCGTCAAATTTCCTTATCTGCTCTATATTAAAGGCAGGCACAGTAACAAAAAAGCTGCCGTCATCCCTTTTAATTATATACCCGTCCTTTATAGCCCCGGACAGGGAATCTATATCCTCGGTCTTTCCCTTTGAAAGAAGATCCTCACATACGTTGATATAATTATCATACATCATTTTACGAAAATGCGTACCTAAAGCTCCTCTCATACCGTAGCTTGTATGGGAATATACTCCCCGACTGCCGAGATTGGCGGATTTTTGCATACTTATCCCTATTCTTTGGTGCTTGCCCGATTCCATCAATCCTATATAATTCCAGCGATTTCCGTCATATTTTATATCGAAATCAGGAAAAGGCAGGGATGAATATTTTGTAGCATAGCCTAATGCCATAACGGCGTACAGATAGAGAAGCTCGTCCTCTGTTTTTTCAGCCTTGTAAAAGTCAATATCCTTGGCTTCGTCAGATATTTTCTTAAAGGCATTTACCATTCTGTCAATTATGGGAAGTAACGCTTTTTCTGCGTTTTCCTCACAGAAAATGCCGTATTTGTCGGAATAAATAACAAAGGCTGTCTGATATTTTCCCTTTGTCGGCTCTATAAGCGCTTCTCTTTTAACAAGGTTGTTTATTCTTTCCTCTACGTAATAAGCGGGAACACCGCAAAGCTTGGATACCTCCTCCACGTTAAGTGGCTTTTCGTAGCAATAATAAAGAATATTCTGGGATAAGGCGTCATTTATATATGCGCTTGGGAAAGGTATTGTTTTTCCGTTGTAATCGCCTGAGCCGTAAATATCGATGTGTAGCTTTACAGGATGTAATGCAGTTTCGTTCATTTCGTTGTACTCCTTTTTTAGTTTCTTACGCCCCTCCGAAAGCCGCCAGGTAACTGTGCCCTCGGGAATGTTTAGATTTTCGGCAATACGCTTGACTGAAAGGCCGTCATAGTAGTGAAGAACTATAATATCACGGTAAATTGCAGACATCATAGCAATCTTGGTCCTTAGAGAATCGTATATTTCTTCATCTTCATTGAAATATTCATCCTCGTAGGACAACTCCTCTATAGCATCATAGGAATACATCGCGCGTTGCTTTCCCATATATCTTTTAAAGGTTTTTGTTACATTTGAGGCAATGCCCCAAAGCCACGCATCCAGCTTATTTTCGTCGCGAAGCTTGGGCAGCTCCTTGACTGCCGTAAACAGTATCTCCTGGGAAAGCTCGTCAGCCTCATCACGGGAGAAGGTACGGTTTATTGCGTATCCGTATATCCTGTCTATATAAGCTTCAAGTATTTTCGCCGTCATAGATCTCCACCGCCTTTCACCTATAAAGTGCCAACAAAATGATTTTAATTGGGTGCTTTTAAAAAGTTTTTATTTAATTATGTTTGCGCTCGCAGATGTTATTATATTGTGGCGATATGTTTGCTTTTGCAAACGCGATATATTTTCACTAATGCTCAAATGCGATATTACCGTCGCGTTGCTCGGTAGCGATATGATATAAATCCACATAACGCCCGAGAGGGCATATCGCATCGAAGATATATCGCACGCATCTTTGCGTATATCGCAAATCCCGTGAGGATTTATATCGCTGCTTTGCGCCATTGGCGCAAAGCTATAATTTCTCCATCGCGTCAAAAATGTCGGCTAATTGCTCGGTTTTGCGTACGCTTGTAATGGGGAGGACGGGATAAGGGGATCTTGCAAGGTACAAAAGGGATGCGGTCTGTACGGAGCAGCTTTCGTTTTTTGCAAGGTCGAGTATCTCCGTGTAGGTGGCTCTTGTTTTCTCATTATCGTATGCTTTTAGAAGAAAATCGGATACAGCACCCCCTGTAATTTTGGAAAAATAGCCACGTGCCGTGGATTGATAAGGGATAAGGGGGGTGTTTGTCTTTATATGAAATTTCTCCTCGCGCTCCCCGTGGATAACGAGGGTGGGGTCGGGATTCGTGTTTGCACCTCTGTTTACCGTTGCGGCGCTATGCTGATTTGACACGGCGCTAAAGCCCGTTATATTATGCTCCGTAGCGTATTCCTTTGCCTGCCAAAGCCTTTCGCCGCAGAAATTTGACGCGCCGTAAAAACGGATCTTGCCCTCTTTTTTGAACCTTTCAAGGGTGTCAAGTATCTCGCCTATGTGCATAGACGTATCATCCCTGTGGAGCCAATAAAAGTCAATGCAGTCAAGCCCAAGGGCTAAGAGGCTTTCTTCAAGATCACATCTCAGATCCGACTCCTTAAGCCTCATAACAGGGGGTGCTGTCAGATCGTAGTGGCCGCCCTTAGTGGCAATAACCACGTTCTTTTTTCTGCTTTTCAGCCACTCGCCAAGGAACTTTTCACTTGCGTTGCCTGCTCCCGCTACCCACTTGCCGTATACGTTTGCTGTGTCGATAAAATTACCGCCGCGGTCCGCATACATATCAAGAATACGGGATGCGGTATCCTTATCTATTGACGTGCCAAAATGGTCCGCGCCGATACAAATTTTTGAAACCTCTAATATATTATCTATCTTATATCTGCTCATAGTCTCTCCTTTAGCTTATTCTGAATTGGCACATTACCGCCTTGCCAAGAATACGCACGGTTCCGCTTTCTATCTGACTGTTATCAACTATAATGGGGGCGTAGGCAGCGTTGGCGGGATTTAATATCATTCTTCTGTTGTCCCTGTCAAAATACACTCGCTTAAGGGTTGCCTCGTCATCTATAAGCACAACGGCTATCTGTCCGTTTTCAACCGTGGGCTGCTTCTTTATAAATACGATGCTGCCGTCCCTTATGCCTGCGTCTATCATACTGTCCCCTTTGGCATAAAGACAAAAGTCCGCGTTGATATCTCCCTCGGCAGAGGCATATCCCTCAAGCTCCTCGTCGGCAAAAATAGGATTACCACAGGCTACGCTGCCAAGAATGGGCAGGGAGCTTTTTTTAATGGGCTTGATTCCGCTTATTTCAAATACGTCACGGATGTAGCTGCCTCTCTTGTCGCTTTCCCCCGTAAGATACTCACGGGAAACGTTAAAAAACATTGAAAGCATAGTTATCTTACCCATAGTGGGGTTTGCATTTTTTAAATTGCTTTTGAAATTCTTGCCGACTCCGCTTTCAATAAAGGCGGTATTTAAGGTAATTCCCCTTTCGTGGCACAAATTTTCTATTCTTTCCATAAGAACTGTCTTGTTCATAGGACACCTTCCTTTCATTTGGATATATTTACAAAAAAGCTATTGACAAATTACTAAATTAGGAATATAATCTACTCATAGCCCTGTTACACAACAATTATATCACTTAATTTAGGAATTGTCAAGAAAAATCGGGAAAGGAGTAATTACGAGATATAAATGTAATGACTGTGACTCCGTAATAGCGGAGGAGGATATGGTTCTTAACAAATATACACAGCTTCAGCCCTACGGAGAGGAATACGTAAAGGAGAAGGTGTGTGAGGCGTACTGTCCCTTTTGCGACAGTACAAGCGTAGAGGTAATATTTTAATAAGATCTTTTTGCTTGCGGTGTGGCAAAAAAGTTTTGGCAAGGAGGTTTTATGACGGCAGAGGATGTAAAAAAGGAGCTACGAGAGCTTAAGCATCTGGAAAGGTGCGTTAAGGTTAGAGAGACTATAAAGGAGTTAAGAGAAAGACGGCTTAAAAGATTAAGGTCAATGGCGCCCTCAAAGGAACGGGATAGCGAGATTTCCGAAATTGAGGATATTATAAGATCCTTAAGCATTAACGACTATATCAAAAAGGTAAACAAGCTTGAGAAAAAATACTTTGGGATAATTTCCACTCTTCCCCCAAAGGAGCAAATTATAGTTTTGGAATGCTTTGTAAACGGAGATAAAACCTATTGGCAGGTGGGAAATCAGCTTGGATATTCCGATGAATGGGTAAGAGCCAAGGTGCGCGAGATAATGAATTATATTGCAGAAAAAATGACCTGCATTACTGAAAAAACGGCAAAAGCATCATCTTGAAGCCCGAAAAAGCCTCTCAAACCACTAAAATTCATTAAAAAATCTATAAAACAAACGCCTGTACATATGTACAGGCGTACTTTTTTTGTATAAACGAATACCACGCGATAGTCGCGTGGTTCAATAGAGGTTAACCGGTGAATCGAAAAAAAGGACACAAGAGAAGAATGTGAAAAAAGCCTTCCCCAGCGGGGGAAGGTGGATGCGAAGCAGACGGATGAGGTGTTTCTAAAAATCAACAAACTAAAAGAACATACTCATCCACCACTAAAGTGGTCCCCCTTCCCTTTCTTAGGGAAGGCATAGATAAGACCCGTTTACGGGTAGCAAGTAACAGTTGCATGGCTGGCAGGCCAATCCTTAACGCACCCCAGCGTAGCCAGTAATGTCTATGACTATGCCCGAAACTGAAATACCCCCCGTTTTACGGGGGATATTTATTATTAAAGAACCAAAAAACTTTACTGTTAAATGTCGAAATTATTTAACAAAATAAGCTCCAAGAATTGCGCTTGATTTTTCATTGTATTTCAGCCAGCCGTCAGCGGCTGCCTTGTGTATAAGATGACCCAAAGGAAATCCTGCGGAGCATAGGGAATTTGCCATACGTTCAAGCAAGGTGAAATCGGTTTTAATACCTTTGGGAAGATCGCTTTGCAATATTGTACAGATTTCATTTTTCATATCCTGTAAAGCAGATATAATTTCGGGGTAGCAGCCGTTTTCATTTATTATATTATTCCTGATAATACCGTCAAACAAGTTAAGGCGCCACTTTTTGATAACCGCGATTTTCGGCTTGTAACCAAGCTTTGTTTTTTCTATATATCCGTATTTTTCCAAAGTGCCTAACGATTCTTTGTTAAGGAAAAGACGATGATGGAGAATGTGATAAAGTGTTCCCTCCTCCTTTGCTGATAAGAAGGGAGGTGTTTTTTCAGCGATTCCCTTATATCCTATCCGATAATGTGAAAAGCCGTATCGGTGATGGTGATGTCCCACACCGTAAATATTAAACTCGTTGCTTTTCTCAAGAGCAATAATGTCCCATATGCCGTGAAGGGGTCTTTGGCTGCTTCCAAGATATTTTTCCTTATTTGGCTCAAAGGCTTCATAAAGATGCTGATAAAACAGTAATAAAATGCTCCATTTTGCATCCCCATAGCTTTGATGCCTGCCATAAAATCTTATACCGATTGCTTTAAGTTTGGCGATTAGGCTGTCTACTTCTTTTTCAATCAGGGTAGAAATTTTTGAAAAGGTGCTTTTTAGGGTAAGGTGTATTTTTTCTTGCGCTTCCGCGCTGATAATCGGGAAAGCGGTTTCAAATTTTTTCCCGTTTTTTATCATAACACCCTCGGACACAAGATGCTCCAATATATCTTCCATATAGGGTAGCGCTATTCCAAGCTCCAAGGCATATTCCTCTGCGGTGGTTGGGTTATCATATCCTGTTAAAAATACGTTTTCGTGGAGCCTGTTGTATTCCACTAAGGAAAAGGGCTGACCGCGGTCTCCCGGATTTGTACAGAAATTTAAAAAATGTATTGAGTCGGGGTTATAGCTCCTTGTTCCAAATTCTCTTGTCATATTCATACCCTCCTTAAGTAGGCTTCTTCCTCGCATCAACCTTTGTTTAACCGCTTCCTCGGTAAGACAGCTTGCGTTTGCTATTTCCTTTATGCTTTTGTTTTCCAAATAATACGCCACCAAAATATTTCGGTAAGTGCTTGAAGCAAAGGCAAGCTCCCTGCGAAGGATGGAAAGCTGTTCTTCGTTTATAAGCCTTTCCATAACACATTCTTCCTCGTCGGCAATATCAAGCTCATCAATATCTGCATATGATGTGTGTTCGGAAAGCTTGCGCTTCTTATCCGCCCACATAGCGTATCTGTTACGGGCAATTTTCCACGCCCAGGCGGAAAAAGCTTGGGGGAGTGGATGATTTTCCAAGGAAACGATAATATTTAATGCAATATCCTGTGACAGATCCTCCGCCTCATGGACGTTTCCCGTCTTTTTAAGGCAAAAATAAAATATTTTGTCCATATATTCGTTTGCAAGCAGTTCTGTCAGTTCCTTTTTTGCAGTATCCATTTTATTTCCCCCTTTCTGTAAGAATAGTATGTCAAAATCCGTTATGGTTACATTTTTTCATTGAAAAAAAGATAAAAAATATGCCTTCACCGTGGGAGAAGGCAATATTTTTTATAAAATCCTATTTTATAGATTACTCTCCAATAGCATCAATAGCAGCCTTCTCAACGCCGAGGCAAGCTTTGAAATTGGTAAGATAAGCGTTAAAGCCGTCAATGTCACTCTGGTCTGCCATTGTTTCAACGGTCTTGCAGGATGCAAAGATCTTATTGTCAAGGTAATCGGGAAGGGTCTCGCCCTCTGCCTTGTCAAGCATATAAGCCGCAAGAAGAGCCATACCGTAGGGTCCGCCCTCGCCTGAGCTTTCCATTGTAATAACGGGAGCGCCAACCGCTGCGGAAAGGAATTTAGGTCCTGTTACAGGAGCCTTGAAATATCCACCGTGGCCGCAGATACGGTCGATCTTGATGTTTTCTTCCTTAATAAGAATATCAAGACCCATTTTAAGAGTGGAAAGACAGGTGTAAAGATGTGTTCTTGCAAGGTTAGCAAAGGAGAAGTCGGCACTTGGCTTACGCATAAGAACGGGAACGCCCGCTGTAAGACCTACGTTTGCCTCACCTGAGTAATAGTTATATGCAACGATATTGTCGCAGTCAGCCTTGCCTGCAAGCGCCTGCTCAAAGAATACGTCCATGATCTTGCCAAGGGAGATATCAACGCCCAAAATATTAGCAAAGTCCTTGAACATTCCTGCCCAAGCGTTAAAGTCGGATGTACAGTTGGAGCAATGTACCATAGCAACAGGAGCGCCATCGGGAGTGGTAACTACGTTTATTTCCTTATGTAATTTAGGTGTCTTTTCAGTAACCACCATTGCAAATACGGACGTACCTGCAGAAACGTTACCTGTGCCAACTCTTACGGAGTTGGTGGCGGTCATACCCGTACCTGCGTCACCCTCGGGAGGAGCAAATTTAACTCCTGCTTTAAGTGTGCCCGTGGGGTCAAGAAGCTTTGCGCCTTCTTCTGTAAGGTAGCCTGCGCACTCGCCTGCGTTAAGCACACCGGGAAGAAGCTCCTTAAGTGTCCAGGGGTAATTCTTGTCCTTTATAAGATCGGCAAAAATATCAAGAAGGTCATCTCTGTAATCACATTTTTCGCTATCGATGGGGAACATACCGGAAGCCTCGCCAATGCCAAGCACCTTGTTACCCGTAAGCTGCCAATGGATAAAGCCTGCAAGAGTTGTAAAGTGTGCAATATCCTTAACGTAGGAAACGTCCTCTAAAATATCCTTGTAAAGGTGGGCAATGCTCCATCTCTGGGGGATAGCCGCATTAAAAGCCTTTGTAAGTGTTTCGGAGGACACCTGTGTAATGGTGTTTCTCCACGTTCTGAAGGGGGCAAGAAGGTTGTTATCCTTGTCAAATGCAAGATAGCCGTGCATCATACCGGAAATACCGATAGCGCCAATGGTAGCAAGCTTTTCGCCGTACTTACCCTCAAAATCCTCACGCATTTTAGCGTAGCAATCCTGAAGACCGCCGATAATATCCTCCATAGTGTAGGTCCAGATACCGTCAACGTAGCGGTTTTCCCAGGTGTGTCCGCCTGAGGCAATAACGTTTCTGTTTTCGTCAAGCAAAATAGCCTTTATTCTTGTTGAGCCAAATTCAAGGCCCATAGCGAAGCTCTGTAAATTCATAAAGCACCTCGTAAAATTTTATATTCTTCTATCAGTATAACACAAATATTTATGCATTGCAATAAAAAATTCCTTGCTTTCCCACCCTAAAACCACAAAAACAGGGGGGTGCTGTATATGGTTTGATACTCCAATCGGAGTATCAAACAGTTAAATCCGTCTTCGACGGGTGAAATCCACCAAGTGGATGCAAATGCGGTGAAATCCTGCTCAGCAGGGTGGTGTTAGACGGGTTTAATTTCATTGTTTTTGTGCAACGATTTTATTTTAATATTCAGCTGCTCTGCCAATTCCTCTATATAATCAAGATGGGATTTTAAATAACCATAGGATTTCCATCCCTCGTGCGCTTTGTATATCTGTGCGTTTTCGTCGTAATATTGGTTAAAAAACAATTCCGCCTTTTTCATATCTCCCATTCGTCCAAAAACTATGGCTTTCTCTAAATTCGTTAATTGGCGGCTTAATCCGTTTGCATTTTTTTGATTTTCAAGAATGTCAAGGCGGCTGTTTAATGTGTTAAAAGCAGGTATGACACAGTCTTTGATTTTACAAATTATATCGTTTACGATCTCTTGAATAGGGTGGTGAAGATCGAAATAGTCTTTCTTTTGATCTTCGGAGTCGGTAAGGTCGCATCTTAAGTTACAGTCATAGGCGGGATAATATTTTTTTAAAGCTTCCTCGGGCGCAAAGGTGCGTAGCACACATTCGGGAATACGAATACCAACGTTTACAAATAAAACGTCATAAATACCCTTTTCGGGGCATCCGTTTTGAAAAGTTATAGCCTGTGAAATGTCACCGTCAACAAAGCGGTGCAGGGTACGACCGTGCTTTCTGAACCCAAAAGGCTTTAATTCCTTGTATACGGCGTTTTCGATTTCGTCAACTATAGCTTTTGTGTCAAGCTCGTTGGTTTTTTCAAAAGACATAAGATCATCTACCTTTCGTGCCTTTATTATAGCATAAATCCAACCTTGTGTCAATCAAACACTGATTTACATAAAAAGGAGCTTTCAAAAAGCTCCTTTTTATGTTTATTTAGCGCGTTTTTCAAGCTCGTTTATAACAGTAGCAAATCTATGGTCGCTTCTTATTTCGTCATAGCGCTTATGCTGTAATCTGTCAAGGATATAATAACACTCGTTATGCTCGCTAAGCTCGTGAAAATCCTTGCAGGGGTATGGATAAATCAGCTTGTCGGTAAAGATAGAGGTATAGGTCTTGCCGTGTTCGTTTGTATATGCTTTATCGTATTCTATAGCGTGAAAACAAGATCTTTCAAGGGAGCAAATAGCCTCATCCTCCTTACCCTGCGATATTTGATACGTGGAGATAAGCCAATAATTTCTTGAAAGACGCACGTGATAAAACATAAGATCATCGCCGTAGATCATTTTATAAAGCGCGTTTGAGGTTTCAAGCATTTTTATTTTCTTGTCCCAGGTTGATGGGTCATTTGGCAGATCCTCGTGGAGAACAAGGTCCGCAATAGACGTTCCAAGACAGTCTGTCAGCTTATCTATTTCGTCTTGGATGTATATTTCCGTATTGCCGTCACCAACGCCGTTTGATTTTGCAAATTCACGGCAATATTTCATAGGAACGAGCAATTCCAAGATCTCCAGGGCCTTGTTTGGCTCTTTACATTCTGCATATATTGTTGAAAGGGTAAAAATAGCAGAATATCTTACGTCCTCATCCTTACAATCGTCTATAACGGATCTACACAGGCTTTTTGCCTCGGGAAGGAGAGAATCGTCTCCTATATCGTTCCATAAATGGTATAAGCAGGTGGCAAGGTTGACCTTTATTTCAAAATCAAAGGGATATTTTGCCATTGATTCCCTTGCAAAAGCGATTCTTTCGTTGATCTTTCCCACCTCACCAAGGCGGCTCATCTCCTTTTTGATTGAAGCCAATTCTTCCTCCCTTTCCGACAGCTTATAGCCAATAAGCTCATCCACGCTTACGGAAAAAACGTCTGCAAGCATGGGCAAGGACTCAATATCGGGGTAGCAGGTGCCCGATTCCCATCTTGAGATCGCCTGGGGGCTAACGTAAAGAGCGTTTGCAAGCTGCTCCTGTGTTATTTTGTTTTCCTGCCTCAATTTTTTTATTATCTGTCCAATTTTAAGATTCATATTTTCCTCCAAAAGTTTTTCTGTAAGCTTACGATTACATTATAAGCCACAAATACAGAAATTTCAATTATCTATTGATTGTTTCTTAAGTTAATCGTTGGTTGAGTAGGGAAGAGCATTTTATAAAAAAAGGACACCCAACGGTGTCAAAAGGATAGGCGTGATGCTCTTATGAAGCATCACGCCAAGTGTTTTATCTGTAATGTCCGCCGTGGCCCGAGGGGGTGCCGTTTGAATTGAAATCGTCGCGCCAGTTTCTTTTGGGCGCGTAGGAGCCGCCTGCGTTTTGCATTATTCTCGCAACGTCAGCGGAGCTGAAGCTTACGTAGGGTTGAATGTAATTATTACTGGAGGTCCACTTGCCGTGGCAAATTATGGACGATTCAGCAGTGCTTTGCCAAAGGTCCTTCCAGCCTGCATCCGCAGGGTCATCATTTATTCTTACCAAAACCAATGGGCGGTAGCCTATTGCGTGGCTGTTTGAATAGTGTCCCTCAGAGGTCGCTATGTTTATAGGGTCTGAATTAGTTCTTATCCTACCCTCATAAAAAGAATCCCAGAAGTAAACGCGTCTTTCCTTATCCTCGGAATATTGGTCTATATACGTATATGATAACCACCAATGACTCGGTACGTTTCGCTGATAGGAGTCAAGATATGTATCAATGTCTTCTTTGCCAAGAATAGTAAATTTATCTCCAAAGGTTTTATCATTGGGGATGATAAAGGATTTTTCCTCGTCGGTGAATTTATTAAGAAACTCTCCGTTAAGCTTTTCTCTGCCGTAGCTATTGGTCCATCCTCCGTTTTTGCGTGGACAAAAGCCGATAGCGTCGTATACCGTGCCGCGAAGAATAAGGCGGGCTCTGTTTCTTTCTATCTCCACCACGTTCCATTCCATACCGCCAAAGCTAAGAGGGATATTTCGGTCCCAAAGCAGCTTTACTTGCTTGTCAATAGGCAAGCCTGCAAGCAAGGGGGAGCTTGCATCCGTAATAAGAACGTTTAATAATTTGCCGGGCAAAAGGGTAGGGGCGCAGGTAATTGCTTCTGCTATTTCGGGTATTTTCTTCTCTGATTTTTCTATTTGTGACAGCACCGCATCAACATGAGTGGAGATCTCGTTTTCGAGAGATCGTATTTTTTGGTTAAAGTTTTCTATGTGCTGAACACTCTCTGCATATTTCTTTTCGTTTTCCGCTATGCTTTTTTCCAATTTTGATATTTTGTCAGAGTAATTAAGGTAATTGAATGCCTTGTAATACTCGTTACGGGTAATTTGTATTTTTTCCTTAAGCTCCTTGCGTTTTTTTACCTCAAGCAGCTTCAATGCAGACAACTGACTCTCAAGGTCGGAAATAGAAGCTTTTAAGGATGCTTCGTACTCCCTTGTGCAAGGTTTATAAAGATCACGGGATTTTATACAGCTTTCCAACTCTGCCTTTTCTGCTTTAATAGTTTTTTCACTGCCGCTATAAATCCACTTTAACATATTTGCCTTTTCCTTAATACCAACGCACTCACCGTTTAAAGAGCCTATTTTCAATATTTCCTCTACGCATTGCTTAACGTCCATAGTAATTCCCCTTTTTTATTTGTCTTCAACCGTATTATACCACACCCACGTGGATAAATCAAGTATAAGCCAAGGGACGTCCGATAATAGTCGGGGATTGTAGTTGGGCGACTCGCACTAAACAAAAAACACCGACCAAAAAGTCGGTGTTTTGTTTTGACTTAAACGTAATTAAATGTACATTTTTTACACTTTTTTCTTTTCAAGAATCATTTTTTTGCACGCTTCCCAAGATCCCTCAATAAATGCATTCTTATACAATCTCAAAGCTGCATTACCGTTCATAAATATTATAACAACGTTGTTTTTCTCTTTTATTTTTTGAATATTGCTATACTTCAATTTGCTGACCGACGTGTGATCTGTCATTACAATTTCGTCATCCAAAAATTCGGTGGTGCGCATCCATTCTGTAACACCGTAGGTGGTTGAATAGAATTTGTATTTTTTTGAGCAAACGATAAAGCGTTGAATAAAAAGCTTAAATACAGCTATTATGAGAATTAAAGCGTAGAGAAGTGTAGCAATCCAATCGGCGTATATAGCAATAGAAGAAAACATTCCGGACACTCCGACAACACCTACAACACACCAAAAAATAAACAGAAAAATATTTGCAGAACCGTGTATGTAGTATTCCTTAGCCCAAGATTTAATTAAATCTTTTGTGATTTTGTACTCGTTTTTCATTTTGTGTTCTCCTTTTTGTTTTGCATTAAACGTGATAAAGGGTATCTGAATATAGGTAATTGCGAACAAAAGGTGCATAGCTTTCGTTGACTTTATAATAATGTGATTTTTATCTTCCAAACAAACGCCTGAAAAAACCTTTGTTAGTTCTTTTGTACCCACATACTTCAAGATAATCTCTTAAAATCTTTTTTATATTTTCTGAACTAAAGCTTTCCCTCTCTACTTCTACCGTATCGCTTCCTCCGCCAAAAGTAAACGAAATGGATTTTTGCATTTTAACAACTTTTCCAAATTGCGATCGCCGTCCATCATGAGCGGTATGCGTTTCAACATATGTGTTATCGTTATTCAAATGCGCAACACAACAAAATGTGCCTGTTCTTGTGCCAATAGCATTTGCAGAGAATTTAGATTGAATGGTAATTCTATCATCCTCAACCGAAACAGTATATTTCTTATCACTGCCGTTCAGGGTAAGCGCACCCTGTAGAACCTCTTCCTTTGTCATAGTAATACCACCTTTCTTTACTACATTATACCACACTTACGAAAACAAATCAAGGCGTAGCCTAGCATCTTTAATGAAATCGTGCTATGCACGATGAAATCCGATCGGGGCTCGGATGAAATCTTCAGCCTGCGGCTTCAGATGAAATTAAATCCGCCTCCCTTAACCTTGCGAAGCAAGATTTCATCGCGTAGCGATTTCATCCACGATAGTGGATTTATTCCGACGAAGGCGGATTTAGTTGAAAAAAGCACACATTGTCTTGGTAGACAAATGTGTGCTTTTTTCTGCGAAAGACTGACCAAAAGTAGTATAAGTAGGGGTAAGAAAGACCAAAAGTAGTATAAATCTTCTATTTGTCTGCCATCTTTCGGCTTAGCTGATAAAAATAATCATTATATGTGTAGTAGTCATCGCTTTGATAAACAAAATCTTCACAAAAGTCGAGAGAAGCAACCGCTCGTTCTTTAAATGGCTCTGTTTGATCAAACAAGTCAAGCATATCCTCTTTGCTCGTTATTGTTATGTCTTTTGTGCAAATGAGCTGATTTTCTTCATTTCCGTAAGGACACATATTGCCGTGTCGGCAGGTCATGCAACAAGCAAGAAATATACCGTGTGGAAGTTTTCTTTGCAGATCCGCAAAAGCGTCTACCCACAAATAATCACTTCCTGTTCCGCAATATTCTATGTTATTATATTTTAAGGTTATTTCAACTTCATTGTCGGTATATGAAATTTTAACAGGTAATGATATTTCATTTGTTTGTGAGAGTAAGGTGATTTGTGATTCAATAATTCTTTTCATAGCTACACCTCCTATTACCGTTATTATATCATAAAATCAGTTGTTTGTCAAATGTTGCTCCACTCCGTTACGCAATCTCGCATTCCAATCACGCCAAAGGCGTGTATATCATCAATTCCGCAGGAATTGCATATCATCAACACGCAGTGTTGCATCTCATCAAGCCGCAGGAGGTTTTATGCACGGCTATGCCGTGATGATATACCATCGCAAAGCGATAGATGATATACAGCCCCGTTGGGGCTGATGATATGCCAAGCCTGTGGCTTGGATAAAAAAAGAAGTAACTTTTGGCAGACAAAAGTTACTTCTTTTTTGGTGGGGGAAGCTGGATTCGGACCAGCGAAGTCAGTGACAACAGATTTACAGTCTGCCCCCTTTGGCCGCTCGGGAATTCCCCCAAAAATGTCGCAAGATTGGAGCTGGTGAACGGAGTCGAACCATCAACCTGCTGATTACAAATCAGCTGCTCTGCCATTGAGCCACACCAGCATATCCTTGCGACGGATGTTATTTTAACATAGAATATTTTGTTTGTCAATAGTTTTTTTGAAATTTTTTAATTTATTTTTATTTCTTATATATTTTTATTTTAAGGAATTGATTTTTTAATAATATGATGATAGAATATATTCAATCTAAATCATACGGAGGAAGCATATGACTGAAAATTTAAGACACATATTTGCCAGATTGTTTTCCCTAAGGGCAGGTATGTCTCTTGCAGCCTATGAAGCGGATGCCTTTAAGACGATTGAGGAGGAATATAAGGAAGCCGACAAGGATTATCTTTCCACTCTTGACCGTTTACAGGAAGCGAACAGACAGATGGATAACTGTATTTCGGACATAAACGGCGAAAAATATCTTTTAAAGAAGAAATATACGAGAATTTGTATCCTTTGCCTTGTTTTCCTTGCGTTTTTAGGATCGGGCGCCGCTTTTATCATCCTTGAAATAAATAAAATTGCGCCGTACGTATTATTTTTTATGGCTCTTGTATTGCCTGTGGCTATTCATTTTCTCATTTTTGCCAGGGATAAGGAGTATAAAAAGCCAAACAGAAAGCTTATTTATGATCTTAAGATAGAATGTGAAAGGCTGCATACGGATATAGTGGAATACGAAAAAGCTCTTTTGGAGCTGTATGACGACCATGAAAAATATAAGATCGTATTTGATCAGGAAAGAAAGCATCACGAAAAAAACGTAAGGGATATTTTTAACGTCCTTCACGACAGATACAACGAAGCCCTTGAGGTGGAATATTGGCAATACGTTGATATGATGTTTTACTATTTTGAGGCGGGCAAGTGCGACTCAATGGGCTCTTGCATAGTTCTTGTGCAGAGGCTTGCTCAGTCGGAATATCTTGAAAGCTCCGCTATGAAGGCGACGGAAAACCTTAACGTAAGATGCGACAAGCTTATAGCAAACGCAAGAGTATATCTTGCAAGGGAGCTTGACGAGCTTGGCGCAGAGCTTGAGGGCACAAATCCCGTATTCCACGGCATAGTGGAAAACAACACCCTTTTTGCAGATCTTAAATCAAAGCTGGAAATAAGCAGCCAGACGCTTTATGACGAAATGATGGCTCTTGTTAATTTTTAATAAGAAAGAAAGTGAATTTTATGTCAACAAAAATCAGAAAAATAGTTTTTACAGCTCTTATGGCGTCCTTAATTTGTGTTGCCACTATGATAATAAAAATCCCTACGCCCTTGCACGGATATATAAATTTAGGCGACGCAATTGTGCTTCTTGCTGCCTGGACCTTAGGGCCTCTTTACGGATGCGCCGCGGCGGGAATAGGCTCTGCCTTAGCGGACCTTTTTTCGGGCTACGCAATGTACGCCCCCGCAACCTTTGTAATAAAAGGTCTTATGGCTCTTGTTGCCTGGGCGGTGTATAAAAAGATAAAAAAGACACGCAGTACGGTATTTCTTTGTATCTCCGCGATCCTTGCAGAGCTTTTAATGGTTGTGGGATATTATCTTTTTGAGGGCATCCTTTACGGCTTCGTGCCGTCCCTTGTCAACGTCCCCGCAAACCTTATACAGGCTCTCGGCGGCATAATATTTGGAATAGTGCTTAACAAAGCTATTGGAAAATACATAATGGTAGATGAACAAAAAGGAGAAAAGTGATTGTGACGGATATAATCTTTTCCTTTGATACGGAGGACTTTACCTCCAACAGGGCGGCAGACGCCATTTACAGAGAAGCCAAGATCCTCGAGGAGGAGGGCGTGCGCGGATGCTTCTGCCTTGTGGGTCTCCTTGCAGATCAGCTTGTAAATTGGGGCAGAGACGACGTTTTAGAAGCGCTTTCCCATCACGAAATAAACAGCCACACCTACGGTCATACCCTTCATCCTATGATAAACGAATATACGGATATCGAGGACGTAAACGAGGCTATAGATATGGTGATAAAGGAAGAGGGCAAAGCTGTGGAAATGATAAAAAAATCCACAGGCGTGGATGAAATTTACGCCGCAGTCCCTCCCGGAAATCAAAAATCCTACGCCGCAATGTACGGCTATCACAAAATGGGTATTCCCATCTATGCGGACACCTTCTGCGACACCGTGGACGGAGAGGGAACCTATTACTGCAATATTTATCACCTTGCTTATTACGAGGCTATGGAATGCTTCTTTGACGGTGACGAAAAAGATATTGCCACCCTTGTTGAGCGCGTGGCAAAAAGAAAGCGCGCCGTGGTTTACACTCATCCCAATTCTGCGGTTTCCATTGGCTGTTGGGATATTCTTAACTACGATAAGGAAAATTTAGTTCCCTTTGGAGATTTTTTACAGTGTCCCGAGCAGCCTAAGGAAAGAACGGAGAAGTTTTATAATAATATCCGTACCTTTGTAAGAATGATAAAGGCTGATCCCCGTTTCCGTATCACCACTTATGCGCAAATAACGGATGAGCTTAAAAAAGAGGGAGAGCGTGTCGTTAAAATTGAGGATGTAGCCGAAATTTCTAGAAAGCTTAACGAAAGCTTTGAGAATATAAGAACTCCCGTATCTCTGTCAATTTCTGATATTATGCTTGCCTGCCGCGACCTTTTGCTCGGCAAAAAGGAGCATAAATGCGGTGACGTGTACGGATTTTTATCCACTCCCTATGCTATTTCCGAAAAAGTGACCCTCTTGGCAGACGATATTATATCCTCCGCAAAGGAAATCAAGAACGGAGAATTTTTGCCTACAGAAATAACCGTGGGAGATACCAAGATCGGCCCTGCGGATTGGCTTTTTGCCGCACTTGACGTTCTTCAGGGCGCAAAGGAGGTAACCATTGGGCCAAGAGCTCAGCTTCCCTCCCTTGATATAATTCCCGAAACACGGGATGCGTACTTTAAGGGCACGTGGCGTCATAGCGACTCCTTTGAGGATAAATACCTCTCAGATCGCCTCCGCCTCCAGGCTTGGACCCTCCGCTTTGCAAATCTTAATAAATAATTTTTAAAGCACTTGTGAATAGCGTGATGTCCTTAACGGACAAATCACGCTAAACTATGATTGCCCTTACAGGCAAGTTATAAAATCTTGCCGATATCGGCAAAAACATTGAAAAATGTAAGGATAAAATATTGATTTCTTGCCGATAATATGATAAAATATATTCACAGGGGGTGGGGAAATGGAATATTTATCATCTTTGGAAATGGCAAAGAAATGGGGTATTTCCGAGCGTACGGTGAGAAATTATTGCGCTAACGGAAAAATTGATGGCGCTATTCTTGTGGGAAAGACATGGAGCATACCCGATTCAGCCGTAAGACCGCAAAGAGCGAATAAAAGAAAAGAGCCGAGAACGGTACTGTACGTTTTAGAAAATGAAAAAAAGAACAAGATACCCGGTGGATTGTACCATAGAATACAAATAGACCTTACCTATAATTCAAATCATATGGAGGGTAGCCGCCTTACTCACGATCAGACACGGTATATATTTGAAACCAACACCGTGGGGATCGAAGGCGAAGCGCTTAACGTAGACGATATTATAGAAGCGTCCAATCATTTTAAATGTATTGATCTTGTTATAGATAACGCCCGCGCCGCCCTTACGGAGAGCTTTATTAAGCAGCTCCACAGAACGCTTAAAAGCGGCACCTCAGACAGCCGAAAGGATTGGTTTAACGTTGGAGAATACAAAAAGCTGCCAAACGAGGTAGGAGGAATAGAAACCGCTTTGCCCGAGGAGGTATCCTTGGAAATGAAGCGGCTTATTAAGGAATATAACGGATCTGAAAAAAAGACACTTGAACAAATACTTGATTTTCACTACAGATTTGAGCGTATACATCCATTTCAGGACGGAAACGGAAGAGTGGGAAGGCTTATTCTTTTTAAGGAGTGCTTAAAAAACGATATAGTACCTTTTATAATTTACGATAATATGAAAATGTTTTATTACCGTGGGCTTTCAATGTGGACGCAGGAGAAGGGTTACCTTACGGATACCTGCCTTTTAGCGCAGGATAAATTCAAGGCTTATCTTGATTATTTTAAAATAGAATACAAAAATTAAAAAGGTTGTCGCTTTGACAACCTTTTTAGTTTATTTAGTTGAGTCTTCTGCTTTTATAAATCCGACACGTAGCTTGCCGTTTTCCTTCTTAAATTCAATGGGAAGCTGGGAAAGGATAATGCCGAGGAACATAAGGGAACAGCCGATAAGCATTGAGGTAGTGGGGAGCTTTTCTTTGAAGATGCACTCCGCGATTACGGAGAAAAGGCTTTCCGTTGAGAAAAGCAGAGCCGCAACCGTTGGGGGAGTAAGCTTTTGTCCGATTATCTGACAGGTGTAGGCAACTCCCGTTGAGCCGATACCGCAATAGAGAATGGGAATGATGGTAGCAACGATTCCCTCCCAGGTAACGTAACCGAAGAAAAGACCTACGATAATATTAAGCGCCGCCACCGTAGCAAACTGAACTGCGGAATATTTTAAGGTACTTACCTTAACTATAAATTTGTCAATAACTATAATGTGGGCAGTAAAGCAGAGAGAGCAGAGAAGAAGGAGAATATCTCCTACGGATACTGTAAATCCGCTGCCGCCCATACAAAGAAAGTAAAGACCGCAAAGGGCAATTACCGCCGCGCCCCAGACAATGGGGGATACCCTTTGCTTGAAAAGAATAAAGCTTACTATTGGAACGAAAATAAGATACATTCCCGTAATAAAGCCCGCTTTTCCGCTTGATTGGGTTATCTGTATGCCAAACTGCTGTAAAGCCGACGCCACAAAAAGAACAGATCCCGTTATTATACCGTAGACAACGGTGTTTTTCATTTTCGTCTTTTTCAATTCCTTGGGTAATTCCTTTTCCCTTTCAAAAATCAGAATTACGGGAATAAGAGATATTGCGCCGACTCCGAATCGGATACCGCCAAAGAAGAACGCGTCTATTAAATGCACGTTGTTTGACGCTATCTCCTGAAAGGAGAAGGCAAAGCCCCAAACGATTGCCGCCGTAAGACAGATCAGCGGGGACAATATTTTTTTCTTCATAATTATTGATTTTCCTTTGCCAAGCTTGATAATATGTCAAGTATTTCATCATACGTCAGGGCAAAATTAAGCTTCTGTCTTGCTATAGCTCCGCCTGTAAGACCCTTTGTGTAGTGTCCCATATGCTTTCTTGCTTCCTTGATTCCCATTTCCTCGCCCTTTTCGTCACAAAGCATACGAATATGCTCAAGGGCGGTATCCATTTTTTGTAAAACGGTGGGGGGAGTGTATGATTTATTATTTATTTTGCACTTTATTTCATCAAAAATGTATGGATTTCCAAGGGCGCCTCTGCCAATCATAAGACTGTCGCATCCTGTTTCGTTCAGCATACGGAGTCCGTCCTCGGCAGAAAAAATATCTCCGTTACCGATAACGGGAATTGACACCGCATTCTTTACCGCCTTGATATGATTCCAATCCGCAAAGGGCTCGTACATTTGTTCCCTTGTGCGGGCGTGGATAAAAATGGCGGATGCGCCGTTTGCCTCCGCGATTTTTGCAACCTCAGTACAGTTTATACTGTCGCTATCCCATCCTGCGCGTATCTTTACGGTGACGGGCACACACGAAGCGTCAACGCAGGCGCGTACTATTTTTCCGCAAAGCTCGGGATTTTTTAAAAGTGCGCTGCCCTCACCGTTTGTAACTATTTTTTTAACGGGGCAACCCATATTTATATCAATAAAGTCGGGGAGAGTGTCGCTTATTTTGTATTCGTAATCACCGTAGGACAATGCGTGGGCAGCCTCTGCCATAATGGGAGGCTCACTACCGAATATCTGGGTGCCAAATAACCCTTCGCCCTCGTAAATGCAGGCAAGAGTGGCTGTTTTCTTGTCCTTGAAATGCATAGCCTTGGCGCTTACCATTTCGCTTACCACCGCGTCAGCTCCGTGCTTTACCGCCTCGTAGCGAAAGGGATGGTCAGTAAATCCCGCCATAGGAGCTAAAAATAATAAATTTTTAAAATCCATAAACCTATACTTTTAATTTTGAATTTTGAATTTTGCATTTACTTTAGTTCTGTTTTTGAACAGATTTGTATTCGTCGTAATACTTATAATATGGACAGGAGGATGTGTTTCTTGTAAGATAATCAAGATATTCGTCCTCGTCAAGGTCTATTGTGCACACGTCCTCGCCCATTTCCTCGTCGTAATCGAAGTATTCACAGCTTTCGCAGCACGCTTTCATTACTCTATTGTGTAGGTGGTACCCTGCGCCGTATCGGTAAGAGTAACGCCCTTCTCCTTAAGGTAATTTCGAATTTCGTCAGCGCGGGCAAAGTTCTTTGCTTTCTTTGCTTCCCTTCTTTCCTGAATAAGAGCCTCGATCTCAAGCTCAAATTCCGTCTTGGGAGCCTCGTCCTTGACCTCAACCACAGCCTCGGGAGCTTTTTCTCTTACAAGGTTAAGGGAAAGAACTGTGTCAATGTCCTTAAGACACGCGATCTTGGTAGCGTCGGATACCTGCGCCTTTAAAATATCGTAAATAGCCGTAATACCAAGGGCTGTGTTCATATCGGAGCCAACCGCCTTTATAAACTTCTCGCGGTTTGCCTGTACGTAGGACGCATCAATATCCCCCGTATCCTTAAGGTTGTCAATACGGCGAAGAAGCTTTTTATACGTTGCGCTTGCCTGGTCAAGGGACTCATAGGAGAATACGAGAGGCTTTCTGTAATGTGACTGCAAGCAGAAGAAACGGTACGCAATAGGATCGTAGCCCTTGCTTTCAAGAAGGGAAACCGTAAGGAATTCACCCTTGGACTTGGACATCTTACCCGTTTCGTCATTAAGGTGATGAACGTGGAACCAATAGTTGCACCACTTGTGTCCCACAAACGCCTCACTCTGTGCGATCTCGTTTGTGTGGTGGGGGAATATGTTGTCAACGCCGCCGCAATGGATGTCAAGATACTCGCCGCAATGCTTCATACTGATGCAGGAGCATTCAATATGCCAGCCGGGATAACCAACGCCCCAGGGACTATCCCACTTAAGCTCCTGATCGTCAAACTTGGACTTTGTAAACCAAAGCACAAAGTCGCTCTTGTTTCTCTTGCTTGTGTCCTCGGTAACGTCCTCGCGCACGCCTACCATAAGCTCCTCGGTGGAGTGACCTGTAAGTGCGTTATAGTCCTCAACCTTGGAGGTGTCAAAATATACGTTTCCGTCGGCAAAGTAAGCGTAGCCCTTTTCCATAAGACCCTCAATGGTCTTTATAAACTCGGGGATGCACTGTGTTGCAGGCTCGATAACGTCGGGAGTCTTGATATTGAGCTTCTTACAGTCGGAGAAGAATGCCTCCCTGTAAAATTCCGCAATTTCAAGCACGGTCTTTTTTTCTCTCTTCGCTCCCTTGAGCATCTTGTCCTCACCCGTGTCGCCGTCGCTTGTAAGGTGGCCAACGTCAGTAATGTTCATTACTCTTTTTACGTCGTAGCCGGAATAACGAAGGAACTTTTCAAGCACGTCCTCCATCATATAGGTACGAAGGTTGCCGATGTGGGCAAAGTGATATACGGTAGGGCCGCAGGTGTACATCTGCACCTTACCCTCGGTAATTGGTTTAAATTCTTCAAGTGTTCTTGTTAAAGTGTTATATATTTTCATAGATCAGACCTCGTCATCATCTTTCTTTTCATTTTTGGGTGTGGGCTTCGGTAAACGGGCAATGAATACAATACATATAACGAATACAACGAAGCTTGCCGCCGTAATGGTTAATAATACCACAGGGGACATTTCGGGTATATACAGGGACATAAGATTGTATACTATATGGAACAGTATAACGGAAAGGAGAGAGCCCGTTTTAATATAGATCCAGCCGAGCAAAATACCAAGGCAGGATGCGTAAATAATACCGATGGGGTGGCCGTGTACCATACCGAATACTATAGCAGAGGCAAATATTGCAAGCCATTTATTACAGGTTTTTGAAAGGCCGCCAAGCATAAGTCCGCGGAAAAGCACCTCCTCCGCAATAGGTCCTATAATACCGACGCAAAGCAGCTGCATAAGCGCCGAGCCGGAAACTATCATATCCGAATTCTGCTCCATCATATCTATCCACGATTTAGGCACAAGCTCAAGGGCTACGGCGGAGTTTATTACGATATTTACGATAAATATGGAGCTTATGGCAATGGAGATTATATAGGGTATTGCCTTGTAGTTAAAGGGCTTTATATCCATTCGCTCCGCAAAGGAGGAATAATGGCTCTTATTGTTGTAAAAAACAGATACGGAAAGAATAAATACCGCATTTCCGAGCAGGGTAAGGGCAAGGGAATACTTTGCCGTAAGGGCAACGGGATCTTCATTCGGGTGAGCCAGATAAAGAATGATAGCCGCGCCTATATTTACAAGATAATACCAACCGAAATAGCCGCCGCACTTGATAACGGACAGTAAAAATTCGGGAAAGTCAAATTTCTTTTTCATAAACAATCTCCTTTCATCCGAGTAATAGGGAGTAATATATCTAATATCTATGTAATTATACAACATAAAAGATATTTTGTAAAGTATAAAATAAAAAATAAAAAAATTTAAAAAAAGACTTGAAATTATAAAGATACTGTGTTACAATAGCGGTAGATTTAGCAAAGACCTTCTGCGGAGTACCCACTCCGCAGATTTTTTTCGATAAAATTACGGTAATATTTTATGGAGGTGCTTTTAGTGAAGGGCGCAAACAGTATTGTAAAAAAGGCGACCGAAATAGCGGAGCCCGTAGCCGAGGAGCTTGGATATACTCTTTGGGACGTGGAGTACGTTAAGGAGGGCGCTGACTGGTATCTTCGTTATACTATTGACAGTGACGAGGGTATAGGTATTGAGGATTGTGAAAAAATGTCAAGAGCCATTGACCCCGTGCTTGATGAATACGATTTCATTGAGGATGCGTATCATCTTGAGGTTTCCTCCCCCGGTCTTGAAAGGGAGATAAAAACGGATTGGCATATGGAGCATTGCAAGGGCGAGACCGTTTGCGTAAAGCTCTACGCTCCCATTAACGGCGCAAAGGTAATTGTGGGTGAGCTTACGTCCTTCAACGACGAAAGCGTTGTGATCACCGCAGATGAGGAAATTGTGATCCCCCGTAAGGCGGTTGCAAAGATGAACGTATATTTTGAGTTCTGATTTTGCAGACTGATTAAGTTTTACATTAAGTTTAAGATAGATCAAAAAGGAGACAGAAATGAACAGCGAATTTTTTGACGCGCTTGACCTTCTTGAGAAGGAAAAGCACATTCCCAAGCAGTATATGCTTGAAAAGGTAGAGGCTGCCCTTACCGCAGCTTGTAAAAAGGAGTACGGTGCGGCTAATATCTCAGTCGTTATCGACGCAGAAAAGAAGGACGTTAAGGTATACCGTAAATTCCTTATCGTTGCCGAGGTTGAGGATCCCCAGACGGAGATCACAAAGGAGGGCATTGAGGAATTTGAGGCAGAGCAGAAGGAAAAGGGACTTAAGGTAAAGACCCGTTCAAGAAAGCGTTCCGTTGGCTCTGACTACGAATACGAGCTTCATACCAAGGAATTCCGCCGCTTGAGCGCGCAGAATGCAAAGCAGGTTATTATTCAGGCAGTACGAGAGGCTGAAAGAAGCCGTATGGTACGTGAGTACGAGGACAAGAAGGGCGAAATGATCGCCGCTGTAGTTACTAAGGTAGAGGATTCTACAGGTAACGTAGTTGTTGATACAGGCATTTCACAGGCTGTTCTTCTCAAGACAGAGCAGATCCCCGGTGAGGTAATTAAGGTTGACGACAGGATCAAGGTCTTTGCAACACAGGTAAACTCCGAGGCAAAGGGTCCCCTTGTAAATCTTACAAGACTTCACCCCGACCTTGTAAAGCGCCTTTTTGAAACTGAGGTTCCCGAAATCGTTGACGGCACCGTTATCGTAAAGAATATCTGCCGTGAGCCCGGCTCAAGAACAAAGATCTCCGTTTACTCAAGAGACGAGGGCGTTGAGGCTGTTGGCGCTTGTATCGGTAACAGAGGCTCAAGAATCTCCTCCGTTGTAAACGAGCTTAAGGGTGAAAAGATCGACGTAATTCCCTATAGCGATGATCCTTGCGAATACGTTAAGGCGGCACTCTCTCCCGCTACGGTAAAGAGAGTAGATATGATCGACGAAAGAACTGCAAGCGTTATAGTAGCTCCCGATCAGCTTTCCCTTGCTATCGGTAAAATGGGTCAGAACGCGCGCTTGGCAGCAAGACTTACAGGTTATAAAATAGACATCAAGAGTGAGTAAATAGCGAAAGGGGATCGTTCATGGAGAATAAAAAGGTAAAAAAGATACCGCTTCGAAAATGCCTCGGATGTATGGAATCATTTCCTAAAAAGGAGCTTATAAGAGTCGTACGCACTCCCGAGGGAGACGTATGTATAGACCTTACGGGCAAAAAATCGGGAAGAGGAGCATATATCTGTAAGAGTGAAGCCTGCCTTAAGAAGGCTGTAAAGTCAAAAAGAATACAGAATAATCTTGAGGTATCCCTCTCCGATGAGCTTATAGACGCGCTTACAAAGGAGCTAAACGGTGAAGGCAAATAAGTTTTTATTGATGCTTGGACTTTGTAAAAGAGCGGGAGCTATGGCAATAGGAACTCCTATGGTGGTAAAGGGATTGCAGGAAAAGAAGCTTACTTGCGTATTCTATTCCGCAAACGCCTCCGCCAATACGGAGAAAAGAATTAAAGACAAATGCGCCTATTACGGTGTTGAGTGTTATCAAACGGGGTACACCTCGGAGGAGCTTGGCGCAGCAGTAGGTAGATCGGGAGCAGTAAGCGCTCTTGGAATAACGGATATAAATTTCTCAAATGAACTTACCACCCTTAATCTAAATGAAAAGAGGTAAACGATATGGCAGATATGGTAAAAGTTAAGGACTTCGCAAAAAACTTTGGTCTTGATATAAAGGATGCTACTAAAATAATTGAGGATTCAGGTCTTCTCGGCTCTGCCCAGGTTGGCGAAACCGTTGAGATGGCAGTAATAAATACTATCGTAAATAAGATTACCCTTGACAATCAGTCAAAGATAAGCGATTATCTTGCAGGCGGTACAAAAAAGGCAGAAAAGCCCGCCGAAAAGAAGGAAAAGATTCAGCCTAAGGCTGAAAAGACCCAGCCTAAGGCAGAAAAGCCTCAGCCCAAGGCGGAAAAGCCCGTTGAAGCAAAGAAACCCGAGATCAAGCCCGAGGTAAAGGCTGAAGCAAAGAAGCCCGAGATCAAGCCCGAGGTAAAGGTAGAGGCAAAGCCTGAGATCAAGGCGGAGCCCAAGGTTGAAAAGGCTCCCGAATTCAAAAAGCAGGAGCAGAGACCCGAGGCAAGACAGGATAACAGACAGGACAGACCTCAGCAGGACAGAAATCAGAGAAACGATCGCTTTGACAGAAATAATCAGCAGGGTGGTCAGCGTCCTCAGTTTGATAAGAACGAAAAGAAGCCCTTTAACAAGGATTTCAACAGAGACGGCGGAAATCAGTTCAAGAATGACGGCGCAAAGAAGCCCTTTAATAAGGATTTCAACAGAGATAATCAAAGACCTCAGCAGAATAACTTCTTCAAGGATAGTGAAAGAGAGGATAACCGTCCCAAATTCACTCCCAAGCCCAAGCCTCAGACTCAGCCCAAGCCCGAAAATACTGTGGTTGAGATAAAGAAGAAGACGGGCGCTACCCGTGTGGTAGATACGAGAGTTTCCTCCGTTGACCTTTCCAAATATGATGAAAAGCTTGATAGCTTCGGCTCTTACGACCATTACGGCTCCTCCAAGCAGAAGCTTAAGAAGCAGAACAATAAGGACAGCTACGGCTCCAAGAAGGAAAAGGAGCGTAGCGCAATGGAAAAGATGAAGCGCGCCGCATTTGAAAAGGCGAAGAACACTCAGCTTTCCATTACAGTTCCCGATGAGATCACCGTTGGTGAGCTTGCTACACGTCTTAAGGTCTCCTCAAGCGAGCTTATAAAGAAGCTTATGATGATGGGCGTTATGGCAACGGTAAACCAGCTTATCGACTATGACACCGCATATCTTATGGCGGATGAAATGGGCGCAAAGGTAACTAAAGAGGTTGTTGTTACCATTGAAGAAAAGCTCTTTGACGAGAGCGAGGATACAGAGGATAGCCTTAAGGAAAGAGCTCCCGTTGTCTGCGTAATGGGTCACGTTGACCACGGTAAGACATCCTTGCTTGACGCTATCAGACACACCCACGTTACAACAGGTGAGGCGGGCGGTATTACACAGCATATCGGTGCTTACAGCGTAAATATCGACGGCAAGGATATTACCTTCCTTGACACCCCCGGTCACGAAGCGTTTACAGCTATGCGTCTCCGCGGCGCTATGGCTACTGATATTGCAATTATCGTAGTTGCGGCTGACGACGGTATTATGCCTCAGACAGTAGAGGCTATCAACCACGCAAAGGCTGCAGGCGTTGATATTATCGTTGCTATTAACAAAATGGATAAGCCCACTGCAAATCCCGATCAGATCATGCAGGAGCTTACAAAATACGATCTCGTTCCCGAGCAGTGGGGCGGTGACGTTATCTGCGTTCCCGTTTCTGCCCATACGAGAATGGGTCTTGACGACCTTCTTGAAACAATCCTTCTCGTTGCCGAGGTTAAGGAGCTTAAGGCTAACCCCGACCGTCGCGCAAAGGGTATAGTAATCGAGGCTAAGCTTGATAAGGGTAAGGGTCCCGTTGCTACTATCCTCGTTCAGAACGGTACGTTGAGAAGCGGCGACGTAGTTATCGCAGGTACTGCCGTAGGTCACGTAAGAGCTATGACAGACCATAAGGGTAAGACTCTTAAGCTTGCAGGTCCCAGCGTTCCCGTTGAGATCACAGGTCTTGACGAGGTTCCCTTGGCCGGTGACGAATTCAACGCAGTTGAAGACGAAAAGATGGCAAGAACCCTTGCAGAGCAGAGAAAGCAGAAGGCTAAGGAGGAAATATTCAAGGCTAACGCTAAGCTCAACCTTGATGACCTCTTCAGTCAGATCAGCGAGGGCGTTAAGGAGATCAATATTATCGTTAAGGCAGACGTTGGCGGCTCTGCAGAGGCTGTTAAATCATCCCTCGTTAAGCTTTCCAATGCAGAGGTTAAGGTCAACGTTATCCATATGGGCGTTGGCGGTATTACGGAAAGCGACGTTATGCTTGCCGCTGCATCCAATGCAATTATCGTAGGCTTTAACGTTCGTCCCGACAAGAGCGCTCTTGACTCCGCTGCAAGACAGAATATAGACATCAGAACACACAGAATCATTTACGAAATAATCGAAGAGATCGAAGCCGCTATGAAGGGTATGCTTGCTCCCACCTTCAAGGAGGTTATCAACGGTCACGCTGAGGTTCGTCAGACCATCAGAGTTCCCAACGTTGGTACTATAGCAGGAAGCTACATTCAGGACGGTAAGGTTACAAGATCCTCACAGATCCGTGTTCTTCGTGACAGCGTAGTAATATTTGAAGACAAGATCTCATCCCTCCGCCGCTTCAAGGACGACGTAAAGGAAGTAGCAGCAGGCTACGAGTGCGGTATCGGACTTGATAAGTTTGATGATATAAAGGAAGGGGATATACTTGAAGCCTTCGAAATGCAAGAGGTTTCCCGCTAAGAAGTAATAATCGGCGTAATGCTGCGTTGTTCCTCACAGTTAAATTCGACGTACACTATGTACGCCATCATCTAACTGTTGCGGTACGCCTTGCCTTACTTGATTCTTCCGTCTTAGCGACACTATGGGAGATAGGGTGCGGTGCGCCTTGTCTAACTCGCCATTTGGTCATCTTGCTCACTACGGGGAGCAAGGAGCGAATAAAAACAAAATTTAGGACAGAGAATTTTACGTTCTCTGTCCTGTTTTTTCTAATGTGATAAATATTATATTGACAAAATGCATTTAATATGATAGAATGAGTATGACAGAGTCTATCGAAATAGGTAGACATTAAAAGTCTTTACCTTAGAAAAGGAGGAAAAATTGTGAAAAAGTTAACGTCGATTTTATTAGCGGTACTGATGCTGACGTCCGTATTCGTTTCCTGTGTTGGAGATGACAATACCACAACAACTGATATACCCACCACAGAAGCGCCAACAACGGAAGCGCCTACAACGGAGGCTCCAACAACCGAAGCGCCTACGACAGAGGCTTCAACAACCGAAGCGCCAACAACTGAAGCTCCAACTACCGAAGCACCTACAACGGAAGAACCCACTGTTGAACCGGGGATTGAGTATAACATTTTCTACGAATTAAACGGCGGAACCAACAACCCGGAAAACCCCGCCACGTATAAAAAGGAAGATCACGTTCATTTAGCAGCGCCCAAAAAGGAAGGTTATGCATTTGATGGCTGGTATACCGACCCCGAGTTTAAAAATCGTACGAGCTTAATAGGATCAGATAGCGAGGGAGACGTAACCCTTTATGCAAAATGGAATGATGTTTATAATTTATTCGTTCTGGAACTGGAGGGAGATTCTTATACTATAGTTGATTATGACAGGTCCGCCGAGTTTAAAGGCATTCCTTCATCCTTTAACGGAAAGCCTATTACCAAAATAGGAAATTATGCATTTGAAGGATGTAATAATTTGACAAGCGTAATTATTCCCGATAATATAACTTATATAGGAAGCAGAGCATTCTATTCCTGCTCTAATCTTAAGGAAATTACAATTCCCGATACTGTAACGTCACCGTTGAAAGAAACCTTTGAAGACTGCATGGCTCTTACGAATGTAACCATAGGCTCAGGTGTGCCCTCTGTAGACAACGCATTCTTTAATTGTCGAAGTCTTTGCGAAATAACTGTAAGCAAGGATAATAATTCCCTTCGCTCCGCAGGTGGCATTTTGTATGGCAATAGCGGAAAAGAGCTTATTTGCTTCCCCGCAGCTTTGGACCGTACCGTTTATGAAATTCCCGATGGGGTAACCGATATAAGTGATAATGCTTTTTCATATGCAAAGCTTGTTAAGGAAATAAAATTCCCCAAAACCTTTAAGAACTTTAACGATAATGCGTTCTACAAGTGCGATATTATTGAAAGCTTTACTGTAGATAGCGAAAACGCCGACTTTAAATCTATTGATGGCGTTTTGTTCAGCAAGGATGGAACGAAATTGGTCAGATACCCTATAGCAAAGGAAGGAGCGTCCTACACAATACCCGAGGGAGTTACTTCTGTTGAAAAATACGCCTTTAAGTACTGTTCAAGCTTGAAGGACGTAATTATACCCAAAACAGTTAATAAAATAGGAGAAAGAGCATTTGATGGATGTTCATCTCTTGTGACGATTGAAATTCCCGAAGGAGTAACTAAGCTGGAAGAATTCACCTTTAATTCATGCTCCGCTTTATCAACGGTAATTTTGTCGAGCAATATCAAAATCCTTGGCAGCAACGTATTCGCAAACTGCATGAATTTAAAAAACATAACCCTTCCCGAGGGCTTGGAGGTGTTGGGGGATGGCGCATTTTCCTATTGTGAATCCCTCTTAAGCATAAGCATACCTAAGGGTGTGACGAAAATAGAAGATTACGCCTTTTATTATTGCTTATCCCTTCAGGGAATAAAATTGCATAACGGAATAAAATCCATAGGAAACTATGCATTTAATGGTTGTAAAAGCTTGCGCACCGCAACTCTTGGGGATACAATTGAATCTATAGGAGATTATGCTTTTTTGGGCTGCAAGCTCCTGAGTAACATAACAATACCCGACAGTGTAACAAAAATAGGCGCTATGGCTTTCTCCTCTTGCAATTTATTGACAAGCGTTAAGCTTTCAAAAAATATCACAGAAATAGGAATTTATGCCTTCAGTAATTGCAATATACAAAGCATTTCTATTCCCGACGGAGTAACCGTAATAAAAGACAATGCATTTGCAAATTGTAAATCCCTTAAAAAAGTATTTATCCCTTCAAGCGTAAACAGCATAGGTAATAAGGCGTTTAGAGGCTGTAGTGAGCTTACTGTTTATTTTGAAGCTGATAAGCTCCCCGAGGATAGCTATGAGGAGCTTTCAGGAGACGTAAAGGAAATAGCTTTCAATGCAAATCGTAACGATGCTCCTTAAATTATAGGATCACCATATAGTCCTTTCAAACACAAAAAAGCGGCACCACGTGTCGCTTTTTTGCGTTTTTATAAAAAGTCGGATATATTTATAATTTTTTTACCCTTACGTTTTGCCATTGTGAGCGATCTGTATGCTCCTCCATAATCACAATTAACGTATGCTATTACAAGGTCTGCGTTTGTCATCATCCATTCGTTTCTTTTGGAAATCGCAAATTTTGGTAAAACGTTTTCAAGTGGCGGATATATTATTACGTCATATATTGTATTTTCTGATTTCACTTGTTCTGTCAAGCTAACATACGGTGTGATGTAGGCAATTTCAATATTTGTAAATTCCTTTTTTAATTCCACGCAAGCGATAGCGCATATTTCATCAAAATCGCCATATCCGCCAAGGTAGCAGGTGATTGGTTCTTTATCAGTGATATTATTTTTAATTTGCTCTTTTACCAAGCTTTTTATTTTATTTTTTGAAGCAATAAATGAATGCCCTGTAAAAGCTATTATCATATTATACCTCCATATTCGTGGAATACCACGATTTTACGAATACATTATAACTCTAATGAAAAACCTTGTCAATATCGTGGAACTCCACGAGAGAATAATTTCATATTTACCTATAATAATTGTGGAACTCCGTAAAAAGGTGGGTAAAAATATGAAATTAAATGACGCAATCGTTAAAAGAATTGAGGAAATTTGCAACGAGAGGGGCAGTAACGTATGCGATATTGCCTTGAGTGGCGGAATGTCACCCTCGGCAATTTATGATCTTATCAAGGGCAGAACAAAATGCTCAAAAATCATTACTGTAAAGCGATTTTGTGAGGGCGCAGGCATAACTCTGTCCGAATTTTTTGACAGGGAATACTTTAATGAGCCTGAGGAAGAATAATAACTTATAAAAAACACTTACGAATCATTTTTCGTAAGTGTTTTTTTGATTACAGAGATCTTATTATAAATTCGGTTTTGCTGAATATAAAATGAAATTTTTCGCGTTTTGCAAAAGCAAATATTACACTGCTGAGCAATTTCACTCACCGTTAGGTGAATTTCGTTATGACCGCAATCGAAAGCTGTATTTTTGACGAGGACATAACGTTATCTGTCCTTTTTTCTAATGTGATAAATATTATATTGACAAAATGCATTTAATATGATAGAATGAGTATGACAGAGTCTATCGAAATAGGTAGACATTGAAAAGTCTTTATATAGGCAAAGGAGGAAAAACTATGAAAAAGTTAACGTCGATTTTATTAGCGGTACTGATGCTTACGTCCGTATTCGTTTCCTGTGTTGGAGATAACAATACCACAACAACGGATATACCTACCACAGAAGCGCCAACTACCGAGGCTCCGACCACGGAAGCGCCTACGACTGAGGCTCCAACAACGAATCCAAGCGGAGAGTACAATATAACCTACGAGCTGAACGGCGGAACTAACAGCCGCTTTAATCCGGACACGTACAAAACGGGAGAGTTCGTTTATTTATCAAGCCCCGAAAAGGAAAATTACGTATTTGCCGATTGGTACACAGATCCTGAATTTACAAATAAAACGGATGGTTACATAGATAAAGATATCGAGGGAGACTTAACTCTCTATGCAAAATGGAATGACATTTACGGTTCCTTTGTTATGGAGCTTGAGGGAGATTCCTATACTATACAAAAATATTACTATAATGAAAACACTGAATTTGAAGGTATTCCCGCATCGTATAAGGAAAAGCCCATTACCAAAATAGGAAATCATGCATTTGGTGACTGCTTGAATATTACGTCAGTTGTAATTCCCGATAGTATTACTCATATAGGGGAAGGCGCATTTAAAAGATGCTCCAATATTGAGGAGATTACAATTCCCGATAGTGTGACTCATATAGGAAGCGGAGCATTTTACCGTTGCTCCAAGCTTGAGGAGATTATAATTCCTGACAGCGTAACTTATATAGGAGTCAGAGCATTTAGTTCATGCGATCATCTCACGTCAATTACGATTCCTGACAGTGTAACTTATATAGGAGTCGGAGCATTTGAAGAATGCCGCCGTCTTACGGATGCTGTAATTCTTTGCAATACAGAGACAATGTTTGGCAGAATATTTACAGACTGCTCCTCTCTTGAAAAAATAACCTTTGGTCCCGATGTATCCTATGCTGATGGAATACACGGTAATTATCAAAATCTTTCTGAAATAAGCGTAAGTGAAGAAAATAATTATTTTCGTTCCATAGACGGTGCGTTGTATAGTAAAGATAGAAAAACGCTTATCTATTTCCCTGTAGCTTTGAATATCTCCACATTCGAAATTCCCGAAGGTGTAACAGAAATAAGTGATAATGCTTTTTACGGTGCAAAGTTTGTCAAAGAAATAAAAATAACTAAAACTCTCAAGAACATTAACGAAAATACATTCTCCATGTGTGATAGTATTGAAGGCTTTACCGTAGATGGTGAAAATGCCGACTTTAAATCTATTGATGGCGTTTTGTTCAGCAAGGACGGAACAAAATTGATCAGATACCCTGTGGCAAAAAAAGTATCGTCTTATACAATACCAAATGGAGTTAATTCCATTGAAAAGCACGCCTTTGATAGATGTTCAACCTTGAAGAGTATAACTATACCCAAAACCGTTAACAAAATAGGGGCTTTCGCCTTTCGTAGATGCACTAATCTTGAGAGTATTGAAATTCCCGACGGTGTAACTAAATTGGAGGGGGAAACCTTTAGTTCATGTTCGGCATTAAGAACGGTAACGTTGCCTGACAGCATCAAGACCTTTGGAGAGGGAGAATTCCAAAATTGCACAAAATTGGTGTCGATAAAGCTTCCCGACGGCTTGACGGCTATGGGGGAGAGTGCGTTTTTCAATTGTAAGGCTCTAAAAAGCATAAACATACCCGAAGGCTTAACAAAAATAGAAAATTATGCCTTTCATAGTTGCTCCTCTCTTCAAAAGATAGAATTACACAGCGGAATAAAATCTATAGGAGAGTATGCGTTTACGGGCTGTCAAAAAATGCAAATCGCAACTCTTGGGGATGTAACTGTAATAAAAGAGGCGGCATTTGCAAATTGTACAAATCTTACCTTGTACTGTGAGGCGGATGCAATGCCCGAAAACTGGTACAAGGAGCTGCCGGAAGACGTAAAGGCTATCGTCTGGGGCGCTGAGAGAAGCGATGCTTCATAAATTATAACACCGAATTTTCTATTCGAACAAAAAAGCGGCACCACGTGTCGCTTTTTTGTATTTATTTTTGTAAAAATGCGTAATGTATGCGCGAGTGCGGGAGGAATTATAAATTCAGTATTGAAAAAACCGTTAAAATATGGTAAAATAAAAGGTACGAAATACAAAAAAGCGATGGCTTTTCGGGTAAAATGGAGAACTTATGGAAAATAATGCATGGGCAAGATTTTTTAACGAGGGCTTCTTCGGTTACGGAGAAAAGGGCGATTTTAAGTATTGGTCCTTGGCGCATTTTGTACCCCTTCTGGTTTTTGCGCTTGGAATATATCTTATATTCCGCTACAGAGAAAAGATAAGAGATTGGAAGCACGAGGGAGATCTGCGCTTTGCTATGGCTGTGGCTATGATCATTTGCGAGATGTCCTATTATTGGCGTCTTGTATACGTAGGACCCGGCAACCTTGTTGAACACAATATGCTTGACAAATTCCCCTTGCAGGTATGCGGATGGACTTGCATCCTTGCCGCGTTTATGATGTTCAAAAAGAGCAAATTCATATATCCCATTTGCTTCTATGTGTGCTTCACTCTGGGATTGTTCCCCCTTCTTACTCCTGCGGTAATTTCGACCACAGGTCCCGGCTATTACAGATATTATCAGTATTGGCTTGAGCATATTTTACCTCCTCTTTCCGTATTCTATATGACCTTTGTTCACGGCTTCAGACCAAAGCTTACGGGAATAATCAAGGCAACGGGCTTTATGTCAATTCTTGTAACCTTTGCAATGATATGCAATTTCAATATTCCGCCCCTTGTGGCAGCAACTGATCCGGGTTACTCACCAAACTATCTCTATCTTGCGGTAGGAACGATGGAGGGCGGCGGCTCTATTATGGACGTGCTTGTCAAGATCGCGCCCAACGTATGGGGACGTCTGGTATTGCTGTTATTCTTGGTAGAGGGCTTATTCTTTGCAGCCTACTTTATACATAAGGGTATAATCAAGCTTTATACTCATATAACCTCAAAAAAGAAGATAAAAGAGTAAATTTTTAATTGATAAAAGCAATCGAAAGGGCATTATGAAAACGTATAACAAAAATTTAAAAATGGTTTTGGCAGGGCTTTTTATGGCTCTTGGCTACGTATTGCCCTTTCTGACGGGGCAAATACCCGAAATCGGATCTATGCTTTGCCCCATGCATATTCCCGTCCTTATCTGCGGATTTATTTGCGGATGGCAATGGGGACTTGCTGTCGGCTTTGCAACTCCGCTTTTGCGCTCCCTTACCTTGGGCGCTCCCGTGCTTTTCCCCATGGCGGTAAGCATGGCGTTTGAGCTTGCGGCTTACGGTGCTTTTGCGGGACTTATGCGCAAATTACTTCCTAAAAAAAGACCGTACATATACGTATCCCTTCTTACCTCAATGATACTTGGCAGAATAGTGTTCGGCATTTCAATGCTCATATGTATGGGAATTAAGGGTGGCAGCTATACCCTTGCCGCATTTATTGCGGGAGCGGTAACCAACGCCATCCCGGGTATTGTAGTTCAGATCATCATAGTACCTGTGGCTGTTTTTCTTATAGAAAAGGCGCTTTTACAGAAGGAAACCAAATCAATATCAAATAGCGGATATGCTGATTTGAGTCAGCTTTTTGCTAAAATTGACGCCCGACTTAAAAACGGCAAAGTAATTTTGGCAATAGACGGCAGAAGCGGCAGCGGAAAGACCACCCTTAGCCAGCTTCTTAAAGCCGTGTATAAATGTAACGTAATACATATGGACGATTTCTTCCTCCGTCCCGAGCAAAGAACGAAGGAGAGATATAACGAGGCGGGAGGAAATGTAGACAGAGAGCGTTTTCTTTCAGAGGTGCTTATCCCGCTTTCAAGGGGGGAGAGCTTTACCTACCGTCCCTTTGACTGTGCAAAAATGGATTTTGGCGACCCTGTGTCTGTAATTCCGACGGAGCTTACGGTTATTGAGGGGGCGTATTCCACCCATCCCGACCTTTTTTCCTACTATAATATCAAGGTTTTTCTTGACGTTACCAAGGAGGAGCAGGAAGCGAGAATTTTTAAGCGCGGCGAGGAAAAATCAAAAGCCTTTTTTGAAAAATGGATACCCCTTGAGGAAAAATACATAAAAGAGCTTTCCGTAATGGAAAGATGCGACATACGGTTAAACGGAATAGATAAATAGTATCTAAGAGGAATTTTTAATGATTGGAAAAGAATTTTTACCCATTACAAGAGAAGAATGTGATGCGCGCGGCTGGGGACAGGTGGACTTTGTCTATGTGTCGGGTGATGCCTACGTGGACCATCCCTCCTTTGGCGCGGCAATAATCTCACGCGTGCTTGAGGATGCGGGATTTACCGTAGCTATGCTTGCGCAGCCCGATTATAAAAGCTGTACCGACTTTAAAAAATTCGGTAAGCCACGTCTTGGCTTCCTTGTAAGCGCGGGAAATATAGATTCTATGGTGGCGCACTATACCGCATCAAAGAAAAAGCGCTCCTACGATTATTACTCCCCCGGCGGAAAAATAGGTGCAAGACCCGACCGCGCCGTAATCGTATACTGTAACAGAATAAGAGAGGCGTACGGAGATATTCCCGTAATTATCGGCGGACTTGAGGCGTCCTTGCGCCGCTTTGCCCACTATGATTATTGGGACAACAAAATAAGGCGCTCCGTCCTCGTTGACTCCCGCGCGGACATACTTACCTACGGTATGGGAGAGAGCATAATTCTTAAGATCGCAAAGCTCCTTGACCGCGGTGTTCCCGTTAAAAAGATAAGAAACGAGCGGGGATGTGTCTATCTTTGCCAAAGAGATGACGAGGTAAGCTATCCCGTAGCCGCAGAATTTGACTTTAATGAAATCAAGGAAAGCCCCGAGGAGTATGCAAGAGCCTTTGGGGTACAGTATAAAAATCAGGATGCTATAAACGGCAAGGCGATAGTCGAGTATTACGACAACAAAAAGCTGGTGCAAAACCCACCCGCATTCCCTCTTGAAAGAGAGGAGCTTGACAAGGTCTACGCCCTCCCTTATATGAGAAACTACCACCCCGTGTACGAAAAGGACGGCGGCGTGCCTGCAATTGCGGAGGTAAAATTCTCCATCACACATAACAGAGGATGCTTTGGCGGATGTAATTTCTGCGCCCTTGCCTTCCATCAGGGAAGAAGCGTGCACTCCCGCAGTATTGAAAGCGTGGTGGAGGAGGCAAAGCTGATTACCTCTATGCCCGATTTCAAGGGCTACATCCACGATATTGGCGGCCCTACCGCTAATTTCCGTTATCCCGCCTGCAAAAAGCAGCTTGAAAAAGGTGTGTGCAGCAACAGAAAATGCTTGGTGCCTACTCCTTGTCCCAATCTTATTGCGGACCATAGCGAGTATATTGAGCTTCTTAAGGCTGTGGAAAGCCTTCCCAAGGTCAAAAAGGTGTTTATCCGCTCGGGCATAAGGTTTGACTATATGCTTGCGGATAAGGACGATACCTTCTTTAAAAAGCTTGTTAAGGACCACGTAAGCGGTCAGCTTAAGGTAGCTCCCGAGCATTGCTCGTCGGGTGTGCTTAAGTATATGGGTAAGCCCGACGTCCGCGTGTACGATAAATTCCGCGAGAAGTATTTCTCCCTTACGAAGCAGTTTGGTCTTGACCAGTATCTTGTGCCCTATCTTATGTCCTCCCACCCCGGCAGCACGCTGAACGATGCAATAGAGCTTTCTCTGTATCTTAAGGAGCAGGGCTGCAATCCCGAGCAGGTGCAGGACTTTTATCCCACCCCCGGTACTGCCTCCACGGTTATGTACTATACAGGCATAAATCCCCTTGATATGAAGAAGGTATATGCAACCGACGACTACCGCGAGAAGCTTATGCAAAGGGCTCTTTTACAGTATAAGCGCCCCGAAAACAGAAATCTCGTGCGTGAGGCTCTTGTAAAGGCAGGCAGAGAGGACCTTATCGGCTTTGACGAAAAATGCCTTGTAAGGCCCGATATGAGAGTGGGCTCGGAGTATACAAGAACGCTTGAAAAGGGAAAGGGCGAAAGAAAAAATACAAAGGCTCAGCCCCCAAAAAACGCAAAAAATGATAAAAATCCCAAAAAGACTCAGAAAAGCGGTCCAAGCGCAAAACAAAATAAGGACGTAAGGAACAAAAAATCATCCACTCCACCCGCAAAAAAGGGAAACGGAGCACAAAAACGAAAAAAATAATCGGCAAAAGTAAAAAAACACTTGACAAAAGCCCTTGTGTGCGTGTATAATATACCTTGTCTTGAAATCAAAAGGGTAAATTGGTTTTTAAAAGCACAATCATCGGCTTCCAATTTATATGTTTAAGGAGGTGCTACAATGTTAAGAACTTATCAGCCTAAGAAGCGTCAGAGAAAGAAGGAGCATGGCTTCAGAAAGAGAATGAGAACTGCTGACGGTAGAAAAGTATTGAAGAGAAGACGCGCAAAGGGTAGAGCTAGACTCACATACTAATTCCCACTTTAGACTCGCGTTAAATCGTGAATTTGATGATCATCGTCAAAATAGAGTAAGGAATCCGATGCGAATGTCGGATTCCTGCTTTTTTGTCGGGCATCTGCCCTCTGTCGGCACAAGGACAGATAATAACTGTAATTTCAGTTCATAAATTGTGATATCAAGTGCAGGGATCGGCCTGCAAGGAGGGAAGTCCTATGAAGCATATTGCAATAAAAGAAAACCATTTGTATTCCAAGGCTTACGCAAAGGGACAGAAATTCGTGTCCCGTAATACTGTCGTTTACGTTCTTAAGGACCTAAAGTCGGAAAAGCTTATGAGAGCTAATCCTATGAAGGAGTACGTAAACAGAATCGGCCTTACCGTATCCAAAAAGCTGGGCGGCGCCGTTGTACGAAACAGAGTAAAAAGAATTTTGCGTGAGGGTTTAAGACAGACAGAAAATGAAATGAATCTGAAAAAGGGCTATCTTATAGTTATCGTTGCCCGCGCATCCATAGTGGATGCTTCCTCGATTCATATTAAAAAAGAATTAACGAAGGCGTTTACTTCGTTAAGAATGATTGAACAATGAAAAAAATTCTAAAATTTTTCATACACTTATACCGCAAGCTTTTGTCTCCCATACTCCCCCCAAGCTGTAGGTTTACACCCTCTTGCTCGGAGTACGCTCTGGAGGCAATAGAACGATTCGGCGCTATAAGAGGGACTATTCTCGCCTTATACAGAATTTTAAGGTGTAATCCCTTCTGCCGAGGCGGTTACGATCCCGTTCCTGAAAGGTTTACCTTTAAACGTCAGGAATATACGGACAATACAGGAGATAATAATGATTAACTTTTTAGCTAAAATACTCGGCTACGTTATGCAGGGCTGCTATTGGCTCACAAATAACTACGTCGTTGCGTTGCTTTTGTTTGCACTTGCAATGCAGATAATTATGGTCCCCTTCGGTATTAAGCAGCAGAAAAATATGGTCAAGCAGGCAAGCTTAAGACCTAAGGAAATGGCTATACGAAATAAGTACCGCGGAAGAAACGATAAGGTAACCTTGCAGAAGCTTCAGAATGAGATCCTTGATCTTTATAAGAGAGAGGGCTACAGCCAGTTTGCAGGATGCCTTCCCCTCATCATTCAGATGATCATCATCTTCCCCCTTTACCGCGTAGTTATCCGTCCCCTTGAATTTATCAGCGGTATCGTAGATGCAGACATCCTTAATTCAATGTATACAAGCTTAGGAGTAGATCCTAAGGGTACGACAGCGCAGATCTCCGTTATCGCGCAGCTTAAAAACGGCGGCGCAGAGGCGTGGAGCAAGCTTACTGAGGGCGCTCAGGCAGCTATTACAGAAATCGGCGGCGTTGAAGCGCTTCCCAATATGACGCTTTTCGGCGTTGACCTTGGACAAGACCCCTGGAGCGCGCTTAAAACAGCGGCTTGGTTCCTTGTTTTCGTACCGATCCTTAACCTTGGACTTATGTACCTCTCACAGTTCCTTTCAAAGAAGTTCGCATATCAGAGCCCTCAGCAGCAGGATATGAACGCTTCTATGAACTCTATGAAGATAATGATGTACATTCTTCCCCTTATGACAATGGTTATCACGTTCCAGTTTGCCGCTGCTATCGGTATTTACTGGATCTTCAGAACCATCCTTTCCATCGGTCAGCAGTTCCTCTTCCACAAACTGTTCCCATATCCCGAATTTTCCGCGGAGGAATACAAGGAAGCAGAGAAGGCGCTTAAGGGTAAGAAGGGCAATCCCAAGGCATATAAGAACGTAAATTATGAAGAGCTCGGTATCCGTTCCCTTCACCATATCGACGACTAATTATCGCAATTTTTGAAAAAGGACATTCACAATGAGATTAGAATATGTAGTTAGAGCAAAAACGGTTGACGAAGCGTATAAGAAGGCTCTTGACCTCTATTCTGCCCTCGGCGAGATCACAATGGAAAAGATCTTGAAGCCCGGTAAGAAAGGCTTCCTCGGTATCGGCGCAGAATTGGCAGAGATCCTTGTAACCGTTGATGACGGTAAGGGCGATAAGTATGCAAAGAAGCTCGAAAAGGCAGAAAAGCCCGTTTCTCCCGTCGTTGAAGCTCCCAAACCCAAAGCACAGCCCGTAGCGGTTGAAAAGAAGGCTATTCCCAAGGCAGAAAAGCCTGCCCCCAAGGCGGAAAAGCCCGTACAGAAAACAGAAAAGCCCACACCTAAGGCTGAAAAGCCTGCGGTTAAGGCAGAAAATACAGACAAGCCTGCTTCTCCCAAGGTTGAAAAGAAGAAGCCACAGGAGAAGAAAGTGCCTAAGCAGCCCCGTCCCGAAAGAGAGCCCCTCAAGAATGAGGACATCAAGGTAACCGAGGAAGAAAAGCTTCTCGCAATGAACTTCTTAAAGACCTTTATTGCGGATATCGGCTTTAAGTGTGAGGTTATCGGCGATCTTACCAAGAATGAGGAGGGCTTCGTTCCCAGACTCGTTACCATCGAGGGTGAGGATGCGTCCAACCTTATCGGTCACCACGGCGAAACACTTGACGCAGTACAGTACCTTGCAAACCTTTGCTTGGCTCGTAAGAGCGATTCCGACCATAAGGAATACGTTAAGGTTATCGTAGATATTGAAAACTACCGCGCAAAGAGAGAGGAAACTCTCCGCGCCCTTGCAAGAAAAATGGCAGAAAAGGCGCTCCGTCAGAACAGAAACATCCATCTTGATCCTATGAACTCCTACGAGAGAAGAATCATTCACTCCGAAATTCAGAAGATCGAGGGCGTTTCCACCCACTCCGTTGGCTATGACGAAAACAGAAAGATAGTAATCACTGTCGACAGAAAAAAGGCTAACTAATTAAAACAAAATCGGGATCCCGACACAGGATCCCGATTTTTCATCTTTAACCGGCGTGTTGACAGAAAAGATCTTTTGTGCTAAAATAAATATATCTTACTGGGAGAGGAGAAGCAAAATGAAATTTAATATTGCCATATGTGATGATGAAATAAGCGTTGCTTCCTCTTTGAAAAATCAAGTCGAGCTATTATTTGGTAAAAGCGATCATACGGCGGAGGTGGCTACCTTTTCCTCGGCAGAAGCATTTTTATTTGAATACGCAGAAAACAAAGCCTACGATATTCTTCTCTTGGACGTCGAAATGAAGAATATGGATGGTATTCAGCTTGCAAAAAAGCTTCGTTACGATGGTTTTCTCGGTGAGATAATATTTATAACCTCTCATTTTGAATTTTGCGGAGAGGGATATGAGGTGGATGCTCTTCATTATCTGATTAAGCCGGTGTCTGTATCAAAGCTTAACGAGGTTATAGAAAAGGCTGTGGAAAAGCTTCTTACAGAGCCTCCTTCCGTTGTAATCAGCTGCGGCGGTGAAACCGTTAAGCTATATGAAAGAGATATAATTTATATTGAAGCATACCTTCATTATATTACTATATATACGGCAGGCGGCGAGTATAAAGTAAAGGAAAATATATCCGAATTTGAAAAAAAGCTGACAAACGTGTTTTTTAAAACCCACAGAAGCTATCTTGTTTCTTTAAAATATATTACGCGGATTTCAAGAAATTCCGTATTTATTAAGGGTAACAAGGAGTTACCCCTTGCGCGGGGAAAATACGATGAAATAAACAGGGCGTTTATAGAGATAAATTGATATGAGAAAAAAGACTTTTTTAAAAATTGTAGAGCTTCAGACCGAGCAATCCAAGGCGCACCTTGAGGAGGTAAGAAGCATTCATAAGGAAATGCGTGGCTATAAGCACGATTTCCACAATCATCTTCAAGCCTTGAAGGGATATATTGAGGCGGGAGAGAGTGAAAGAGCCCTTAAATATATTGAGGAGCTTGACTACGGAGTAATGAATACGGATACTCTTTTAAAAACGGGTAACGTATCCGCAGACGTTATTCTGTCGGCTAAAATATCAAAGGCAAAAGCAAGAGGTATTTCGGTAAGTGTAAAGGCTAATTTGCCCGATAACCTTAATATAACCGACGTAGAATTAAGTATAGTAATAGGAAATCTTCTTGATAACGCCATAGAAGCCTGCGTTCAGTCCGCTGAAAAAGAGCCCTTTATAAGAATTTACCTTGTAATGAAATCAAATATGCTGTATTTTTCAATGCTTAACTCCTCGGGAGATAAGCTTAAAAAGGACGGAACTCTTTTTAACTCCAAAAAGGGAGGCTTTCACGGCTTTGGGCTTCGCCGCACCGAAAATATTATTGAAAAGCACGGCGGATGGATAAAATATAACAGTGAGGACGGTGCGTTTTCCTCTGAATTCCTTGTCCCCGCAATAGATAACTAAGGTCATTTTATGCACGAAATAAAGCGTTTCGTGCATAATTTGTTTTTATAAAGTCCCAAAATGTTAAACTCAAGGCAAAGGAGGGATAAAAATGAAAAAAACTAAAAAGGAAAAGCCCTATAAATCATTGCTAAGCAATTTTTTGTGGGCTTCTAAAATGCAATTAAAATACGCGCCTCTTGGCTTTATTATAAGGATACTTGGTATACCTGTAGAGGTGGCGCTTAATTATTGCAGTATTTACCTGCCTGCTTTGATAGTAAAGCAAGCAGTAAGCGGAAATGCTTTTTATGATATTGCTTTAGCCATAGGAAGCTTTTTTATAATCCAAATGCTTCTTTCTCAGCTTAAGGAAGGCTTTATGGTGCGCTATACGGAAGCCGAAGATAAAAAGTTTAATTTTTCCATACTGTATCTGATAAACGAAAGGTCGTTTACAAGGACCTATGAGGAATACGAAAAAAAGGAAACGAGAGATTTACGTCAAAGAGCTAAGAACAGTTGCTTTTATGACAACGGAGCAGCGGATTTTTCAAAAAGGGTAACGTATATGCTCCAATATATTCTGTCATATGTTCTCTTTGGCGGAATTATCGCGTCCTTCAGCCCTTGGATGCTTCCTGTAATAATGGTAGAGCCTATATTAAGCTTGATATTTTTACGGGTATTCCAAAAATGGGCACATAAGCACAGAGAGTACGAGTCGAATCTTGCAAGCAAGCTTGGCTATGCAGAGGAGCAGCCCGACGATTTCGCCGCAGGCAAGGATATTCGCGTTTACGGTATGTCAGGATGGCTCACCAATATATATTATAGCCTTGTTAAGGAAATGAACGCATGGGAGAGGAAAAAATCATCTAAAAGATTTCTTTCGAGTCTTTCATCCCTTGTTGTAATTCTGTTTCGTGACAGTCTTGCTTATGCGTTTCTTATCGGTATGGCGATAAATAAGCAGATTACCGTTGATGAATTTGTTTTATACTTTGCGGCAATTTCACAGTTTGCATCCTTTTTTGGAGGAATTCTTAACACCTGGGGAGGTTTGCACGCTTCAAGCCTGCGAGTATGTGATGTGCGCAAATATATTGATACTGACGTAACGGAAGCTTGCGGAGATAAAAAAGCGGATGAGCATATGCTGTCCGCCCCCGAAATAGAATTTGATAACGTTTCTTACCGTTACGACGGCTCAGATGATTACGTGCTTAAAAACGTATCCTTGAAATTTAAAGCAGGGGAATCCTTAGCCTTAGTAGGTCTTAACGGCGCGGGAAAAACTACACTTGTTAAGCTTCTGTGCGGTCTTTACAAGCCTACAAGCGGACAGATACGTATAAACGGTATCCCTTCGGATAGCTTTGCGCTAAAGGAATATTATCGCTTGTTTTCTCCCGTTTTCCAAGACTCAAAAACCGCCTTTTTCACCATAGCGGAAACCGTATCGGGGGACCTTAACGGAAATTATGACGCACCCCGTGTGGAAAATTGCCTAAGAAGGGCAGGGCTTGGAAACAAACTTGATACTCTGCCAAAGGGAATAAATACGGTTCTTGATAAGCAGGTTGACTCGGAGGGAACAGCCTTTTCGGGCGGTGAAGTGCAGAAGCTTATGATGGCGCGCGCTCTTTACAAGGATGCTCCGATTCTTGTCCTTGACGAGCCGACAGCGGCTCTTGACCCCATAGCGGAAAGCAAAATCTACGAGGAATATCAAAGTATGACAAAGGGAAAAACGTCTTTGTTTATTTCTCACCGCTTGGCATCCACTCGCTTTTGCGATAGGGTAGTTTATATGGAAAACGGAGAAATTACGGAAATCGGCACTCACGAGGAGCTTTTGAGCGCAGGCGGAGAGTATAGCCATCTTTACGAAATGCAAAGCTGTTGGTACCGTGACGATTACGGAAAGGAGGAGAATGTATGACATTCAAAGAGCATATTAAAATGGAACGCCGAGCATTGAAGGAGCTATGGCAGCACCACCGTACGTACGTTATTTGTATGTGCTTATTCTTCGTCTTTCAGGCGGCGTATCCCTATATCCCAACCTATTTTTCCGCGGAGATCATAAATAATCTTTACGAGGGCGCGCCCCTTTCCACAATAATCACAAACGTAGTATTGGCAGTCGGGCTTACATTCTTGTGTCACGGTATAGTACGCTTCGTTCAGCCAAGGCTTTCCGTTGCACACGGTAATACCTTTAAAACAGAGGATTGGCTATATTCCAAAAAGGCTATGGAAATGGAATACAGCTCTATTGAATCCCCTGACGTGGCGCTTCTTCGTAGCCGTGTAAGACAGGAATCCCATACAGGCTTTAATCTTTGGAATCTTTTAAGATCAGTAAGAAGCTACGTTGAAAATATTACCCGTATAATCTGCTCTCTTGCTTTGAGTATAAGCTTTTTTACCTCGTCGGGAGTTCCTTTGTTTGGCAAGCTTGGAATCGTTGGCTTTTTGGTGATAAGTATTATCGTAGATGCCTTTTGTACCGCAAAAAATCAGGAGATTACCAATAAATTCTGGGATGATAGCAGCGTTGTAAATATGATGTCCGATAAATATGAGGATCTGATAAACAATTACAGCTACGCGAAGGATACAAGATTATATTCAATGGAAAGCGGTATACTGTCAAGAATCAAGGAATTTGATACTGTTGAAAATAAAAGAGAATTTAAACGTTCACTCAAATGTATGCTTGTCAATATTCCGCGAGTTCTTGTAGCCGATATTCTTAAATTCTGCGCGTATATGCTTCTTATCTGGTGTTCAATTCAGGGCGCTATGTCAGTCGGTGATATAACAAAATACGTTGTTTGCATTGTTGGACTTATTGGCGCGGTTTCCGGACTTGTAAAATATATACATCTGAGCTTTCTTAATCATACTTATCTCGAACGCTATTTCTCATATTTTGATATTCCTAATAATATGTACCAAGGCTCACTAACTGTTGAAAAGAGAATGGATAACGAATACTACGTGGAGTTTCGTAACGTGTCCTTTAAATACCCAAATACAGACACGTATGCCCTCAAAAATGTAAACGTTAAGTTCAAAATTGGTGAAAAGCTTGCCGTTGTAGGTATGAACGGAAGCGGCAAAACCACCTTTATTAAGCTGCTTTGCCGCCTGTACGACCCCACCGAGGGAGAAATACTTTTAAACGGTGTCAACATTAAAAAGTACGATTACGACGAATATATGCAGATATTCTCAGTAGTATTTCAGGACTTTAAGCTCTTTGCCTTTACCCTCGGTCAGAATGTGGCTTGCGCGCCTACTTATGACCCCAAAAAGGTGGAGGAGTGTCTGAAAAACGCAGGATTTGAGGATAGATATAAGTCCTTGCCTGACGGTGCGGAAACATATCTATACAAGCGTTTTGATAAATCGGGTATTGAAATTTCGGGTGGCGAGGCGCAAAAAATAGCCCTTGCAAGAGCATTATATAAGGATTCTCCCTTTATAATTCTTGATGAGCCAACCTCAGCCCTTGACCCTGTGTCCGAATACGAGATCTACAGTAGCTTTAACACCATAACGGGAGATAAGACCGCCATTTACATAAGCCATCGTCTTGCCTCCTGCCGCTTCTGTGACAATATCGTAGTTTTTGATAACGGCAGCATTATTCAGCACGGCAGTCACGAAAGCCTTCTCTCCAATAAGAACGGCAAATACCACGAGCTTTGGACCGCTCAAGCTCAATACTACACAAAATAGAAAAGCGAGTGCTTCTGCGTACCTGCCATAGAGCAGGTACGCAACGAAAATTGCCCTTTCGGGCAAGTGAAATCGCTTTGCGGTGAAATATTTGCTCCGCAAATGTGAAATGTCCGCTTGCGCGGACGTGGGCAAATTTCATTTCACATCGAGCAAGGCGAGATATTTCACAATGTACGGTAGCACATTATTTCACGTTTTGCAAAAGCAAAACATTTCACTATATGCATTTGTGTCTTCAAATGCAGTGCTTGTCAAGAAAAAAGGACGAGGAATTTTAGCAATTCTTCGTCCTTTTCCTGTTGGTAGGTGTTTTGATTTTTATACTGCTCTATCGCAGATCCCCTTCGGCACTCGCTTTTTATGTTTATATCACGCAATGATTGGAAAAAACTATCGTTATGTGTTATTGTAATGGGATTTTTACTATGCTATAATCAAATTGTAAGCAGATCTGAGTACAAATTATATTCCAAAGGAGAAATATATGAGATTAAGCATAGGTGAAAATATTAAGAGATTACGCAGAGAAAGAGATATTACGCAAGAGCAGCTTGCTGAAATTTTTAACGTTTCATGTCAAACAATTTCTCGTTGGGAAACGGATGCCTGCTATCCTGACGTTGAAATGCTTCCTATAATTGCGGATTTTTTTGAAACCACAGTTGATAAGCTTATGGGAGTTGACGAAATGCTGGTAAAAAGCAAGATAAATAAGTATCTTTCCGACTACAAATCTTCTATCAATAACGGAGACGTTTATGAGTGTATTCGTATAGCAAGGGACGGAGTAAAGGAATTCCCCAATAATTATGAGCTTCTCAACAAGCTTATGGAGGCTCTGTTTATATCCGGTGACAGCGACGGAGGCTTGAAGGAATGGAAAGAAAATATGATGAAGTATGATAAGGAGATCACCGAGATCGGAGAGCGCATCATAAGGTATTGTAACGACCAGAATATAAAGCTTGAGGCAACGATCCGCTTAGCATTCAATCATTGTGAGCATAACAGAAGGAGTGAGGGTAAGAGAATATACGAAACACTTCCTTCTTGGGAGCATTGCAGGGAGTTTAATATATATTGGGCGCTTGACAAGGATGAAATAAGAAAGCACGCAGAGGACCAGATAGAAGCGGGATACGAGATAATATCGGGCGGAATAAGTAAAATGACGTTTATTAAGGGTATGTCCGATGACGAATATTTAAGATTATACGAAAAGCAAAAAGCTCTTGATGAATTGATTTTTGACGGACCCTGTGTAAATGATGGCTACGGCATTACGTACGATAGCTGCTGCGTAGCGGAAAGGTATGCAAGAATAGGAAATGCAGAAAAGGCTATTGAATACCTGAAAAAAGCGGCAGATTCTGCAATTTTATATGATACCTCCGACGGGGGAGAATATGAAAGTCTGTTGCTTGGTAAAAGAAGCTGGAGCAGATCCGATGTTGAAACAAACGACCCTCGCCCTTTGCGTATAAGATTGCGTGATAAATGGATCAAGGAAAGGGATTTTTCAAATATTGCAAAAACAGAAGAATTTGAGAATATTATAAAATCCTTATCGTAATTTAAAAAGCGAGTGCTTCGGCACTCGCTTTTTAGCTATATTTATTTTTCCGTATTAGTTGATATAAGCTTTGTTGCAAGCTCGATGGCGTCGTCGATATTGGGGCAGAAGCGCTCTGCACCAAGCTTGTCAACTACGCCGTTTTTCTGAAGGATGGTGTAGGGCTGTGGATTTACGTGGGAGAATATTAGGTGGATGCTTCTGTCCTCACAGAACTTAAGAAGGTCCTCAATATTGCGCTCCGCCGTGCTGTCCACCGTGGGAACGCCCGACATACGAATTATCATAGCGCGTGTATCCTTATGAATGGGGAAGTTAAGATACTTGTCGGAGGCGGCAAAGAACATAGGGCCGTTTATCTCAAAAACAACCACTCCGTAGGGGATTTCCTTGCTTCTTTGACCGTGCGCCGCGTTATCCCACTCACGCACCTGGGCATTGTCAGCCGTACGCTTGACAATGAGAAAGGCGGTAAGCACCAAGCCCACTGCAATAGCAACCACAAGGTCGAATACGATTGTGAAAAGGAATGTAACTACTAAAACGATAATATCGGAGGAGGGGGCGGTCTTGCATATTTTTACGAATCTGCGCCACTCGGACATATTGTACGCCACCATTAAAAGTATAGCGGCAATTACGGGCATTGGAATAAATGATGCGTAGGGCATAAGTATAAGAAGCACCAAAAGAAGAACTACCGCGTGGACCATACCCGAAATGGGGGAGCGTCCTCCGTTTTTAACGTTTGCCGCCGTTCTTGCAATTGCGCCCGTTGCAGGAATACCGCCGAAGATTGCGGAGCAGATATTACCCGCGCCCTGTGCAATAAGCTCGGTATTGGAGTTGTGTCTGTCGTTTATCATTCCGTCGGACACAACGCATGAAAGTAAGGATTCAATAGCCGCAAGAAGCGCTATGGTAAAGGCGTCGGGCAGCATATGCATCACTCTTTCAAGGGTGATTGATGGAATGGATGGAGTGGGAAGGGAGGAGGAGATACTGTAAAGGTCTCCAATGGTGTTTACGTTAAGATTGAAAAGTCCCACCACCAAGGCGCCAAGAAGCACGACAACGAGAGAGCCGGGTATCTTTTTACTTACCTTGGGCCACAAAATAAGAATTGCAAGGGCAATAGCGCCCACAATAAAGCTCTGATAATTAAAGGTGGAGATGCCCTCGAAAAGAGCGACTATCTTTTCCGTTGACTCAATGGGATTTGAGCCTGCGGGATAGGTTATTCCAAAAAGGTCCTTCAGCTGACCGATAACTATAGTAACGGCAATACCCGAGGTAAAGCCCGTGGTTATGGTGTAGGGGATATATTTTATAAGAGAGCCCAGACGAAGCACACCGAAAAGTATAAGTAATATACCTGCAAGTACGGTGGCAATGGCAAGACCGTCAAGCCCCTCCGTTGCAACGATACCCGCTACCATTGTAGCAAAGGCGGCGGTAGGGCCCGAAATATTTACGTTACTCCCTCCGAGAAGGGAAATAACGAAGCCCGCTATTATCGCCGTATAAAGTCCCTTTTCGGGTCCCACACCCGAGGCAATTGCAAGGGCGATGGAAAGGGGCAGGGCAATAATTGCCACTATAACACCCGCTACGATATCGTTTATAAGCTTTTTCTTACTGTAATTTTTAAAAAGAGAAAATAGTTTTGGCTGAAACGTTTTCATATAAATGTCCTTTACTTAAATTCTTTCTTTTAAGATTATAGTCCTTTATTTGTTGCTTGTCAACCTTTAGCGAGGTTTTTGATTGACACAGGTGTGAAAATGTGATATACTAAAATAGATAAATATGTGATTTCGGAGGCGTTTTTATGAGTATTAAAACTGTGGTATTTGATTTTGGACAGGTAATGGTTCACTTTGAGCCTTCTTATATGGTTGGAAAATACGTAACGGATAAGGAGGATGCCCACCTTCTTGAAAGGGTGGTTTTTGACCGTCTTTATTGGGATAAGCTTGATGCGGGAACTATTACAAATGAAGAAACCCTTGCAGAGTGTCGCAAAAGACTACCCGAAAGGCTTTGGGAGGTGGCGGACACCATCTTTTATAACTGGATCTACAATATCCCCGAGGTGGAGGGTATGAAGGAGCTTGTTACACGCATAAAAACCAAATACGGTGTAAAAATTTTGCTCCTTTCCAATATTTCACACTACTTTGCCGACCACTCAGGAGAGGTGGAATGTCTTAAGGACTTTGACGGCTTTGTTTTCTCCGCCCGTATTGGAATCGTAAAGCCAAGCCACGAAATATTTGATTATATGTGCAAAAAATTTGATATCAAGCCCGAGGAAACTATTTTCGTTGACGATAATAAGGGCAATATCGCAGGGGCAAATTCCTTCGGCATCCACGGTTACCTTTTCGACGGCAACGTGGAAAAGCTCACCGCGTATCTTGATAATGCACTGTAATAAAGTAAAAAGCTTGCACGTATTGGCGTGATACTCTTAACGGAGAATTGATAGGCACAAAATTTCGGCAGAGGGATTTTTTCCTCTGCCGATTTGTGTTATACTGGAGCTAACGAGAAGCCTCCCTTGTGTAAAGGGAGGTGGCAGCCGAAGGCTGACGGAGGGATTGTAAAAAGCCCCAAATAGCAGAAAACAATCCCTCAGTCGCTACGCGACAGCTCCCTTTACACAAGGGAGCCTCAAGACGCGCGTAGCCTTAAGGGGTATGGGCTTTGCCATATGCCTTTGTAATACAAAAGCAAAACTGGCGATATAACAGAACGACAAATAAAAATTTGACAAATAGCTATAACATTATTTGGTTCTATTCCCATTTTTGGGTGAATGTTAACATGGGTTGCTTGAATGCAACTGGCTTTAGTGATAGAATAATCACATCCAAAGGAGGGATAATTATGTTAAATGAAAATATTAAAGCACTCAGAAAAGCTAAAGGTTTATCTCAAGAGGAACTGGCAATCAAATTGAATGTAGTTCGTCAGACCGTTTCTAAATGGGAGAAAGGATTATCGGTTCCTGATGCCGGAATGATAATTCAAATTGCGGAGGCTCTTGATACCACGGTTAATGTTTTACTTGGAGAGGAAATACCTGTGTCTGAGGAATCGGATTTTATCGAAACGCTGGCGGCAAAATTGGAAGTATTAAACGAGCAGTATTCTAAACAGAATGAATATCGTCGTAAAATTTGGAGAGTTGTGTTCACAGTAGTTTTAATTGTTTCGGCGATTTCACTGATTAGGTATTTACTTTTCTTCGGCTCAATATATCATATGAAAAATATAGGAGATGCGTCCGCAACTACAAGTGTAACTGTAATCGGTGGTGGTGATGTTTCTGCTCTCATTCCATTTTTTTACTATCTTTCGGTGTTGAAGCCTGTTTTTATTAATGTGCTTGCAGTAATTACATCAATTGTCGGACTTTGCCGTACACAAAAAACTACTGTGTAGGAGTTTCCATCGAACAAAGTCAATTAGGAAAATTTCAATTAATCAAATAGCGAACCCCGACAGATCGGAAATCTGTCGGGGTTAATCTTTTGATTGGTGTGCAAAATTTCTATTTACCATTTTTAAAAAACCATTGAAAATGGTAAAAATATGCGGTATAATACTGTATGAAGGGTGGTGCGATATGAAACTTATTACTCGAAATCAATATTTAGAAAAACTCATCAATGTAATCGGTACTCCTGATATCAAGGTTATCACGGGTGTTCGACGCAGCGGCAAATCCAAGCTACTTGAAGCTTTTAAAACACATATCGAACAAAATGTACCAGACCACAATATCATCGGAATCAATTTCAACTTGCCGGAGTTTGACCATTTGCTCGAGTACAGACCTTTGTATGACTATATCAATTCGCAGTATGTAGCAGGTAAAGAAAATTTTGTTTTGATAGATGAAGTCCAGATGTGTACTGACTTTGAGAAAGCAATCAACGGTCTGCACGCATCTGAGAAGTTTGATATTTATATCACCGGCTCGAATGCCTTCCTTTTGAGTTCCGACCTTGCTACGCTGTTTACAGGAAGAACATTTGAAATCAAGGTGTTCCCATTCTCATTCAGCGAATATATGCAGTATTTTGGTTACAGCGACAAGTATGCTGCCGTTGATAAGTATATGATTGAGGGTGGCATGGCTGGCTCCTATTTATATAAGGATCAAGAAGCCAAATATGATTATATTGCCGACGTTTTCAATACGTTGATTGTCCGTGATATTCGCAAGAAATATAAAATTCGCAATATGCAGTTGATGGACAGACTCGTTGATTTCCTTATGGACAATATCTCCAATCTGACCTCAGCAAGAAACATCACAAACGCGTTCGGTGGATTTGCGGAAAAGGTCAACCACGTTACCATCAGTTCGTATATCCAGTATTTGTGCAATGCCTTTGCCTTTTATAAAGTCCGCAGATACGATATCAAAGGCAAAAAGTATCTTTCCAGCAACGATAAGTATTATCTGAGCGACCATACTTTCCGATATGCCAAGCTCGGTACGAAAAATATGGACTACGGCAGAATCCTTGAAAACGTGGTTGCCATAGAGCTACTTCGCAGAGGATATGAGGTCTATGTCGGCGTACTCTACAAGAAAGAGATTGACTTTGTTGCCATTAAGCGCAACGAGAAGATTTATATACAGGTTTCGGATAATATCAGCGATGACAAGACCTTTGAACGAGAAGTGTCCCCCTTGCTTCAAATTAAGGATGCCTATCCAAAGATGGTCATTGCTCGTACTCGACACGATGAGTATCAGTACGAGGGCGTAAGGATCGTTGATATTGCGGATTGGCTGCTGAGCAAATAATTACTTCCCCAAAATGAAAATTGTATTATTTTATGTGATGAGATTACGTGCATATTAAATGATCGCTTTAACAGTAAAAAGTAATTGGACAATGTGCTTTTGCACATAAAGATTGAGGATTATATGGAAATATTAAAAAAAGAAGACTTTAACGAGAATTTAAAAAAATATTATCAAGAACACTTTGGAAAAAGAGATACCGATATTTGGTATGAGCAGCCTGCTGTCAATGTATGGGTTTTTGAACGCGACGGGAAATTCATTACGCTCAAAAGCCATATATTGACAGGAGATGTAGAACAAATAGAAGAATCACAGCAAGGAGAGAATGATAGAAAATGAAAGATATTATATGCAAAATCAATGAATGCGGAGAAATAGTAGAATCATTCTTTAATGAGGATAAAAACTTTATTTCCTTGTTTTATGCTGTGCAAGAAGAAATGTGGAAATGCGACCCTGATCTTATGTTTTGCTTTAGAAAAGGATTGATTGGTCTTTCGAAAAAAGACGAAAAATACCGCTTTTATATTGCTCCTTCTGAAAGCGGTTATGATATTAAATTTGCACATCTGGAAAATAAAGAAGCTTTTATTTATGACAATAAAAACCGATATATTACTGAATGTGAGAAATGTATTCTCTGTATTTTACAGACACCTCAAATTGTCTCAAATATTAACATCGAAGAAATAGAGTTTGAACACGAGGACGGCAGTAACGTTTTGAACCGAAATCAGCGGAGATTTTGTAAACGCCCATCGTCCAAAAATATTCGCTTATTAGCCCCCGCGGGTTCCGGAAAAACCTTCTCTTTGTTATGGAGATGCAAATATATTGCGGAAGATCATAAGAAGAAAGAAAAAGTGCCACCTTACTTTTTAATTTTGACATTTACTCGTTCAGCTTGCATTGAGTTGGAAGAAAGATTAAAAAACAATCCGAAGTTCAAGAACATTAGAGCTACCGTAAGAACACTTAATTCCTGGGGGTGGGAACAACTGAAAGTTCCTAATAAAACTTTGATTGTTGATCGATTTGAACGCAGAAAGCTGATTTTGAATGATTTGAATGTGGTTGTATCTAAATACCCATCCTTTGCTTCACTAACTAAATCCTCCAGAAATAAATATCACAACGCTGATATGTTAATAGATATGATGGATCTTCTTAAGAGCCTGGGATTCGTTCATACTATGACAAAAGCTGAATACAACTCTCATTGCAAGCATCTTAAAGAAGTTGGACTTCTGCCTATATTGATGGAGAGTTATAAAAAATTATATTCTGCATTGGGCGTTGATCCACAAGATAAAAAATCCGCAAACAAGGTGATTTCTGATTACTTTAACTTCTGGAAAAAATCTGTTGTTAAACTCCAAGAAAACCTTAAGTATACAATGGAAGACCAAAAGTATTGGGCATTATTTATGGTTCAGTCATACATAGAGCAGAAGAAATTTCCCAAGGGAGTTACTCGATACAGTCACATTTTAGTGGATGAGTTTCAGGACATAAATCCTCTTGACATGAGTCTTATTAACAATGTGAGCACATATCATGGAGGCGGCAAAAAGACAAGCATAACTATTGTAGGTGATGATGACCAAGCAATTTTTGGTTGGCGCGGTACGACTCCTAAATACATACTGTATCCCGAAAAATATATAGGCTGTCAATTTGAGACGATAGTTCTCGATGAGAATTATCGTTCTCCCAAAGCCATCGTCGAATTATCTTGTCGCTTGATTCAGCACAATAAAGAGCGTGAACCAAAAGAACTCAAATCTAAAACTCCCGGTAAGGCATTCGTAAAGGTTATCAGACGCCAAAAATACATTTCGACCATAGATGTAGTTATGAAAACATTGCATGAACTTATCAATGAAAAAGGATGCAGGAATGTTGCCTTGATCGGAAGAAAACAGGCCGCAATTTTTCCTTATCAAATACTGCTTTCGTCTGAAGGGACAAATTATTCGGTTGACGCAGATATTGATATATTCTCAGGTGAAGCGATGTCATCTTTATCAGAAATAATTAAAATTATTTACCGAGCCAAAGATTCGGATAATGATTCTGTATGCTCTGAGTTGCTACAAATCTGCAGAAAAGTATATCGCTATCCTATGAAAAAGCAGGAAGAATCAGATCTTTTGAATTATTTAGAGGCTCGCCATCCTGATGATTTTATGGAGGCATTGGAAATCTTAAAGTATTACCCTAACGAAATCAAAGGTTATAATACGCAAGACTTGTATGAAACTATATTCAATCTGGTAACAGCAGATTCCGTGTATGATTTTATGCGATGCATTGTAAACGAATTTGATGGACTTTCGAAAGATTACAGCAAATCGGATACAGATACACACTATAAGGATCCGCAGTTCTTTAGATTAACCGAAGTTTCACGCAAATACGGTTATGATTTTAGGAGTTTTTGGAAAGACATAGACCGGGCCAAAAGGAATGTTGGCGCACCGGATAGTAAAGTTATGTTGGTGACCGCCACTCGTTCTAAGGGGCATGAATATGATGGTGTAATTGTTCTCGATTGTTATGATACAGAATGGCCCAATTCTTTGGCGGAAGATATCGAGGAAGAACGCAGACTAATGTATGTAGCTATGACAAGAGCAAAGAAGTATCTGTACTTCATTTCTTCCAGTGACAAAGAAGAAAGCAGATTTATTAATGAAATGGGTTTGACCTAAAAGAAAATCATTGTTTCTTATTCGAAAAAGGAGGGAGACTATGGCTAAACTTTTGGAATCTGATTTTTATTATGGAGCAATTTTATCAACATTACTTAACAACGGAATTTGTCCTATGTTGATTGAAGGTGGAACGGATCGGCAGGTATACGATTTCACGACAAATCATAAAGAATTCCGTTTATTTGCTAAGTATCGTTCAGCACCTATAAACACAAAAACAGAGGGATATTGCAGTTGGCAATTCATTTTTTCTGAAAAGGATATGGATGAAATTAAGGCGTATTTGAACTCTGGAAAAGAGTTTTCGATAGGATTGGTCTGCGGTGCAGATGCATTAAATCAAAGTCAATACGCTGTGTTGAAACGTAAGAATATTGAAGAACTCATCAAGCAAGGAAAAACTTCCGTCACATTGAGTAGAAAGAAAGGCGAACGTGCTTTTAGGATATCGATAGGTGGTGGACGTGAAAACTCTCTTAAAATCAAAGCAAATGAAATTTACTAATATATAATCATTTGAGGAAGAAGAGGTTTGCAAATTAAGGCTTTAATTAAATATCCTGAATGCGGAAAATAAGTTTCAAATCAAGCGAGAGCGTGTCCTAACTGCGAATATCCAATAAGATGTGGCGGTATAAATACGATAACAACTCCAACGATGCTATAAATTTATAAAAGAGGCTTATGCGTGTTAAACGTGTAAGCCTTTTGATTTTGTCAAAATCAAGCCTTCACCTTGAGGGGAAGGTGTCAATGGAATTGACGGATGAGGTGCAGGATGCAGAGCATCTAAAAAAATAGGATAACGATGACAAAGCAATACGTAGAGAGATGTTTCAAAAGCGATAAAACAGGAAATGAATAAATAGTTTATGTCAGGTAACACCTCATCCGTCTTTTGCTGCGCAAAATCCACCTTCCCCTCAAGGTGAAGGCAAAAAAGCCATATCGAAAAACAAAAACCACCCGCGGGTGGTTTTTCGTTTATAGAATTTCGTTAAGATTCGCGGGGGAATCAATAACGGCGTAGGGGGAAACCGAGGTAAGCTCCCCGTCCGACTTGAAGCCGAAGCCGTAGGTTGCCGCGATAAAATCAATTCCCGATTCCATAGCGCCGCGGGCGTCGTGGATGCTATCCCCAACCAAAACCGACTCCTCCTTTGTACATTCCAATTCCTTTATGCACAAATCTATCAATGAGGACTTCGTATGGGTGTCCTTATCGTCAACGCCGTGTATTACGTCAAACAGATCTCCAACTCTAAGCTCTTTAAGCATAGGAATTGCAAATTTTTCTGCCTTCAGGGTGGCAACGGCAAGACGGTAGCCCCTTTCCTTCAAGGCTATCAGCGTTTTTTCCATTTCGGGATAAAGAACAGCCTCCTTAAATCCCTCCGTTGCGTATCTTTCTCTGTAGATATCAACGGCAAGACGGGCATCCGCCTCGGAATAGCCGAACTTTGTGCGATAGGTGTTTAAAAGAGGACCGCCAATAACGGAGGCAAGCATTTTTTCGTCCTCGATTTTGTTGCCCATCATTGCGTTTGCGTGCTTGTGACAGTTGATTATCCCCCGAGACGTGTCTGCAATAGTGCCGTCAAGGTCAAAAATAATAAGCTTGAATTTTTTCATTTTTCGTCATACGCGCTTGGCGTCAGGAATACGACATCCATAGCTTCCTTGATCTTTTTTATCTGCTTGGAAATAGCGCGGTTTTTCTCATATACCTCGCGGTCGGACGCCGTATTTACAAGCTTGTCCGTAAAGTAGTTGCTTTGTCCCCTTGTGGTAAATCCGTCAAAGCCCGCAAGATACACCTTTGGCACACCGAGGGAGGAGAGCAAGCGCAAAAGCATCATACCTGCATTATCTCTCTCCGCGTAGCTTGTGTCACACAAACTTTCATAGTCCACCGTCAAAAACTTATCAGTAAGGGCAGAAAGGTTGGAGGTGGCAATAATTCTGCCGTCGCAGTTTTCATAATCCAGGGAAAGCATTCTTTTCTTGTTACTGATAAAGATAAAGTCCTCTTTTATATCCTCAAAATCCACGTTTACGGAGATAATTATAGGATCGTTTTCTGAAATGAAGGCTGTGATCTCGTCCTTTCTTCGCTTAACGGAGGCACCTGGAGCAAGTATAAGCACCTTGCGTCCCTTTGTCACGTCGCTGATTATTCTTTTTGCCTCATCATCGTTTACGGAGTTCCTTTGAGCATCCAGATAAAGCTCGTCAATAAGGGATCTGTCAAAAATATGCTTTTTATCGCTTGGGAGAGCCTGTAAAAGCATATTGACCGTGTTCATAGTAAGGGTCTGTCTGTTCATCAGGTGCGCGCCGTAGTTGGGATGGCACTTGTGAATTGCAGACATATAGTAATGGGGGTTATAGCCCCATCCCGTCTTTAAGTAAATGGGGTAAATAAAATTGTCAATGGCGTCAAGTATGCTTGCAAGATTGTAGCTCGTAAGCCCGATATCGTTAGTATACTTTGCAATAAGCTCGGTACAAAGGTTTCCTGCTCCTCTGCCCATGCCGAAAAGAGAGGAGTCGATGATAAACTCTCTGTCGGACTCATATTCTATGATCTTCTGGGCGTTGGAAAAGGACATTTGCAAATTGTTGTGGGAGTGGAAGCCCAGCTTAATTCCCTTGTCAAGAGAGTTATCCACAAGGGTGATAAGGCGCATAAGGTCCGCGTTGTAGAATGAGCCGAGGGTATCCACAAGATAAAAGGCGTAGGGAGAAAGATCGTTTATTTTCTCCATAAGCTCCAAAAGGGCGGAGTCTGTGTATGAAATAGTGCCAACGGGCTGCATACAAACCATATATCCCTTGTCCATAAGGCATTTTGCATATTTTATGGCGCGGTCTATTTCCTCCTCGTCCCTGTGGAAGGTAATTCTTACCATATCAAGGCCGCATTCCGATCTGCTTGGGAGAGATACGGGGTCCATTTCCATCTCGCCAAGGGCAATCATTGCGGCAATCAAGGACCTGCCCTTATTGGGACAGGCTCTGTCAATTTCCTCACAGCTGCTAAAAAGGGAGTCATTATCCGTACGGGGCAGATCAGTTAAAAATCCCATTTCGATAATATCCATACCCGAATTAACAAGGCAGGAGGCGATTCTGTTTATTTCCTTGCGTCCGAACTGCCAATTGTTGATATAGCCGCCGTCACGCAGGGTGCAATCTAAAAGCTTGATCATATAATTTCACCGTTTTTGATAGCCTTGCTTATAACGTCCTGCACGTGCAAGAGATCCTTGGGGGTGTCCACAGATAAGCTGTTTGCCTCCACCTCTATCATCTTAAGCTTGATTCCGTGCTCGATAAAGCGAAGCTCGTTTACGTCCTCTATTTTTTCATTGTAGCCCTTGGGCGTTTCCACGAAGAATTTTAAAGCGTCCCTTGTGTAGATAAGCACGCCCACGTGCTTGTAATAATCGTAATCTATAAATGCTTTGGGGTAGGGAATGGGACTGCGCGACATAAATAATGCGTTGGAGTCGCAGTCGGTAACCACCTTGATATTCGTAAAATCAACCACCTCCGAGGGCTTTTTAATAACCGTCATAAGGTTGGCAACGTACATTTTGTCCTTTGGCTTTTCCTTGGGGATAATGGCTCTTATAACCGCGGGGTCGATAAGCGGCTCGTCACCGTTGATCACAATATAAAGGTCCGCATCTATCTTACACGCCACCTCGTATACACGCTCCGTGCTGGAGCCGTGGTCGTCCCTTGTCATAACGGAAAGAATGTTTTCTCTCTTGCACACATCCTCAATTCGAGTGTCGTCTGTGGCTACATATACCTCGTCTATCTCTTTAACCTTTTTTACCTGATTGTATACCCACCATATCATAGGCTTGCCGCAAATGTCCGCAAGGGGCTTACCCGGAAACCTTGATGATTTATATCTTGCAGGAATAATAGCTATAATTTTCATATTAACTCCTTGATTTTAAAATATGGGAGACCTATAATAAGCGCAAAAATGCATACTCCCTTATTTTAAGTTTACAATAATAATTTTTATTTGTCAAGTAATATTGAATTCCGTAATAGGTGTTTTTCCCTTATAAGAGGGTAAAATCCCTGTTTATTTTATAAAAATAGGGGATTTTTATTGAAATTGCTTCGTAATGGAGTTAAAATAAAGATAGCAAATTTAAAGGAGAACACTATGGCAAATTATTTGGAAATACCGTTTCCAAGGGTGGAAAATCCCTTTGACGGACATATACATATTCATAAATGGAGAGAGGATGGCACGGGCCGCCTCTATATCCACGGTCTTGAGGAATACAGACAGAAATGCGGACTTAAATATATAGCTCTTGCCTCCTTGCCCTCGGGTAATCCCATTCCCGTGCCAAGGGACGTTGGCAATAATATTATGTGCGCCTTTTATAAATTGGCAAACGAAAATACCTTCGCATACGGTGGCTTTATTTATCCCTCCTATCCTGCTAATGCGGAGGAAATGAAGGATATGTCCCTTGTGACTCAGCTTGACGAGCTTAAGGAAATCGGCTTCGACGGTGTGAAAATGCTGGAGGGTAAGCCTAATTTATACGTAAAGGTCGGTAAGGAGCTTGATGGCGAGTTCTTTGAAAACGCCCTTTCAAAAATGGAGAGGGAGGGAACCTATGTACTTATGCACGCCATAGATCCAAGCTGCTTCTGGACAAACGCAAGTGAGGAAAACGTAAAAAAGGGCTGGTACTATGGGGATACCTCCAAATACCCCACAAACGACGCTTTGTATCAGCAGGTGGATAATTTACTTGCAAAGCACCCGAATTTAAATCTTTGTCTGGCGCATTTCTTCTTCTGCTCGGAAAATCCCGAAAAATTAGAGGAAATGTTTAAAAAGTATAAAAATCTTACGGTTGATATCACCCCCGGCGGAGAAATGTATATAGGCTTTGATAAACGCCCCGAATACTTTAAGGAGTTTTTTGAAAAGTACAAGGACAGAATAATTTTCGGTACGGATATGGATTTTACCCCCCATCTTGAATCGGGCATCTGGCTCTGCGACAGAGTTTACCGCTTTTGCGCCACGGATGAAACCCTTATGTCCTTTGACGATCATAAAATCAAGGGTATAAGCCTCTCGGGTGACGCCATTCAGAAGATCTTTTCCGATAATCTTCTTAAAAAGCTTGACGGTAAGCCAAAGCCCATAAATAAAGAAGCCTTGAAAAAATACATAAAGAAATATCAGCATCTTATTATCGACAGAGAGCTTGCCGCCTATATCGAGGAGCTTTCAAGGGAGTATCTTTAAAAATAAAAAAGTAAGCAGATATTGCTTACCAAAATACAGTTTTTGACGTTTAAAAGGTATAAAGCAAGGAAGGACAGCTATGAAAAAACTATATAAATCAAATAAAGACAAAATGATCGACGGCGTATGCGCAGGTATTGCAGAATATTTTGACATTGACCCAACTATCGTGCGCTTGGGAGCCGTTGTGCTGACTTGCGCAGGAGGAAGCGGCATCCTCGCCTATATTATCTGCGCCATAGTTATCCCTCGTAAAGAGGATTGATGGGTTGGTTATCAAGAGATGGAAAGCATATAAATGTATCACCGAAAGGACGAATAACACATAAATGAGATTTTATGGATATGTAATTCATAGTAAACAGCAGATTAAATCGGTACTCCAAAGATGTTGCGAAATTGCTTCGAGATACAATCTGAAGTTTAGAAAAGGGAACCGAGAAGATTACAGTTGGAAAATAGAAGGATTTGAAAAAGTAAGTTTATTTTTTTATTCCTTGCCAAAAAATGTGAACTTCCCATTTTTATTAAATCTTTTCAAAGAAATAACACTTGTTGAACCAACGATCGTTAGTTTAAAAATTGAAAAGGAATGTCATATTGATTTCAATCATTACAATGCAGCAGAAGAGTTTGGTTCCACAAAAGCAGAAAATATATTTGCTATACTGGGTTATGAAGGAAATTTGGATGATATAGAAATAACTCAAAGTGACTTGCAGTATATAAAGAAATGTAACTCTTAGGCAGACAGGGGACGGTTCAACAGATAGGGGACGGTTCTATGTCTGTGTTTGATAAGGAGGTATTATGAGCAAAAAACTTAAGTTAAGCTATGGGTTGATACCTATAATTTTATTAAATTTTTTGTATTGGCTATGCAATAATTATCCAAAACATATATTAGAATTTGATGCAAAGCACTCTATTATTTCTATAGCTATAAATGTAATCTTTTTTAGCATATATAATTTTTTTCTAGTGCTTATATTCTGTAAAAACAAGACAGTATATTCAAAAGATATAATTGACAATAATTTACCGTTATATAAAAGAGTCGAGTTTAGAAAAATAGCATTTTTATTTGGTATTCAACTAATAGTTGATACTATCACTATACTACTTAACAAAACCTCGGTACAATTATTTCCTTACTTTACTGATATTTTGATGATTGTCAACTGGATAGTGATTTACCTTGTTCTTACAAGCAGAGAATTTACTTTTTTAAAAAATAAAAAAGTCACATTGGTTACAGTGGTAATTATGCTATCAGTATTTGTAATAAATGCCATATTAAACATAGTTATATTCTCTGACTATTTGAAGCTAATGGGTAAATATGAGGAGAGTGCACCGATACTTAATGTAGCGTTAAATAATGCAAAGTTTTTATATGAGATCAAGTCACTTGCAGTAGATTCTATTTTTGCAACTCTTTTAATAACTGCTCATATTATATCTAATCATTCTCATGTAAAGTCAAAAGAATATGGTAAGAAATCAAGAGTATTTATACGCATTTCTATATTCTTTATTGCCTTTGTTATATTGTTTTTTTCCAAAATTACTATTTGGCCTGATAGATGTATTTGCGGTTCAAGAGCAAATGATAGTAAAATAACAAATTACGAGGAATACGGAATGTTTGATGAATACCGTAGATATGAAGAAATATACCGTTATTCCAAAAGCTTAAAGGGAGTACAGATTTGTTACAGTAAGTATGATATTCAAATTCAAAAGGATAATATTGAGACGGTATTTTTAAGATTTTATAATAAGGATATACTACATAAATACAGAGCAGAGCAAAATCAAATAATAGAAAATGAGTACATTTATAAATGCTTTGAAAATAATGTAAAAGCGTATTTATACAATAGCACTGCCGTATGTTTTTATGATAATAACGTTCCAAAGATAGTATTATTATCTGAGTTAAATGATTGCGAAGAAAATTTATCAATTACGTATGTTTGTGAAAAGTTAATTAGCGACGGAAACGTATATATCTTCGAATATGCTTGTGAATATCTTGTAAAATATGATTTTGAGTTCGTGGAAAACTATATAAGTAGATACTCAAATGGAGAATTTACAAAAACCGAACTGAGATGGATGGAAATTTCTAATTACAATCCTCAATTTGTTGAAATATTTGCGAAACAGTTCGTTAATTAAGATGTATAAATTCTATAAAAATTTGCAGATAGGGTACTGTGTCTGTAAAGAATAAATATAAATAATCCTCACAGACAGGGGACGGTTTGCTATTCAAAATCAATGCGGAGCATTGCATATCATCAATTTCGAAGGAATTGTATATCACCAACACAGAGTGTTGTATATCATCATTGTGAAAGCTTTGATACAACCTGAGGTTGATGATATACACCTATGGTGATGATATGCACGCTGACGCGTGATGATATACCATCGCTTTCGCAATGGATAAAAAAACGACAGGTTTAACCTGTCGTTTTTTGGCGCGCCCCGGGGGATATCGTTCTTGAATTTTGCAAGACAGTTAGCCTATATCGTTCATTGTGTCTTGCAAAATCCTTCGGTCATCGGCTAAAACGTGCCCCCGGCACCTTTCTTAACGCCTGGGTTCGAATCCCCCTTGTGAGATTTTGCGAAATAAAAAGGGTAGCACTCGTAATGAGTACTACCTTTTTATATGGCGCGCCCCGGGGGATTCGAACCCTCGACCTACCGGTTCGTAGCCGGGCACTCTATCCGCTGAGCTAGGAGCGCATATATTTGCGTATGATATGATACCACACTATTTTAATTTTGTCAAGTCTTTTTTGAAAATTTTTTACAAATGCCAACCTTGTAAAAATTCCAAAGCAAATATTATAGGATATTTCATTGCAATTAAGCTTTGTTTATTATATAATAAAATAAGAATAGAGATTCTTTAAGGAGGACTGTATGAGAAATATTATTTTGGGAACAGATTGGGGAGAGGATTGCGACGATGCCGTTGCCGTAAGAGTTCTTACAAGAAGCCATAAGGCAGGCAAGATCAATTTTATCGGCGCGGGAATAAACACTCACACCCCCGATGCCGCTCCCTCTTTATATAGATTTTTGGAAAAGGAAAGCTGCATTATCCCAATAGGCGTGGATAAAAGCTGTCCCAAAAAGGATTGGCAAAACAGATATCAGCCCAGGCTCGCTGCCGAAACGGACAAAACGGACGACGATTTTGAGGATGCGGTAAGATTATACCGCCGCCTTATTTGTGAAGCTGAGGGCAAGGTGGAAATAATAGAGATAGGCTTTTTACAGGTCCTTGCAGGAGCGCTTATGAGTGAGCCTGATGATATTTCCCCTCTTTCGGGAATGGAGCTTTTTAAGGAAAAGGTAAGCAAGGTGTGGATAATGGGCGGAAAATGGAGTGAGCAGGGCGGCAAGGAATTTAACTTTTCCTACACACCCTTCGCCCGTAAGGCAGCAAGCGTTGTTCTTGAAAAATGTCCTTGTGAAATAACACTTCTCGGCTGGGAGATCGGCGCAGGGGTGCCTACGGGTAATACTCTTTCAAGGGATGATTATCTATATCAGGTCCTTGCAGATCACGGCTCTCCCTATGGCAGAGAAAGCTGGGACCCTATGACCGCGATAATGGCGGTAATAGGAGATGAAGACATGGCAGGATATAATTTCGTAAGATGCCGTGCCTCCGTAGATCCCGAAACGGGAGCAAATTATTACATACCCGACGAAAACGCAAAATGTAAATTTGTCTGCAAGAAATTTGAGGACTCATACTATATCGATATGATAAATGAGGTGATAGAATAATGAAAATAATGACATTTAACACTCAGCATTGCTTGAATTTTCTTGAGCAAAAAATAGATTTTGACCTAATGGCAAAAACAATAACCGACCTTAAAGCAGACATAGTTGGACTTAACGAAATGTACAACGGCGGAGAGGGAGATTTCCTTATGCAAACGGCGGAGCTTTCTTACCGCACGGGGCTTTCCTACTCTTACTTTGCAAAGGCGATACACGAAAATATAGGTGATTACGGTAACGGCTTTATTTCAAGATATCCCATAGTAAAGGCGGAAACCATAATTATTCCCGACCCAAGCCCGAGAAGAACGCCCGGGGGATATTACGAAACAAGATGTCTTTTAAAGGCGACTCTTGAAAACGGATATACTGTGCTTGTTACTCATTTTGGACTCTGCAGGGACGAGCAGGAAAACGCAGTAGACACAATTATCAACCACATCCTCTCGGAAAAATGCATTTTAATGGGGGATTTTAACGTTATACCCGAGGATAGCATCCTTGACCCTATAAGAGCGAAAATGAAGGACGCGGCGCCCCTTCTTTGTAACGATGGTCTTAGCTGGCCCTCCGATAAGCCGAGGATGAAGATAGACTATATCTTCGTTTCCCCCGATATTGAGCTTATCTCGGCAGAGGTGCCGAGCATCGTGGCATCCGACCACCGTCCCCACGTTGCAGAAATCAAGGACGAGCAGTAAAAACATAAAATCAAGGAGAGAAAAATGTACGACATAGCTATTATCGGCGCAGGCGTTGTAGGCGGTATGGTAGCAAGCGCCCTTTCAAAATACGATATAAAAATATGCATTTTAGAAAAGCAAAACGACGTGGCAATGGGCGCAACGAGAGCAAACAGCGCCATAGTCCACGCAGGCTTTGACGCCAAGGAGGGCACTCTTAAGGCGCGCTTTAACGTGCGCGGCTCTGAGATGATGGAGGAGGTTGCCGCCCGCCTTGGAGTAAAATATAAAAGAAATCAGTCACTTGTGGTTGGCTTTGAGCATGAAAGAGCAGAGGTAGAGGCAATTTATAAGCGAGGTCTGAAAAACGGAGTAAAGGGACTTCGCCTTATTGAAAAGGAGGAGCTTCAGACGCTTGAGCCAAATCTTAACCCCGAGCTTAGTTGCGCCCTTCTTGCCGAAACAGGCGCTATCGTTTGCCCCTATGAGCTTTGTATTGCTTCCGTTGGCAACGCAATGGACAACGGCGCGGAGCTTATGACAGGCTTTGAGGTATGCGGTATTGATACCGAGGAGGACGGATATCTTATAAAATCCGCGGACGGTCGCGTCATTAAGACAAAATACCTTGTAAACAGCGCAGGAGTATACTCCGACAGAATAGCGGAAATGACGGGGGATTGCGATTTTAAGATCACCCCTCGCCGCGGTGAATATATGCTTCTTGACAAGGAGTGCGGCAATTTTACAGAAAGGACTATTTTCCACACTCCCACAAAAATGGGTAAGGGCATCCTCGTATCTCCCACGGTTGACGGCAATTTGCTTCTTGGTCCTACGGCTACGGATATTGAGGACAAGGAGGACACCTCCGTAACACCCGAGGGCTTTGCCACTATATTTGCAAAGGCAAGCGACAACGTAGCAAATATTCCATTTAATAAGGTGATAACCTCGTTCTGCGGTCTTCGCTCCGTTGGCAGCACGGGTGACTTTATAGTCAAGGAAAGAAACGGCGTCGTTACCCTTGGAGGAATTGAAAGCCCCGGGCTTACCTCCGCTCCCGCCATTGCGGAATACGTGGAGGGTATTTTCAAGGACAAGGGAGTGCTTGGCAATATCAAGGCTGATTACGTAGCCACCCGTAAGCCTGCCCACTATTTCAGCACCCTTTCTATGGAAGAAAAGAATGAAATAATAAAAAAGGACCCTGCCTACGGCCGTATCGTTTGCCGTTGCGAGGGTATTACCGAGGGTGAGATCGTGGAGGCTATCCGCACAAATCCCCCCGCCTGTGACCTTGACTCTGTAAAAAGACGTACAAGGGGCGGAATGGGCAGATGTCAGGGCGGCTTTTGCTCTCCCATTGTCGTGGGCCTTATTGCAAGGGAGCGCGGCATAAAGTTTGAGGACGTTACCAAGTTTGGCGGCGGCTCAATTATCAATTACTACAAAACGAAGGGGGATAAGTGATATGTCCGTAAAAGCAGATCTTGTTATAATCGGCGGCGGACCCGCGGGTATGAGCGCCGCAGTTGCCGCTTATGATGCGGGAATCAGAGATATCCTCATCCTCGAAAGAGATACCAGCCTTGGGGGTATTCTTCGTCAATGCATACATAACGGCTTCGGGCTTCACCGCTTCAAGGAGGAGCTGACGGGTCCCGAGTACGCGTACCGCTACGAGCTTATGGTAAGGGAAAGAAATATCCCTTTTAAGCTTAATACTATGGTCCTTGATATAACTCAGGACAAGGTAGTCACCGCTATAAACGGCGAGGACGGACTGTTTGAGATAGAGGCAAAATCAATAATTCTTGCAATGGGCTGCCGCGAGCGTCCCAAGGGCGCTCTAAATATATCGGGCACACGCCCTGCGGGTATTTTTACCGCAGGCACGGCTCAGCGCTTTGTAAATATGGACGGATATATGCCGGGCAAAAAAGTAGTTATTCTTGGCTCGGGAGATATCGGACTTATTATGGCAAGGCGTATGACCCTGGAGGGCGCTAAGGTGGAGGCAGTATGCGAGCTTATGCCCTATTCGGGTGGACTTGCCCGTAATATTGAGCAATGCTTAAACGATTTTAACATTCCCCTGATGCTCAGCCATACGGTGGTGGAAATACACGGCAAGGAAAGAGTAACGGGAGTTACCATTGCCAGGGTGGATGAAAACCGCCGTCCCATTTATGAAAGCCGACAGTATATAGAGTGTGATACTCTGTTGCTTTCCGTGGGACTTTTGCCCGAAAACGAGCTTACAAAAAGCGCAGACATTTCTCTTGACCGTATTACGGGCGGCGCTATAGTGGATCAGAGTAGACAAACGAAAATAGAGGGTGTCTTTGCCTGCGGTAACGTGCTTCACGTTCACGATCTTGTTGACTACGTTTCCGAGGAGTCGGAGATTGCGGGCAGATCAGCCGCCGACTATATCAAGGGAAAAACAACCACAGGTAAGGACATTTCTCTTATTACCGACGGCAAGGTAAGATATACCGTGCCTCAAAAGATCAGCGCGGAGGAAAACGTAACCGTATACTTCCGTGTGTCGGATATTTACCGTAACGTCCGCATCGTTGTGCGCGACGGGGAAAGCATCCTTGTAAACAAAAAGAAGCAAAAGGTAGCCCCGGGAGAAATGGAAACGGTGACTATTACTGCAGATATGATAAAAAATATAAAGGGCAATACCTTGTCCTTTTCAATAGAATCTTAACGGAGGAGACTTAATATGACACGTGAATTAACCTGTATCGTATGCCCTAAGGGGTGTCAGCTTAAGGTGGAGCTTGAAAATAATAAGATCCTTTCCGTTGAGGGATATACCTGTAAAAGAGGTCTTGAATACGCAAATACGGAGTGTACCGCGCCCATGCGTACCCTTACCACCACCGCCCCCGTTGTGGGCGGCGGAGTAGTACCCGTAAAAACGGACAAGCCCGTACCAAAGGAGCTTATGCTTGAATGTATGAAGGTAATAAACACCGTCCGCGTATCCCCTGATGCAAAAATAGGAGATACTGTTATTGAAAATATTCTTGACACAGGGGCAAACGTAATTACCACACGAAACGTTAAAGTTTAAAAAGGTTGCCATACTTACCGATAGAAAAAGGACAAAGAATGTTTGAAGTTCTTTGTCCTCTTTTTTTGACAAGTAATGCATTCGTGGACACAAATGCGAAATAATGAATTGACGCCAAGCCGTCATGAATTGAAGCTTTATGGCTTCATGATTTGAAAACTGACGTTTTCATGAATTGAATTGCCCTATTTTTCAATGCCGAAGGCAATTCACGCACCGCAGGTGCAATTCATGGCGTTAGCCAATTCATGCCCGTAAGGGCAATTCATTGCTTTGTGTTCTAAAGGGCACAAAGCAAACGATTATTAACCCTTATAACCCCAAATCACCTCGTAGCCGTCGCTGTTCCAGTCGTCGTTCCAGCCGTCAGGCTTGGATTCCGCCTCGCAGTTTATGACCATTTCGTAGGAGTTGAAGAAAAATGCGGATTCTCCCATAATTTCCACGTTTGAGGGAATGGTTATTGATTCAAGAAGTATGCAAAGAGAGAATGCCCCATTTCCTATTTCCTTAACTCCTCTGCCTATTGTGACGGAGCTGAGCTTGTTGCAGAGATAGAAGGCTTTGTTATCGATTTTTTCAACCGTGTCGGGTATAGCTACGCTTTCTATAAGGCTATCGTAGAAGGCGTATGTGCCAATCACCCTTACGGATTCGGGAAGGGTCAGGCCTTCCTTTGCCAAGGGGAAGTAAATAAGAACGGATTTGTCCTTTGAGTATACTACGCCGTCAACGGAGCAGAAGGTAGCGTTGTCCTTGCTTATTTCCACGTGCTTAAGCTTTTTGCAGTCCGAAAAGGCGCTTGCATCGAATGAGGCTACGTCCTTGCCGAGTGTTATCCGTTCAAGCTCCATACAGGTGTTAAATGCGCCGTATTCAATGGTGGTGATACCGTCGGGAACTGTAAATTCCGTTCCCGTATATCCCGTAAATGCGCCTGAGCCGATTACGGTAATACCCTTGGGAATTGAAATACCTTCATTTCCGAGAGGGTAGAATTTAAGAGTTGTTTTATCCTTTGAGCAGAGAACACCTTCAACGGAAGCAAAGGTCTTATTTTCGTCACTTACCTTAATTTCTTCAAGAGCGTTACATTCTGCAAAGGCGCTCATATCAAATTCCGTAAGGTTGTTTCCAATGGTAACGGATTTAAGATTTGGGCATTTCTTAAACACGTCCTTGCCAATTTTAGTTACGGAGTCGGGAATAATTATGGATTCAAGGGCGGATTCCGCAAAGGCGCTGTCGCATATTTCTGCGGTTTTATTACCAAGAATTACGGTTTTAAGGTGCGCGTTAAAGGAAAAGGAATTATAGGGAATAACCGTAATGCTGCTTGGAAGCGTAACGGAGGAAAGATAAGTGCTTGAAAAGGCGCTGCGTCCGATCTCCTCAAGCCCCTCGGGGAAGGTAAAGCTTTTGATTGCTGATGACATAAACGCATCATCGCCGATCTTCTTAAGTCCCTCACCGCCGTGTATGATCTCAGCCTCGGCTCTTGAGAATGCCTCGTTGCCGATTTCCTTAAGGCTCTTTGGCAGGGTTATTTCCTTATACGTTGAATAGTAGAATGCGCAATCCTCAATTCTTTCAACACCCTCGGGTATTGCAAGGGTTGGAAAGTTTACGTTCTTCTTTGCGGAAAGCACAAGAGTTTTTCCGTCGGAGGTGTACATTACGTTATTTATTACCTTGAAATAGGGGTTATTTTCGGAAACGACAACTCTGTTTATATTTACAGATCTTGCAAAGGCGGAGGAGGAGATATTTTTTAATCCGCTTCCAAAGAATACCATCTTGATTCCGCTGCAGAAATCAAAGGCGCAATCATCAATTTCAACCACAGAGTCGGGGATCTGCACGTAATACAGACCTCCGCAGCTGAAGAATGCGTTATGGCCTATTTTCTCTACGTTCTTGCCTATTTTAACGTAGGTAATGGGTTCCATATAAAACGCGCCGCTGCCTATTTCCTTAACAGGTAAGCCTTTATACGTGTCGGGAATTACAATATAGGTGGAGGTACACTCACCAAGGCTTTTTACGGTATAATATGTACCGTCCTCACTTAAAACGTATTCAAGATCGTCGCTGAACTCATATGGCTTTTTACACATGGTACAAACGCCGCTTGCATCAAGAGTATGCTCAATAGGGGGAATGGGCTCTCCTGCCATTATGGTCACGTCACATACGGAGCAGATAAGTCCCTCGGTGCTTCCCCACGAGGTGCAGGTGGCATCCTTCGATTTTTTCACTACGGGAGTGTGGGGCAGAGTATCTAATTTTTCTCTTTCCACTATCACCTTTTTACATTCGGTGCATTTTTTGCCGTCCTTATATCCCGTGCTTTGACAGGAGGGCTTGCTTCCCGGTATTATTTCAATAGTGTGATTCTGTTCGTCTATGGGTGTTTCTCTCTGCTTTGTAATGACCGTATCACAGACAGAGCATTTTGATCCCTCAGTAAGACCTGTTTTGGTACAGGTGGCTTTAACCTCGGGTAAGGAAACGGGGGAGTGGGACGCTTCGATCTCTCCCTTTTCTTCAAGGGAGCAAAGGGAGCAGATTCGTGATCTTACACCGTTTTCCGTACACGTGGCAGGGGAAACTACCTTCCATTCGCCAAATTCGTGCTGACATTCCTTACAGGATGATAATAGGACGGCGCTGATAATAAGCGCTGATGCCAAAAGAAAAAATAATACTTTTTTTATCTTCATTGTTGCCTCCTTTGTGGGATAAAACGTACTGATATATGCATTATACCATTTTTTACCTGCTTACGCAATAGTTTGTTGTAAAAAGCATTATTTTACTCCTTATAAAAAATGTATTTACTTTTAAGTAAAAAAATGGTAGAATAATAAAAAGTCATCACAATAGGGAGCAGATTATGAGAGAGTATATTTTTCCAAAGGGAATAAAGGCGCAATATCTTGTAAAAAATGAAGATACGCTACTTAAAAAACAGCCAATGCAGATAGGACTTGCCGAAAGGGAGACCTCCGTCTTTTCAGAAGGAGGCTACGTTATACTTGACTACGGAAAGGAAATGAACGGCGGCATCCGTATCCTTACTTATCTTGGGGAAAATGTAAAAATAAGGGTGCGCTTCGGAGAGAGTTTGACAGAGTGCTGCTCCGATATAGGTGGGGAGCAAAATGCAACTAATGACCACGCCCTACGTGATTTTTATACCTATTTGCAAAATTATTCCGATATGACCTTTGGTAACACAGGCTTCCGATTCGTGCGCCTTGACTTTTACGGGGAGGCAACTGTAAAATCGGTGGTTGCGGTGAACCATATATTAAAAAAGCCCGCTACGTATCTGTATAACGGAGAGGACAAGCTTATAAAAAGCATTTTTGAAACGGCAAAGCGCACGGTGGACCTGTGCGCGGGACAGGATTACCTGTGGGACGGAGTCAAGCGAGACCGCCTTGTGTGGATAGGTGACAGCCATCCCGAAATGCTGGCGCTTACGTCCTTATACGGCAGAAGCGCGGTTATGGAAAGGTCCCTTGATTTTATAAAGGATCAAACCCCCTTGCCATATTGGATGAACAATATTCCAATGTATTCTATGTGGTGGATAATTATTTTGGCTGACTATTATGAAAAGACAGGCAACAAAGCTTTCCTTGAAAAGCAGGCGGATTATCTTTGCGGACTTGTTTATCAGATCTCCACCTGCGTTAAGGAGGACGGAGAATTAAACTATCCCTTTTACTTTGTGGATTGGCCCTCCAGCAATCAGCCCGACGAGGCAAACGGAGTCCGCGCAATAAATATTATAGCTATGAAAAAGGCGATAGAGCTTCAAAAAGTCCTTGGACGTGACGATAAAACAGCAAAAATGACTCTTGACAGGCTCCTTCTTAAGCCTATGAAAATACAAAAGAGTAAGCAAGCGGCAGGGCTTAAATTCTTTGCCGTAGGGCTTGATGAGGAGGATAAGGCGCTTCTTACAGACGGAAACGCGAAAGGAATGTCCACCTTTATGAGCTACTATATCTTAAAGGCGGTAGCCTCCTTTGACAAGGTAAAGGCTACTAAGATGATGAAGGAATATTACGGTGCAATGCTTAATAAGGGCGCAACCACCTTCTGGGAGGATTTTGATATAGAGTGGGCAAAGGGCTCATGCCGTATCGATGAATTCCCCAAGGAGGGAGAAAAGGATATCCACGGCGATTTCGGAGCTTATTGCTACAAGGGCTTCCGCCATAGCCTGTGCCACGGCTGGAGCGCAGGAGTTATTGCCTTTATAAAAGAGGAATGTTAACAAATTTCCCAAAAAACCGTACTTATATAACAGTAGGCTTACGTAAGGACGCAGAAATACAGCGCAAGGAGAATATAAATGTATAAGCACTTTTTCAAAAGAGTAATTGACTTTTTCGTGTCACTTATAGGCTTTATAGTATTGCTTTTGCCAATGCTTATTATTGCCATTGCCATAAAGTGTGACAGTAAGGGTCCCGTTTTGTTCAAGCAAAAAAGAGTTGGCAAGGACAAAAAGCTCTTTAACATCCTTAAATTCAGAACCATGAGGATAGATACCCCTCGCGATGCTCCCACTCACGAGCTTAGCGACCCAAAAAAATGGATAACCAAGGTTGGCGGATTCCTTCGCAAAACAAGTCTTGACGAGCTTCCGCAGATAATAAACATTATCCTCGGTCAAATGAGTATTATAGGCCCCCGCCCCGCCCTTTGGAATCAGGATGATCTTATTGCCGAGCGAGATAAATATGGCGCCAACGACATTAAGCCGGGACTTACGGGCTGGGCGCAGATCAATGGACGCGACGAGCTTGAGATCCCCGTTAAGGCGGCTCTTGACGGAGAATACGTTGAAAAAATGGGCTTTTTCTTCGATTTAAAATGCTTTTTCGGCACCTTTGCAAGCGTTCTTAAAAGCGACGGCGTTGTGGAAGGCGGCACAGGCGAAATGAAAAAGCAACAAAAGGAATCGGAAAAGGATTCTTTGGAGGATAAAAAGGAAATAATTACAGAAAAATCCTGCGGAGCTATAGTGTTTACAAAAGATAACGATGGTATCAAGTACGTTATAATCGAGTCAAAAGAGGGATTTTACGGCTTCCCCAAAGGACACGTTGAGAATGACGAAACTGAGCTTGAAACCGCAAAACGCGAGGTTTATGAGGAAACAGGCTTACAGGTTGAATTTTTAGATAATTTCAAAACCGAGGACTCCCATCCCTTTAAACGTAACGGAGAGACCAGAATGAAGCATATCGTATACTTTTTGGCAGAGTTTTCCGGTCAGTCACCCCGTGCGCAAGAGTCGGAATTAAACAGTATTCACCTAATGGATTATGAAACGGCTATGTCCTCGTTTCAATTTGAAAACTCAAAACGTATATTGAAGGAAGCGCATAATTTTTTACAGGCCTGATTTTTCTCACGTAAAAAGCACAAATACCATAATATTAAAAGCGAGTGCAGACAGCACTCGCTTTTTGCTTATAAAGTCGATTTCATATTTTATTTGATTATGGAATACATTTTTGCATCATACAGGCTATCATCTCTTCTGCAATCATATTTCCTTAATATGCCTTCAAATTGCATCCCGATTTTCTCCATAACTTTAATACTTGCAATATTTTCAACATCTGCAAAAGCTTCGATTCTTTCGAAGCCTATATTTTGCAGAAATTTAACAACTGCTTTGCCTGCCTCGGTCATATATCCTTTACCTCTGACTGCTGGAGTTATATACCAAACTAAATCTGCCATTCTTCGGTCGTCATCAAGCTTATAAACACATATTCTTCCAACAAGCTTTTGCGTGTTTTTATCTTCGATGCCCCAGTCGTAGAAATCGCTTTTCAAATATCTTTTTGACATTTTACTGCCGATATAATCTGTTGCCATCTCTACTGTATAATTTTCAGGTATACCCACAAGAAATTCTTGTACCCTTTCATCATTAAAAAGCTCACAAAGATCTTGGGCATCCTTTAATTCAATTTTTCTTAAAAGCAGTCGTTCTGTTTCTATTGTTTGTGTTCCTAAATGTTCCATATTTTACTCTTTCGTACCCATTACATTGACACTTTCCATAAGTGTGCTTGCTTTAATATTCTGTCAATAAATTCTTGCTTTCCTGCCGTATAGTTTCCGCGATTATTTGCAAACTCCAATGCCAGTTTTTTCTTTAAATCATCATATTCTTTTGCATATTCGGGAAACGCATTCAAATAATCTCTAAAATTTATGTAGTTATTCCAAGCAATGCTGTTCCATTCAACAACGTGGATGTGATGTGTGCGAAATTCTTTTTCAAAATCTCCAATTACGAAAAGTAATTGTTCTTTTACATCCTCTTTTCGAAATATTATTCCATTCTTTTCTAACTGTTCGATATACGGTTTTATACTATCCAAAGTATTAACGCCCACTGCAATATCAATAATCGGTTTGGCGCATATATTTCGTATAGAAGTGCTACCTACGTGCTGAATATCAACAGCTACATCATTTAACAAAGATTTCAATAACTTAATAGTTTCGGCTGCAATATCTTCCCACAAAGGATTATGCGGCAATAAATCAACAGTTCCTCTTTTCAAGCCTAACATTTTATATCTCCTTTTGGAATTATTCCTCAGGTCTTGGATTATTCGGCAATGGATTGCCGTTTTCATCTCTATTTATAGGAATGGCTTTCAAGTGGAATTTGATGCTTCTGCAAGGACATGGTAAATCCATTTCATATTTGTCCTTCATTCCTCTATATGTAAAATCGCCACCGCAACGAATAACCTCGCACCAAGTAAATAAGTCAGACATTACTCTTGGGCAAATTCCGGCAGGGCATTCGTATGAAAAAACGAATTTATCGCCTTTTTCTATACCGAGTCTGCAATGAGCTGCTTTACCCTCAATAGCGGTCAACTCAAACTGCCATTCTTCTGTAACCCATTTTTTCATATGCAAATCTCCTTATTTTGTCAGCGATTTTCTTCAAAAACTATGCCTGTGTTGTATTTAACGTTATTAATATCTTCTTTTTCTTTTATTACAGCTTCTATATCAATATTATAACAGTTTGCCAAAGCCAAAGAATAATAGATAACATCCCAAAGTTCCTCATCTATTGTTCCTTTTACACCCTCGCCATCTTTTCTTAACTGATTTTTGCGAATGGCATTAGCAAGTTCACCAACTTCTTCGCTAAGCTTTAAGAAATAATCCTTTATAAGCTCGGGATTAAAATCCTTTGATTTTATATAGCTTTGCAAATACTTTATCGTAGTCTTTCCGTCCATATCAATACCGCCTTGAAATAGTAGATAATTAATTATATCATATTCATATGATAATGTCAAATATTGTTTAGAAAGAGAAGATTTGCGCCATAAGGGTCGAACGGTTGGCTTTGACCAATCACTCTGCGCTCGGTCAGTTCTCGCTTGAGTTCAGCGACGCGAAGCTAGTCCTTTAGGGGAAGCCTGCCCACATTTCCACCGCCCTTTATCACCCATAGGGTGCGACAAAGCTTTTTTAATTTAGTAGATAGTGAAATTAGTGGGGGGCGAACTGTTGTCGTTACCGAATCACACTGTCCTCGTTAGGACTCGGTTGTGTTCTTCGACGACTGCCACTCCTCGAGTTCCCTTCATCCTCCCCCGGAGGCGGTCGCTCTCGTCCCTACTCCGCTACGCTCTGTATGGGTGCGACTAACCACTCAGCCAAAAAGGAAGGGCTTTCGTGGAGTCTTACCGCATCCCGCGCCGAGCAACCGACACTGATGAAGTTCAAATCTTCTCAGCAAATAAAAAAAGACACCGAATTGGTGTCTTTTTTTATTTGGCGGAGAAGAGAAGATTTGAACTTCCGCGCCGGTTACCCGACCTACACCCTTAGCAGGGGCGCCTCTTCGGCCACTTGAGTACTTCTCCAAAAAAAGTACGCAACCAAGGTTGCACAAACCGCCGTTTCTTAGTTTGCCATATAATTATACACGATAATTTTAATATTGTCAATACCTTTTTTCAATTTAAAAATTAGTTTTAAAAAGTATTTTTCTATGATAATTACATATTGTTATTATTCACCAATTGTGATATAATAAATTCAAATGGAGGTATGTAACTATGGATTTTAATAAAAGTATTTTAGAAAACAGAAAAGAAAAGGGCTCTCCCTTTCTCGTTGCTCACCGAGGTGTTTGCGGAGCTAACGTACCCTGTAACACTATTGCCGCTTATAAAATAGCCTTGACTCAGGGCGCGGACGTTGTTGAAATAGACGTTACAAAGTCCAAGGACGGACAGTTTTACGTTTTCCATCCCGGTATGGAGCACGTATTCTTAAGAAGTGACCGCCCTATTTCCGAAATGGATTCTTCCGAGGTGGACGCAATGTTCCTTGTAAACCAGGATTCTGTTCGTACAAGCTATAAGGTACCTAAGCTTGCCGAGGTGCTTGCATTACTTAAGGACAAGGTATACATAAACGTAGATAAGTTCTGGATAGACGTAGAGGGTATCTCAAACGAGATACGCAAGGCGGGAGTTGAGAAGCAGGTTATTGTAAAGACCCACGTTGACGAAAAAAGCCTTGAGAACGTAAAAAAATACGCCCCCGATTTTATGTTCGTGCCTCTCGTTTGGGGTAAGGATAACATTACCGATAAATTGAAGGAGGACGGCATCAACGTAATTGGCGCTGAGGTGCTTTTCGGTAAGGAAGAGGACGATTGCATAAGCGACGAGTATATTAAGTCAATGCACGAAAAGGGCAGACTTATCTGGGTAAACTCCATTATTTATAATGAGGCAGACGTTATCTCCGCCCACAGAACTGACGATATATCCTTATACGATCATCCCGACAAGGGCTGGGGTTGGCTCCTTGACAAAAACGTTGACTTTATACAGACCGACTGGCTCTTGATGCTTAAAAATTATATTGCAGAGAGGGAAAATAAGTGAAGATAGGTATACAGCTGTATTCTCTGCGTGACGAAATGGCAAAGGATATGGAAAATACCCTCAGACGTGTGGCTGAAATGGGTTTTGAATTCGTTGAATTTGCAGGATATTTCGGTAAAAGCGCGGAGGAAATAAGAGGACTTCTTGATAAATACGGGCTTGAGGGCGCATCCGTTCATCAGGGCTACGATTTTGACGCTACGGAAGAGCAGTATATGGAGTGGATAAGCTATTTAAAGACACTGGGTGTCAGATATTGGGGCATTCCCTGTATGGATAAGGAGAATTTCTTGCCGGGGGAAAAGCTTTTGGCGACTACTCAGCGCTTAAATACTCTTGGTACCTGGCTTAAGCGAAACGGTATGGAGCTTTGCTACCATAACCACGATTACGAGCTTGAAATGTGCGATGGCAAGTGCCACCTTGACAGAATGTTTGACACCTTTGACCGCTGCCTCGTATCTCCCGAGTTTGACGTGTGCTGGCTCCACCGCGGAGGTAAGGATCCTGCAGCATACATAAGAAAGCACGGTAATTACAGTAAGATAATTCATTTGCAGGACTACAAAATTCAAGACGGCAAGATGATCTTTACTCCTTTGGGGGAGGGAGTGGTTGATTTTGAGTCAATTATGTCCGCCGTAAAGAGCAGTAATATAGAATACCTTGTGTACGAAAAGGACGACTGGTATGACGACGCCTTTGAGGACGCAAGAAAAAGTATAGAATATTTAAAATCTATTATGTAAACAAAAAGCTTTGTGACAAAACGTCACAAAGCTTTTTTATTTCGGACAATAATATTTGCATAAAAGGTTCTTTACAGATTAGCCTTCACCTTGAGGGGAAGGTGTCAACAGAGTTGACGGATGAGGTGTAGACAGAAATAAACATTAAACAATTCCTCCATTTTATGGAGGAATTGCTGTTTATTTCGTATACTCAAGAACAATGCTTTCGCCATTTTTGAGTAAAAGACTGATAAAGTCCTTACCGTAGCGACTTTCGGTGTATTTTTCGGCGCTATTTAAGGTGTATCCAACGGGAGCGCCAACGTGGATATCCTTATCAGCGCTTGCAGAAAGCAATGCCTTGACCGTGCTCTCATTCCACTCGATAGTAACACAAATTCCGCCACGTGCATGGATATTTTCGATTCTACCCTCCCTCATAGCCTTGGGAAGAGCGGGAAGAAGCTTTATCTTAGTTGTATCGGAATACATAAGAGTTTCGTAAATTGCGGCGGTAAATCCCATATTTGCGTCTATCTGGAAGGGCGCGTGACCGCCGTGGAGGTACTTAAGGGTTACACCCATATTGCGCCAATCGTTGTGATATGTATAAAGGTTTTCTCCCGTACAGAAGCGGGTAAGGAGTGAAAGACAGTCAAGCACTCTTTCTCCGTCACCAAGTCGGGCATAGATGTTAGCCATATGGGCAAGGCTCCATCCGCTTTGATCCTTAAGACCAATGCAAAGGCGTTTTTCCACCGTCACCTTCATAGCATCGAAAATAGTCTTGTTATCCTGCTCATTTATCTCAAATCCGGGGAAGAGGGGATAAATATGGGACTGATGTCTGTGTTGATAATTATCCTTGAAATCGGGATGCAGCCATTCCTTGATTGCGCCGTCCTCGTTTATCTCGTATTCGGGAATATCGCAAAGCATCTTTTTCCAAAGGTCCGCCTTTTCCTTGTCTATTCCGAATTTATCGCATACGGACACAAGATTTGTAAGAAGCTCCTTAACAAGAGCAAAGTCCATTGTGGCGTTTATGCTGCAGCTTATCTCACCCGAGCCCTCATAATCGCCAAGAGGTCTGTTTTCGGGGGAGTCGGAGGGGTAGGATTTCAGCTTTCCGTTTTCGTCGTAAACAAGGAAGTCCTCGTAGAACTGCGCCGCCTCCTTCATAAAGGGATAAGCTCTTTCAAATAGGAATTTTTCGTCCCCTGTGTACAGATAATAATCGTAGTAAATGGCGCTTATCCACGCGGAGCTGCCCGTCCAATACAAAACGTGGGGCTGCAAGTTGTCCTTTCTGCCGTTGGAGTTGTCCATAAACAAGGGGAGCAAAATACCGCGGCAGCCGAAAAGGTGCATTGCGTTTTCTCTGTAATCGTCCTTGAACTTATCGTAAAGGTTGAAAAGAGGAAGCACGGAGTCGAAAAGACCGCCTGCGTAAGCCTGCCAATAAGCCATTTGAATGTTTTCGTTATTGAAATACGTACACGCCCAGGCGGGAGAGTAGGCTCCGTTCCATACGCCCTGAAGGTTTGCAGGACACTCACATCCTGTGGAGGAGGAAATAAGCAAATATCTGCCAAAGTCCGCCATTTTCTCTAAAAGGCGAAGGTCCATCTTACCCGAGTAGCCCTTTAAAAGAAGCGCTTCGTTTGACTCGTTTTCCTCATTTTTGCAAAGAGAAAGGCGTGTGCTATTGAAAATTTTACTGAATTTTTCCTTATGGCGAAGAAGCGCCTTATCAAATGAGAGATCAAATTCATCCACGTCATGGCGCATTTTGTCAAATTCCTGAGCCTTGTCCTCAATATTGAAAAGAAGCGTTACCTCAGTTGCGCCGTTTATCTTGATACTGTTGTCAAGAGCGAGAGAGCCCTCCATATCGATCTTGCGCTTTTTTACCTTTTCGATATGCTCCATTGTACCGTCGGTGTAAAGCACCTTTATAATACCCGAGTAGTCAAGTCTGCCCTCGGTCTTACAGCGGGAGTAAACGTATCCGTCACGGGAAAAGCTGGAAAATTCATCGCAGTTTCTGTAATCCACCCAATCCGCAAGGTCATGTCTTTCAAGGGCGAATATCATATTGAAGGGAGAGGGCTTTTTTATATTTATAAGCACGTATTTGTCCGTATGGGATGCAAATACCGTACGGGTAATCTCCTCTCCGTTTTCCTTGTAGGATACGGTGCAAACTCCGTTTTCCATATCAAGGGTACGACTGTACTCATAGGGCGCGCCAAGAGTACCGAAAATAAGGCGAATATCAAAGGCGGGGTAGAATTTACCCTTTGCGCCGCGGTAATTTGCATCCTGCAGCGCCTTGGTGTAGTAGCTTTCCGCCTCGGCATATCGCTTCTCATCCATAAGGCGGCGTACCTCCTTAAGGCAGCCCGATATGTTTGGTATTTCCATTGTCCTTGCGTAATTAAAAAGGGATTCGTGATTTATAAGTATTCTTTCGTCATATACGCAGCCGTATACGGAAGCGCCGATCCTGCCGTTACCAACAGGTGTGGTGTCGTTCCAATTTGATGCGGGATATGCGTTTATCAGCTTTTTTTCCATACGTTCCTCCGTAGAATGTTATCATAATTACATTTTAGCATACAATAAATGAAAAATCAATAAATAATATGGGGCAAAAAATGTTGCATTAAGGTATAAAGTGTGGTAGAATTATATGGAATTTGAAAAATTTGGGAGAATAATATGGAAAAAATAGTTTCGGCAATAAGCAGCGCCATGTACACTTACATTTTGATAATTCTTCTTGTCGGCGCGGGAATTTATTTTACCGTACGCACAAGATTTGCACCCTTCCGTATGCTGAAGGAGCAACTTCGCGCGGTTACGGAAAAGCCTGCCGACGGTAAGGGTGTTTCCTCCTTCCAGGCGCTTATGGTGTCCACCGCATCCCGTGTCGGTACGGGTAATATTATCGGTGTGTCCGTGGCTATTTTAAGCGGTGGCTTCGGCTCTGTGTTCTGGATGTGGGTAATCGCCATTATCGGCTCCGCCTCCGCCCTTATTGAAAGCACACTTGCGCAGATATATAAGAAAAAGGGTCCTGACGGATGCTATGGCGGACCTGCGTACTATATTGAAGCGGCGTTTAAAAACCGCCCACTTGCAATAGTGTTTTCCGTTTTCCTTATTCTTACCTACGGCGTCGGCTTCAATATGCTTGCGTCCTATAATCTTCAGTCAACATTTTCATCCTATAAGTTCTATGATGCAAAGGTGACCCCCTGGATAATCGGCGCGATTCTTGCCGTAATAGTTGCCTACTGTCTTCTCGGCGGCGGAAAGCGCGTAATCAAGGTAACCAGCCTTATGGTACCCTTTATGGGCGTTGCCTATATCCTTGTGGCTCTTATTGTAGTGGCTGTAAATATAACCACTCTCCCAAGCGTTATTGCAAACATCTTTAAAAGCGCCTTTGATTTTAAGGCTATCTTCGGCGGATTTACAGGCTCTTGCGTAATGTACGGAATAAAGCGCGGTCTTTTCTCAAACGAGGCAGGCGTTGGCTCAGCTCCAAACGCCTCCGCATCTGCAGAGGTAAAGCACCCCGTTAAGCAGGGACTCGTACAGGTCCTTTCCGTATTTATCGATACTATACTGGTTTGCTCCGCTACCGCCTTTATGTGCATGTGCTCGGGCATTGAGCCAAATGCAAGCATGTCGGGGGCTGAATACGTTCAGAAATCCCTTTTTGCGACTCTTGGCGGCTTCGGCCCCGTATTTATTACTGTGGCAATGATACTTTTTGCCTTCACCACACTTCTTGGCAACCTTTATTACGTTGACAAGGCCATTATATTTATTATGAAGCGTCAGCCGTCGAAGTGGTTTATGCGTATATACCATATCATTTGCGCTCTTATCGTATTCGTTGGCGCAGGTCTTAGCTCAAAGCTTCTTTGGGATATTGCCGACGTTACTATGGGACTTATGACCCTTATAAACATTCCCGTAATACTTATTCTTAGCAAATACGCCTTCCGCGCTATCAAGGATTACGAAAAGCAGAGGAAGGAAGGCAAGGAGCCCGTATTCTACGCAAAAAATATCGGCTTACCTCATAATGTTGATTGTTGGAGAGAAGAAGAATGAAAATAGGTCTTTTTACCGATTGCCACTACTGTAACGGAGGTCTTGGCGGTGGCAGAGATGCAAAAGCCTCCTTTGATAAAACAAAAATCGCCATGGAGGAGTTCAAGAAGCAGGGAGTTGATATTTGCTTCTGCCTTGGCGACCTTACGGATAACGGCCAAGAGGACACCAAGGAAACCGTTGCCGACTGCTTTGTAAAAATTACGGAGCTTATAAGATCCTACGGAATTCCGTATTACTTAGTACCCGGTAATCACGATTATCTTATTGTAAAAGCAGATGAGCTTACCGAGCTTATAGATTTTAAGATCCCACCCTATACCGTAAAAACGGATAAATGCAATTTTATAGTTCTTGATGCAAACTACCGCTCAAATATGGAAAGATATGATTATGCGGGAGTTGTGTGGACGGACTCAAATCTCCCGCCCGAGCAGGTTGAATTTTTAAGACAGGAGCTTGATTCTTCGGACAAGGACTGTATAGTTCTCGTTCACGAAAACCTTGACCCTTACGTTCATCCGTGGCATATAATCAAAAACACGGATGAGGTAAGAAATATAATTAAGGAAAGCGGCAAGGTAAGGATGGTAATTCAGGGACATTATCACGCAGGAGCCGAAAGAATAATAGACAGCACCCCCTATTTGACTCTTCCCGCAATGTGCGAGCATAAGGAAGATTATTTTAAAATTATAGAAATTTGACCACGTAGTCGGGTAAAAATACATATTTTTACAAAAATCAAAAAAAGTATTGATATTTTTATCAAAATGTGGGATAATACATAAACGTATTAAAGTTTTAGGAAAGAAAAGGAAAAATTATGGAAAAAAGAAGCTCTTTTACAGGTAAGATCGGCTTTGTTCTTGCCGCTGCCGGAAGCGCTGTAGGTCTTGGTAACATCTGGCGTTTTCCCTATCTTGCGGCTAAATACGGAGGAGGTATCTTCCTTCTTGTATATATAATCCTTGCAGTTACCTTCGGCTTTTCTCTTATGGTGGCGGAGATCGCCATAGGCAGAAAAACAGGTCTTAGCTGCGTAGGCGCCTTTGCAAAGCTCAATAAAAAATTCTCATTTATCGGATATCTTGGCGCTCTTATACCTATGCTCATCCTTCCTTATTATTCCGTAATAGGCGGATGGGTAATGAAGTATCTTGCAGCGTTTATTTCGGGCGGCGGAAAGGATGCGGCGGCAAATGAATATTTTGGCAGCTTTATCTCCGGCACATCCCCTTTATTGTGGTTCGTTATTTATATCGCCATTACAATGCTTGTCGTTCTTTTCGGTGTTGAAAAGGGTATTGAAAAGGTAAGCAAGATAATGATGCCTGTTCTTATAGCGCTTTCTATCTTTATCGCGGTGTACGTTATGTTCCTTGACGGCGCGTGGGAGGGTGTTATATACTACATCAAGCCCGACTTTTCAAAGTTCTCCATTATGACTGTTATTGCCGCTATGGGTCAGCTCTTTTACTCTATGTCCTTGGCTATGGGTATTATGATAACCTACGGCTCTTATATGAAGAAGGAAGTAAGCATAGAGGGCTCCATCCACCAGATCGAGATATTTGATACGGGTATTGCCTTCCTTGCAGGTCTTATGATCATTCCTGCGGTATTCGTATTCCACGGTGGTGAGCAGAGCGCCCTCGGTAAGGGTCCCTCCCTTATGTTTGAAACCTTGCCTAAGGTATTTGACGCAATAAAGGGCGGACAGGTGCTTGGTACGCTCTTCTTCGTTCTTGTTCTCCTTGCTGCTCTTACATCATCCATCTCCTTGGCGGAAACGGTTGTATCCGTTATTCAGGATAAGTTCAAGATAAACAGAAAGATCACTTGCTTAATAGTTCTTGGTATATCCTTGCTCCTTGGCTTGCCCTCGGCTCTTGGTTACGGTGTTCTCGGTGGTGTAAAGATAATCGGACTTCAGTTCCTTGATTTCTTTGACTTCCTTACAAACAGCATCTTGATGCCAATCGTTGCAATATTCACTTGTATCTTTATAGGATTTATCCTTAAGCCCAAGGCTATAATTGACGAGGTGGAGGTAAGCGCTCCCTTCAAGGGCAAAAAGCTCTTTGTGGTGGTAATTAAGTATATCGCCCCCATTTTCCTCGTTGCAATTCTCGTTTCCTCCGTCCTTGACGTATTCGGAATAGTAAAGATCTAAACTAAATAAAAAATACGCGGCTTATCTGTCATAATGCCGCGTATTTTTATCGTATATATTATATGAACATATATGCATATATTTAAAACCCCTTGATTTTCAAGGGGCTTTAAGATTTTTATTTATAATATGTGCTTATTCTTCTTCCTCGTTGTTAAGATCAAGGATGCTGTTTAAAAGCATTTCGGGGTTCTCGGCAATAATGCTTGCTCCCGCTTTACGAAGGGTTATTTCGTCTCTGTATCCCCACTTAACTCCGATAAAGCTCATTCCCGCGCGATATGACGTTTCCACATCAACGTCGGAATCTCCAACGAAAACGCACTGCTCAGGCTTTGTGCCCATGGACTTTGCAATATACAGTGCAGAGGTGGGATCGGGCTTTGTGGGCATATCCGTCTGACCTAAGCAAATGGAGAAGATATCATCACCGAAAATATTGGATATTATATTTTTTACGTATTCATTCTGCTTGTTGGAAAGAACGCCAAGCTTAAAGCCCTTTTTCTTAAGCTCGTGAAGAAGCACCTCCACTCCCTCGTATGCGGTGGTGGTATCGCAGTAGCATTTTGCGTATTCCATATTGTAATCGGAAAGAGCGCTTTCCACAATAAAGTCAACACCCTGCACGTCGGCGGGCAAGGATCGGCGCACAAGCTCTCTTGCGCCATTATTTATAAATTTATGAATTTCACTTCTTGTTCTGGGCTTATATCCCAATCTTTCCAAAACGGCGTTTACACCCGTTCTTATATCGTTAAGCGTATCGCAAAGCGTACCGTCAAGGTCAAATATAACTGCTTTGATCATATATCCTCCAGGGTTGTGAATTTAATGATTATTTAAGGCTCTTGAAGTAATCGGTGGGAGAGCAACCGAAGAAGCCTTTAAAGGAACGGTTAAAGGTACGTACCGTGGCAAAGCCGCATAAGGGAGAAATGTCGGTTATCTTAGCCTTGGGGTCGGCAAGCATATCAATAGCCCTGTCAAGGCGGTACGCGGTAAGATAATCGTAATAGGTTATACCCATGATTTTCTTGAATTGGTGGGAAAAATAGAAAAGGGACAAAGAGCAATATTCGGACGTGCTTTCAAGAGAGATGCCGTCCATATATTTTTCTCTTATGTATTCCTTTACCGTCTTGATAAGGGATAGATCTGCCTCGCTCCTTCTTATCTCCTCGTCTGAGCAGGGAGCAATGGCATCGGAGCGGATAACGGATGAAAGAATAATATGGGCAAGACCCTCCGTCATATAGGAGTATCCCTTATCCTTACCCTTGCTTTCCTTTAAAAGAAGGGAAAAATAATCGGAAATTTCACGATTAAGGGGGGTGCTGTATCGAATTATGGGGGAGAGTGTCTTATATTTTAACAGATCAACGTCGCCCTTACCTGAGAAAACGGGTATATTCAATATGGTTACGTCGCTGCTTTTTGAATTAAGACTGTATACCTCCCTCGGCATGATCAAAATAAAATCGTTTGCATCCGCGGAGTATTTTTTATCTGATACAGTAAGCTCAACCTTACCCGAATTAACATGGCATAGCTTTACCCAAGGAGTAATATCGGGCAAAAGGCTTATATTCGTTATATTCAAATTAAGGAAGGGGCAGCTTACGTTGTCAAAGGATCTGTCCTGAAAGAATACCGGCATTGTTACCTCCCAAAGATGTTATATGTTCAATGATAACACAAAAAAGTCAAAAAAGCAATATCCGTCCTGTAAAAAGATATAATTTCTGTTGCATAATATTCGTTTTTGTGTTAAAATAGGGTTAAGTGGCCGAGTTATTCGGAATTATACATTTTAAAGAGGAGAAAATATGAAATATTTAATCGGTATAGACGTTGGTACGTCAGGAACGAAAAGCGTGCTTTTTGACACAAATGGTAAGGAAATTGCTTCTTGCACAGAGGAATATCCCCTTTATCAGCCTCAGAACGGATGGGCGGAGCAAAAGCCCGAGGATTGGTGGAATGCGGTTTGTAAGACCTTGAAATATCTTGGCTCTATGGCAACTGAGGGTGAAATATGCGGTATCGGTATTTCGGGACAGATGCACGGCCTGGTAATGCTTGATGAAAATAACGAGGTCATCCGTAATTCCATTATCTGGTGCGATGGCAGAACTACGGAGGAATGTAAGGAGATCGAGGAAATAATCGGTCACGACAGACTTATGGAAATAACCTGTAACCCCGCTCTTGAGGGCTTTACCGCAGGTAAGATAAGATGGGTGCAGAAGCACGAGCCCGAAAATTACGCAAGATGTAAGCATATTCTTTTGCCTAAGGACTACATAAGATTTATGCTGACGGGTGAGTACGCAACGGAGGTTTCCGACGCATCGGGTATGCAGCTTCTCGATATCAGCGCCAGATGCTGGAGCCGTGAGGTCTGCGAAAAATTGGATATTGATATGAGCTTACTTGCCAAGGTGTACGAAAGCCCCGAGGCAACGGGCTACGTAACTGAAGACGCCGCGCAAAAGACAGGACTTAAGGCGGGTATTGTCGTAGCAGGCGGAGCAGGGGATAACGCGGCGGCGGCAATCGGCGCAGGCGTATGTAAAACGGGTAAGGCGTTTACTACCATCGGTACCAGCGGAGTTGTATTTGCCCACACGGATAAGCCTGTTTTTGATAAAAACGGAAGGATCCACACCTTCTGCTGCGCCGTTCCCGGTAAGTGGCACGTAATGGGCGTTACCCAGGCGGCAGGCCTTTCTGTAAACTGGTTCAGAAACACTCTTGCAAGGGACGTTTCATATAAGGAGCTTGATAATCAGTGCGAGGAAATAAAGATCGGCTCTGACAAGCTTATATATCTTCCTTACCTTATGGGTGAGAGAACTCCTATTCTTGACGTAAACTCAAGGGGCGTATTTTTCGGCCTTTCCGCTATGCATACGAGAGCCCATATGGCAAGAGCCGTTATGGAGGGCGTATCCTACTCTCTTTACAGCTGCGTAGAGCTTCTTAAGGACCTTGATATTGACGTGTCCGATATGGTAGCCTGCGGAGGCGGTGGAAAGAGCAAGCTATGGAAGAAGATACTTGCGGACGTGTACGGAATTGACGTAAAGACCCTCGTTTCCCCCGAGTGCGCCGCCCTTGGCGTTGCTATTCTCGGCGGTGTGGCCGCAGGTGTATTTGCATCCGTTGAGGAGGGCTGCGATATTTGCGTTGCCGAAAAGGAAAAGACGGAATACGAATCATCAAGACACGAGGAGTATATGAAATTCTACGGTCTTTATTCTAAGCTTTATCCTGCCCTTAAGGATAGCTTCAAGGAGCTTTCAAGACTTTGATCCTCTCTTTTATAAGACGTAAACGAGATAAATGCATATGATATAAAAAAAGGGAGAAAAAATATGTATATAGTTTTAATTACCGCCTTAGGTGTAGGCGGTGCTACGGTAATCGGCGCATTGCTTGGATTTGTATTCAAGGGAACGAGCCATAAATTCAACGACGTTGTCCTTGCCTTTGCCGCAGGAGTAATGACCTGCGCGGCGGTGTTCGGACTCGTTGCCGAATCATTGGATCTTGGCGGAAAATTTGCCCTGCCAATTACTATTGTGGGCATTTTCCTCGGCGCTGTGTGCGTAAACGTAATGGATAAGCTCGTCCCTCACCTTCACAGAATGACAGGTGTTGACCAGGAGGAGCATCCGCACAACAAGGAAAAGCTTGATAAGGTGCTTCTTTTCGTAATGGCAATAGCCATTCATAATCTTCCCGAGGGAATTGCGGCAGGCGTTGGCTTCGGTACTGACAATATTGCGGAGGCGATGGTAATTGCGGGCGGTATCGCTTTACAGAATATCCCCGAGGGTATGGTTATTATAGCTCCTATGCTCGCCTCGGGTATGAAAAAGGGAAGAACGTTTTTGATCGCCCTCGGCACGGGACTCGTTGAGGTAGTTGGTACTATTATCGGATATCTGGCAGTCAGCATTTCTACAGCAATTTTGCCCTTTGCCCTTGCCTTTGCAGGCGGTACTATGCTTTATGTTATAAGTGACGAAATGATTCCGGAAACTCACGCCCACGGCAACGAAAGAGGGGCAACCTACGCCTTTCTTACAGGCTTTGCATTGATGCTTGCCTTTGATTATCTTATAGGCTAAATTCTATTTGAAAAACAAAAAAGCGACACACTGTGTCGCTTTTTTGTATGAACTGAACCTATAAGCCGTGTTCTGTTATCGACGGTCATCTATCTTTGCGCCCCGTCACCGGAACGCTCCGCATTACTGCGTGCCACCCGTAAGGACGGCAAAAAGCCTTATCGGGCAAATAAAAATCCTTACATACGGTGTTGCTTCGGATAGGGTTTACACCCACCCTATGTTACCATAGCGTGTCGTGAGCTCTTACCTCGCGTTTTCATCCTTACCATAAATGGCGGTAATTTTCTGTTGCACTTTCCCTAAGGTCACCCTCGGCTGACGTTATCAGTTATCCTGCCCTGTGAAGCACGGACTTTCCTCACGGTAATACCTTTCGGCTACATACCGCGCAACCGTCCGGTTCAGTTCGAATTTATTATAAATAAAATTTTGCCGTTTGTCAAGTTAAAGAAGTAATTACCACCCATATTTTATATCTAAATGACAAAAATAAAGGTGTAAAGTAAAATTTTACGGGAGAAAATCTATGTTTGACATAATAAACGGACATATGCCCATCCCCTTGCAAATGGCACTTGCCCGCGACAAAGACGCCTTTAACAGATTTCTTAATATGTCGGATTCGGAGCAGGATGAAATAATACAAAGGGCGGAAAAGTCCTCCTCATTTATAGAAACCGAGGGAATAGTGAAGGAATTTTTAAAAACGACTTGACAACACCCCTCCTTGTATGTTAGTATGTATGTATACAGACAAACATACAAGGGAGATTTAGTATGGATAAAAATATGACCTTTGGAGACGCTCTTAAGGAGCTTATAAAAAAAGAGGGTATCACTCAACAAGCATTTTATACGGAAGTAGGTATAGGTAAGCCCTATTTCTACGATATTTTGTCGGGCAAGGTGTGTCCTCCCCCTGCCGAGGTGCAGATGAGAATGGTCCGCGCCCTTAAGAAAATATCAGTAGCGGATAGGAATCTTCTTTTTGATATTGCCGCAAGGGAAAGAGAAGAGGTCCCTGCCGATATTGCAAAAATGCTTTTTGACCACCCCAACGATATTGCCTCCGTAAGAAAGGTGCTTGAAGCCCTTTTGGTAAGCAGAACCATACGCCTTAACTGAAAAAGCTATAAAACAAAAAGCAGAGCCGCCAAAAGGCAGCTCTGTTTTTTTATAGAAAATTTTGATTAAGCGTTTACAACTTCGCCGTCAGCGTTTTCATCCTCGGAAAGCTCGAACTCAACGCCTTCTTCAGCTTCAGCAGCTGCTTCCTCGCAGCACTCTTCGCATTCGCCGCAATCACATTCTTCATTTTCATACTTGGGGCTGAATTCAACGGAGATATTGAAGAACTTCTTTAAAACCTTCAACATAATTGCAATAGCTGCAGCGATGGATGCTGTAACTGCCAAAAATGCCAAAAGTCCCTTGACAAATTTATTTTTCATTATAAATCACTCCTTACTTTTTTACTTTGTAATAATAATATAACATAAAAAAATTAAAAATGCAACCTTATGATATAAAAAATTTACAATATTGCATTGAATTTAATATCTTGTTATGATAAAATTATTATATCTTTCAAAATATGGGAGGAAGCTATGAACAAAAAAATATTGGGCGTTGACTTCGGCGATGCAAGAACGGGTCTTGCTATGTCGGATATAACGGGCTTTCTTGCCAGCGCCTGCGGATGTATAAAGGGCGGATTTGAAAAAACCGCGCAGGGCGTGGCGCAATTTGCGAAGGATAACGATATAGGTAAGATAGTTCTTGGGCATCCTATCAATATGAACGGCACTCTCGGTCCCCGATCTGAAAAGGCGCGGGCTTTTGCCGACAGATTAAGGGAGCTTACGGATATAGAGGTAGAGCTTTTTGATGAAAGACTTTCCACGGCGAATGCTCACACTATTCTTAACATAACCAATACAAGAGGCGCAAAAAGAAAGGATATAATAGACGCAATGAGCGCGTCCCTTATCCTTCAAAGCTATCTTGACAGAGAGAGAGGAAAAACCAATGGATAAAAATTGTGATCTTTCTTGCCGTCGCAACAAGGTTGGCGGTCAGGCGGTAATAGAAGGAGTAATGATGAAAAAGGGCGAGGACGTGTGCCTTGCTATGAGAAAAGAGGACGGAACTGTAGTTGTTGACAAGTCACAGTTTGTGTCCGTACGTAAAAAGAAAAAGATACTTAATATTCCCATCCTTCGCGGAATTATCGGCTTTGTTGAGTCTATGATCCTTTCCTTTAAGACCATAGATAAATCCACAGCTGTGTTGGAGATCGATGAGGAAAACGGTAAAAAGGATAAGGAAAACGGCAAGGAAAAGAAGGAAAACAAGGGTCTTTCCGCCTTTCTTATGGTGCTTTCCGTTCTTCTTGGAGTAGGTCTTGCCGTTGTGCTTTTTATGTGGCTTCCCGGCTTTCTTACCCGTATGCTTGAAAAGCTTACAGGACCTATTGACAGATATCTTAAGGCGGCTATTGAGGGCGTGGTAAAGATAATTATCTTTATTGCCTATATGCTTATTGTGTCCCTTATGAAGGATATAAGACGCGTGTTCCAATATCACGGCGCCGAGCATAAGTCCATTGCCTGCTACGAGTCGGGTATGGAATTAACTCCCGAAAATGCAAAGAAATGCACACGCTTCCACCCCCGCTGCGGCACAAGCTTTATGTTCGTAATGCTTATTATCGGTATTTTTACAGGTATGCTTATTCCTGTGTGGGACAATACCCTTTTAAGAGCGGCGATCAAGCTTGCTATCTTGCCCCTTATAGTGGGAATAGGATACGAATTTATTATGTTTGCGGGCAAGCACGATAATTTCTTTACAAGATTGCTTTCAGCCCCGGGTCTTTGGATGCAGAGAATTACCACAAAGGAGCCCGACGAGGCTCAGCTTGCTATTGCCATCTGCGCTATCAAGTCCGCAATGCCCGAGGAATTTCCCGATTTCACAGTTGACGAATACGCAATAGACGTTGAGGAAAACTTGAAGCATTTTGGCTTTACTGCCCTTAAAAAGGAAGAGGTAGAGGAAAAAATAGCGAAGCTTAAGGCGCAAAGAGAAGCAGCAAAGAGCTTAGCTGACACCCCCTCCGTAAGTGAGGACGCTACCGAAGTCAATGAGGATAAATGAGATAATTAAGGCTTTTTCCGATATTGGCAGTAACGAAGCAAGATCGGAGGCGTATCTTACCCTTGAATTTCTTTTTGGCGTCGGCCGCGCCGAGGCAATGACTCACTACGAAAGAGAATACGATAAAGCAAAAATAGATGCGGTAATAGAAAAAAGAAAAGCGAGAATACCTCTGCAGTATATTTTTGGCGAGTGGTATTTTATGGGTAAGCGCTTTATCGTGTCGGAAAAATGCCTTATCCCCCGTCCCGATACGGAAATACTCGTAACAAAGGCTATTGAAAAGGTAAAAAGGCAGGGACGTGTGGCGGATCTGTGTACGGGAAGCGGTTGTATCGGTCTTTCCTTACTTACTTACCGCCCTGACATATGCGACCTTACCCTTGTGGATATTTCAAGGGATGCTTTATCCGTGGCAAAAGAAAACATAGCGTTACACCGTCTTGAGGACAGATGCAATATAGCAGAGGGGGACGCTACCCTTGATATTCTTGAGGGCATGTACGACGCCGTATTGTCAAACCCACCCTATATCCTTTCACGCGATATGGACACCCTTTCCGACGAGGTAAAAAAGGAGCCGCGTATCGCCCTTGACGGCGGAGAGGACGGACTTGATATAATACGTCCCATAGTCTATAACAGCGCGCCACATATAAACGAGGGCGGCTATCTAATGATAGAATTCGGCTACGATCAAGAGGATTCTATAAGAAAGCTTCTCACAAAGGCGGTAGACGAGGGACTATACTCGGAATTTGAGCTTTACCACGATTACGGCGGCAATATAAGAATGTGCGTTGTCAAAAAGTAGTGACATGAAAAATTTAATAACATAAACTGATACTGACTGTATTTTCGGTCAGTATCTTTTTTACTTATATGAGGTAATTTTATGAAAAAGCGGACTCTGTGTCTGATTTTCGGCGGAGAAAACACGGAATACGACGTATCCTTAAGGTCCTGCGCGTGTATTTTAAGACATATAAACCGAGAAAAATACGACCTTTATAAAATCGGCATTACAAGGGAGGGCAAATGGTATTTATATCTGGGGGACGAAGAAAAAATAGAAAGGGGAGAATGGGTAAAGGACAGCTTAAAATACGGCATTGGTATTTTAGTAAACGAGGGCGCGGTGGTATGTGAAAACGGTTTTTACATAAAGCCCGATATTGTATTTCCCATAATTCACGGCAAATACGGTGAGGACGGAATTATAAAGGCCTTTTTTGAAATTATGAAGGTAAAATGTACGGGATGCAATACGGAGGGCGGAGCACTTTGTGTAAATAAATACTTAACTAAGCTTATTGCAAGGGAAAACGGCGTCCCTGTGGCTGATTTTTTCGTTGTACGAAGGAAATCTGCAGACGAAAATTACATATTATCAAGTGCAAAAAGAATAGATTATCCTCTTTTCGTTAAGGCGTCCTCCTCGGGCTCAAGTATTGGAGTGTACAGAGTAAAAAATGAAAAAAGCCTGATGACGTGTATAGAAAAAGCATTAAAATTCTCAGATACCGTTCTTATAGAAAAGGAAATTAAGGGTGTGGAAACGGAAATTGCGTTGCTCGAGACGGAAAATGGAATTGTAACGGGTAAAATAGGGCAGATAGAATACGATGGAGAATTTTACGATTACGAAAGGAAATACAGCGACGTTAAAACAAGGCTTGTGATTCCCGCAAAAATATCGAGTGAGTGCGAAAAGCTGATAAGGGAGTACGCAAAAGCAATATTTATAGCCACGGGATGCAGGGGAATGTGCCGCGCGGACTTTTTCGTAACGGAAAAGGGCGAGGTGATCTTTAACGAGGTAAACACGGTGCCGGGCTTTACCTCGGGCAGTATGTATCCCTTGCTTATGACGGATGAAAATAGAAAAATCGGGGATATAATAGATCTTTTGTGCCTGTAAAAGTGTGATAAGCAACCGAAATATTTGAATAATATTTAAATAATATTAAAAGAGTATTGAAAAGCCTTTATAAAATTTAGTATAATAAAAGGAGTAGATATGACAAACGGGAAAATAGCCTTGATCGGCTTTGGCATATCCAATAAGGCCGTGTATGAAAATCTTAAGTGCTACGGCTATCCCTTTTTAGTCCGTTCCTCAAAGGAAATACGGGTACCATCCGGCGTGGAGCTTGTTTTCGGGGACTCATATCTTGACACGGAGGAGGATATAATATTCCGCTCCCCCTCCTGTATGCCCTATAAGATCAAGGGGAAGGGACATATTACCTCAGAGGTTGCCTTTGCCCTGTCACATATAAGCTGTGGAAAAATAGGAGTAACGGGCTCTGACGGAAAAACCACAGCTTCAACCCTTATTTCAAAAATGCTTTGCGCGGAGGGAAAAAACGCTTTCCTTTGCGGAAATAACGGCGATCCTGTAATAAATTATATGGGTAAGGTAAGAAAAAGTGACTTTCTCGTTTGCGAGCTTTCAAGCTTTCAGCTGACGGACCTTGCGCCTGCACTTGACTGCGGAGTTGTTACCAACCTTACGCCAAATCACCTTGATATACATTCCTCCTACGAGGAATACGTATATGCAAAATCAAATATCTTAAAAAACGCCCGACGCGGGGTAATAAATTTTGACTGTAGCGAGTCAAGAAGGCTCAGCGCGTACCTGAAAGGCGGAGGAGAACTGACCTTTGTATCTCTGTCATATGAAAACGTAAGGGGGATAAATAACGCCCGCCTTGTGTACGTAAGGGACGGATATATCTTTTGTGACGGGGAAAGAATAATTCCCCTGTCAGATATACGCTTAAGGGGAGAATTCAATCTTATTAACGTGTGTCTTGCCATAGGCGCGGTATACGGACACGTGTCGGCAGAAAACATCAAAAATGCGGTACGTGATTTTTACGGTGTCAGCCACCGTATGGAAAAAATAGCGTCCAAGGACGGTATCGATTTTTACGATAGCTCCATCGATTCCACCCCGTCAAGGACCATTGCCACCCTTTCCGCCTTTGATAAGGAAAAAACCATAGTTATCCTCGGCGGCTACGACAAAAATTTGTCCTATGATTGCTTAGGGGACGGAATGGAAAAAATGAAATACGCGGTAATATGCGGCGCAAACAGTGAAAAAATATACGGCGCTATAAAAGATAGATGCGACTGCGCCCTTTGCGACAGCTTTACCGAAAGCGTAAAAATAGCCTACCGAATGGCAGAAAAGGGGGACTCTGTAGTTCTTTCTCCCGCGTCGGCAAGCTATGACGCCTTTGAAAATTATAAAGAAAAATCAAAAAAATACATAGAAATTGTAAGAGGATTGTAAAATGGATTTTATCAGAAAAGCCCTTAAAGAGCTATGCTCCTTAATGACCTTGTCGGGATATGAAAAAAGAGGTAAAAAAAGACTTTTTGACCTCGTTTCACCCTATTTTGACGAGATGACGGAGGACTCGTTTGGCAATTTTGTTTTCATAAAAAGATGCCTTAAGAAAAACGCCCCCAAGCTTATGATGGACGCACACTTTGATACCGTGGGTATGATGGTTACAGATATTTTGGAGGGCGGATTTTTGTCCGTTGTCAACATTGGCGGACTTGACACCCGTATCCTTCCCTCGTCCGAGGTGACTGTATATGGCAAGGAGGAAATCTACGGCTTGATCTCATCAATTCCTCCCCATCTTACCCGTAAGTCGAGAGAAAAGAGATCTAACCCCAAAATTGAGGAGCTTTACGTTGACACGGGCTACTCCAAGGAGGAGCTTGAAAAAATAGTATCCGTAGGAGATCCCATATTTATAAAGGGAGAATACACAGAGCTTTTAAATGGCTATGCCTCCGCCTCGGGACTTGACGATAAAGCGTGCGTATGCGCTGTTTTTGATGCGGTAAGACAGATGGAAAAATCAAAAATGGAATATGACGTGTACGTTACCGTATCCGCCCAGGAGGAAACGGGCAAGTGCGGCGCCGCAATGTGCGCCTACGCCATTAAGCCCGATATTGCCATAATCACCGACGTAAACTTCGGCTCATCCGAGGGGGATAACGAGTTTGAAACGGTAAAATGCGGCAAGGGCGCGGCAATAGACGTCTCCTCTCTCTCCGACAGAAGGCTTACAAGAGGAATTATGAAGCTTCTTGACAGAGAAAATATTCCCTATCAGGTTATTTGCGAGCCTACTAATACAGGCACAAATAACGAGCTTGTATCCGTAACGGGTCTTGGTATTCCTACCGTTGTTATGAGTGTGCCCTTAAGATCTATGCACACCCCTGTTGAGACGTTGAACATAAATGATATAAGCTCTCTTTCCAACGTTCTTAAAACCGTGGCTTATACGGAAATGGAGGCATTATGAGAGAAATACTTAAGAAATTAAGCGAGGCCTTCGGTCCCAGCGGATACGAGGACGCCGTAAGAGAAGCAATAGAAAATTATATCGGCGCAGATCTGCCCGAAAACTGCTCGGTAGAAAAGGACAGAGTGGGAAATATTTATTTCCATGTAGAAAATAAGGGTAAGCCAAGACTTATGATAAACGCCCATATGGATGAGGTGGGCTTTATGGTAACGGGAATTACGGAAAACGGATTTTTGAAATTCGGCTGCGTTGGCGGAATGAATCCCCTTGTGCTTGGCGCAAAAAGAGTAGTTTCCGAAAACGGAATAAAGGGCGTTACGGTAACGAAGCCCATTCATCTTCTTTCCCCCGAGGAAAGAAAGGAGCTTCCCTCCGTTGACTCAATGTGTATAGATATCGGCGCAGAATCCAAGGAGGATGCAAAGAAATACGTACACGTGGGCGACTATTTCGTATTTGACTCGGGTTACGTTGAGTACGGTGACGGCTTTATCAAGTGCAAGGCTCTTGACGACAGACACGGCTGCGCTATAATGTGTAAGCTTATTGACGATATAAAGGCGGGGGCAAGTACCGAATACGATCTTTGGTTTGCCTTTACCTGCAGAGAAGAGGTTTCATATTCCAGCGCAAGATGCGCCGCCGAGTACGTAAAGCCCGACCTTGCCCTTGTAATCGAGTCAAAGGCGGTGCAGGATATATACGGCGTGCCCGAGGAGAAAAAGGTGTGCATATTAGGCGACGGCGCAATAATTTCCTTTATGGATAACTCCACCATATACGACAGAGGTATGGTAGAGCATCTTATTTCCCTTGCCGAGAAAAACGGCATCAAGTATCAGAAAAACAAATACATCTCGGGCGGTAACGATTCTGCCGCTATTCAGAAGAGTATATGGGGAGTAAAGGTGGGACTTATTTCCGCCGCCTCAAGATATATTCATTCGCAGGCAAACGTTGTAAAATATGAGGACATTGACGCTATGTACAAGATAGCATATTCCCTTATAACAAGCGAGATTTTAGATATTAAGGAGTAAATATGACAGAATTATTGAAAAAGCTGATGCTTACGTCAGGAGTTTCCGGCAGAGAGCATAGCATCAGAGAGGTTATAAAAAATGAGATCACACCCTACGCGGACGAAATAAGCGTTGATCCCGTCGGCAACCTTATTGCCCGTAAAAAGGGTAACGGCAAGAAAATAATGTTTGCGGCGCATATGGATGAAATAGGATATTTCGTTACATTTATTGACGATAAGGGTCTTATCCGCGTTGGTAACGTGGGCGGTATCGACACTCTTTCCTCCGCTTATACAACGGTGGTATCCGAAAAGGGAGTATACGGCGTTATCGTTCCCTCTGACGATAAGGAGATACCCAAGTGCGAAAATCTTATTATAGATATTGGCGCAAAAGATAAGAAGCAGGCAGAGTCCAAGGTGAAGATCGGCGACTTTTTCGTACACGCCCCCTCACTTAAAAAGCTTTGTGGCACAAGATACATTGGCAGACCCTTTGACAATAGAGTGGGCTGCGCGGTGCTTATTGAGGCCTTGAAAAAGGTAAAGAATACGGACAATGACCTTTATTTTGTATTTACCGTGCAGGAGGAGGTCGGACTTCGCGGCGCTAAGCCTGCGGCGTACGGAATTGCCCCCGATATCGGTATTGCCGTTGACGTAACCTCCGTCGGAGAAAAGCCCGCATCCCCCGTAACCAAGGTGAAAATAGGCGGCGGCGCTACAATAAAGGTAAAGGACTCCTCCGTTATCTGCTCCTACGAAATAGTTGAAAAAATGAGAGAGCTTGCAAAGAAAAACAAGATAAAATATCAGGATGAGGTGCTTTTAAGAGGCGGTACGGATACGGGCGCTATCCAGAACACAAGGCTTGGATGCAGCGTTGGCGCTATCTCCATCCCCTCTGCGTACATTCATTCCGTAAATGAAATGATAGATTTAAGCGACGTTAAGGAGGCTGTAAAATTAGCCTGCGCCGTTGCGGAGGAAATTTAAAAATGAAAAAGATCATATCACTTATTTTAATAGTATCATTTTTACTTGCGCCATCCATTCTTCTCACCTCCTGCAGTGATAACCTTGCCCCAGACGGTCAGGCTATTCCCAAGGATATGAAGATTGCAAGTAATACAGCCCTTGTTGACTACCTTCTTTTCGTCCCCGAATCCTGGCTTATCGATATGCAGACAAGCACCACTCTTGTTCACGCTTCCGAAAGTGACCTTTCAAGCGTGCAGATAAAGAGTGAAAAGCTTAACGATACGGTCAAGGACTACGACTCCTGGTGGGCAGAATATAAGAGCGGAATTGAAAAGATCGGTACGGTAAAGTATCTTTCCCAGCTTGAAAACAAGGTGGTAAACGGCATTTCCGCAAGAAAGTCCGTGTATGAAATTACAATGGACAAGCTTGTATTGGATACTGAAAAGGGTGGCACGACCATAGAAAAATTTACCTACAAATGTATGGTAATAGGTATTATCAGAAACGGCAGTATGTACGTATTCCTCTATACCTCCTTAAACGATACTACTAAGGAAAATGGTGACCTTTATACCGCAAATATGAGCTCCGTGGATAAGATAATCGACAATTTCAGATTTACCGATAAGCTTTACCCCGGGGAGGACTATATAGTTGACGAGGAAGCCCCCGAGGGAATGAAGATAGCAAGCAATTACGATATCGTTGACTATTTGCTCTACGTTCCCGAAGGCTGGATAGTCGATATAAGAAACGGTCTTACTATGGCTCACGTTTCCGAGTCCGATATGTCAAGCATACAGGTAGGACAATGGAATCTTACCGCCAGCACCAAAAACTACGAAAAGTGGTGGGAGGAGTATAAAAAGCAGATAGGCCTCGTTGCAAAGGTGGAATATTCCGACCCCGAGCTTGTTGACACAAAGGTATTCGGCTTTGACTCCAAAAAGGCGGAGTATACCATCACCACCGACACACAGACCTATAAATGCATGCTTACCGCTACTATGGCAAGGGGTAGTGTGTACGTTATCGTATATACCTCAACCGTAGATAACTACGACACCCATTTGTCTGACGTAAATAAGATAATAGAAAACTTCAAGTTTAACTGATATGGCAGAAATTTATTTTGACAACAGCGCTACGACTAAAATGTCACAGGGCGCAAAAAAGAAAATGACCGAGGTCATTGAGGAGCATTACGGCAACCCCTCCTCCCTCCACGCCCGCGGTGTGGATGCGGAGCATATCAAGGAGGAGGCAAGAAGAATAATTCTTTCCTCCCTCGGTGTAAAAAGAGGCGTACGTGGTGAGCTTGTGTTTACCTCGGGCGGAACTGAAGCCAATAATATGGCTATTTTAGGTACGGTAAACGCAAAAGCGAGAAAGGGCAACGAAAAGATCCTTGTAAGCGCGGGAGAGCATTCCTCCGTTGAGGAAACGGTGGCTCATCTTGAAAAGCAGGGCTACACGGTCTTAAGAGTGCCCACAAAGGACGGTAAGCTTGATATAGATTATATAGAAGCAAACTGTAAGGACGCAATACTTGCGTCATTTATGCAAGTAAATAACGAAACGGGTGCCTTGTACGATCTTAAGGAGGCATTTTCCGTAATTAAGGAGATCTCTCCAAGGTGCGTTACCCACGCAGACTGCGTTCAATCCTATATGAAGGTAAAATTCACTCCCAAAAATATAGGCGCAGAGCTTGTAAGCATCAGCGCCCATAAGGTAAACGGAGCAAAGGGCGTTGGCGCTCTTTATATAAATCCCGACGTAATAAAGACAAAAAGACTTGTCCCCATAGCTTATGGCGGAGGTCAGGAGGAAAGCTTCCGCTCGGGTACGGAAAATGTGTACGGCATTGCCGCCTTTGGCGAGGCGGTAAGGGAGCATATGGAAAATATGGAGAGGGAGATCGGTATTATGAGGGAGCTTCGCTCCTACATAGTGGACGGCATTGAAAACAGTGAGGCAAGAGTAAACGCGCCCATAAAAAGCGCCCCCCATATTATAAATATCACCCTGCCGGGAATAAGAAGCGAAACAATGCTTCATCATCTTTCTTCAAAGGGAATATACGTTTCCTCGGGCTCTGCCTGCTCGTCCCATTCAAATAAGGTAAGCTCAGCTCTTGTGTCCTTCGGCTTGACGGATAGCGAGGCGGACTCATCCATCCGCGTTTCTCTCTGCCCCGAAAATACAAAGGAGGAGGCAGATATATTTATCTCCGCATTAAACGAGGGAATCAAGGCATTACAAAGAAAATAATATAATAATGAAGAAAAACCGAGGCTCCCCTCGGTTTTTCTTGTGTTTTTACAGGCTTTATGATAAAATTAAAACAGTTCATAGAAAAATTTTCATTTTTACCCAACCTTTTTTATTTCTTTTGCATCTTACCTTATGAAGACGCAAAAAACTTCAAAAAATCCAAAGGAGGAAGAAAATGCTGTATCAAAACCAAAATGATGAAACCTTAGTAATGCTTACTCTTGCAGGAGAGCAAAGCGCGTACGAGGTACTCGTTGCCAGACATCAGCGCTCTGTGATTGCCGCGGCAATGAGGATCACACGCAGCGAGTTTATGGCAGAGGACGCGGCGCAGGATGCTTTCGTTACGGCGTGGATGAAGCTCGATACCCTTAACGAAAAGGAAAAGTATTGCGGCTGGGTATGCAAGATAGCCCGAAATTGCGCCCTTAATATCGTAAGACGTATGAGCAGCTTTATACCCGTGGATATGGGTGAGTATACGGATGTAGCAGATGAATCCCGTATAAGCCCTGAAGAGCAATACATAGCCTCCGAGGATGAAAGAGAGCTGCAAACGGCGGTAAACAGACTGTCGGATAAGGTAAGAACCGTAATACGGATGTATTATTTTGAGGGCCTTTCCATAGTCGAGATAGCGGATAGGATGCGTGTTTCACAGGGTACTGTAAAGTGGCAGCTCCACGATGGAAGAAAAAAGATAAGAAAGGAGCTGTGCGCTATGAACGAAAAATGGAACGATACTCTTGTTGAAAGAGTAATGAAGAAGGTCGAGGAGCTTAAGCTCTGGCGACTTAAAAACTCAAAGGACGGCTTTGAGGTGGCTTATAATGACGTGCTTAAGGAGGTAGAGGAGCTTCCTGAAAGCGAAAAGAAATATCACGCTCTTGCCGACGTTTTGGAAAGCGGATGGTGGTGGCTCCCGGGTAAGAAAGGCGACGAGCTTTTTGAAGCAATTAAAAAGGCAGCCATTAAGGGCAAAAACGACGAGGTAATGAAATTTATCGTTACCCGAGAGGATTCGCAGGTTTACGAAGGGGCAAAAATAGATTTTATACTTGAAAAGCAGATACCTATACTTAAGGCGGCGGGATTTGTAAAGACTCTTGCCCACGAATGGTTCTGGCTTGGATACGAATATTTGAAAAGAAAAGATAAGGAAAAGGGAATTGAGGCGTTTAACAATGCCCGCGCCCTCCTTACGCCAAAGGATGCAAACTACATCCTTGCTCCAAGCGTACAAAGAATGCTTGACAGGGTAAATACGGAGCTTAAGGACAAGCAAGAAAAAAGCTATCTTATCTCCTGTGACGTTGAGGAATACAGATGCATAGACGGAGAAATGCGCCGCTATGAGGAAACAAACGCGGGAGAGGGATATCTTTACTCCGTTGACCGCAACGTAATACGTGTGTTTAAGGATTCTTCTCTTTGTGACGGCAGATTTTTTGCCGATATATCTCTTGGTGAAAAATATGTTGGCAGCGACGGAACAAGCCTTGAATTTGTAAGTGATTGTGAAATTATCCACACTCCTGCGGGTATTTTTGAAAATTGTCAGCTTTGGAGGACTGTAACGACCACAAAGGAACAGGAGATAGCAACCGCTCTTACCTGGTATAAGGAGGGTGTGGGAATTGTAAAGCACTCCCGTACCGAGTACGGATATACGGAATCCTGCGTGCTGAAGTTTTACAATATTGCGGGAGGTAAGGGATTTTTACCCCTTGCAAAGGGAAATAAATGGGACTATGTAGGCGAGTATGATGAAAAAGCAGTTATATCAAGCGTAAGCTATTCCGTAGAATATTCTGACGAGAATACCGCTTGTCTCTTGGCTGAAAGATACTCGGAGCGTATAAGCTATAACGAGAAGCTGTGGTTTGATATGATGCAGGCAATAAAGGGCGAATATTATATCTGCAGTGACGACAAGGAGATCCTTTGCGATACTACGAAATACGTGGAAAGAGCAGAGGCACTTGCAAAAACTCCTATGGAAATGGCTCATACAAGGCTTGCTTGCTCCCTTGCCCGCAGACTTATGAAAACGGATAAGGAGATCACTCCCGACAGCGATATCACGGGACATTGGAACTTCTTTGACAGATCCCGAGTTTCCGAAAAAAACGGCGTTATCCGTTTACACGTGGCACGTAAGTGGGATTTTGAATGGAAAAGCACAAGTGAGCTTGGCAATGCGGGTCAACCCCTTCTTTATAATGATGTATACGGTATTTTGCAGGATGCAACCAATTGCCTGTGGTCTGACGAATGGCGCGTAGGCGCATCTCCCACGGTGGAATACACCCTTTGGGATTATCATAATATAAAAACCAGCATTTTATGTGAGGCGTGCGAGCCTGTTACCACTAAGGCGGGCACCTTTGAGAACTGTATTAAGCTGACTCTTGATATAAAGGGTCTTAAGGGCGGATTTGAATACCGCGGAGGATACAAGGTATATTATTTCGCAAAGGGAATCGGTATCGTCCGCGCAGAGCATAGCTACTGCGGGGAAACGAGGGTGTCCGTATATGATCTTACGTCCTACAAGGGAGAGGGAGAGGGCTATATGCCCTTTGAGGACGGAATGGAGCGCCGCTACGTAGCAAAGGATCTTACCGACGGCTATGAGGCAAGCGCAGACTATGTATATATGAAGGATGAAAACGGAGATATCATCCTTTTCTCGGATCGTACAGGTATACGCAGATTGCAATCCCCCGTAACACAGTATGGAGGTATTTTGGCGGAAACTGAGGTTTCACGTCTTTGGTTCGCAGGTAATCAGGAGGAGGCACATTCCTTACACGCCGCTAATAATTTCCATCTTCTCCTTCACTATATTTGCCGCCCAAGCTTTAACAGGGGCAAGGCAAAGCGCTCCATAGAGCTTCAGAAGTTCAGTATGGGAATTATGGAAATGGCGGGAGGCGGCACAGTTCCCGACGGATTTAAGGGTGTGTACGCTTGGATATGCCTTATCAGAAGCGCGGCGCACTTTGGTAATTGGGAAAAGGAAATGGGATACTATTATCTTGAGACCGCCCTTGATTATTATGAAAAATGGAAATCCTTTGAAAATGGAGCGGAGCTTTCTTTGGGCAATGAGATCGTATTTGGAGGAATCAAGGTCGTTAAGGGGATGCATTATATTCTTTATCCAAACGGTAAAAAGGAGCCGTATGAATACTCATACGACGTGGATGCCAACTGCGGTGTGCCATATTATGCTATGACCGCAGATTACGGCTGGGAATGGTTTAATCCTGTAAAAGGAGAGGAACGCTTTAAGCTCCTTGTGGAAAGGGCAAGAAATTTAGCTAAATAAAAAATTCTGCCGTGTAAAACGGCACGGCAGAAAAATATTGACATATCCTTAACGATATGATATAATTTTATTGTAAATAGAAATAAAGGAGGCGACTGTTATGAAAGCTGCAATTGAATACGTTGTCGGATGCCATAGGTCGCCGAAGCACTATGACTTTTTTTGAGTGCGCTTTATAACGGCTGAAATTAACGGTATATCTGGCGATATACCGTTTTTTGTTTGATAACACCTTATGAAACGGTTTGATAACGTGTTCGTTTTTGGCCCTTGGGCAACATTATCAAATCATTTTCAGGAGGTGTTTTTTCTATGCAAAAATTAAATGAAATTATTAAATCATTGGACGGTAAAGCCGTCACATCCTACTCTAAGCTTGTGGGAATTTACGAAAGAAACAACATAATCTACCATATAGTATCCGTAAGCGGCGCACAGTATAAGTACGCCCGTGTGGATATAGAGATAGACAAGGAGGCATTGCTTAAGGATCTTATCTTTTCTGATAAGGATAAAACAGCGGTAAGTACATTTATAATGAGAGAATTTTCCACTGCTGTTCATATGGCTAACAATGAGATGCAAATGTCGGAATCAAATGTGCAAAAGGGGGCGTTTATCCCCTATCGCTTCGGTACGCGCGTTCTTCAAAGCTCTATAGTGAAAATTTCGGAGCTTAAAATATGCATGTCCCTGACTGTAAAGCTCCCCTATAATAACAGCGCCTACAATAACGGGAGCCGCGCCACGCAGTTTGACAAGGCGCAAAGCGGCAGCGCCCTTGCAATGTCACAAGCTATGCAAAAGGAGTCACTTGATAAAAGAAAAAAGGGCATTATCTCGCAAAAGGCTCTTAAGCTTCTGCTGACCAAAAATCTTACTCGCCTTGCAGAGGACTTCGTATCAGGCTTTGATGCGTCCCTGCTAAAGGATGCCATAAGCCTATATAAGGATCAGCAATTTATACGAAATTATCTGAAAAAGTGGGGATACGTGTCGTTTATTGCCAACGGCTCCGTAATTACAAGGAAAGGAAAGACCGATATTAAGGACTCCCTCGGGGCTATTCCTTTTAAATCTCCTGAGTCCCTTGAAATTGAAATAAAGCTCCCATCGGGAAAAAAGGTACGGGGTATGGGAATAAAACGGGGCATTACCGTTATAACGGGGGATGCCTACCACGGCAAAAGCACTATTTTAGATGCCATTCGCGAGGGCATTTACGACCACGTATCGGGGGATGGCAGAGAATACGTTATAACCGATAGCTCTGCAATGGCTATCCGTTCTGAAGACGGCAGAAACATAAGAAATACGGATATTTCCTTTTTCCTTGGCAAGCTGCCGAATAATAAAATAGATCCAAAGCATTTTTTCACCGACAATGCCAGTGGTTCAACCTCACAGGCTTCATCTGTTAGTGAGGCGATAGAATCGGGATGCGCTCTTATGCTCTTTGATGAGGACAGATGCGCCAATAACTTTATGTATAAGGATGAAAAAATGAAAACGGTAATAAAAAATGCGTCCACCGTACCCTTTATCGACAACGCCCAAATGATTTTTGATAAATTCGGTATATCCTCCGTTATAGTTGTGGGCGCATCGGGAGAATATTTTCGTGTAGCGGACAGGGTAATTCTTGTTGACAGATTTTTGCCGACGGAATATGTTGATTACAAAAAAGCAGAGCAGCCTGTCAAAATTCTGTTTTCTCCTACACCGCGAAGCGCTGATCTTTCCTCTCTTGGTAAAACAGCCTTAAGACGGGAAATAGAAATAAAGGCTCCATCCTCTGTAAAAATAGGTGGCGAGGAAATAGACGTGTCCGATATTGTTACTCACGTAACGGCGGGTCAGCTTGATTTTATTTCTTCCTTTATATATTATATAACGGTTATGGAAAGAAACTCAGTGTGCAATTTATATAAATCGGTTTTGTCCCTATATGATAAAATCGCCACACAGGGTGCGGAATTTATTCATCAGCTCGGGTTACGCGGCTCCTCTGGAGTGATTGAATACGTGCGCCCCCAGGATATGATGGCAGTTCTTTACAGGCTTAAGTGCGTGGAATTTCCAAAAAAATAAATATTTTTAAAATTCACCCAACCATTTTTATCCTTGATTTGTCAATAGGGTGAAAAAGAATTATTTTGGAGGTAAAGCTGACTAATGACTAAAATAAAAGAATATTTAAAGACGATACGGTTTTCCCTTGGCTTGATATACAGGTCGAGCGGACTTACCATAGTTTTGTACGGTATTATCTGTATTGTAAATTCCCTTTTCTACCTTGCGGATGCATACGCCCTTAAGCTGGTGGTGGACGGACTTACGGGTAATGCGCCCGACAGGGACTACGTGCTTATATGCGTGGGGATCTACATATTGTCACTTATTTTAAGAAAAATAATGTCCACGGTGGAGGAGCTGTCCTTCAGCTATATTAACAAAAAGGCAAGGCATCTTTATGAATGTATGCAGGCGCAAAGGCTTGAGGTACTGCCTATGTCCTTTATAGACTCCTCCAAGGGCAGGGATATAATAGACGACGTAAGATACGGAGCCAACGCAACCATAACGTCCGTACGCAGGCTTTTTACCATAATAGCGTCCTTAGGTACCTTTACGGTGGCATACGTTACCCTTGCTGAATTTAATTTCTGGTTCTCACTCCTCGTTATTGTCCTTGTTATACCCGGCATCATTCTTAATACGGTATTCGACAGAAAAGCAGAGGCGCTCAGAAGAAAGCAGGCGCCTGATGTAAGAAAGTTTTGCTACTATCGTTGGATGCTTACGGATGCCTGGCCCGCAAAGGACGTAAGAATGTACGATCTTACGGATGATATAAAGGGTAGATACAACGAGGAAAAGGACGATTACGTAAGGGCAAACAAGAGGCTTGATGCAAAAAAAGCAAGAATGCTTACCCTTGCCGAGGTGATAAGACGCAGCGCGGAAATAATTTTCACCGCATTTATAATTTACAAGGCGTTTGTGGGCGAAATAAGCATAGGTGATATTGCGCTTTATATCGGTTTTTTGGTGCAGGCGGACTATCAGTTCTGGTATATGTCATTTCTTACGGTAATTTCCTTTTCATGGCAGCTTGACGTTATGAAAAGCGTGCTTGAATTTTTTGATACATCAAGCGAAGAAAGTAAAGGCAAAAAAAGAAGCCTTGACACATTTTATTCCCTTGAGTTCAAGGACGTGTGCTTTAAATATCCCCATACGGAAAAGTATATTCTGACAGGAGTATCCTTTACGCTTAATAAGGGAGATAAGCTTTCCATAGTGGGAATAAACGGCGCGGGAAAATCCACCATAATCAAGCTTATGCTCGGTCTTTACACTGTGGACAGCGGAGAGATACTTGTAAACGGATATCCAATGGATGAATACAATATATACGATATAAGAAAAATGTTTTCCGCCCTGTTTCAGGACTTTGTCCATTATCCTCTTACCCTCAGGGAAAGCGTGGCTATGTCCTCGGTTGACAGGAGAGAAAATGACGACGAAATCATAACTGCGCTTAAGCAAAGCGGTGTGTACGAGGATATTTTACCGAAGCTTGAAAACGGACTTGACTCCTATATGTCAAGAAAGTTTGACGATAAGGGTACGGAGCTTTCAAAGGGACAATGGCAGAAAATAGCCCTTGCAAGAGCATATTTCAAAAAGGCGTCCGTTGTTATTTTTGACGAGCCCTCCTCCGCACTTGATGCCGAAGCAGAGGATATGATATTCAAAAACTTTGAATCAATATCCGACGGTAAAACAGGAGTTATGATATCTCACAGAATATCAAGCGCCCGTATGTCAAACAAGGTTATAGTTTTGGAGGGTGGTAAGATAATCGAAAGCGGCACTCACGATGAGCTTGTGGAGCTCAACGGATTGTACGCAAAGCTGTACAATCTTCAAAGAGAAAAATACACGTTAAAGGAGGAAGCAAAATGAACAAGATAAAAAAATTCTTTTCGGGCCTTTTAAAAAACATCTGGTTCGGTATCAAGACCTGCTTTTTGGCATCGAAAACCTATTTCCTCTTAAAAATAATCATTTTACTTTCCACCACGGCAGTTCCGATGATAAATATCTGGCTGTGGAAGGAGGTAATTAACGGTATAATTGACAGAGAGGAAGAAAAGCTTTTTTTAGCGCTTGTAATATATCTCGCTCTTAAGCTGTCAGTATATATTCTTGAGCAGGTAAACGAGTACGTTAATTCCCGCTACGAGGATCATTTGCAGTTCTATATAGAAAATATAATGATGGATAAAACCTCAAGGATGGATCTGTCCTTCTTTGACTCAGCAAAGATGGGGGATAAGGTGCGCCACGCCAGAAGTAATTTTGGCGTAATGTATCAGCTTACCAATTTTGTATTCGCTATAGTATCGTCATTTATAAACGTTATCGCCGCGCTTATTATCGTTTGTACCTACAAATGGTGGATAGGCTTGATAACCGTTGTTCTTCTTATTCCGTACCTTATATATCACAAAAAGCACGCAGATAAGCTTCTTGAAATGGAAAAAGAGCAGCTTCGCGATAACAGAAAGCAGACCTACTATCGGGAGGTATTTTACGATAACAATCTTCAGTTTGAAATAAAGCTTCACAATACGGGAAAATTTTTTATCGAAAAGTATAAAAATATGTGGAATAAGCTTTATCGCATCAACAGAAAAGAGGAGGTGCGCTCAGGCATAATGGATGTCGTTATTATGATGGGCGTAATCCTAAGCGACCTTATAGTGCTTGTCGTTTCCGTTTTTGACGTGCTCGCAAAAAGGATCGGCATTGGCGATCTTCAGTATAATCTAAGTATGGTATCGCGTTTGCGCGGGGAAGCGCAGTCTCTTGCCTATTACACCACGGAATTCTTAAATAATAATCAAAGACTAACGGAGCTGCAGGAATTTATTGCAATAAAGCCCGAATCAGAAAAAAGCGGAACCCTTATTCCGGGCCAAAATCCGAAGATAGAATTTTGCAACGTGACCTTTAAATACCCCAATGCAGAGCAGTACGTATTGGAAAATTGCTCCTTTGCAATAGAGCCTAATGAAAAAATAGGTCTTATAGGACTTAACGGCGCGGGAAAATCTACAATAATCAAGCTTATGTTCCGCTTTTACGATCCCGAAAGCGGCTGCATCAAGCTTGACGGAGTAGATCTTAAGGAATACAACGTTTATGCCGTTCGTAAAATTTTTGGCGTTCTTTTCCAGGATTACGTAACCTATTGCCTGCCCTTAAGAGAAATTATTGCCTTGTCGGATTTTGGTAACAGAAACAACGACGAAAAGCTTAAAAGAGCGTGTGATATCAGCGGCGCAAGCGAGATCATCAAGGATTGGGAAAATGGCTTTGATAGCGTTCTCGGCAGATACTATGCCGACAACGGAAAGGATCTTTCGGGCGGACAATGGCAGCTTATCGGTCTTGCAAGAGCATATTTCAAGGAAAGTAAATATATGATACTTGATGAGCCCTCTGCCGCCCTCGATCCCATATCAGAGGATAGAATATTTGAACAGCTTTATAGACTCAGCGAGGGCAAAACCTCGGTTACCATATCCCACAGACTTTCAAACACGGTTCTTGCGGACAGAATACTCGTGATAGGGGACGGACATATAGTGGAGCAAGGCTCTCACTTTGATCTTCTTAAGCAAAACGGTAAATACGCCCATCTGTTTAATCTGCAGGCAAGTAAATACGCATAATAAAAAATCGCCGAGTCAATCTCGGCGATTTTCTTTCATTTTATTATATATGATAAAGCTTACACAGATTACAACAATGGAAGAGACGATCAAAATAGCGCAATTTCTGAAGAAGCTTTCGGGTAGAGCAAGAATTATTGGGTCAAGAGTCTCTGCAAAGCCCCAATTGGTTTTGCCCATGAATATTGTTTTGTGAAATAGCTCAAAGGTCCAAGTGAAATTTATGGATGCCAGAACAGTGAGAATGATTACGGTCGTCAACATTCTTTTGCATACGGTGTAAGAAATATGATGCCTTTCCGGTCTGGATAGCTTTATTTTTCCTTTTTTATCAAGAATCCATAGGGATATAACTGTGGCAAGGGAAATTAAACCGAGGACGAGATTCAGGGTAAATAACGCCTTGCAGTCCTCAAAATGAGACTTACCCGCCTCCGAATAATGGAAAACACCTACCCCGAATTCCACACCCGGTAAGGTAAGATAATTTAGTAGCTCGTTGTACGCTTCCTTTATTTCTGCCTTAGGGAGTCCCGCTCTTTCGGGTATGGAAAGTGCATCAATGTGGAGATAATAAAATGGTCTGAAGTATATGGGTAATCCGATAGAAAAGGTAAGGATAAGAATTACAAGCGCCACTACGAAAATTTTTGTCAACGCGTTATTTAATTTTTCATTTTCCATTTTTTCACCCCCCATGCGAAAATTTTATCACTTTTTTTAATAAAAGTCAACGTAAAGCTCCCATATACTCAAAAAAATTGTGTTTTTCTTCATTTAAATATATACGTACGCGAGAGAGCTACTTTTTCTGATCCATAAGTTTCGTAAGTGTAGCTAAAGCTTCCGATAGCCCTCCCACGCTATCGATAAGACCGCATCTTTGCGCCTCATATCCGTCAATTATAGATCCCGTATCCGTGGCGATCTGATCCGTCCTCATCATAAGCTCCTTAAATGCATCCTCTGTGATCTTTGAATGGAGAGAAACAAATTTGGTTATTCTGTCCTGCATCCTTTCAAAATGATAATAGGTCTGGGGAGAGCCGACTACCGTACCGCTTATCCTTACGGGATGAATAGTCATGGTGGCGGATGGAACTATAAAGGATCTGTCCGCGCATACCGCAAGAGGAACGCCAATGGAATGTCCTCCCCCAAGCACCAGGGACACGCTGGGCTTTTTCATACTCGCTATCATTTCCGCAATGGCAAGACCTGCCTCCACGTCGCCGCCCATGGTGTTAAGTATTATGAGAAGACCCTCTATCTCCTTGCTTTGCTCAATGGAAACGAGCAGGGGGATTATATGCTCGTATTTTGTCGATTTCTGCTCGGAGGAGAGTATATAATGTCCCTCTATCTGACCGATAATATTCAAGCAATATATTCGGTCCTCCTTTACGCCTCCGCTCTTTTCTATCATTTCTAACTTCTCATTTTCCTTCTCAATGCTTGATGATTTCTCACTCATTTCAGACACCTCTTTCGTGATTTTTAATAGTATATATCTTATTATTTATTGTTTTTTTGTGCTTAATTCCAAACATTAAAAAAATCTGAAAAAAACTGAAAAAAGTTGAAAAAAGGTATTGACAAAGCAAAAAGTATTTGATATAATAGCAAGGCACTCAGCGAAAGCGAGTGTAAAAGATCCTTGAAAATTGAACAATGAAAAGAAAAAATTAGTTAAGAGAACTAATGTACAAAGACGGAACTCTTAAGAAAATTCTTTTAGAGAAAAAAACTCAAAACAAAAGTAATAGAGCAGAAACAGAAG
>JAFUOY010000027.1 GCA_017481595.1 Clostridia bacterium | reverse complement strand
CTGTCCTCAAGAGATACGCTTTTTATGTCCACGCCCTCACGCAAGGCTGCTTTAAAAGCATCTATATAAGCGTAAATAGGCTGATGGGTGATGATCATTGTGTCTTTACAGCCAAGGTCGGTAAGATTACATACCTGCTCCCTGTACCAGTTAAATTGCTGAGGATAAAGCTTACCCCATACCATACATTCCTTGCCCTCGTTGTTGATATAAGGCAAACGGTCGTGGGTATCCATCATTATAAGGGCGGACACGATCTTGTCCCCCTCGCAAATACCTACTACAAAATTGCCCCTGCCAAGCTCCATTGGGCCGTTTTCGTAAATAAGATACTTGCTTTTTGTAAGAATTTCAATAGTCTTGTCAAGAATCTCGTATCCCCTGTCCTGATCGTGATTTCCCCAAGCCAACGTCCAAGGAATTTTGAAGCCGTCAAAAAACTCTCTTACCACCTCGTACGCCTCGTAGCTGCCGCTCCAGGCAAGGTCACCGCTTATGGTAATAAGATCGGGCTTTATTCTTTCTACAAGCTGACAGACCGTGTTCTTAAGAATACGCAGCTTTTCGCTCTTTTCGGAAAGCTCGTGGTTTTCCGTATGTATGTCGGTTAAATTAAGAATTATAAAATCCTTATCCCTTTGCTTCTGAATCTTAAACATAGCTTTTCTCCTAAAACGTGTTCTTTAACTCAAGTATATCACAAAAAAATGAAAAAATAAATACAAATTAATCAATATGACACTATATTTTATAATCTTGGTTGATATTTATATATTGAATTTTTATTCTTGTTATGATATTATATAATAAAGAGAAAAATTATTGCTTCTCTTTTAGTTCAATTTAAGGTCATACGAATATAATATAAATGAAGCAAGAGAAAATGGGGTATAAAATGAAAAAAACTGTTTTGAAATTAGGCGCTGCGATGCTTGTAATAGTTATGATGCTTTCACTCAGCTCCTGTGTACTTATTGACGAAATAATGGGTAATAGCCAGGGGGTGTGGTATCCTCCTCAGACCGACACGGACTTAAAGGATAATATCAATATAAACAACGTAACCATCAACCCGCAGGGCGGTAATCTTGCCTTCGGCGCAAACGAGGGCGTGCGATCCATTGTCAGCATATACTGTACCTTTGGGGGCGGACTTCTCGGCGGCGGCAACGGCTCAACGGGCTCGGGCATTATATACAAGGTAAACTCAGAGGGGGACGCCTTTATAATAACCAATTACCACGTTGTGCATAATTCCTCCTCGGGCATCAGCGAAAAGATAGATCTTTATCTCTACGGTATGGAGTATGTTGATTATACGATCCCCGCAACCTACGTTGGCGGCTCTATGAATTACGATATTGCAATTCTTCGCGTGGATGATAGCGAGGTACTTAAGAAGGCTTACGCAAACGGAAGCGTGCAGGCGGTTAAGATAGCTGACTCCGATAAAATATCCATCGGTCAGGAAACTATCGCTATCGGTAATCCCCAGGGACAGGGCATATCCGTTACAACGGGTGTTATAAGTGTTGATTCCGAATATATTGATATGACGGGAAGCGACGGAAAGACGGCAGTTTCCTTCCGTGTTATGAGAACGGATACTCCCGTAAACTCGGGTAACTCCGGCGGCGGCTTCTTTAACTCAAAGGGTGAGCTTATTGGCGTTGTAAACGCAAAGATAATCAACTCCGACGTTGAAAACATAGGCTACGCCATCCCCTCAAACGTTGCCCGCGCCATAGCAGATAATATTATTGATTATTGCTACGGCAAGGAATGTAAGACGGTTATGAGAGGTATTCTCGGTATTACCGTAGTGGCAAACAGCCTGTCCACCTACTATGATGAAACAGAGGGAGTGGTTGTACGCGTTGAGGAAATTGCGGTACACGACGTTACTGCAGGAGGTCTTGGCAGCAAGATGTTCCAGGCAGGCGACATTATAAAGAGCGTTACCATAGGAGACAAGGAAATAGAAATAACCCGTCAGCATCATCTTATTGACGCAATGCTTGACGTAAGAGTGGGAGATACCGTAACTAACGTTATCGTAAGAAACGGAGAAGAAATGGTGGTTTCCACAGTTATAACACAGGACTGCCTTGCGGCATATTGATAAAAACAAACAATGGGCTGTCTTTTACGACAGCCCATTTTTATTATGTGGTTGGTGAATAGGCGCAGCCACGGTACAGGAGGTAGGTATGAGATTATTACTCTGCGAGGACGAAAGATCCTTGTCAAGAGCTATTGAAGCAATTTTAAAAAGGAACAATTACTCCGTTGACGCGGTGTATAACGGCAAGGACGCCCTTGATTATATTACCGTTGGCAATTACGACGGAATTATCCTTGATATTATGATGCCCATAATGGACGGAATACAGGTGTTAAGGGAGATAAGAGGACGAAAAATAACCACCCCTGTGCTTATTTTGTCCGCAAAATCGGAAATTGACGATAAGGTAAAGGGACTTGACTCGGGTGCTGACGATTACCTTACAAAGCCCTTTGACTCAAGGGAGCTTCTTGCAAGGATAAGAGCAATGACAAGAGAGACGGCAACTCAGGCAGACTCCTGTCTTAAGGTGGGCAATATAACTCTCGACCTTGCAAGCTACGAGCTGATTTCCCCCACGGGAAGCTATAAGCTGGCAAACAAGGAATTTCAGATGATGGAAATGCTTATGCGCAACCCCAAAAGGCTTGTATCAACAGAATCCTTTATGGAAAAGATATGGGGCTACGATTCCGAGTCGGAGATAAGCGTAGTGTGGGTGTATATTTCCTACCTTCGAAAAAAGCTTTCCGCCCTGGGCGCTGACATACAGATAAAGGCGCAGAGAAACGCAGGCTATTATCTGGAGGCGGACAAATGATAAAGCGGCTTCGTATAAAATTTATTCTTATCGCTATGCTGTCCTTGTTTTTCGTTCTTGCCATTCTCGTGGCGTCCATAAATATTCTTGCCTACAGAGGAGTGGTGGAAAGGGCGGATGAGACCCTTGATATTATTTTAAGCCATCAGGGCAGATTCCCACAGATCCAGCAAAGGCCTGCATTCCCCGATATCAAGGACTGGGACGAGCCATATAGCAATATCCCTGTGGAAACGAGATTTTTCTCCGTTATTTTTTCAAAAAACGGGGACCCTGTGTCCGTTATTATGGATAATATCTCCATAAACGACAGACAAAGCGCCATTAAAATGGCAAAGCATGTCTTAAACGGAGAGGACGAGAGGGGCTTTTTCGGTAATTACAGGTATCTTGTCAGTAAAAGGGTAGAGCATTCAACCGTAATTTTACTTGATTGCACCAACGTCCTTACCGCCAACAGAAACTTTATGATAATCAGCATCTTTATATCGGCAATAGGTATGCTTGCGGTATTCTGCCTTTTGTTCTTTTTGTCAAAGCTTGTTACCGACCCCGTCAGCGAGAGTATAGAAAAGCAGAAAAGCTTTATAACCGACGCAGGACACGAGCTGAAAACACCCATTACCATAATTGACGCAGATGCGGAGCTTATAGAAATGGAAAACGGAGAAAGCGAGTGGTCAAGCGATATAAGACAGCAGACAAAACGGTTAAAGGCGCTGACAAACGATCTTATCCTCCTTTCAAGAATGGAGGAGGAAAGCTTCGTCCTTCCAAAAATCGAGCTGCCAATTTCCGACGTAGTAAAGGAAAGAGCCGCGTCCTTTGCCTCTATTTTTAAGACAAACGGTAAAAATCTCGACATATGTGTCGAAGAAATGCTTTCTGTAAGAGGAGATGAGAAGTCTGTTTCTCAGCTTGTTTCCATTCTTCTTGATAACGCGGCAAAGTATTCCGAGGAGGGAGATACGGTTTTAATATCCTTGAAAAAGCACAATAAGAGCGTGCTTCTTACCGTATCAAACAAGGCGGATGAATCCGTTAAGGAAAACGTGGACAAGCTTTTTGACCGTTTCTTCCGCGGAGATAAGTCAAGAGCCTCGGGAGGCGGCTACGGGCTGGGACTTTCCGTTGCAAGAGCCATTACCTTATCCCATAGGGGAAAAATATGGGCGCACTATACGGAGGATGGCAGGCTTGAAATAAACGTGCTTCTTCCAATTTAATAAAAAAGGACTCTCGGTGGGCATATGCCGTTTCACCGAGAGCCTTTTTATATAGGAGATAAAGAAAATGCTGTTTTATCTTGGTGGCATCATACCGCCGCCGGGTCTGTTTCCGTGACCGCCGGGACCCATACCGCCACCCATTCCGCCTCCGCCCATTCCTTGGCTTGAGCCGTAGAGGAGAGAGGACATTTCAATATTTACAACCGTGCGACCGCCCGATATTTCAGTGCCCGAGGCGTAGCCGTTTTTATCAGCCTCCGCAGCCGTTCCTCCGCAAATAACGGAGTACGCATCCCCCTTTTTTATTTCGGGAGCGGAAATAACCAAGGACTGATATGCTTTTGACGGAGTAAAGGATGCGATCACCTTGCCGTCCTCATCACATAATGCTATGGACGTGCCTGATGTCTGTGTGCCTGTGGGAGTAATAATTGCGCCTTGATTTTCCGCATTGGAGAAGCCCTGCGCCATTCCGTAGGATCCTGTGGCGATAAATACTCCGCCGCTTACCGTAGCCTTCGAGCCGTAATCAAGAGAACCGTTACCGCTATTTGTAGGTCCGCTTACAAGAGTTACGCCTCCCGTTACCGTAAGAGCGCCGTTAGAGTCTATACCGTCGCCTGAAGCATCAATAAGAAGGTAGCCTCCCGAAATAACTATTTCGGCATCGGAGGAGCCAAACATATCTCCGCCGCCAAAGGGACCGCCCATTCCCGAGCCGTCATTACCTCCTGCTGCGTTAAGTCCGTCATCCGAGGCGGTAACGTCAATTTCACCGCCCGAGATAAGAATTCTTTCACCCTCAAGCCCCTCGTAGCTTTTGAAAACCAAAATATTTCCTCCCGATATGGAAAGGTCGGCATCGGCATGGATGCCATCATCCCCCGAGCTTAAGGTAAGCGCTCCATCCGATATAAATACGCTTCTGTTGGAGTGGAGAGCATCGTCATAGGAGGAAATTTTAAACACTCCCCCAAGGATATTCAGGTCGGAAACGGCTTTTATGCCCTTGCCCGAGCTTTGTGAATACAGGCTTTCTCCCGAGGTAATATCAAAGGTGCCGTCTGCTATTTTTATAACGGACGCAGCTTGGATTCCGTCACTTAAGGCGGTAAGGGTGTAGCTTCCGCTCTCAATATAAACGAATCCCTTGGCGCTGTCCGTATCGTTGTAGGAGCGAATGGCGTCGCTGCCTGCGTTTATTGTAAGACTCGCGTCCTTCAGCTTAACACAGTCCTTACCGCCTATTCCCATTCCCTTGGACGTGATGGTGATTTTTGCGTTTACGCATATAAAATCGTCCTTGGAGTCAATGCCGTGCTTGTAATTGCCGTTTACAGTAAGGCTGCCTTTTCCGTTTACGGTAAGGTCGGCTTTGGAAAATATCGCTCCGTCAACGGTGGTGTCCCCGTCGGTTATCTCGTAGGACTCTGCGTCGCTTATATAATTTTCAGTTCCGTCAGCAAGGGTCAGAAATACCTTTTTGGCTTCACGCAGGTAGATTGCGTACCCTTGTGAATTGTTCAAGGTCAAGCCGTTTAGCACAAGCTGTACCTTCTTTTCGGGGGCGTCTACCTTTATGGAAATGTCTGTAGCCTCTCCCGACAGAATATACGTTCCCTCGTCTTTTATTATAAGCTCCTTGTTTTCAAGCTCCGCTCCCGATACTGTATTACCCGAAAAGGTAATGGCTTTTACGTTCTGACCGTAGGAGGCTGAAGCGTCCCTTTCGGTAAAGCTCATATCCATACCCGAGGTATCAGCCGTTGTGGCCTCCTCGGGCACGTAAGGAGTATTTCCGCCGCCGCAGGACGTCAGCAAAACTGCAGATACCGTCAAAAGAGCAAGCAATAAGCTAAAAAATCTTTTCATAAAATACCTCATTTCTTACAATATTATTTTAACCCGTAAACTTTAACCGTAGCTTAAACGAAAAAGAATATTTTATTCACAAGAAAACAAGAAAGCGTAGGGCGAACCCTTACGCTTCCTTGCATGTAGAAATTTTAATGGCTAATTAAAATTGTATGTTTCTGTTTTATTATCGGTTGTCCGTATCGGTATTATCCGTTTCCTCTGCGCCGCAGCAGCCTGAACAACAGGAGCAGGACGAACAGGATGAGCAGGAGCTACCGGATCTTTCGGGCTTTTTATTTGTATGACAGGAGCAGCTATCAGGACAGCCGATACATTTTTTGCCGCTTTTCTTCGCCTTTATAATGTAAGCGGACGCGCCGCCGATTATAAGCACGATTATAGCGATTACGATTATATCTATAAGCTCCATTTTTACCTCTTAAACTGTAACTGTTTCTTTTTTCTGGCTTTTCTTAAGCTGTTCCTCGGCCTTGAAGCGCTTTTGATTTCTTATAATGATAAATGCAATGGTTCCCACCGAAAGAGCTACGATACACCAACCGAGAATGGGCATCCAGATACTATCGAAGCTTGATGTGGAGGAAAATACCGTACCAAAGAAGTTTACGATAAATCCAATGGAGTATCCAACCGCAAACTGAAGTCCGATAGCGCCAAAGAGCCATTTTTTACTCTTGATCTCGGAGTTCATAGCGCCGATTGCCGCAAAGCAGGGAGGTGTAAAGAGATTGAACATAAGGAATGCAAGGGCTGCGATCTTGGAAATACCAAGCACGGCTGCAACGTCTGCGCCTGCACCCTCGATCATAGCAAGCTCATCAAGATCAAAGAAATTGGAGATACCGTAGCATACTGCAAGAGTACCAACTACGTTTTCCTTGGCGATAAAGCCTGTGATCGCCGCCGCGGCAAGCTGCCAAGCAACAACACCCACAACGGGAGCAAATAAGTAAGCAAAGGGACTTGCAATAGTAGCGAGGATGGACGTGCTTTCCATACCCTCCTCAATGATCTGGAATTTCCAGTTGAAGTTCTGCATTACGTGAACTGCAAAGTTACATACGAGAATAACGGTACCTGCTTTAACGATAAAGGACCAACCGCGCTGACCCATGGAAATAACAGCCTTCTTTAAGCTGGGGAGCTTATATTCGGGAAGCTCCATAATGAAATAGGATTTCTTGTTCTTGTAGCCTGTAATAAGGTTTACGAGCAAGGCGCAGAAGAAAATAATTACAATACCGATAAAGTACATAAGAGCGCCTACCCAAGGACCGTTACCGAAGAACGCGCCTGCAAAAAGGGAAATAACGGGAAGCTTAGCTCCACAGGGCATAAAGGGAGTAAGCATAGCGGTGGATCTGCGTTCTCTTTCATTTCTGATGGTACGGCACGCCATAACACCGGGAATAGCGCAGCCTGTTCCTATGATAAAGGGAATTACGGATTTACCGGAAAGACCAACCTTTTTGAATATGGGGTCAAGAACTACGGTTGCTCTTGCCATATATCCGCAATCCTCGAGCAGAGCGATAAGGAAGTACATTACCATAACGAGGGGTAAGAAGCCTACAACGGCAATTACACCGCCGATAATACCGTCAACAAGGATTGATGCCCAGATGGAATCACTGTTGATGGCATTTGCAATAGCCTCCTGTCCCGCTTCAAGCCAGCCTGTAATAAGGTCTGCAAGCCAAACCGCAGGGCCTGACTGGGATATCCAGAATACCGCAAGCATAACTACCGCAAAGATTGGAATACCAAACCACTTGTTGGTGAGTATTTCGTCAACCTTATCCTGCTTGTTTGCTTCGTTTGTATGTACCTTTCTTGTTTCAACGGAGGAAACTATTGTGTTTACAAATTGGAATCTGCGTCTGTCCTCAGCCATAACCTCATTTTTGTTTGTAAGGTCAATATCCTTTGGCTGATAGGGAGATTTCTGTCCCTTACCAACAACTGATTCTACCGCCTTTATAACGTCAATAAGTCCGTTTGAGGATGTGGATACAGTGTCAACTACAGGACATCCAAGCTTTTCGGAGAGTGCCTTGGAATCGATTACCGTTTCCTTTTTCTTGTTGATGTCCGCCTTGTTAAGGGCTACAACAACGGGAATACCAAGCTCAAGAAGCTGCGTTGTGAAGAACAAGCTTCTGCTAAGGTTGGTGGAGTCCACGATGTTGATGATTGCATCGGGATTTTCGTTCTTTACGTATAAGCTTGTAATACTCTCCTCAGATGTAAAGGGTGACATTGAATATGCGCCGGGCAAGTCAACTGCCACAAGCTCCTCATCCCCCTTGTAAAAGGACTTCTTAATAGGATATTCTTTTTTGTCAACGGTAACGCCCGCCCAGTTACCAACCTTTTCGTTTTTACCCGTCAAGGCGTTGAACATAGTGGTTTTTCCGCTGTTAGGATTGCCTGCCAAAGCAATTCTCATGGTTTTTCCTCCTGATATCTATCATAAAAATTAAACGAAAGATAAATTGGTTAGCCTGTGCTAACTACACTCCCAAAAAAAGAAGAATAAAACTCTTCTTTTTTGTTAAATGATTATAGCGTCAGCCAAGTCCTTGTCAATATTGTATCTGCCGTCCTTGATGGCAACTACACAACCGCTTCTACGGTGCTTTATAACCGTAATAGCTTCACCGCTGAAGCAACCGAGGGAGAACAAAAACGCATCAAGCTCTTCGTCATCGGTCTCAATAGCCTTGATAATGTATTCCTTTCCTTGTTCGGCGTCGCGTAAGGTCATGACTGCTTCCTTTCTTAAGAAAATAATGGGAGTTAGCCTCTGCTAACGCAATGATTATAACACCGAATTTTCCGTTTGTCAATAGGGTTTTGTAAGTTTTTTGAAAAATTTTACATCTTGAATTATTTATTTACAAAATTCACAAAAAACCTATCTGTTGTCGTTACCGCTTCATTCTGAATTCTGCATTCTGCATTACTAATTTTGCATTTGCGAAGGAGGAGTGACATTATATCTGTTTTACTACGGATGCCTTGCATCCTACACCTCATCCGTCTGCTCCGCATCCACCTTCCCCTCAAGGTGAAGGCTAATTTTGCATTTTGCATTTTGCATTT
>JAFUOY010000003.1 GCA_017481595.1 Clostridia bacterium | reverse complement strand
CATACAGCATTATACTGATGAAAGCATTGACAAGGATTCAGAACGTGATATCTATTTGCAAAGCAAAGGGCTACACGTGTTAAGATATCCTAACTCACATATAAACAATAAATTTGAGGGTGTATGTGTTGATATCGTTATGAAAATAAAGGAGATATGTGATATCAAGATAGATAATTTTGATATTTACACCTCATCCGTCACCACAGGTGACACCTTCCCCTCAAGGTGAAGGCTTGCCCTTCCCAAAACATAGTCGCCTCGCGCGCCTCGATACACTTGGCTTCGACGCTCCTTGCTTTGGTTACACCCTCGACAAATTAACACACCGTGTTGATTTGCCTTCGTTCACCCTCAAGGTGAAGGCTTTTCCACATAAAAAATCGGACACCCTGTGTCCGATTTTTTGTTACTGCGCCAGATTTATGCCCATAGAAAAGCCCTTATCAAAGGAAAGATAGCCCTTGCGCGCGACAACCTTTTTCATTATTTTTGCGTATTCCGAAAAGATATCCCTTTTGTTATCATCAAGGGACTCTATAACCCTTCTTTCAAGAGTCGTCGCCTGTTGCATAAGCTCCTCGCACTCCTCGTCCACCTCGTCCTCCACGCTTTCGCATCCGTAATAATAAATATCAGCGGTATTCATTTTTCTCCTTTCTTAGCCGTCATTTTCCTCAGCCAATTCGTATTGATTGATAAATTTCTGAAGCTCGTCAATTTTACGCATTGTACGGGCGTTGCACTCGCTTTTTACAAACATATAGGATTGCATCATCTGTGTTGCGCCGAAAATAAGATAAATGGCAATCTGCAATGAAGCCCAGATAATGGAATCCGTATTGCCCTCCGTCAAGAAGATGGCGTAATAGCCGAAAAGCAAGCCGAAAAACAGCTTGGCTATAATATCTCCGCCGCTTTTTCTGCGTAAATACTGACCCTGTGTCCGTCCAAAATCGTAGGGATCGTTGTAGTTTGTTCCCTCCACGGAAAGGGACTCCGGTGTTAAGGGTGTTATTTTAACCTTTTCCGCCTTTTTTATGGCGCGCATCTTTGCTTTTAAGACCCTTTTTTCCTCTCTGCTCGCATCACTTGGAATAGTTATACGCAACATTTTTGATGTTCCGTCGGGATAAAAGCAGTCCTCATACATTACCCCCTTACGGGAAAGTATCCTTTGGCGAATGGAGGTAGATGCCAAAAGGGTCTGCTCCTTACAAAACTCGTCAAGCTTGTTAACATATGGGGATATTTTATCAAGAAGCCTTGCGTGGAGGCTTTTTGTTTTTATCACCTCAAGGTCGTCATTGCCGTAGGAAATACCCGTCTGGCGCATAAGATGACCGATTATAAAGCCCACCGAAGCGGAGATCGCGCCGTCCCCGATAATCTGCATAACGGTCTTTCCGCTTTCCGCAAGGGTGTAAAGTCCCTTTAAGATGTAAAGGGCGGAAACCACCGCTATTAAGAAAAATCCAATATTTTTAAATAAAAATTTCTTTACGTCGTTCATTCTCCACCTCTGTAATATCTTGAAAGAATTTCTTCCATTTTCTCGCAGGTCGCGTCCGCGTTTTTGTCTATAAATACCCTCTCCTTGATCCTTTTAATGGGAATGGCAAATATCATCTTGTCAAGGACATCCCCAAGAAGAATAAGGAATGAAAATATTAAAATATCGTCGGTAATGCTCTTTAAAAGATAGGAAAGCCCGAAGGCAAAGCCGAACACCACGGTGGAGGAGGAAAGCTTAAGCTTGCCGCAGATCTTAAGAAGCATCAATACAAGGCATACAGCACCCCCTATTGACAGCTTTATGACCTCCTGATAGGTGCCTATATATTTATGATGATTCAAAATAAAGTAAACGGTAATGGGCGCAATACTGCACAAAAATGAGCAAATGTATAAGATTGGAAGAAGGTGTTTTTTCTTCATAAGATCACTCCTCTCCGTTTACCGATTCCTCTGATATAATGGCTATTTTTCTTGCCGCACCGCTTTGTACCACGTCGGGGATGGATTCAAAGCCAAGCTTTATTGACTCCATAAGGTCCTTGTTTTTCTTTACAAGCTCCTCGTAGCGTTCCTTAAGCTGGTAATACCCCTCCTTTACCTCGTCTATCTGACAGACGTGGCTCTCCATTTCCTTAAGTCCGTTGTAAAGCTCCTCCTTAATGGAGCTTAAGGTATTGCCCGTTATCTCCTTTACCTCCTTTATCACCTGCTCTGATGATGCAATTGAGGTAACGGATGCTTTTACCTTACTTATAGTTCCAATAAGGGCAATCAAGGACGTAGCCACACCCACGCAAACGGGGGCTATCCTTTCCGTAAGGTACTCTTCAAAGTCAAATTCCTCGGCGCTTTCCTTGTTTTCCACGTTTTCCTCTATTTTGTCCGTGGGTTCTTCCGTTATTTCCGTGCTTTCCTCGGTTAATTCCGTGCTATCCTCGGTCATTTCCCTATTTTCCTCCGTCGCAAGGGCAGATACGGAAAGGAGGGAAAGGAGAACAAGCACCGTAATAATTGTAAATATGATCCTTTTCATTTTTTCTCCTTTTATTT
>JAFUOY010000026.1 GCA_017481595.1 Clostridia bacterium | reverse complement strand
TTAGGACCGATGTCAAGACCCATCCAGCCCTCGGGGAATGCGTTGGAGTCGCAGAACATGGATTCTGTATTTTCGTCATATTCCTTACCAAGCTTGTTATCTATGGGGAGAAGGAACTTAACGCCCTTAGCAGCAGCCTTATCCATCATTTCCTTAGCGAGATCAACCTTGTCATCCTCACAGAGGGATGTACCAACGTTGAAGCCCATGGACTTGAAGAATGTGTAAGCCATACCGCCGCCGATAATAAGTGTGTCAACCTTTTCGATAAGGTTTTCAATTACGCCGATCTTATCGGAAACCTTAGCGCCGCCGAGAATAGCAACGAAGGGACGAGCAGGATCAGCAAGAGCCTTACCCATAATGCCGATTTCCTTCTGAATGAGGTAACCGCAAACTGCAGGACGGTAGTCAGCAACGCCTGCTGTTGTAGCGTGAGCGCGGTGAGCTGTACCAAATGCGTCGTTTACGTAAATGTCGCAGTACTCTGCAAGCTCTTTTGCAAACTCAGGATTGTTCTTTGTTTCTCTTGCGTCGAAACGAACGTTTTCAAGAAGAACTGCTTCGCCTTCCTTAAGAGCGGCAACCTTAGCCTTAGCGTCGTCACCTACGATATCCTCAGCAAATGTAACCTTACCGTCAAGAAGCTCATTGAGTCTGTCTGCAACGGGCTTAAGTGTAAGCTTTTTCTTATCATCCTTAAGAGCCTTAGCAAGAAGCTCAGCCTTTGCAGCTGCCTGCTCCTCTACGGGAAGCTCCTCAACCTTTTTCTTTTCCTTCTTTGTAAGACCAAAGCCCTCTGTAAAGATGCTGTGAGGCTTGCCCATGTGAGAGCAAAGGATAACCTTAGCACCGTTGTCAAGGAGGTACTTAATTGTAGGAAGCGCGCCGATAATTCTCTTATCGCTTGTGATAACGCCATCCTTGAGGGGAACGTTGAAGTCGCATCTTACAAGAACTCTCTTGCCTGCAACCTGAACATCTTCAATTGTTTTCTTGTTGTAAGTCATAGTTTATATCTCCTGTTTTTTATTTTTTCCACTCTATAATATAGCATACTTTATGCGTATATTCAACAGTTTTTGTGTAAATTTTTTTATGAAACCACGATTTTAACGAAATTGTAGCCCAAAACTATAATACCAAGTACGATACGGTACCAGCCAAAGGACTCAAAGCTGTGCTTTCTTACAAAGTTCATTAAAAATCTGATTACGATAAGGGACACGGCAAAGGCGGTCACCGTTCCGACGATAAGCGCCATTATTTCCGTTGAGGTAAGAGCTACGCCTACCTTAACGATATACTTAAGCACCTTGTATGCGGAGGCGCCGAGCATAACGGGAATAGCGAGGAAGAACGAAAATTCTGCCGCCGCGGGACGGGAAACGCCGATTACGGATGCGCCAAGGATGGTTGAGCCCGATCTTGATGTGCCGGGGATTATTGAAAGCACCTGGAAAATACCTATCTTAAGGGCGGTAGCACCGTCAATATCGTATACGTCGTTATAGATCATTGTTTTGTTTTTGTTTCTTCTCTCAATTACGATAAAGAGTATACCGTAGAAAATAAGAGCGACGGCAACGGAAACGTAGTTGTAGAATTTAGCCTGGAACCAATCGTCAAGCAAGAGCCCGATAATTGCCGCAGGAAGCACCGCAATTATAACTCTTATCCACAGGGTCCAGGTTTTTTTCTTCATCGCCTCATCCTTTTTCCTTGAAAAGGGATTTAATTTGTCGAAGAAAAGCACAAGCACCGCAAGAATTGAGCCGAACTGAATTACCACCTCAAAAAGCTCAAAGAACTCGGGGGAAACATCCATCTTAACAAACTCGTTAAAGAGGATCATATGTCCCGTGCTTGATACGGGCAGCCATTCGGTAATGCCCTGTACGATTCCTATAAAGAAAGCCTTAATAGCTTCTATGATCATTGGCATAATAATTTACCTTTCTGCCAGACGGAGTATGTCGCCCGGCTTCACCTCAAAGGGTACCTTCATTTTAAAAAGCATAAAGGGATGGGGAGCGGAGCTTATCTTTACCCCGTCCTCCGTATAAAAGTCCTCCGCTACGAATCCTCTGCCGCATTTACCGGGGGTGATCAGCTCAACGTAGTCGCCCTCGCACACCTTATTTTTCTGCATAAAGGTGGCGTAGCCGTCAGCGTCTTTTTCCGTTTTAGCGACACAGAGGTAGGCTTTTTCACGCAGGTAGCCGTTTTGCGTAACGGTTTGCGGATTTTTCATCGGGTCGTCAAAGTAGAAGCCTGTGGCGTATTCTCTGTGGCTTACGCTCTCAAGCTCTCTTAACCACCTCTCATTATATTTATAGTTTACGGGGTCCTTTAAATATTCATCCATTGCCATTCTGTAGGTGTTTGCGCAGATGGAGGTATAGTAGGCGCTTTTCATTCTGCCCTCTATTTTAAAGCTGTCAATACCGCTTTCCATAAGAGCGGGAATATGCTCTATCATACACATATCCTTGGAGGACATTACATAAGAGCCCTCCTTGTATTCCTCAAGGGACAAAACATCCTCGGGGCGCTTTTCCTCTGCGAAGGTAATGGGGCTTGCGTTGTTAAAATTCCAACGGCAGGGCTGAGCGCAGGCGCCGCGATTTGCATCTCTGCCCGTGTAATAGTTGGACAAAAGACATCTTCCGCTGTAGGAAATACACATTGAGCCGTGGATAAAGCACTCAAGCTCCAAGGTAGGGGGTGTATTTTTTCTTATTTCTATTATTTCCTTTAAGGACAGTTCTCTTGCAAGGACAACACGCTTAGCGCCCATTTTGTGCCATGCGGTAGCGGCTGCGGCTGAAACTATGCTTGCCTGTGTGGAAACGTGAATTTCCATATTGGGAATAAGCTCCCTTGCCATCTGGAATACGCCAAGGTCGGAGATTATAAGGGCGTCAACCCCTATTTCGTCGTATTTTTTAAGATACGTACCCAAAAATTCGTATTCCTTGGTGTGGGGCATAGTGTTTACCGTAACGTACACCCTTACGTTCCTTTCGTGGGCGTATTTTACCGCCTCGGTCAGCTCCTCAAGGGAAAAATTGTCTGCCGCCGCCCTCATACCGAACATATCGGATGCAAGATACACCGCGTCTGCTCCGTACAGGATGGCAGATCTCATTTTTTCAAAATTTCCTGCGGGACAAAGTAATTCTTTCATTGTTTACCTTTCTTATTGCTTTAGCAAAGCAAATCTTTTTTCTCCCTTTTTAAGGAAGTACATATGGATAGCGACGCACATTCCTGCATTTAACAAGGTAACTGCAATAGCGCCGATAATAAAGCTGATAAATGACAAAATAACGACAATACCCGACATTAACAAAGCCCAGACCATACCGCCGAACATAGAGCCGAATATGGCAAAGCCCTGCTTTACCGCCACGTTTTCGTTCTGCCAATCGAACTTGGGGAAAAGTAAGCCGAGAAGCATACCGAAGTATGCAAAGAAGGCGGAGGTTACAACGGAGGACACAAGAAGTAATATTGAATTTATTACTGAAATCTTAAATCCTATGGAAAGGATAAGGGAGCAAATAATGATAAAGGGGGTGGATATTATCATATGGGAGCTTACCTTTGCAAGAAGCGCGTGAGCGCCCCTTACGGGCAAGGACTGAACTATCCAGAGATTTCTGTCCTCAAGGGAAATGGAGGGAGTTGAGATAAGTATCATTGACGAGCCCAATGCAAGCAAGGCAAAGCAAATGGCAGGAATAAGGAAGCTTACATCCACACCGTCAATTTCAGCAAACATCTCGTTACCCGTTACGCACAGCATAACGGTAAAGACTACCATCATTACAATTCCCATACCCGAATTTATCATATACATAGAGGAGGAAACGAAGCGCTTAAGCTCTTTTTTAATAAGAGCTATAAACACGCCCTCCGCCTTTTCTGCCTTTTCCTTATATTTTGTCTTTACCGTGCCTCTGCTTACGGTAATAAGCTTAATAAATGTTTTATTAAGTATAACGTAAGCTAAAATTGCGGGAATGATACAGGCAGCTATGAAAAGAACGAAGGATAAGGTATCGCCATAGGTCATAGCCTTTGCGCCCCAGCCGATAAGGAACATATCCTTGAATCGGGACATATCAATAGCGCCCTCCTCCATATCTCCCGACGGTCCCATAACGCTGATAAGGTACATATAAGCTCCGAAAGCGCCTGCGAAAAGAACGGTTGTAACAAGGGTCTTATTCTTTATTTTTGATGCAATAACGGACACTATCCACGCAATAAAGGAGGACAGGGACAGACTAAGCAGGGGAATAGCAAGGAAAATAACTACGCTGTACACAAATCCCATTACATTATATCCGATAAATATACCGTAAATCACCATAGCGGGAAGCATAACCACCGCCTCGAGTAAATAATTTACGATAAAGAGGAACAAAAGGCGGGAAATAAAGATATATTTCGGCTCTATGGGTAGGGACAAAAGAAGCTCGTTATCCTTGGACTCATATATTTGCGTCTTTACGGTAAATATACTGTCAAAAAGCGTTATACCTATGGACACAAGGACCGCAAGAGCGAAGATGGAATATTCAGCATCCGTACCCGCAGTTTCACGTCCTATGCCCACGAAAAGTATGGTCATTACCGCCGTAAAATAAATGGCAAGAAATGCAAAAAGCAATATAAGCATCACCTTACCGAGAGGCGAGGCGGTCTTTTTCCTTTTGCCCTGGGAAACGGAGCCAAAGAACATATCAAATCGTGTCTTTAAAAGTAGCTTAAGCATTGATATCCTCCAATTCAAGGAATACGCTTTCCAAGGATTCATCCCCCTTGATCTCTTCCATTGAACCGCTTCTTATAAGCTTACCGTCCTTGATAATAGCTATCTTATTGCATATCTTCTCCGCTACGTCAAGGACGTGAGTCGAGAAGAAGATAGCGCCGCCGCCCTCGCATATCTGCTTCATTTCCTCCTTAAGAAGGAAGGTAGCCTTGGGGTCAAGTCCCACAAAGGGCTCATCCATTATAAGCACCTTGGGATCGTGGATAAGGGCGGATATGATAGCAAGCTTCTGCTTCATACCGTGGGAGTAGGAGGATATTGGCTCTGCAAGGTCCTTTGTAATTTCAAACATATCGCCGTACTTTTTAATACGGGCAAATCTGTCCTCGCGACTTACGCCAAAGACGTTGGCAATAAAATTAAGATACTTTATACCCGACATAAAATCGTAAAGATCGGGGTTGTCGGGAAGGTAGGCAATTTTTCTTTTGCAAGCGATGGGATCGTCCTTTATGGACACTCCGTCCACAAAAATCTCTCCGCCATCAAAGTCAAGCAGACCGCAAATGGACTTAATAGTAGTGGTCTTACCTGCTCCGTTGTGACCGATAAAGGCGTACATTTCCCCTTTTTCAATATGCAGGGTAAGATCGTCAACCGCCTTCTTGTCACCGTATGTTTTCGTAAGGTTTCTGATATCTATCATAAGCTCCTCCAATGTAATTAAAAAGTAAGCATACTTATTTATTATATTCTATCATATATATTTTTTAAAGTCAAGAAAATGAATAAAAGAAAGGTGCTTCCCGTGGGAAACACCTTAAAACAAATTATATCATATTGGCTTTTCTTAATACTACTCTACTGATTGCTCCGAGTCCTACCGCAAAGATCAAGCCACCTGCTAAGCAAAGACCCACGTTAGCTATAGTTGAGCCAAGGGGCGTTATCATAGAAACCATCATAAAAAGGAGCATTCCGCCACCGAGAGAGCCGCATATGGAAAGCCAGGCTTTGGATCTTGCGCCGATGCTGATGATAACGAATATGGATACGAAAACAAGCATTAAAAATATCTTTGCAATTATGCACATTACAATATTCATAAGGGTAAGTCCGCCTGTAAGCTCAAAGGACAAGCCCGATATAGCTCCGCCAAGCATTGCTCCGACAAAATAAGCCAAGAGCATAAGAGCACCACATATAAAGCCCATAAGAGTTTTTGAAATTACGTACTCCGTACGCTTTGAACGGACGGTAAACAGATTTTTGGAATAGCCGCTTCTGAAATCGTCTGAGATAAACAGGCATACGAAAACGGCAACTCCCATAAACGCCATATTTATATTGCACAATGCCATTACGTCCATATTTCCCATTGCTGCCTCTTCTCCGTCCGCTTGCTTATCGGAGGGTAAGGAGCCTATGGATTCCCAAACGTAATCAGGTCCTTCAAGAATGGTTATTTCTCCCGTTTGCTGATTTACGGACTCCTGTCCGTCCATCATCGTAAGCATAACCGTCATTATTATAGGAACTAAAAGAGCGCAAGCAATAATAATGTAAAAAAGCCTTGATCTTAACATTCTGTAAAAATCTACCCTTAGCATGCTTTTCAGTCTGTTGCTGAATGATTTTTTATTCTTTTCTACCTTTTCCATTTATTTGCCCTCCTTCATAAGATCTATATAGTATTCCTCAAGACCGATCTTGTCCGTTTTAATCTCGGTTACGTAAAGTCCGTTTTCGTACAGGTATTCTACGATATTTTCGGGAAGCTCTGTATCGTATACGCGGATATATCCCGCCTCGTCCTCCTCAATACGGGAATATCTTCCCTTTAAAACATATTTTGCCCTGTCCATATCCTCAGTCTGCAACGCCACAAAGGTGCGGCAGCTCTGATCAAGCTCGCTCGCTGTCATTTCCCGTATCATTTTACCGTGGCGGATAATTCCGTAGTGGGTAGCCACCTTCTGAAGCTCTCCAAGTAAGTGAGAGGAAACGACAATGCTGCGCCTTCCGTCGCTTACAATATCGGTAAACACCTCTCTCATAATTCTCATTCCGTCTGCGTCAAGTCCGTTTAAGGGCTCATCAAGAACGAGTAAGGTTGGCTCACCTATAAGAGCCATAGCAATACCTACTCTCTGCTTCATACCGAGGGAGCAGTTTTTGTATTTATTTCCTGCCGCGCCCTCCATTCTTACTTTTTTAAGAATTTTTATAACCTCTTTTTCGGGCTCCTCTATATTCAGATTTCTTGCCTGAAGCATCATATTATCCCACACCGTAAGATTCGGAAAGCAGCCGGGAGCTTCAATAAGAACGCCCATATCTTTTCTTACATTCTCATCCCTGTAATCCTTGCCGTAAAGAGCTATCGACCCTCCGCTTGTGGGAATAAGACCGCAGATCATTTTTTCTGTGGTGGATTTGCCCGATCCGTTTTCTCCGATAAAGCCGTAAATTGCGCCCATAGGCACCGTCATATCAAGTCCGCACACTGCCTGCTTTGCGCCAAAGTTTTTTGAAAGATTTCTTATTTCAACCGCATTCATTTTCCTTACCTCACTTTAATATACGTCGCTTTTTGAAAGTATCCTTGTGCCGAGAAGGTTGTAAAAAACAGCCCACGCAAGGGATATTACAACGCATACGATAAGAGTCCATATATTACTCGTAAGGCAGGCGTTAACTGATGAGCCGTACAAAAACAGATTAAGAAATGACGCAGGTATATTAAGTCTTTCCACAATAGCTGCAACGCCTATTATTACTATGCCCGTGCCAAAGAAGAAGGAGGATGCTATGGATATGCCGAAATATCTTCTGAATATTACGTTTAAGAAGGTATAAAGGCTTGCCCAACCGAGGCTCATTACCATTTTGCCGAGTATGGCTATAATAAGGGAAAGCACGTTTACCTCAGTTTCATATCCTACCAAAAGTCCGCCAACCGTACCGCCTATAAAATAGGTTATACACATACAAGACATGGCAAATGCGCAGGAAATGCTTTTTGATATCATATAGTCCTGCTTCTTTGCGTGGGTTGTAAAAAGCTGTTTAACGTATCCCGATTTGTAATCGTGACCGATAAAAATAGATACCATAATTCCGCCAAATATGAATACCATATTCATATTTGCATAGTCGGCAATTCCATTTATTACGTAAAGGGGCTCCCCTGCGGCAATTATCTGCCATACGTTTGAATAAATGGGCTCCATTGTGTTGCCGCTTGCATCCGGCATCATAGTCATTGCAGATACCATTGCGGGAATTATAGCGGCTATACATAAAAAGATGTAAAAAAGAGGTGTGTGAAAGAGGCGGTAAAAGTCAACGCCAAGCATTCCCTTTATTCTTTCCTTAAAGGTGGGGGATTCAAATCTGATTTCCTTTGTCATTTTACTCAGCCTCCTTTTGTGACATAAGCTCGATATAATATTCCTCAAGTCCTATTTTGTTCTTCTTCAGCTCGCATATCCTGTGACCGTTCCTTATAAGACATTCAACGATACTCCTTGTATCCTCTACGTCGTAAACGCGGATATATCCGTCTTCCTCCCTTACGTCCTCAAAATTGTCTGAAAGGACCGATACAGCGCCCTTTGTGTCCTTTACCTTGATGGATACAAAGGTTTGAGCGCGGCTATCCATTTCCTCAGCGGAAAGCTCCATTATCATTTTTCCTCTTCTGATTATACCGTAGTGAGTGGCTATTTTTTCAAGCTCACCGAGGATATGGGAGGAAATAAGAACGGTACAACCGTAGTTTTTTGTAATATCAAGAAGAATTTCTCTCATAATACGCATTCCGTCCGTATCAAGTCCGTTTATGGGCTCGTCAAGGATAAGAAGGGCGGGATCTCCCAAAAGCGCCATTGCAATACCTATTCTCTGCTTCATTCCAAGGGAGCAGCTTTTGAATTTAATGTTGGCATTATCCTCCATACGTACTATTTTAAGAACGCGCGCTATCTCCTCGTCGGGATTTTTTATACCGAGGTTTATTGTCTGCATACGCAAATTCTGATATACGCTTGACCCCGGGAAGCATCCTGCGTTTTCTATGAGGGCACCCACTCTTACGCGCACGCCTGCATCCGTATAATCCTTTCCAAAAAGCTTTATCTCTCCGCCGTCGGGGACAAGATGTCCGCAGATAAGCTTTTCCGTAGTGGACTTACCCGATCCGTTTTCACCTATAAAGCCGTATATTGCGCCCTGTGGAACGGTCATGTTCAGATGATCCACCGCGTACATACCGCGAAAGCTTTTTGAAAGATCTCTTATTTCAATAGCGTTCATTTTAATCTCCTTTTCTTTTCATAAATATCCATTTTACAAAGCAAGTATAATACTCTTATGTTTTAAAAAGATTACAGAAATGTTGTTGTTTTGTTAAAGTTAAGGTTTTTTAAATGAATTTTTGGCTATTTTCAAATAATACGCGCAGATCTTAAAAAACAAAAAAGATAGTGCCGCGAGGGCACTATCTTTTTTATATAGAGTAATGAATTACTTGTAAAGCTCTGTGAACTTTGTAAGTCTTTCGTACTTAGCCTTAGCAGCTGCCTCAGCCTTAGCGAAGAGCTCTGCAGCTCTGTCGGGGTTGGATGCAGCAAGACGGCTGTAACGGTTTTCACTCTTGATGAAGTCAACGTAGGAAGCTGTGGGCTCCTTGGAGTCGAGTGAGAAGGGATTCTTGCCCTCGAGCTTGAGTGCGGGATTGTATCTGAACATCTGCCAGTAGCCTGCCTCAACCGCTCTCTTCATTTCGAGCTGGCAGTTCTGCATTGTGCCCTTGATACCGTGCATTTCACAAGGTGCATAACCGATAACGATGGAAGGACCGTTGTAAGCCTCAGCCTCTGTAAGAGCCTTAAGGAGCTGGTTCATATCAGCGCCCATTGCAACCTGTGCAACGTATACGTAGCCGTAGGACATAGCGATCTCTGCAAGGTTCTTCTTGCCGATTGCCTTACCTGCTGCTGCGAACTGAGCAACCTGACCGATGTTGGAAGCCTTAGAAGCCTGTCCACCTGTGTTGGAGTAAACCTCAGTATCGAATACCATAATGTTTACGTCCTCACCGGAAGCGATAACGTGGTCGAGACCGCCGAAGCCGATATCGTATGCCCAACCGTCACCACCGAAGATCCATACGGACTTCTTGGAGAGGTAATCCTTTTCGGAAAGAACTTCCTTAGCTGTGGGACAACCTGCCTCTGCAGCCTTTTCAAGCTCTACGATAAGAGCCTTTGTAGCTGCTTCGTTAGCCTTGCCGTTGTCCTTTGTATCGATGAATGCCTTAGCTGCAGCCTTGAATTCGTCGGAAGCCTTGTCGGACTCTGCCATTTCAGCAACCTTGTCGATAAGTCTTGCGCGAATTGTCTTCTGGCCAAGGTACATACCAAGACCGTGCTCTGCGTTATCCTCGAAGAGGGAGTTAGCCCAAGCGGGACCGCGGCCGGACTTGTTGTTTACTGTGTAAGGTGTTGCGGGAGCGGAACCACCCCAGATGGAAGAACATCCTGTAGCGTTGGAGATGTACATTCTTTCACCAAAGAGCTGAGTGATAAGACGCGCGTAGGATGTTTCAGCACAGCCTGCGCAAGAGCCGGAGAACTCAAGGAGGGGCTGCTTGAACTGGCTACCCTTAACTGTTGTGTTGATAAGCTCTTCCTTCTCGGATACGTTTTCAACTGCGTAATCCCAAGGAGCCTGCTGATCAAGCTGTGTCTCACGGAGAACCATCTTGATAGCCTTCTTATCTGTGCCGTCCTTTTCAGCCTTAGCTGTTACGGGACAAGCCTTAACGCAGAGGGTACAACCCATACAGTCTGCGGGAGAAATAGCCATAGAGAATTTATATGTTGTCTTGATAACGGGCTTAGCTGTGAACTTTGTAGCCTCGGGAGCTGCAGCAGCCTCTGCCTCATTCATAGCGAAGGGACGGATAGCAGCGTGAGGACATACGAATGCACAGTTGTTACACTGGATACAGTTTTCGGGGATCCATTCGGGAACGTAAACTGCAACGCCTCTCTTTTCAGAAGCTGTTGAGCCCTGGGGGAATGTACCGTCAACGTAATCTGTGAATGCGGAAACGGGAAGGCTGTCACCTGCCATTGCATTTACAGGGTTAACTACGCTGTTAACAAACTTTTCAAGGTCTGCTCTCTTGGATGTGTAAGCAGCCTTGGGAGCATCGGGAGCAACGCCCTTCCATGCTTCGGGAACTGCTACTTCAACGTAAGCGTCGGAGCCCGCGTCGATAGCTGCATAGTTGAGGTCAACGATAGCCTGTCCCTTCTTGATGTAGGACTTGTATGCTGCCTTCTTCATGTAGTCGATAGCCTCATCCTTGGGAAGAATGTTAGCAAGGGAGAAGAATGCGGACTGAAGAACTGTGTTCTTAACCTTAGCGTTACCGATCTTCTTTGTAGCGATGGTTGTAGCGTCGATTGTGTAGAACTTGATGTCGTTTTCAGCGATGTACTTCTTAACGTTTGCGGGAAGGTTTTCTTCAAGACCCTGAGCATCCCAAGAGCAGTCAAGGAGGAATGTACCACCGGGCTTAATGTCGCTAACCATATCGTACTTCTTGAGGTAAGAGGAGTTATGGCAAGCTACGAAGTTAGCCTTGTTTATGTAGTAGGGGCTCTTGATGGGCTTGTCACCGAAACGAAGGTGAGAAATTGTGATACCGGATGTCTTCTTGGAGTCATACTGGAAGTATGCCTGAATGTATTTGTCGGTGTGGTCACCGATGATCTTGATGGAGTTCTTGTTAGCGCCAACTGTACCGTCACCGCCGAGACCCCAGAACTTACAAGCGATAGTACCTGCAGCTGCTGTGTCGGGAGCGGGCTTTTCTTCAAGAGAAAGACCTGTTACGTCGTCAACGATACCGATTGTGAAGTTGTTCTTGGGAGCGTCAGCAGCAAGATTTTCATATACTGCGAAGATGGACTGAGGAGGTGTATCCTTAGAACCAAGACCGTAACGGCCGCCAACAACCTTAATGTCGCTTCTGCCTGTCATTGCAAGAGCAGTAACAACGTCAATGTAAAGAGGTTCGCCAAGAGAACCGGGCTCCTTAGTTCTGTCAAGAACTGCGAGCTTCTTACAAGTAGCGGGAATTGCCTCAGCAAGCTTGGAAGCAACGAAAGGACGGTAAAGTCTAACCTTAACAAGACCAACCTTTTCGCCATTGGCGAGCATATAGTCAATAACCTCTTCAGCTACGTCACAAAGTGAACCCATAGCAACGATTACTCTCTCTGCATCGGGAGCGCCGTAGTAGTTAAAGAGCTTATAATCTGTACCGATCTTTTCATTTACCTTGTTCATGTACTCTTCTACGATTGCAGGGAATGCATCATAGTACTTGTTACAAGCTTCTCTGTGCTGGAAGAAGATGTCACCGTTTTCAGCAGAGCCGCGGAGTACAGGATGCTCAGGATTGATGGAGCGAGCGCGGAATGCAGCGATTGCATCCTTGTCAACCATTTCCTCAAGATCCTTGTAGTCCCATGTTTCGATCTTCTGGATCTCGTGGGATGTACGGAAACCATCGAAGAAGTTAAGAACAGGAACTCTACCCTTGATTGTAGCAAGGTGAGCAACTGCGCCAAGGTCCATAACTTCCTGAGGATTGGACTCAGCCATCATTGCGAAGCCTGTCTGACGGCAAGCATAAACGTCGGAGTGGTCACCGAAAATGTTAAGAGCGTGGGATGCTACACAACGAGCGGAAACGTGAATTACGCAAGGAAGAAGCTCACCTGCGATCTTGTACATGTTAGGGATCATCAAAAGAAGACCCTGAGATGCTGTGTAGGTCGTTGTAAGAGCACCTGCTGCAAGGGAGCCGTGAACTGCGCCTGCCGCACCTGCTTCGGACTGCATCTCAACCACTTTAACTGTGTCACCCATAATGTTCTTAAGACCTGTTGCAGACCATGTGTCTGTAACGTCAGCCATAACAGAAGAAGGGGTGATGGGGTAAATAGCTGCAACTTCAGTAAACGCGTAGGAAGCGTGAGCGGCAGCGGTATTACCGTCCATTGATAATTTCTTTCTTGTTATCATAACAAAAAACCTCCATTTATGATAAAAATTTTTAATAACTAATGCAAGGGTTGTATATCCAACCACCCTATTTTAACATTTTTTTAATAAATTTTCAATAGTTAAAACGCATTTTCTCTGTATTTTATGATTTTTTTGCGTTTTTCAATGAATTTTTATACTTATTCCACGGTTTCAAACTCGGAAAGATCCGCATTTTGAAGCTCGGGCTGCTTGATATTTCCCTTTACTCTTTCGTAATAGGAAATTTTCTGTCTTGCAAGGAAAACAAGAAGGTTTGATATAGTCATACCCTCACCCTTTGCAACCACGGCAAGCTTTTTTGCCATATTGTCGTCAACGTAGACCTTAACGCAATTATTTTTCTTCATATATGTACTCCTCCGAACGTTCATTTCTATTATTGTATCACATTTTTCTCTCTTTGTCTTGCTATTTTCTACATTTTATGATAAAATTTTATATAAGATCATCATTTTTGGAGGAAGCTATGTTAAGTTGCACCTACAGCGCAGGTATTTTCGGCATTGACGGATATATGGTTACGGTTGAATGTAACACGTCAAAAAGGTTATCCTGCTTTGAAATAGTCGGCTTGCCCGACAACGCCATAAAGGAGGCGAAGGAAAGAGTAAGATCCGCATCCATAAACTCGGGCTTTCCATTTCCCGATTGCGAGCTTATTGTGAACCTTGCTCCTGCGGATATAAAGAAGGAGGGCTCTGCCTTTGACCTTGCCATTATACTCAATATCCTTAAATGCGCCGGCTCGCTTAACTTTGATGTGGAGCTTGAGGACAGATGCTTTATCGGTGAGCTTTCTCTGTCGGGCGCCATTCGTCCCGTCCGCGGAGTTTTATGTATGACTATTGCCGCAAAGAACGCGGGTATGAAGCAGATATTCGTTCCCGAGGAAAACGTAAAGGAAGCCTCCGTTGTACAGGGAATTGAAGCGTACGGTGTGAAAAACCTGCGACAGGTGGTTGATTTCTTAAACGGAAAGGTAAAAATCGAAAGGTCCGAATACGTACCCACGGAGGCGGATGAGAACATAAGCTGTCCCGATTTTGCCGACGTAATGGGACAGTCAATGGCAAAGCGCGCCATGGAGATCGCGGCGGCGGGCGGACACAATATTATCCTTATCGGCCCTCCCGGTACGGGAAAATCAATGCTTGCAAAGAGACTGCCCTCCATTCTTCCCGAGATGAATTTTGACGAGTCCATTGAAACCACCAAGGTACACTCAATTTCAGGACTTTTGCCCGATGACGTGTCGCTTATTAAGGTGCGTCCATTCCGTTCTCCCCATCATACAATGTCAACGGCAAGTCTGGTTGGCGGCGGAAAGATACCCACCCCGGGCGAGATATCCCTTGCCAATAACGGCGTGCTTTTCCTTGACGAGCTGCCCGAATTCAACAAGCAGGTAACGGAGTCCCTTCGTCAGCCTCTTGAGGACGGATGCATAACCATTACAAGAACTGCGGGCAAGGTAAAATACCCCTGCTCCTTTATGCTTGTCTGCGCGATGAACCCCTGTCGTTGCGGATATTACGGACACCCCACCAAGCCCTGCACCTGCAAGGAGGGGGATATTAAAAAGTATCTTAAGAAGATAAGCGGACCCTTGCTTGACAGAATCGATATTCAGATAGAGGTGCCTTCTCTGTCCTATTCCGAGCTTTCGCAAAAGAAAGCGTCAGAGCCATCCTCCGAAATACGAAAGAGAGTAAGCAAAGCAAGAGCCGTCGCCCGTGAAAGATATAAGGACGAGCTTACTGACAACGGCATACGCATAAACTGTAACGCCCAGCTTGAGGCGAAGCACCTGCGCAAGTACTGTGAGCTTGACGATCAATGCAGATCTATTATGGAAAGAGCCTTTAAGAATTTAGGTCTTTCCGCAAGAGGTCACGACAGGATATTGCGTCTTGCCCGTACCATTGCCGACCTTGACGGAAGCGAAAAAATTAAAGTACCTCATATTGCAGAGGCGATTCAGCTAAGGTCTCTTGATAAAAAGTATTTTAATTGATATATGGTTGCTCTTTTATCGACTACTCATCCACCAAGCAAGCTTGGTCCCCCTTCCCTCGCAAGGGAAGGCAAGGGTAGATAATGTTCACTTATTCTATACCAACTCTCTGTTTAATGTTTAGCAAAATAAGAAAAACAGACACTCCCCCAAAAAAGTGGGTAGGAGTGTCTGTTTTTTATTTATAAGGAAGGTTTTTATTTTACTTTACGGGGTGATGCACCTTAAGTATCTCTCCGTTTTTAAGATACGATGCTTTTGCCGAGCCGATGCCTATGTAAAAGTCTCCGTTTTCATACTCAAAGGATACGCAGGGCGCGTCGTAATAAAAATAGAACAACTGCTTAAAAGCCGTATCCTTGCCGCTTGAATTTTCCCATACGCATATTTTATGCTTGCCCTTCTCCACCTCGAAGGAGGTAAGGGAATAAAGCTTATCATTTATTATTTTGAAATCGTAAACAATATCCGCGTTGGGGTACTTGATATATCTGAAATCATCCATATCCGAGGTTATAAACATATACCCTGTGGCTATAAAATACTTATTTTTAAACTCCACGTCGGCAGAATAAAGAGTCTGATTTGTGGCTATGTGTCCCATTTCTCCCGATAGGCTTTTCTGAAATACAAACTTATCGTTTTCGTATTTATAAAGCTCGTAGTATGAGCCGTCGGGATCACTTCCTACGTAGGAGGTATAGATCTGATCCTTAAAAAGAAACATATTGTAGGTTCTTATGCTTGTGTTCTTTGAGGTGTCAAGAGCCTTGCCGTCCTTATAAAATGGGACCTGTGTAAAGGTAGCGCCGCCGTCCGTTGATACTGCGGCGGGGTATCCCCCGGGCTCAACACCGATGGAGCAAAAAATCTTACCGTTATGCTCCGCCATATCGAAATTGTGGACCGCGCCCGGAATTGTGCGCACGGTCTTCCATTCTCCGTTTTCCAAAACGTAATAATTACCAAGCTCCCAGCCGTCCATAGGGTCGGTGCCCGTTGCTACAAGCTTGCCGTCTATAAGCGTAAAACGGCTTACGCTTTCGTCACGGACGGAGCCGCTGTTTTCCCACTTTTCCGTTTTGGGATCATAGCACCAGATGTTTATTGGTCCTGCGTTATCGTCAAAATCTCCGTTGCCGATATAGAGCTTACCCTCGTAAAACATCATATCCCAGGGGGAGCGATTAATACCGAAGCGCACGGATTCAGTAGGGGTGCCGAGGGATACGGGAGTAACCTCTACGGGCTTTTTCATACAGGACGTAAGCAAAAGTGAGGAAGCAACCGTAATAATAGCAAGGCAGATTACAAAAAGCCGTTTCATAATAATTCTCCTTATGTAGTTGTTGAATATATTATATCATAGGTATGGATAAAGAAAAATAGCGGAGGTTACAAAATAGCCTCCGCTATTTTAGCAAAAAGTGCAAAATAGACTTATTTTTCTTCCATAAGCGCCTTATAACGCCTTTCATCTATGCTTCCCGTTGCCATCATTCTTTCGCTCCACATACGAAGGGAGTCCACCGCCGCTGAAAGCTGCTCCAGCTCCTTCTGTATAAAGACGAAATCCTCAAGCTCGCTTTCCTCTACTCTGCCGTTTCTTGCAATCTCCAGCATTCTGTCCTCCTGCTTTTCAAGGGAGTTCAAGGATGCAAGCATCTCTATGGTTATTTCCTTAAGGCTTTCCATCTTTACCTCGGTAACGTATTTCATACCGATGGGGCACTCGTTTGCGCAGTAGTAGTTACAAAGCATAGGATCCTTGTACGCCGTTGCCATATCGTACACGTCGTAGGGGTTTATCTGTGTCTTTTCGTTTTCTATTCTTTCGATTTTTGACGGCTCAATGCCTGTGATCTCACTTGCCTTTTCACGGCTTAAGCCTATTTTCTCTCTTGCAAGCTGATAAAGCGTCTTATTTTCCTTTGTGGATATTCGTCCCATTTCATTCACCCCATTTATAATTGTCAAGGAGCCATTTTGCGACTCCGTCATTTTCATTTGAATCTATTACCGCGGTTGCATACGCCTTAAGCTCGTCACAGGCGTTTGATACCGCATATGCTTCATCAGCATCCTTAAACATTGGTATATCGTTTACTCCGTCGCCAAAGCACACTACCCTCTGGCAATCCAGCATCTCCTTAAGCTCTCTTATTGCGGATGCCTTTGTCGCCTTGTTGGGAAGTATCTCAAGCCAATAATCTCCCGAGTACATATCCTTATTGTAAATACATTGATATTCGCTCCTTAGCTCCTCATAAAGAGGAAGAAGCTTTTCCTCCTCGTCTATGCAGGTGAAATAAAACACCTGATAGGGCGCTAAATCGTACACGTCCACGGGGGTTCTTCGTTCGTCAAGCTCTCTCTTGCTCTGAAAATCTGCCATACCGCGTGACATATTATTTTCGTCAAATATGTATTTTTCGTTTTCACCAAGGAAGGCGTGGACCATCGGATAAACGTTGTTTTTTAACAAACGGTCAAGGATCTTTTCGGCATCAGCCCTTGTAAAATCGTTTGACAAAACTCTTTTTTCGCTTTTCGTATCGTAAAGGAAGGTGCCGTTATAAATTACAACGGGTACCCTTAAGCCTATGTCCTTAGTCAGCTTTGACGAGGTATATCTCGAACGGGCGGTGGCGTATGAAAATATCATTCCCTTTTCCACAAGAGAGTTGATAGTATTTACTGTAAAATCCGATATTCTTACGTCCTTGTTAAGTAAGGTTCCGTCAAGGTCGGAAATATATAAAACTCTTTCTTTCATACACACTCCCCCGACCTTTTATTCTATTACGATGTCTCCTATGCCGTAGCCGTTATCGTTTTCGATTATTGCAACATATGCAGTTATTCTTTCTCCGCTTACCTCAAGCTCGTGATAGATCTCGTACATGGAGCCGTCAACCTCAGTTGTATAATAGGAGGAATATACTCCGCTGTATCCAAGCAAAGCTATACCCGACTGGAAATCAATATCGTACTCCGCCTCTATGTAGTCAAAATATTCCTTAAGGCTGTTTTCGTTGTAATCGGGATGAAGGTATTTTTCCGCCTCCTCAAAATTACCCTTTCTTACCTCACTAAGGCAGCTCTTTGCGTGGGTCTTTGCATTGTCTATACCCTCCATTGAGCAGGAAACAAGGGAAAATGAAAATAAACAGAGGGCAATCAAAAGTATAAGTGCCCATATTTTTTTAGTTTTAAGCATAATATCACCTCTTTGATTTATTGTAGCACACTATCTCTTTTTTGTAAAGGAAAATTATTTAAAATATTTTCAAAAAACACTTGCAATTTGTAAAAATGTGTGATATACTATTCGAGTACATAAATAGGGGTGTAGTTCAGTTGGTAGAACGGCAGTCTCCAAAACTGCATGTCCAGAGTTCGAGTCTTTGCGCCCCTGCCAAAAAATCCGCATTCGAAAGAATGCGGATTTTTTTATCTAAGCCGCAGGCTTGGCATATCATCAGCCCCTGCGGGGCTGGATATCATCACGGCAACGCCGTGCATCTCCTCACGCGCCAGCGTGCATTTTTCTGCGGCTTGATGATATACAATGCTTCGCATTGATGATATACCGCAACAAGTTGCGGATGATATACACGCCTTCGGCGTGATGTGCGCTTCGCGCAAACGGATTTTATCCAAGCTCTTGCAATCCGTCCCAAAGTGTGCTATATTAAAACCAGAAAGGCGGTGGATAAAATGATTTTTACCTTCGACAACTATGTAGTTGATATTGATGTTGAAAAAACAAGACAGATATATAAAGAACTGCCATTGATTACGCAAGGCTGCGATTGTGACGGTTGCCAAAACTTTGAAAAAGCCGCCGATATCTTACCCAAAACTGTACGTACATTTTTCGACACCTTGGGTGTTGATCTAAAAAAGATTGTAGAATGTTATGTGAATTGTAAAAATGACGATGGTACTTTGCTTTATGGCGGGTTCTGCCATGTGTGCGGAACATTGATTCAAGGGAAAAGCGCTTGGGTTAACATATCAGAAACGCATTCTTATTATAATACTGATTTGACCTATCACTTGGATAAAAATTTTCACATATCATTCCAAGAAGAATGTCTTATGGTTGAGGAACAATTTGAAGCACCAATATTGCAGATAGAATTTGACGCAAATATTCCATGGGTACTTGACAAGGAAAATACTTATTAAACTTTTACATAGACCTCATTTACAAGCATTGCGCAGTCACAAATAACTTTTAATCTATATATAAGTTAATAAAAAGCGGAGATTTCAAAAGATTTCTCCGTTTTTTCGTGCCTAACTTTTTTCAAAGTTTCGTAGATCCATTTTCGATTTTTCTTCAAGCTGAAGGATTCGAACTACCGAAAGCCTCCCTCCGAGAATCGCTTGCGAAACGGTTGAAATGTTTACAAACTTGTGGTATAATAAAAAACAGAAAGGCGGTGGAAAAATGCAATACTATGAACTATCCAACAAAAAGCTTCATTTCATCGTAACACCTGACGAGCTTCGAAAAATTTTGCAAGGGTTTCACCATGTTGTTGTAAACACTGGTGTACGAAAAAATTATGTGGAAAGTAATCCAAACGATTTTCTCTTTACCTATGATACATTATACGAAAAACTGAAAAATGGCGTTAAATTGGTTTGGAACACAGATTATGATATTGCGCATTTTTCCACAGGCATAACCGCTCATCTTGAAAATTGCATTTATCAACCATACACCAAATTATGTGTGCCCAATTTCAAAGAACCATGTCCTTTCATTGATACATTTTGCTTCCTGCCGTGGAAAGATCAACTTTCAACTTCTTTTTCTGTTACTGAATTTCCCGAAAATGTATGTGGATTGTGTTTGTATTTTCCCACAAAAATTGAATATGAAAAGGATACCGAAAAGCATTCGGCAGGTATAGTTGAATGTGCGGATTTGGATGATTTCCAAACCTACGAAACTCTGGTTGAAAGAATCAAATCAATCACAAAACCATTAAAAATGGAATTTGACAATAAAGTACGCCGCACTGCAGTAAGAATTAGCGATGAAGCGAAAAAAGATTTTTTCAATTTTTATTTCGTAACTTCAAACAATATTAAAGTGTTTTGACTTACATAGATTCGTTTACAAACATGGAGTTAAAATTCCGGTAGAACGCGGATGCTTTTAACTCCCATCATCACCAAGGGGTAAGTCTACCCTCACGGCAAAAATTACGGACTGTTTTTGTACGATAGCCTTATATGGATCTATTTTGTAGTGGTATCACAAAAAATCCGCATTCGAAAGAATGCGGATTTTTTTATCCAAGCCGCAGTAGGGGTTCCCCGAAGCGAGCTTGCCGAGCTTTGGGGGTTCCCGCAGGCTTGGCATATCATCAGCCCCTGCGGGGCTGGATATCATCACGGCAACGCCGTGCATCTCATCACGCGTCAGCGTGTATCTACCTGCGGCTTGATGATATACAATGCTTCGCATTGATGATATACCACAACAAGTTGCGGATGATATACACGCCTTCGGCGTGATTTGGCGCGGAACGGTTGAAATGTTTACAAACTTGTGGTATAATGAACCTAAGAAAGGCGGTGTAACTATGTCTCAAGTAAAAATTGGCGATTATGTAACAGGATACGGTTCGGGATATTGGCAATTGATTGATATCAAACCCAAAATCGCCACCGAGGATTATGTTGGTGAGGGTATTCGTTGGAAAAAAGGACAAATTATCGGACAATGGGCAATTTTGAAAAAATGCTTTACAGATAAAATGAAACCCCGAATTGATTTTTCATATGAGGATATTGCTTGGGTCAAACCTGTATCTGATGATATTCGTAAGGAAATCGAAAAGTGTTTTCAAGATAACTCCAAGCACAAGCAGAAATTCGAAGATGCGGAAATCAAGCTACAACCAATGATAACGAACTGTTGGTTGGATTTGCCTGAAAAACAAGAATCAGAGTTCAGAGTCACGCTTCAAAAGCTCCCTACTCAATATACGATGGACGAATTTTGGAAAGCGGCAAAAGACTATAAAAAATACGTTTCTAACCCTCCCGCAAAGTATTTGCTTAATTTGCTTACATATCCTTGGGATATGGACAAAAAAGCTAATTTGATTTATTCCGATTGGGAGCTTACTAAAAACTAAAGTCACTACATAGACTTCGTTTACAGGCTGACGCAAAAGCCCGAAAGACCTCGGATAACTTTTTGTGCCCATCATCGCCAAGGGGCGGCTGTCCGATTGCAATATTCACGAATTTGCGGCGTAATGAAACAGCAAAGGAGAACGCAAAATGAAAAAATTATTATTTACTTTATCGCTAATTTTATCTTTAACATTTATTTTTAGCGCCTGTTCTACAACCTTTGATGGCTACAGCTATAACCTTGATGATGCACGCAAGAACGAGTCATCTATCTATGAAGAATATGATTATTTTTTTGCGGCTGAAGGCGAAGGGTATTACATTGATTTTTTGATCCGTGGAAAGCAACTCAGTATTGTAAAATTTGATACAAAAGAGCAAAACAAAACCACACTTTATCAAATAAAAAGCAAAGCGACATTTTCGATTGACGAAGCCCTGATCGATAATACTTGGACAAAATCAGGAGCATTTCCATTTCAAGTTGAATGGCGCATAATAGAAAAAGATACTGAAGAAGCAGAAGGATTTGAATTTGTATATAATAACATAACTTATATGCTACAATACCGTATTGAGCAGAGCAAATGATTTTTACATAGACCTCGTTTGCAAGTATGGCGCGACAGCCCGACAGACCTCGGACAACTTTTTGCGCCCATCATCGCCAAGTGGCGGCTGTCCGATTGCAATATTCACGAATTTATGGGTATAATGAAACAGCAAAGGAGAACATAAAATGAAAAAGATAATTGGTTTTATTGCTAATATTCTTTGTATTGGAATGGTGATATGGGATATTATTGAATTTTTAGCTCTTCCTGCGTTGTTTCTCATAATTGGATTGTTAAATTCGTTTTCTTGGCAATATTATGCGATTGCAATTGGAGGATATTTTGCATTATTCATCATTTTAGAAATTGTCTTGCACTTTATATTCAAGGCTTTGGATAAAAAATACACTCCTTTCTTAGAGAGAAAACTCGAAAAATACTTTAATAAGTTTTCAAAGGAAGATTAACTGCACATAGACTTCGTTTACAAGCATTGCGCAGTCACAGATAACTTTTAATCTATATATAAGTTAATAAAAAGCGGAGATTTCGAAAGATTTCTCCGTTTTTTCGTGCCTAACATTTTTTGGATTTTCATAGATCCATTTTCGATTTTTCGCCGACTGAAAGAATTTGAACCACACCGCTTAAGTTTTTAAGCGGCGCTTAAATATTTGTTTAGAAACGCTATCTTGAAAAGAATCGAAATCATGATATAATATAATCACAAGAGCGCTTTTGAATAATTTTATGAGGTATGAAAATGAATATTGGCATTAAAATAAAAAAGTTCAGGCATGAGAGAGATCTGACTCAGGAGCAACTCGCTGAATATCTTTATGTATCTGTTCCCGCTGTATCCCAATGGGAGAGCGGAAAAACTGTTCCGGACGTTACCACGCTTTTGGCGCTTGCAAATTTCTTTGATGTTACATTGGATGAATTATTTGACCGCGCGCCAAAGGAAAAAGAAAAAGAAATGGAAAAATACTATGCGCTTGACAAAGAATATTCAAATCAAGGCAATGTAAAAAACTTGCTTGCACTATGGCGAGAAGCTACTCAGAAATATCCCGGAGATTTCAACTGTTTGATAAACCTGGCATCTTCCTTAGAGGAAACGGTATATATTGGCGGAGAAAGCGAAGAAATTGAAAGAAATGCAAAAGAAAGCATTGTAATATGTGAGCGTATTTTGAAAGATTGTACCGAAAGTAATATAAGAAACTCGGCTTTGCAAACTTTAGTTCATATGTACTCTCAAAAAGATCTTTCTATTGCCAATGAAGATGCAGCGGTTAAGTATGCAATGATGGCGGGCAGCTTGTTTGTGTGTCGAGAAGCATTACTTGAGCATGCATACTTTACGGAAGATAGCAAGGATAAAAAGAAAGCAATCAAGCATCATAACATTCTTAACTATATGGATCTCCTCACGACTAATTTATATTATGGAAAATATGAGAAAGAAGAAGATAAAATTGATGCGTGTAATGCCGCTTTGACATTGTGGAACACCTTAATTTATGATGGAAATTATCAATTTTTCCATTGCAGAATTCAAAAAATATATTTGACCCTTGCTATGTCCTATGCAAAAATGCAAAAAGCTGATAAGACGATTGAGGCATTAAAGAAAGCATTTCATCATGCAAAATCCTATGACAACCTGCCAAAAAAAGAGCTACACTATACAAGTATTTTCGTAAATGCTACTACGTCAGATGCCTCCGGATTTACAAAAAATTATACATTTACAAATACAGACGATGTTATAAGGTTTAGCAGACTGAAAATATTTGATTTTGTTCGCAACGAATTAGATTTTGAGAATACGTAATTGATTTATATAGTTTGGTTTACAAGCATAGCGCAATCACAAATAACTTTTAATCTGCACATAAGCTAATAAAAAGCGGAGATTTCGAGAGATTTCTCCGCTTTATTTTTTGATGCCGATGGCAGATGTGCGAAGCACTTGAAATATTTAAGTCTGTGTGATATAATGAAGCAAAGAAAGATAAAGCGCTTCTATAAACGCAGAAAAGGAGCAAAATATGGAAAAATCAGACAGACGTAATACGATTATCGTTATAATAAAGGCTATTTTGACTATTGGAATTTTGGTGGCGTCCTTTTATTTGGGAATGTTATTTCTTATTTTTGCCATTATGCTACCAAAGGTATCGAGCACCATTTTATTTTCTGCCGCAATTTTTCTTCTTCCGTCCGTAATTCCCTTTTTATGGGCAAGAAAAAGGAAGCTATATCTTATAGTTTGGGGATGCTGTATCCTTATTATACTTATTATATTTTCCGTTTTCTTCGGAATTGAAAGGTACGAGGAAAGCATTACCATAGACGTAACGCCAAATATTGACGTAAACGAATATATGCCCTTTACAGAGGAGTCTAAAATCGTAAAGTTCAAGAGTCAGACCTTCGAGTTAGAGGATGATTTTCCTCTTCCTGTTATTGACGGCGCGGCGGCGGCCTTCCCTGTTTATTCGGCTTTTGTAAACGCCGTATATCCCGAAACCACAAAGCTGTATGACGGAGTATTTGAGTACAACAACACGGTTGCCGGATATGAAAAGCTTGCCGAAAAGAAAACGGATATATTTATTGGCGCATCTCCCTCAAAGGAGCAGGTGGAATACGCCAAGAGCCAGAATACAGTTTTCAAATATACTCCAATAGGTACTGAAGCGTTTGTATTCTTCGTCCACAAGGATAACCCCATTGACAGCTTAAGTGTTGAGCAGATAAAGGGTATTTACTCAGGTCGGATAACCAACTGGAAGGAGGTTGGGGGTAACGACGAGGAGATAGTCGCTTTTCAACGAAATAAGGGAAGCGGCAGCCAGAGTATGCTTGTCCGATTTATGGGTGACACTCCGATCATGGACCCTAAAACCAAGGAAATAAAGGGTATGGGCGAGATCATTGAGCAGGTGGTGGATTATCAGAGCAGATCCGGTTCTATCGGCTTCTCCTTCAGATATTACGTGGAGGGAATAATTCAAAATCCCGAGCTTAAAATGATCGCCATTGACGGAATCGCGCCTACGGTTGAAAACGTAAAGAACCAATCCTATCCCATAACGACTTACTTATACGCGGTAACCTACGAAAACAACCCGAACCAAAACGTGGATATGCTTATTACCTGGATGCTTTCCGACGAGGGACAGTATATTATTGAGGAAACGGGCTACGCAGGGAGATAATTCAAAGGGGCAGAGTTATTCTCTGCCCTTTTTCCGTTATAAAATAAAATTCTGCCTCGGGTGTGGAATGGCAAAAAAACAGTTGAAGAATTTATACGCATATGCTATAATAAACCACAGAAAGGAAAATCAAAACGCAGATTTTCTTAAATAAATAATATAAGGAACGATTATGTACAGATTTAACAGTGATTATCTTGAGGGAGCGCATCCCAATATTATTGAAAGACTTGTAAAAACGAATTTGATCCAGACACCGGGCTACGGTCTTGATCCCATTTGCGACAGCGCAAAGGACAAAATAAGAAAGGCGTGCAACGTCCCCGATGCAAAGGTATATTTTATAGTTGGAGGAACGCAGACAAATTACACGGTGCTTGACTCCATTCTTAAAAGATACGAGGGTGTTTTATCCGCCGATACGGGACACGTTGCCGTACACGAGGCAGGAGCTATTGAATATTCGGGACACAAGGTTATTACAATACCCGAAAAGGACGGCAAAGTTGACTACGACAGGGCAAAAGCATACCTTGAAGCATTTTACGCAGACGGCTCCTGGCAGCATATGACACGCCCGGGCGCAATTTACGTTTCCCACCCCTCCGAATACGGTACTCTCTACTCAAAAAAGGAGCTTGCTTCTCTCCGCACTCTTTGTGACGAGTATGGAATGCGACTCTTTCTTGACGGCGCAAGACTTGGCTACGGCCTTGCATCCGAGGGAAGCGACCTTACTCTTACGGATATTGCGGAGCTTTGCGACGTATTTTACATAGGCGGAACTAAGGTAGGCGCACTCTTTGGCGAGGCGGTAGTAATTACAAATCCAAGCCTTGGAGAAGCGTTTTTTACGGAGATAAAGCAGCACGGCGCCCTCCTTGCCAAGGGACGTATGCTTGGTATTCAGTTTGACGAGCTGTTTACCGACGGACTTTACGAAAAAATAGCATCCCACGCAGTAAAGCTTGCCATGAGAATAAAGAGTGAGCTTAAAGCAAAGGGCTACAGCTTTTATAACGACTCCTACACCAATCAGCAGTTTCCCATAATTTCAAAGGAAAAGCTTGACTCACTTGAGGGTAAGGTGGTCCTTGACGATTGGGGTCCTTACGGCAATAAGGAGGACAATATGAGGCTTGTAAGAATAACCACAAGCTGGGCAACCACTACCGAAGCCGTTGACACCCTTCTTTCATTACTTTAATACTCAGCCCATTCGGGCATACTTTATATCTGTTGCGTAAGCAACTAAGGAGGATCATTTATGATACTTGAACTAAAAAACATTGACAAGTCCTTTGGTGAGAAGGAGGTCCTTAAGGGAGTTTCCTTCGTGGCGGAGGGCGGAAAGGCATTCGGTCTGCTTGGCAGAAACGGCGCAGGTAAAACAACGTCCATACGTATTCTTATGAACGTATTCCCTGCGGACAGAGGCGAGGTTTTGGTAGACGGAACGCCCATCGACTATAGCAAGATCGGCATTGGCTACCTCCCCGAGGAGAGGGGACTATATCCCAAAAAGCTTATTATAGATCAGCTGGTATACTTTGCGGAGCTTAAGGGTATGAGCGCAAGGGATGCGGTAAGATCCGTTGATTATTGGCTTGGCAGACTTGGTATGAGTGAGTACCGTAACAAGCGCCTTGACACCTTATCAAAGGGAAATCAGCAGAAGATACAGCTTATTACCGCACTTGCCCACGATCCTGATATCGTTATCCTTGACGAGCCGTTTTCGGGACTTGACCCCGTTAACGCTATGCTTCTTAAGGATGTGGTAAAGGAGCAGATAGCAAAGGGCAAGATAGTTCTCTTTTCGAGCCATCAGATGAGCTATATAGAGGAATTTTGCGACAGTATTGCAATTATTACCGCGGGCAAGGTTGCCATCAGCGGTGACCTCCACGATATCAAGAGAAATTACCTTCGTGACAAATTGGTAGTAAGCACCACAAATCCCGAGAGGATAAAGGCGGACTTAGGCAAATCCTGTACCCAGCGCGATGACGGAACATTACTTATTCAGCTTGCGGATCCCAACGAAAAGCAGGCAATGATGAAGCGACTCGTTGAAAGCTACGATATTGACGAGGTAAAGGTATTTGAGCCCTCTCTTAACGATATCTTTGTAGAGTACGCAGGCGCGCAGGTGTAAGGAGGCAGAGCTATGAAGCAGTTTGGAAAAATACTTAAATTTGAATTAAAGGGCTTTTTAAGAAACAAAGTATTCGTTGGATTTACTATCTTTCTTATGGTTGCCATCGCCATCGTTATGTTTATTCCCAATATTATTGCGGCATTTGAGTCGGACGATGGTGTTGATACACCTCCCGATGAGCTTCCCACAATGCTTATTTATTCCGAGGACGAAACCATTGCCGCCCTTGTAAAGGAATATTTCAAAAACGCCTTTGTGGATTATGAAATAAATATCGCAGAGGGCAGCATTGACGAATTAAAGAACGATATTATTACGGGTAAGGCAGAGTGCGCCTTCGTAATGAACAGCGCCTCCTCCTACACTTATTACGTAAACAATCTTTCAATGTACGATATGAATACGGAAATTGCCAACACCGTATTGCAAGAGGTATACCGTATAAATGAAATGATAAAAAACAATATCCCGCCCGAAAAGGCGTCGGAAATTATGTCCGTACAGATCGAAAGCGGAACGGAGACTCTTGGCAAAAATCAGATGCAGAATTTCTTCTACACCTATATAATGATCTTTGCCCTTTATATGGTTATCCTTCTTTACGGACAGATGGTTGCCACCAACGTTGCAACGGAAAAAAGCTCCCGCGCAATGGAGGTGCTTATTACCAGCGCAAATCCCACGTCTATGATGTTTGGTAAGGTGCTGGCGTCCTGCATTGCGGGATTTTCACAGCTGGTGCTTATATTCGGTACGGCGATCGTGCTTTATAACGTAAACAAGGATGCCTTGACAAATCCCTTGATAGCATCCATATTCGATATTCCCCTTGAGCTTTTTGCTTACCTTATCGTATTCTTTATCCTCGGCTTCCTTATTTACGCCTTTATGTTTGGCGCAATAGGATCAACGGCGTCCAAGCTTGAGGATATCAATACGTCGGTTATGCCCATTACGTTCCTTTTCATAATCGCGTTTATGGTGGTTATGTTCTCTATGAGTAACGGTACTGTGGACAACACCGCTATGCTTATCTGCTCCTATATTCCCTTTACGTCGCCAATGGCTATGTTTACGAGAATTTGTATGAGCACGGTGCCCTGGTACGAGATCGTATCCTCTATTGCTATTCTTATTGGCTCTACAGTAGGAATTGGTATACTCTCCGCAAAGATATATCGCGTGGGCGTGCTTCTCTATGGCACACCTCCTAAGATCGGTACCATACTTAAAACCGTACTTAAGAAGCAGTAAATCAGTTTAAGGCGCAAATCAAGGAGGATGAACCTATTATGAATTACAGATTTGAATATGCGCAAAAATCGGAAATGAGCATTCTGTTGCCCAAGCTTTACGAAATTTTGTATTCCAATATGAGCCTTATTGCTCCAACGGGCAACTCTTATGAAAAGGATTTTGAGATCTGGTACTCAAACGTGTATCCCGCAATGATGAACACCCCAAGAGAAATAGTCCTTATGTATGACGAAAACGCCATAATCGGTTACTTTCAGTATTACGTAAACGGCGGCGTATTTATGATGGATGAAATACAGATAAAGCAGGAATATCAGGGCGCGGGAGTTTTTTCCTCCTTTTATTCCTGGCTTGTACAAAGATTGCCTGCGGCTATACAGTCGGTAGAAGCCTTTACAAGCAAGCAGAACCAAAAATCGCAAGGCATACTTGAGCATCTGGGACTTGACCAGGTGGGAGAAAACAAAAACGGAAGCTGCTATCACTATAAGGGCGATTACAAAAAGCTTCACGATAAATATATATAAAATTTTATAAAACGAGGACGGATCTTGGAACCCCCAAAGCTCATTTTTCGCTTTGGGGAACCCCACGCACTCCGTCCTCTATTTTTTATTTGTGGTTTTAATACAATGACAAGTCAAAGCTGACCGTCATATTATATTGTTTTTACTCTTCTGCCTTGTAGCCCCAGATTACTTCTTTTACTTTTATATCTTTACGTTCGTCTCCCGTCCATTCATCATCCCAACCGTCGGGCTTGGATGTTGCTTCGCAATACACCGTAAGATTTTCATTTTCATAAAATGCATTTTTGGATATATTAGTAACACTTGACGGAACAATTATGCTTTCAAGTTTTTCGCATCCGCCAAACGCGTGCATATCAATAGACGTAACGCTGCTTGGAATAGTTACACTTGTAAGCTCATAACAATGAGAAAATGCAGCGCGTTCAATAGAGGTAATTCCATTTGGAATATCTATGCTTTTAAGTTTTTTAGCCTGACTAAATGCACCTTGCTCAATCGACGTAACGCTATCCGGAATGGTTATGCTTTCAATTCCGCTTAAAGTAAACAGATTGTTGCTGATGGAAGTAAGATTAGCAGGAAGCTTTATATCGGTAAGCTTTTTGCAACCTAGAAACGCACATTCGCCAATATAAGTAACGGTATCGGGGATTACTATCTCAGTAAGATTTGAACAACCAAAAAATACGTATCCATCAATATACGTTACACTATCCGGAATATATATGTGTGTAATTTGTTCATTATTTCTAAAACCTTGAAGACCAATAGAGGTAACAGGAAGACCATTATATTCCTCGGGAATGTGGATTTCCGTATCCTTACATTCGCCAATACCAACCATAGTATATGATTTGCCGTCAGAATTTATTTCAAAAGCTAACCCTTCGCTTGACGGCTCCTCCGGAGGAGTTGTAGTAGGAGTTTCCGTGGTAGGAGCTTCGGTTGTAGGAGCCTCAGTAGTCGGGGCTTCCGTTGTTGGTGCCTCAGTTGTGGGAGTTCCCGTAGTTGTGGTTTCGTCATTTCCACCGCAGGAAGCAAATATAGATATTAGCATCAGTATCGCCAATAATATTGCTGTTAGTTTTTTCATAATTTTTCCTCCTTTTTTGATAGATACTAATATAATCGTTTGATCCACTTATATTCTATCATACACGAAATTCTTTGTCAATAGAAAATTTTCTGTTTTATTCGACGCAGGAATGTTTGCCAATCAATACAAAAAAAGACTGACACAAATGCTGATCTATAAAATAGCATTTGTGCCAGTCTTTAAAATTTTATTCTGTAACTATTGTGGCATCCTCTTATTTATTAAGCTTCAAAATTTACTACGGCTTTAAATAAATCAATAGATACTTCTCTTGCCGCGTCGGGGGTAAGCTGATGTGTTGTCATTATGCAAAGGAGGGTATCATTTGGCAAGCGCTTAAAGCACTCGTAGCTTTTTGCAAAGTCTGTCTTTTGGAAATTTATAGCGTTTTCCGCGTACATAAGGCTACTGTCGGGCTCATATCCGAGAATATCGCTTACGTCGGAAAATGCCTCCTTATAGTCCTCAAAAAGGGAAGGATCCATCAGGCACACAATAATATTGCCCGCAAGCATCTGTTGTTGAAAATCCTTATAGGCCTGTATATTGGCACTGTACAGAGCCATCTGATCGTACTTATTTCCGTTTGCCGCCTCGATCTGCTGCTCCTCGTTCATATATACGTTTGTGGAAACGAGAACATACTTTTCTCCGTCGCCGTTAGTATCCTTTGCAAAGTCCTTAAAGGCGTTTGCAATATCATTCTGTATATCTACAACGTAGGTAGGTCCTGCATACAACACGCCAACGTCATACTTTTTAGTGTTAAGACTCTGAATTAAAAATACCGTAAAAATAAGCACAAACGCGGAAATGATTATAACGTACCACTTATATCTGAACCAGAAATTAGGCCAGAATGCGCCCTTTACCTCCGCGTCGGATTTCAAATGGATATCTTCCGAAGAGTCATCACCAAGCATACGCAAGCGCTTGGCATTATTGGATTCATCAGTATTTATATTTTTGTTTTCAAATTCGTTGTTCATTTTCGTTCCTTTTAATTATCTTTCCTTCAATTTTTTTACGAATTGGATTATGCTACTTCTCTTTATAAATATAAGAACCAATGAAACTGCAAGAATAACATATCTCAATATTACGAAATTATAAAGCGCCATTCCCACCGCGTTAAGTCCGAGGTAAGCCGCGGAAATAAGGAGAATAAGCTTGTCATCATATACGCTGCTTATTTTCAGCATCCTTGAGCATACTCTTCTCATAAAGAGATAATGCACGAAGGCAAGAAGCATATAGCAGAACATAGTAGTATATCCTGCCGCCATATAGCCAAAGATGGGCATAAAGATAGCATTTAAAACTACGTTTGCAACGGCGCAAAGGGTGGATGCCACCATTACGAATTTCGTTTTTTCAAAATAGAACTCCACGTTGGCAAAGAGCGAATACATAAAGGTGAAGAACACGCTGGTCGATATGGGAGGAATTATCCACACGCCCTCTGCATATTCATTCGGCGCCATTATCCACATTACCTCGGGAGCCAGGATAACGGGCAAAAGGGATATAAGTCCAACGCCGATGAGCAGCATTGTGGTAGTTCTTTTAAGGGGCTTGATATCATTTACCAAAAGCTTACGGTAGGTCCAGGGTACGTAGGACGAATTTATACTTGTGGTAATAATATTCATTATAAGGGAGAAGGAATAGGCTACGCTGTATATGGCAACCTCCCTCTCGCTGAACATCTTTTCTATCATTATCTTATCCGATTGTGCAAGGACAACCATAGAAAGGTAATGAGGGATAAGGGGGAGATTGAATTTAAAGGCAAAGGACCAATATTCCTTTATAAAAAGCTTTCTTCCCTTTATTATGTTGAATATGTAGAAAAACAGTCCCGCGCATATGTTTACAAGGGCAACCGCCATTATCTTTGCAATACCCTTTTCATCCGAGAAGACCACCGCCAAAAGGCTGATGCCCGGGGAGAGAACGGAAACTATAAGGGTATAAATAAAGAGGGCGACGTACTTGAACTCATATTTCTGACGCGCAGACCAGAACATTACCGCAGGTACGGTAAGAAACTCCGCAAACATAATAAGCATAAGCACGGTGGAAAGCCCCGTAAACTCGTTTATTACGTTTTGGAAGGGCAAATATAAAGCGAGAAGTACAAGGGTAACTACCGTAGACAGACCTTGCATTGAAGAAATATATCTGCTTCTGTCATCGGGATATTTTGTCATACCGTTATTGAATACTCCCGCCGAAAGGTTGAGAGTAGCGAAGATAGTCAAAATAAGATTCCATGAGCTGTATACGGAAAACTGTCCGTACTGCTCAGGAGTCATAAGACGGGTAAATATTGGTACGGTAATGAAGGATATTCCCTTTTGCAAGATGCTGCAAACAGCAAACCATATAGCCGCCTTTGCCGCGGCGGACATAGCCTTATAGCTATTTACAAGTTTTTTCAGCATTGTCATATTACTTCTTTTCGTCTGAAAGCACGCTTGAAAGCGACGCCCTCGGTATGGAGTCTATTATGGTCTTTGATGAGCAGTTTACAAGCTTGATATTCCTGTCGGAGCAATAGGTATAAAGCTCCCTGTAAATATGAAGCATTCTTGCACAGCTTGAAAACGAGCTTTCAATACCGCCGTTCTTTCTCTGCTCCGCTGATTTTTTGATAAATCTCTTTTCGGATTCATCCACCTTATAGGAATATTCCTCCACGTCCTTTTCAAGAATGGTATTTATTATTCCCACAATATAGGTGTTATCGCATCCCAAAAGATATATCTCCGTAAAGCCCATATATATAGCCATTTGTATACAGAACTGTACTACGGTTTCGAGAGCGAAGACGGGCCTTGTAAAATCTATATCCTTTTTCTCTCCGTCCCTGAAAAACAGATCGCTGTAAAAGAAGCGGACGTTAAGCTTTTTGTCAAGCCCGAATCTTTTAACCATATCGTAGCCGTATTGGGAAACGAAGCAAACCGGGTCTGCCTTGTCCGTCTTGATCGCCTCAAAGCGCTTGAGAAGCTCCATATCGTCCTCGTTATCGGGGGACAAATTGAAGAAGGCGGGGTCAGCCCAGAAATGATAATTTGACCTCATACTCTCGTATGAAGGATGATTTGCAATTTTATTTACCGTAAAAACGTATTCGTTTTCAAGCAAGGAAAGGTCCTCGTCGTTAAGTGACGGGCCGTTGCCCACGATAAAGCAACGCTGTCCCTTGTGTATATCCTTGAACTCTGCGTTGGATCCAACAAGAGCCCTTATCTCCTTGTTTTTCTTAAAAGCCTTGTTTACGCCTCTTGCGTGCATTCTGTAAAGAACGCTTTTTATAAATTTATTTAAAAATGCAGTTATACTCATACCGCACTCCTATCTATAGTATTAACCCTTTTTTATTTTGTTTTTAAGAGATATAAGCATCCGTCCCGCTTTTGTATAAATCAATGGAATATAGATTTTTTCAAGGGTTGAAAAGTACTTCTTTTTAGTAAGCCTTCTCTCCTTTTCTCCCTGCTCTATTCCCTTTTTCGTTTCGGATACTCCGCCGTCCAGGAAATAGCAGAATACGCTGTCGCAATATTCGTACTCAACTCCGCCAAGGAATGCCTCAAGGAAGAATTTCCAGTCAGCGGCTATTTTCATCCCCTCATCATAATAGCCTATATCGGAAAAGGCTTTTCTCGGTATAAAGCTTGCCTGATGGCACAAGGTGGCGTTATAGAAAAATCTTTTTTTCATTCTGCTTGGATAGCTGACCACGCCGTTTTTTTCGGTAAACATCTTGCCGTACAAAATGCAGGGCGTGTTTCTGTCCTTAAGCCTTGCATACGCCCGGGAAAGAACCGTTGAGTCATAGAATCTGTCACCGCAGTTCATAAAAATAAGATACTCTCCCCTTGCCTCGACTATGGCTTGATTCATACCCTGATATATGCCCTTGTCTTTTTTAGAAATGACCCTTATTCTTTCGTCAGAGGGTATATTTTCAAGGGTCTTATCTGTGGAGCCGCCATCCTTGACGATTATCTCAAAATCCGTAAATTCCTGATCAAGAGCGGACTTAAGGGTATCGTAAATCAGATCTTCCGCATTTAATGAAACGGTTATAATTGAAAAAAGCATAATACCCTCCTTCGTCCTTTCATTTCCTTATTTGCCCTTTATAAGGCGCTTGAGCCTCAATACAGGCTCGTACAAATTGAATTTTATAAGTCTTAGCTGAGTGCGAAGATTTTTCTCCGCATCCGCATTTTCCATCAAATATCTGTAGTTTTTCTTAATAAAAGCTTTTGATGATCTTAAAATTTCCTTTTCCTCATTGGAAATCGCTCCGCCGTACACCTTTATTTTAAGAAGGGTATGGTAAAAGAGCATTTTGTGCATTCCTGTGTATATGATTATTTCCCTTTCAAGCTCAGGATAGATACCCCTTATAAGCTCGGCGTTTGCTTCTGCGTTTTTATCCATAAGCAGGGCTTTTTTTGTATTCATTGACACAGAAATGCTTTCTCCGCGGTGGCAATAATAATAATCCGCGCTGTCGGTATGGACAACTCCGTCACACCTTAAAAGCAGCTTGAACATTACCGCATTGTCCTCGTTGGTTTCTCCAAGAGGGAATCTTATGTCTTCAAAAAGCTCCCTTTTAAAAAGCTTATCGCAGGCGGAAACGTCCATTATCCTCTTTAAAAGAAGCTCCCTTACCGCGTCCTTACGGTCAAAGCGTTGCACTGAGTCCGTTTTAAAGCTTACTACCTCTCTTGCATCCTCATACTTATCCACTCTGCCCGTTACGGCAATCTGAGAATCCGTATCCCTTACTGCGCTGTAAAGCTTTTCTATCATAACGGGGGAAATGTAATCATCGGAGTCCACAAAGCCTATATACGCCCCCGAGGAAGCGTCAATTCCCGCGTTACGTGCGGAGCTAAGGCCTCCGTTTTGCTTATGAATGACCCTTATACGGGAGTCCTCCTTTGCCAAACGGTCGCATATTTCTCCGCTTTTGTCGTAAGAGCCGTCGTCAACCAGAATTACCTCAATATTTTTATAGGTCTGGGAAAGGATGGAGCACACGCATCTTTCAAGATATTTTTCCACATTATATACGGGGACTATTACGGAAACAAGATCACTATCCCACATAAAATCTGAAATTCCTTTCAACGGGCTTGGCAGTCTTTATAGCGCCAAAGGCAACTATAATTACGAGGAACATAAAGGTATCAAGTGAGCAGAAGGCTCCGTTAGATACGTAAATACCGAGAATATTTATGAGAAGAAGCACCCATTTGGGATTTTCTCCTATCCTTTTTACCGCGTATACGATGGCGGGGATAAACAGACAAAGGGAGGAAAGACCGAAGTGAACTATAACGCCGAAAATGGAGTTATGCACCGCCTTATATCTGCCTATTACGCCGACTGCGTCAACAAAGCCCTCCTGTCCGAGGCCTCTGCCAAAGAGGGGGAAATTATGGAGCGCCTCCTTTGCGTAAAGCATAGGCGTAACCACTCTTTCGTAGCCCGACATACCCGGGATACTAAGCTCTATGAATATTCGTTTAAGTGGCTTTAATATATCCGTAAAGGCTACAAGCAGCACCAATGCCAACGCTACGAAGAACAAGCCCTTTATTCTCTTGTAAAGGTTGGGCGTTCTTACGAAGATGAACAAAAAGATTATGGCAAGCATAACGATAAAGCCCGCTGCGGAAAGTGAGCTTGCCATAGCCACAACGTCAAGAATAAGAAGGGGAATTCTTATCTTATTTGATATCGCTTCCTTTTCCGAGAACAAAAGAACGGAAAAGGCGGTAAAGGTGATCCAGGCGAAAACAGATGGCTCATAGAACAAGGAATACGCTCTGTAAAAGCCGTAGCTTTTGCCGAACTGATTTCTGTGGAACTGATACTTACCCCATATGTTTCTGAGCCAGAAATCCTCGTATAGGTTCATACGCAAAAACTGTATGATACCCAATATCTGGGTAAAGGCGATGGTGAAAAGAAGCAGCTTAAGATGCTTCTTGTAATTTACCTGTATCTCCGCAATGAAATAACGCATTGCCGTAGCAAGAAATACGCACATAAGGGCGTAAATAACGTAGGATTTAAGCCACTCCGTAAGGTCGTTAATCCTGTAAAGAGGTAAAAGGGGCAACGCCAAAAACAGTATACCGATGGATATGTCCCTTATATACATCTTCTCAAATACTATACAGTAAAGTGAGGAAAGGATCATAACGACGTGAATAGGCTTGATGGACGCGCCCATTACGTCAAAGATCTTAACGTTTTCTAAAAGTATGCAAAGAATAAAGCTTTGCACCATTATACGTCTTGGTGTTACGCTATCTGCATTTTTGTTTAAGGTTATTTTCATAAAATCTCCAATTTATGTTTTTAAGAAAGAGATTACAGCATACTCTGTATCAGGTCAACGTACTCCGTAAATCTTTCATTCTGATCGTATTTTTTGGAACGGAGGATACATTCCTCTCGGCTTAAGCCCCCGTCCTTGCGGACCTGTCTTATTGCCCTCTCCATTCCGTCTATATCGTCTTTATCCACCATAAGCCCCGAGCCCTCGTCAAAGATCTCGATGCTGCCGCCCGTCTTAAAGGTGATAAGAGGTAAGCCGCAGGCAATGGATTCCATATTTACCGTGGGGAAATTATCCTCTCTTGTAGGATTTATAAACAGGTCTGATGCGGAATATATCTTTGCAAGCTCCGCCTGGTTTTCCGTCTTGTGAATGGAAATAATATTTTTTGGCAAGGACTTATCTATTTCGTCGTTTGTTCCCACAAGGACGATCTGATACTCGTCATCAAGCCTTTTTGCAAGCTCGATAAACACGTCAAGTCCCTTACGCACGCTCCAATCAAAGGCAACTCCTAAAAGAATATACTTGCCCTCGCAGTTATATTTCTTTCTGAAATCGCTTTCTGTAGGCTTGAATACGGTTAAATCAATGCCGTTATTTATTACCTTAACGGGATACTCTGAAAGGAAGGACTGCTTTACAGTATCGCACATCCACTCCGACGGAGTGACAAGTGTCATATTTTTAATTCCCGTAAACCATTCCCTTTTCAGCCTCCACATTTTTTCGGATCTGTCAAAATAAGTATTTGGGTAATCCTTATACTGAGGACACTCGAAGCAGCCCGTTTTCCACTTATAGCAGCCGATCATATCAAAGCAAGGACAATGGCCCGTAAACGCCCAGCAGTCGTGCATAGTCCAGATCACGGGGATGTCGTTTTTCTTAACGTAATCAAACAGCATAGGAAGATTTATATTCCAGGAATGCATAATGTGAAGATTTATAGCGTCGGGCTTGAATTTTTCAAGATGCTTTATTATCTTTTTCGTGTCCTTGAAGGAATATCCTCCGTTTTTTCCCGTAAATCTTGCAAGAGCCATATGAAGAAGTTTACCAAAAAAGGAGGTAACCACTACGTTTGGCGCATTGCTTTTTCTCAACCGCTTTGTCCAGCTGTAAAATATAACGGTCTCCATACCCTTTTGGCGGGCAACACTATCGATACCTCTTACTATTTTACCCGTACTGCCGTATGGTACAGCGTTTATTATGGCAAGCTTTTTTACTTTATCCATACCGTCTCCTTAATCTGCAATCGCGACGATGCAGATCCTTCTCTGTGAAAATCTATATAAACGTCCAAAAAGGACTCAAAAATTCTTATTCCGAGATAAAATCAAGAACCGCTTTCATCTGCGCCACGTTATTTTTTCTTTTCAAAACGTAGTCTCTTGCTTTTTCTCCGTAGGATGCTCTTTCCTCTGCGCTCATTTTTGCCACGTCCCTTATCTTTTTGCAAAGGGTGGCAGAATCAATATCGGGCAAGGGGATTATGTAATCGAAATACTCCCTTGGAATACCCTCAATAACCGTGGAAAGAACGGGATTACCCGATACCATATACTCAAATATCTTTGAGGGGAAGCAATATTTTGACGCAGGCTCCTTGGGGTCTCTGATGTTTATGAGCATAGTCGCTTCCTTTTGCTTTTTAAGAAGCTCGATACGTGAAGGAATGTATCCGAAATACTTTATTCTTGTGTCTTCCTTCGCTTTTTCCTCGACAAGGGAAACCGCGTCTCCGCCCCCCGTAAGCCAAAGCTCGTAATTGTCATCAAGCTCCTTCATTGCATCAAGCAGCTCCACTATGCCGTACTTTCTTGTAAGAGCGCCCGAGTACATTATGGATATTTTTTCCGTATCCTTGCTTATTTCTCCGTCGTAGGCGGTGGAAATATCGTAGGAGCCCTCCATGGTGATATAGCTGCCCTCCTTAAGCTTAAGGAAGGACGCCATCGCCTCCGAGTAAAGAACATACTTGTCCACATAGCGCATATTTTTCTTTATACTGCTCCAGTCTATCCTCTTAAGAAGCTTTTTTAAAGAGGACATATTCATATCCATATACTGAGGAAGATCGGCAACGATAAGCACGATCTTAGCTTTTGGAATTATTCTTTTTACTGCGGTTGCCGCCGCCATAAAGGGTGTGTGCATCTGGTAAACGAATACCGTAACGTCCTCTCCCTTATTGGCTCTTGCCCACGCCTTAGCCTCCTTAACCACCGACCTTTTCTTAAAAAGTCTGTTTACGTACTTATAGTTCAGGTATCCCACGCTTACGCCCGTGGCTCCGCTTGGATATACCCATTTGAAGGAGGATATTCTTTTTTTCTTGAAAATGGGGTACGGAGGCACACGGCTTGAGTTTATCGTATCCGCGTGTATTCCGCAGGCGTCAAGTCCCGACAGCAAGGCATCGTTTGACACCTCGTCGGAAAAAAGCTCTCCGCCGTTTTCTATAATGTGGGCTCTTCCCTCCTGGGAGTTGCCCACGCCGATCCACAAATATTTCATAAGCTGCCCTTCCTGTATTGATGCAAGTCAGCACAATTCTCTTTTGTTTTTAGCAAAGCCAAGGTATATCTCCCGCTATAATATAGCTTGCGCGGGCGAAATAAAAATTTTATTATTTTATAATATTATAGCTTTGCACCCTATATTATAGCATAATAATATTGTAAGGTCAACACACATTAAGGAAATAAAAAATGTTTTTTACGCTTTTTCCCGCTTTTTTTATATAAAAATTGTTGATTTTTCGCATTTTTGCCGACCCTGTGTCTGTAATTTCACAATTCCAACAAAAGAAGGACGAGGAACAAAAATGTTCCTCGTCCTTTAAAAACGCTTTTAATTATCGCTTATATTAAAATCTCCGTACACCTTTAATGCCGTATATGAATACGGGTGGGACACAAAGCGCACTACGTTATCCTGTACAGTTGCTTGTTCAAGCTCTCTTTCGTCATTGGTTATATATCGGGCCTTCTTCGGCTTAAAGAAAAGCTCCAGCTTACATTCCGTAGCTTTTCCCGCGGTTTCAACGAAGCGCAAAACGATGGCATTTCCACAGTCTTCAGCCTTTTTCACCGACACGAGCCTTATATTTTTATTTTCGTCAGAAAGCTTTAAAAGACTAAGGTTAAACCGATCCACAGGCTTGCTGACTGTCAGGCTATGCTCGTTTTCGTTGCTCCAGGACGGCACGGTATTATTATGCTTTCCTACGTATGGCAATATGGAAAGACGATATTTTGCACAGCACTCCTCCAAGGAGGTATATAACAGATTGTTGCATCTGTTTGAGCTTGCATACAGGAAGATATGCGCCTTGTCCTGCAAGAAGCCGCTTTTAAGTCGATTATACTTTATGCTTCCCATATGAAATACAGGCATATCTCTTGTATAAATTGCCACACCATACCTTTCGTTTTCCGCGGCAACCCAGCCCTGTGTCACGGAAAAATCATTAGCATTAAGGGGTATGATATCTCGCTTCTCATTTTTCTCGCCAACGGCAAGCTCCGTGTAAAACTCAGGATCATCAAGCTTAAATGGAAAGGCGAAAAAGTAATTTTTCTTATAGCGGTCATAAAAATCCCCAATAAGTCCCGAAGCATTTTTATAGCTAAGATCCACGTCTATGGCTTTCTCGTGTTTATAGAACGTAAGCTGAGTTGTTACCGTCGCTCCGCTTTGCTCCTCGTAGCCTGTTTGTACTATAACGTATGCTATATCGCCCTCATATACCTTTAAGTCAAGCTTTTTGGGTATCTCGTAGCTCAAATTCGGATCGGTCTTATGCTCTGCATATGCATAAACGAACTGAGCAAATTCAAATCTTGACTGAGTATCAATATGCTCTACTCCCAATTCCTTGTCGAACAGGCTGACTACCTTTTGAGTTTGCCTATTGATCCTCACCTTATAAAAATCTGTTTCAAAATGATCCGATTGGATTTCTGTTGAATATTTGCTTGCGGCTACTCCGTCAAAGCTTCTTGCCTCTACCCCATCAAGCTCTATAGCCTCCGTAACAACCGTTTCATCGGGTAGGATCTGATGCTTAAGCTTGGTGGGAACAAGGCAGCTTTTTTCGACTCTTACGTGGTTTTTTCTTCCATAGGGTACGGTATTTATAATGCTGATCCTTTCCCCGTCGGCAGATCCGCACATCTTGTCCAAAACGTCTTGCAGATCCTTGGACGCCCTTTCTATAGGCTCCCTTTTTACCTTTTCGATATTATGTCTGTGCATCGCCTGTGGATGCTTCGAGGACGTTGCCCAGCAATGCTCATCAAATTCACTCATTCTGAAGTAAGCGTCCTTAAATACCTTACTGCCATAGCTTGACTTATTGATTATGGAATCAAAGGTGGCAAGCAGTTCTGCATCGTAAGCAGTACGCATTACCCTTCGCTTTTCCGAAGTAAGGCGCGGAGAAATCGTAGCAAAATCCGCCCATTGGTCGCTTATCTCACCTCTTAGCGTAGGGATATCCTCTCCAAATTTCTCCGCAAGCTCCGACATAAATACGGAGGGCACCTCCATACGAAGCGTAGGATATTTCCATTTTTTATTCATTTCCTCGCATACTGTCAAAAGCATGGTAGTAGGCAATTCTCTGTCATCATAAAAGCTGATGGGAAATATATCGTATTTACAGGGCTCAAGTCTGTTTATCCTTCTTGCGAGCCACTTTTCCGTTTTTAATATTTTGGTTTTGTCAAGATAAAAGTCACCCTCGTTATACTGTCTTTTGGTATCGCACCATATTCCTGCCAATCCATTAGGTCTGTAAGAACGTTGATGCCACAGCAAAAGGCGGCTTTCTCCCGTTTTATCCTCCCACCAGAATATAGGGGGTATATCGGGGTTTTCCTCACAGTTTCTAAAGGAATTGGCAAAAAAGCCAACGTATTTTATTCCCATTTTTGTATAGGCGTTTATAATTGAACTGCTTGCTCCGGAAAGGTCGGTGTAAAAGGCGCACCGTGGAGTTATGCCGTATTTTTCCTTAGCATCAATACATCCGAAATACATCTGACGTACAAGCTGCTCCGCATTTGCCCAAGACGTATGAACTCCGCTGTGTATGGCATTCAACTCTATCCTTTTTTCCTCAAATAACCTTTTAAGCAAAAGCTTTTCCTCATCTGAAGCATAGGAATCAAATGCATCAAGCCACCAATAATGCTCTATCATATATTTAAAGTCATCATGCGCCAAGCAAAGCTCCATTGCCTTTTTCAAATATTCATAACACTCATAATGCAGCTTTTCTATGTATGCGCAGTATCCCAGATCCTCGTGAGAGGAATAAAGCAAGGGGATCTGCCAATGCTTTGGCGGGATAATCGTATATTCGCCCTCTGTGGGCAGATCCTCAAAGGGGGTCAGTCTGACAACGCAAATGCATTCCTTATCATAGCAAGGTATCATAGCCGAAAATTCGGGGGCAAATACTTTTTCGCTGTATACTTGCTCAGCTCCCACAAAAATATCCACCTTATAAGGGTTACAAAAATCCCAATCCTCTACTGAAATATAAATCATATTTTTATCTTCGTACGAAACGAAGGGGGTTTGCAAAAAATCGAATATTCTCATAGCGTTCCTCCACAGATAGCTTTAAGCAGATTATACCATAGAAAACGGTAAAATTCAATCATATTATAATTAACAAAAATTTCTCGATAATATTGAATTATTTTAAAAATGTGTTATACTTATAAAAAACATTTTAAGAGGTTTTTTATGGATATTATCTCCGGGTTACTTTTACTCCTAAGCGCTTGCCTTGCCTCGTGCAGAAACGTGCTTACAAAAGGCTTTTCCTCCTTTACGTTCAAAAGGCGTGAGTTTTTTGGTATACAAGCCACCATTTTCGGTGTGGGAAGCTTGGCTCTTTTGGCGGTCAACCTTTTCAACTTCAAGGGGCTTTCTCTCTTTACCGTGCTTGTCGCCTTAGCTTACGGTGTGCTTCTTGTGTGCGCTCAATGGTGCTACACCATTGCATTATCAAAGGGAAAAACAGGTATTTGCGCCACTATATATTCATTTGGATTTTTAATTCCTACCTTATCGGGCGCTATCTTTTGGGAGGAAAAAATAACGTTTTTGGGCTTCCTCGGTATATTGATGGCTATACCCGTTCTCGTAATTTCCGGAATAAAGAAAAAATCAAACGGTGAAGCAAGCACCTCCAATTCATATTTCTTTCCCCTTATAATAGCTCTTATTTGCTCGGGCGGACTTGGAGTAGTGCAAAAAATACAGCAGGGATCGGAGTTTGTGGGCCAGACGAGCTCATTTATTCTGGTTGCCTTTATCTTCTGCTTTATCTGCTCCTTACTATTCTTTCTTTTCCTTAAAAAGGGCTCCATTCAAATACAAAGGAAAAATCTTATTTCCTGCTCTGCCATTGGTGTTTTCTTTGCCACCTGTAATCTTTTGAACACCTATCTTGCAGGCAAGCTTAACAGCTCCGTATTTTTCCCCGCAATAAATATCGGCAGTATTCTGTTTTCTACGGTTTTAGGCTTTATAGTGTATAAGGAAAAGCCAACGAAAAAGGACCTTATCGTGCTGCTGTTGTCAATTACCTCAATTATTTTGGTAAACTTTTAATAGCTTTAGCTTACCATATATCAAAAAATCATCTTAAGAATTCGGAAAAATGACACAATAGAAATTTGCGATATATCCCACACGATTTATCGCAAATTTGGGTAAAATATTTATACGATAAATCGTAAAGGAGGAGTATAATATGCGCACAAAGGAAGCCATTGCCAACAGAATACTTCAACTTTGCAATGAACGTAATATTGCCGTAAACGAGCTTGCAAACATATGCGGAGTTTCTCCTTCTACCGTTTACAGTATTCTGAACGAGAAAAGCAAAAATCCCGGAGCTATTACTATTAAGAAATTATGTGATGGCTTGAAAATCACCTTGGGTGAGTTTTTTAATACTCCCGAATTTGATGCTTTAGAACAGGAAATCAAATAAAACGATCCCTCGAGGGCTTATCCGTCGAGGGATCTTATATTATATAAGCAGGACGAGGAACCGTTATAGCTCCTCGTCCTTTTTTAATTCGTTGATTTAATTTTACGTCAGCGACACTGTTCTTGGTAAATGTTAAAAGGAGTGGTTGCAACCGTATATCCAGATACGTATTCTCTTTTACATCTTTTAAAAGGATTTTTCTATAGTAGCGGCAATTTGCTCCGTATGTATCCATCTTCCATTTTCGCCGTACAGTAATCTTTTCGCAAGATCTCCCGAGCCGCACCACGTTGTCATCAAAATACCGTTTATATGACCCGTATCGTGATTTTTCGCATAGCTGACAAAATCATCAAGGCTTTCCTTATCTCTCCAGGGGCTTATCATAATTTTAAAGCCCTTATTGGCAAAAATATCCACGGAGGGATATTTTTCATATTTATCATAATGCCAATCGCATATAATAATATCTTTTGAAAGCATATCGATAGCGCTGTCGCTACCGTTATCGGAGGATTCCCATCTGTTATAGCCGGTATCCGTAGAAAGGAGTCTGTCGCCCCAGATAAGGGTTTTTCCGCCTCGCTTTTTTATATGCTCGTTAAGAGAATTTATCCAGTCTGAGATCAGCTCTGCCCTTGATTTTTTTAAGCATTCGGGACACAGTCCTGCGTTAAATACCTCATCACAGCCGATATGTATCATATCCGCCTCGAATACGTCCATCAGCTCATCTATCAGCTCGCATACGACGGTCCTCGCCCCGATACTGCTTAAGCATATGCTGCGTGAGTAAAGGATCTCCCTTGTGTCTTTCTGCTCGTCAAAATCGGGATAAGCCCTTAAAAGTCCATCCTTTGTATCGGGTAAAACCTGATTATGTCCGTGGAGAATACCGTCCGTGGGCTCATTGTGGAAGCCTGATTGATGACCTATCAGATTCATCTTTGGCACTAATTTTATATTGTTTTTTCTGCATACGTCAAGCAGTTTTTTTACGTCCTCAAGGGAAAGAGGGTCATATCCCCACACCTCGGGATGACGCTTGAACTGATAGCGATATCTTACCTGCATAACTATCATATTAAATCCGCGAGGGGCCAAATATTCATCAATGAATTTTATAACGTCATCAAGCTCGTCACTAAGAGGCGCGGTCAAAACTATGCCCTTTGTTTTCCAAGGTAATTCCATAAATTTCTCCTGTTAAAAAATTCCAACTATTAAAATTGCCACTATTCCTATAGCAAAGCCAATACCCTGTCTTTTCGTCGGCTTATCCTTGTATATAAGCGCCGATATGAGGCTGGACAAAAGCATACTTCCCACGTTATAAACGGGAAAAAGTATTATTGAAGGAAGCTTTCCCGATAGACTCAAATTCAAAAAATTCAATAGTCCTACGCATATGCCGAGGCATAAAGGAACTACTATTTTTTTAATTACCCTTTGCTTTTTAGAAAGCTCGGGAGATTTTTCCCCTTTATTACGAATCAGCAAGGAGGCAATTTTCGTAAACAATGCTGAAAAGAGTAAGGAGTAAACCAAAAATATTTTCAATTCATCTGCGAAGGGGGAATATTGATGCGTTTTTTGGAATATTGCATTGGCGCCCGAGCCAAGCATAGCAATAACCGCAAAGGGTAGCCAGGCAAACATCTTTCCGCCCTTTTCTCCCTTGCACACTATTAAGCACAAGGCTATTACAAGTAAAGAAATGCCCAGCCATTGATATACGGATACGCTTTCATCCCAGAAAAGCAATCCATAAAAAATAGGCACTAAAAATCCGCAGGAATATACAAGGGATACCAAGGATGCAGGTCCCTTTCCCATTGCCGTTGATTGCATAATCTGAGTTAACGCCACGGATATACCAAAAAATACGGAAAGGATAATGGAAAAGGCAGATATTTCAAGCAGCCTATGGAGCTCATTGGCCACGAACATCAAGGAGCAAGCAAACGCAATAAAAAGCGCCTTGAAATTTAATATAGCCGTTTCCTTTTTTGAGTATTGCCCCGTTCCCAACGCCTTACAAAACAAGGATTTTCCCGTAGCTAAAAGAGTTGACAAAACCAAAATGCAGTATTTATTCATTATTTTCTAAAGCCTTCTGACTGATATATTTGAGATCATTATATCATTTTTAAGTCCATAACGCTATATTAAAACAGCAAAAATTTTATTTCATCATTTTTATAATATTTTTCTCAAAACACCTATCATTGCCTTCGCCATGGAGAAAAATCCTAGATCCGTAGGATGACATCCGTCAACTGTTCCGTTTCCCTCAGCAAGCTTCATAAGTGCGGGGCCGTCTATTAAATAGACATTTTTATCCCCTCTTAAAACCGCATTTTCATAGGTGCGTTTTATTATTTCATAGCGAGATGCGTCATCATCATTGAGATGATATTTCGGTCTTGACATCATAATTATGGGCAAGGTGGGATAAGCCTCGCGAATTTCTAAAAACATTCTTTCGTGAGTGATTTTAAGATGCTCGATTGTCGGCGCATTATGGTCGTAATCGTATACAAACACCGACATAGGCAATTTTTTTATGTAATCTGAAATTTCCTTTTCGGCCTTGGCATTACCCGAAAAGCCCAGATTCACGTAATCTGCATTGAGCTCCCTTGAAGCTATAGCCTGATACGTATTACCCGGACGGGAGGCGCATCCGCCCTGTGTAATTGAGGAGCCGTAATAAACTATTGGCTTTTCCGTTTTATAGGGTGATGGCTCCCACACCGAGGACTCACTGTCCAGTCCGATATAAAGCTCGTTTACGTCACTGTATAAGGGGAAATTTATTGTGATCTCCCTTGGCTCTGCCCTGTCAAATTTTACGATCCCCTCATATCCGTTTGTAATATCAAAGGGAGGTATGAATGAGGCTGCATATTCATTTCCCACGTACAAATCAAATCCTGCAGAGCCGCAAAGGGCAAAATGGGACATTTTTCCGACGGATGACATTTTTGCATTTATGGCAACACAGGCAGAGCTTGTCCTGAAACGGATCCTGCCTCCTGCGGTGTTTGCGTGCAGAGCATAGACTCCATCGCTTACGCTTTTTGCCACGTCCTCAGGCATTCTTCTGAATTTTCCATTATCGTAGAAAACACCGTTTATCTCAAAGGGGTAGCTGAGAGCATTATAAAACCTTATTTTACTATTATCGATGGTTTTTTCAATTGTAAAATTCTTATCAATTTCAGAAAAATCTTTCATTGGAAACCTCTTTATATCTGTTGCTTACGTAATATCATTATAGCCAATAAATAAAAGTCTGTCAAGTTATATTCCGACTTCGTCACGCATTTAACTTGCGTGTAAAAAAACTGCGAGACTTCCTTATAAGAAGTCTCGCATATAATCCTATTTGATTTTGTCCGTTTTACGCCTGGGGCTTCATTGTTGGTAGTATATTCGGAACCGTCCCCTGTCTGTTAAAAGCCCATACGGGTTTGCCGTATGGGCTTTTGGTTAATATTTTTGTAGGAGATTGAGCATTTTTGTGTCGAGAGTGTGGCCGTTATAGGTTTTCATTTCTGTATCGGTTCTGCCGTTATCCATAATGCCGAATTTGCCTCTTAAATTCCAAAAGGCGTAACCGATGTTATATGATTTTAAAACATCCAAAACGTCCTCGAGCCATCGCATAGCAATATCGTGGGGACATTTATAGTAAACGCCCATTTCACCGCAGTGAACGCCCACCTTTAGAACCTCTGAAAGTGATGCCCACATACCGAAAAACTGTTCTAGCTCGTGTCTGTCGCGGATTGCTTGGTCACCGTTATTATCAAATTTTCTCATATCGGGCCACTTAGGGTATTCGTCATCCTCACCTGTTCCATAATGGGTCAATCTGCGTGGCTCGTATCCACGGCAGCTATATCCAGCGTTTTCAAAATATCTCATAGCATCAACGGGTGGAATATCACCGTAACAAATGCCGTCAAGAATAAAAAGTCTATCGGGAGTGATTTTTCTCACATCGTTTATAACTCTTTCGTTTACGGTTTTGTACTGTAACGGAGTGATTTTTCGGTCGGGCTCATTTATGACGTTAAAGCTGAGCTTATCAGTACCTATATTTTTGTATCTTTTTGCAATTTGACTCCATTGATAAGCTGCGGCATCAAGCGCTTCTTTGTCGCGCCAAAGGTCGTTTATTTCTTCTATTTTTTCATCCTGATTGACACAATAACCAGGCAAACGGTGCATTGCTATGTTTGTGTGCAAGCCGTACTTTTCGGCAAAATATATGGCTTCATCTAGGCACGATATTTTCTCTTCGTTTATTTCATAAGGATTTTTCACGTCGCTCCAAAGCCTATATGAAAGCGGCAGTCTGACAAAGTCAAAGCCCCAATCTGCCATCATTTTAAAATCCTCTTCGATAAAATACCCCGGCGAGCGAAAGTCGTTGTAACATGACTCCTTGGAACAAAACATTCCAAGTATGTTAAAGCCCCTCCACCTCGGGAAAACACTTTGCTTCGCGTCCATAAAAGCTCCTTTTAGATTTCTTGACCTTATTATACCATAAAGTTGGTAAATGTTCAATATCTTGTATAAAATATGCAGCGATAAATGGAAAAATATACAGTTTGTATTCATTCTAAATTTACGCCAAAAAATAAAAAAGCCACACATATTTGAGCAACATCTTACTCAATTTGTATGGCTATTTTATTTGTCCCGCAAGTCTTTTCTTCAAACTTTACATAATTCTGTGTAAGTTCTGTGTAAATGTGTAAGTTTTTAACCTTGCAAAAATTGAAAAACCCTTACGCCGCAAGGCTTTTCGGCAATTTGGTTACGCCTGGGGCTTCATTGTGGGGAACAAAAGCACGTCGCGGATGGATGCGCTATCTGTAAGAAGCATTACAAGACGGTCGATACCGAAGCCAAGACCGCCTGTGGGGGGCATACCGTACTCAAGGGCGGTGATGTAGTCGTAATCAACCTCTGCCTTTGTATCGGGCTCCTCAGCTCTCTTAGCGGCAACCTGCTTTTCAAAGCGCTCCTTCTGGTCAATGGGGTCATTAAGCTCGGAGAATGCGTTACCGAATTCCGTTGCGTTTATAAAGTACTCAAATCTCTCTGTAAACATAGGATTATCGGGCTTTCTCTTTGCCAAGGGGCTGTTTTCAACGGGATAATCGTAAATGAAGGTGGGCTGAATAAGCTTTTCTTCAACGTATGCGTCAAAGAACTCAATAAGAACTCTGCCCTTTGTAGCGTCGTCGGCAACCTCTACGTGGTAAGCCTTAGCTACCTCTCTTGCCTGCTCGTCAGTTGCCCAATCGTTGTAATCAACGCCTGCATACTTCTTAACAGCCTCTACCATTGTAAGTCTTTCCCAATGGCCCATATCGATCTCGTTGCCCTGATACATGATCTTTTCAGAGCCGCAGATCTTAACGGCGAGCATCTTATTCATTTCCTCAACGAGGTCCATCATACCCTTATAGTCGGTAAATGCCTGATAAAGCTCAATGGAGGTAAACTCGGGATTGTGCTTTGTATCCATACCCTCGTTTCTAAAGATTCTGCCAACCTCGTATACTCTGTGCATACCGCCAACGATAAGGCGCTTAAGGTAAAGCTCAGTTTCTATACGGAGGTACATATCAATATCAAGTGTGTTGTGATGTGTTACGAAGGGTCTTGCGCTTGCGCCGATCTCAAGGGGAACGAGGATAGGAGTATCAACCTCCAAAAATCCCTTGGAGTCAAGGTAGTTACGGATCTCCTTAAGTATCTGTGATCTCTTATAGAAGGTGTCCTTAACCTCGGGGTTAACGATAAGGTCAACGTATCTCTGTCTGTATCTTGTTTCCTGGTCCTTAAGTCCGTGGAACTTTTCGGGCAAGGGGAGCAAGGACTTGGCAAGAAGCTCAATTTCGTACACGTGTACGGAGATTTCTCCTCTTCTTGTTCTGAATACCATACCGCTAAGACCGATAATATCGCCGATATCCCACTTCTTGTACTGCTCAAAAACCTCTTCGCCAACGTCGTTAATTCTGATGTAGCACTGGATTCTTCCCTTACCGTCCAATACGTCGATAAAGTTAGCCTTACCCATATCACGGCGGGACATAAGTCTGCCTGCGATCTTTACAGTCTTGCCCTCGTATTCATCAAACTTTTCTACAATGTCCGTTGTGTATGCGTCAATATCATACTTAACCTTTTCAAAGGGGTTGTTGCCCGCTTCACAAAGGCTTGTAAGCTTGTCACGGCGTATCTGAAGTATTTCGCTAAGCTCAACCTCTTCTACTACGCCCTCTGCGTTATTTACATTTTCCTGCATAATAATAACCTCAATTCTTTGTCTTAAAGAAATCTACGATCTTTACGTCTTTTTCTCCAACGGGAGTTTCGATAGTTACGTTGTCCCCCTTCTTATGACCGATAACAGCCATACCGATGGGAGAACGGTCGGAGATCTTACCGTTTAAGGGATCAACCTCGTTTGAGCCAACGAGGATATATTCCTTAGTTGTGCCGTCAGCATACTCGATAATAACGGTGGAGCCGAGAGCAACTACGTTTTTAACCGCATCTGTGTCGATAATTTCAGCATTCTTCATAAGGTATTCAAGCTCTGCAATACGGCTTTCTACCTTTGCCTGCTGATCTCTTGCTTCATCATATTCACTGTTTTCGGAAAGGTCACCAAAGGATCTTGCCTCCTTAAGAAGTACCTTTACCTCCTGACGTCTGACATTTTTAAGATAGTCATATTCTTCCTTGAGCTTCTCAAAGCCCTCGACGGTATATTTTATTTTCTTGTCTTCCATATTTATCACCTCATGGCATATAAATGCCCTTTCAAAAATTATGTACTTTTATATTTACGCACAAAAACTCCGAAAACGGAGTTTTTTGCTTTTAATTATCAGAACTTAATGGGCTTTGCAGTAAGATAGCGTCTTACCATAAGGGCAACCTTGAAGGTAATTGCGTGGTCAAACTGACGGAGGTCAAGACCTGTGATCTTTTTGATCTTATCAAGTCTGTATACGAGTGTATTTCTGTGTACGAAAAGCTTTCTTGACGTTTCTGACACGTTAAGATTGTTTTCAAAGAATACCTGAATTGTCTGAAGAGTTTCTTTATCAAGAGTCTCTATTGAGCCGTGCTTGAATACCTCGGTCAAGAATATCTCACAAAGAGTTGTGGGAAGCTGATAAATAAGTCTGCCGATACCAAGGTTTTCGTAGCTTACGATCTCCTTCTCGGTCTCGAATACCTTACCAACCTCAATAGCGATCTGCGCTTCCTTATAGGATCTTGCAAGATCCTTGATATTGTCTACGATAGTACCGATACCGATACCAACGCGGCAATAGAACTCGGAGCTTAAGGTATCGGAAATGCTCTGCGCGATCTTTTCGGTTTCAACAAGGTCAACGTCGTCTGCAATTCCCTTAACAACTACGATATCCTGGTCTCCCGTTGCAATAACGTAATCTCTTGATTTGTCGGGGAACATATTCTGAAGGATCTCGAAGGGCATAATTTCCGTTCTTGAATAGAACCTTACAAGGAACACAACGCGGTGGTCGTTACCGTCGAAATGAAGCTCCTTGCTCTTTGCGTAAATATCGCTGGGAAGGATATTGTCCATAATGATATTTTTAATAAATGAGCTCTTATCGCATTTTTCATCATAAAAGCTCTTGATATTGGAAAGTGAAATTGCAAGTATTGAAGCGTACTTATCCGCCAATTTATCCTCGCCCTCAACGAACACCATAAATTCAATTTTAGCGCCGCTGCCAATAGGCTGATAGGTATAGCCGTCAACAACCATAGTTTCGGTCGTATAAAGCATTTCTTCCTTTGCGCGGATGCGAAGCTCTCCTATCTTAGAAAGCTCACTGCAAGCGATAACGATACCTGCGTCGTCAATAACACCGATAACACGGTCAACCGCATTATGCATCTGATGAATCACGCCTTGAAATAATCTATTAGACATATCCTAACCTCCGAAACGTTTCTTTTGTGCAATTTGTGCATTATGTATATATATATTACACTATTTTTATGGTCTTTTCAAGACTTTTTTGCAGATTTTTTTGTGAATTTTGCATATTCTTTTGCCATTTTACACAAAAATCACAATTCAAGCTCGTAAGCTATGCAAGCAAGGGCAAAGGAGGGCGCTGTTTCGCACCTTAATATTCTTTTTCCAAGTCCCGCAGCTTTTGCGCCGAGGCTTAATGCGTAATCCACCTCTTTAAGGCTGAAGCCGCCCTCTGCGCCTATTACAAGGGATACTGTTTTTACGTTTTTATTCTCTCTTAAAATGTCCTTTAAGGACGTTGTGCCGTCTCCCTCATAGCAGAAGATAGTAATATCGCTTTTTGACGCGTCATCCATTGCCTGCTTGAATTTCATAGCCTCTCTTACGGTTGGGATAATACCTCTGCCGCATTGCTTTGCCGCGCTTTCCGATATTTTATTATGTCTTTGCGCCTTTTTGGAAACGTCCTTGCCCTCTATTTTGGCAATACATCTTTCCGACATAAAGGGGATTATCTCCGACACTCCGCACTCTACGGATTTTTGAATTATGGTTTCTAATTTATCTCCCTTTGGCACAGCCTGATAAAGCTTTATATAGCAGGGAGGCTCGGTATCCGAGGGGGACTGACTTATAATATCGGCTCTTACCGTATCCTCGCCAAAGGCGGATATTTTACATTCGTACACGTTTTTTTGCATATCGCAAACGGTAATTTCATCTCCCGTAGCCATACGCAGAGAATGGGAAATATGATGGGCGTCCTCTCCAGTTATAACAAGGGAGCCTGCTCCGTTTTCGTCATATTCCACCTGGTCGGCTCTTATAAAAAATCTTGGCATAATATCCTCCTCGGCTTTAATTATATATATAATAACACCATTGTAAATAAATGTCAAGAATAAAAGGAACATACTCATCCACCAAGCAAGCTTGGTCCCCCTTCCCTTTCTTAGGGAAGGCTTATTCCGTTTATATTCTTTTTTATCGCTAAACCTTTGTTGAACTCGTATTTATGCAAGCAAAAAGAGGCTGAAAATCAGCCTCTGAATTGATTTATTTCACCTTTACGGAAATTGCGCACCAGCCGTTTTCGTGTATTTCCTCCACTATTTCAAAATCGTTTTTTGAAATGGATGCGTACACGTCGTCACATCTTTCGTCGATGATGCCCGAGAGAACGAGGATGGTATCTCTATGCATAAATTTGGAAATGTCGGGAAGCATACGAATAATTATATCCGCAACTATATTAGCGGTAATAACGTCGTATTTGCCCTCCTTTACCCCTGCTAAAAGGTCGGAAACACCGCACTCGATATTATCAACGCCGTTATCCTTAACGTTTTCCTTTGATACCTTTACGGCAACAGGATCGATATCGTAGGCGTAGCACTTCTTTGCTCCAAGCTTGGAGGCGCAGATGGCAAGAATACCGCTGCCGCATCCAACGTCAAGCATAAGGCTGTCCTCGGTTATGTACCTTTCAAGCAAGGTAGCGCAAAGACGGGTGGTTTCGTGAGTGCCCGTACCAAACGCCATACCGGGATCCATTCTTACGATTATCTCGTGGGGCTCCGCATCGTATTTTTCCCACATGGGAACTACAACTAAGCGGTTGCCTATCTTGATCGGCTTATAATACTGCTTCCAGGAGTTTGCCCAATCCTCCTCGCAAAGGGAAATAAGCTCTGTTTTTGCTTCTATTTTAAGAGCGTCAAGCTTTTCCTTAATGAACATTGTATAATGCTCCGTAGGCTTATCCGCGGGGACGTAAATAGACACGGAGGCAACTGTTCTGTCGGCGTTCAATACGCTTTCGTCAATAAGGTCACCGTACACTCCGTCAAGTATTCTGTCCTCAATATCGGAATAATCCTCTATCTGAAGTCCGTTTGAGAGCATACTCATAACTGCGCAAAGGCTATCAAGGTTTTCAACCCCTGAGGTGACCTTTATCTGTATCCATTTGTTATCTTCCATTTAGCTCCTCATTTTCTGAAGCGGTCAAAGAAGCTGCTTCTCTTTGTGAAATTCTTTTCCTGGCAGGATTCCGCAAAGCTGCGTAAGATCTTCTTCTGCTCCTCGTTTAAATTCTTGGGGGTCTCTACTACGACCTTGACGTAAAGATTGCCCTTGCCTCTGCCGTTTACATCGGGAACACCCTTTTGTCTTATGGTAAACATTGTGCCCGTCTGCGTACCCTCGGGAATATCGTAATCGATCTCACCCTCCATTGTGGGTATTTTGATCTTTGCGCCGAGAGCCGCCTCTGCAAAGGTGATGGGAATTTCACAGTAAAGATCTTTGCCGTCTCTTTCAAATATGGGATGAGGACGAACGGATACCTGGATGATAAGATCACCTGCCGCGCCGCCGTTTCTTCCCTCGTTACCCTGATCGCGAAGAGCGATTCTCTGTCCGTCGTCAATACCTGCGGGAATGGTTACCTCAAGCTTTTTATTTACCTTTACCATACCCTTGCCCTTACAGTTGGAGCAGGGGTTCTTTATGATCTTACCCGTTCCCTTACAGTCGGGACACGCCGCCGTTGACTGCATCATACCAAAGGCAGTTCTCTGCTGAACTCTAATGGTACCGCTGCCGCCGCACTTTGAGCATTTTTCTGCGCTTGTGCCCTTTTCAGCGCCCGAGCCGCCACAGTCCGAGCATTTTTGAATTCTTGCAAAGTTTACTTCCTTTTTGCAGCCGAAGAACGCCTCCTCAAAGGAAATAGTAATTCTTACACCGATATCGTCACCCTGCTGAGGCGCGTTTGCCCTGCGTGAGGTGGATGAGCCGCCGCCAAAGAATGAGGAGAAAATATCCCCCACATCAAAGTCAAAGCCCCCGAATCCACCGAAGCCGCCGCCACCGCCAAAGCCACCGCCCTGTTCAAATGCGGCGTGTCCGTATTGGTCGTACTGCGCCTTCTTCTCCGCGTCGGAAAGAACTCCGTAGGCTTCGTTTACATCCTTGAATTTCTTCTCCGCTTCGGCATCTCCCGGATTCATATCGGGATGGTATTTTTTCGCCATTGAGCGATACGCCTTCTTTATTTCATCGGCGCTTGCGCCCTTGGATATACCTAAAACCTCATAATAATCTCTTTTATCTGCCATATATACCTCTTAAGTTGCCGTAGGCAACCCATTTATGGGTTAGCGAAATGAGTGCAGAAGGCGTGAATGCGTACACGTCGGCGTACTGGCGTACGGTTGACCAATTCCCCAAAAATCCTCACGGATTTTACGGGGACCCCGTGTGAGTAGCAGTCGCGCCTAAAAAACAGGCACATAAGAAAGAAGAGATTTTGCAAAATTGCAAAATCTCAACTTTGCTATTTACGACATTAATCAGTAAAATAAACGATTATTCATTAAACCGTGTCTGTTTTTGGTCTGTGCTTATTGCAGCAACCCATAACAAATTAGTTGTTTGTTTTATCCTCAAAATCTGTGTTGTAGTAAGTGCCGTCGTTGCCCTGTGCGCCGCCCATATCGGGGCCTGCACCCTGAGCTCCGCCCTGCTGAGCGTAAAGCTTTTCGCTTACTGCGTAGAACGCCTTTTCAAGAGCGTCGGAATCAGCCTTGATAGCCTCTGTATCGTTTGTCTTAACTGTTTCCTTAAGCTTTTCGATAGCCGCCTTAACGGGAGCCTTATCGTCCTCGCTTACCTTATCGCCGATATCGTTAAGAGTCTTTTCGCTCTGGAAAATAAGGGACTCTGCTCTGTTCTTTGTTTCAACGGCTTCCTTAAGCTTCTTATCCTCTTCAGCGAACTTAGCAGCCTCGTTAACTGCCTTGTCGATATCCTCCTTGGACATATTGGAGGAGGACTGAATTGTAATGTGCTGCTCCTTACCTGTACCCTTATCGGTTGCAGTTACGTTTACGATACCGTTAGCGTCGATATCGAATGTAACCTCGATCTGAGGAATTCCACGGGGCGCGGGTGCGATACCGTCAAGGGAGAACATACCGAGGGTCGTGTTACCTGCAGCCATTTCTCTTTCACCCTGAAGAACGTGGATCTGTACGGAGGGCTGATTATCCGCCGCTGTTGAGAAGATCTGGCTCTTCTTAACGGGGATAGTAGTATTTCTGTCAATGATCTTTGTGCAAACGCCGCCAAGTGTTTCGATACCGAGTGACAAGGGAGTTACGTCGAGCAAGAGAAGATCCTTAACGTCGCCGCCAAGAACACCGCCCTGAATTGCAGCGCCGATAGCAACGCATTCGTCGGGGTTGATGCCCTTGAAGGGCTCCTTGTGGATAAAGTTCTTAAGAGCCTCCTGAACGGCGGGAATTCTTGAAGAACCGCCTACGAGAAGAACCTTATCAACCTCGGATACGGAAAGGCCCGCGTCGGCAAGAACCTGCTTTGTAGGTCTCATTGTAGCCTCTACAAGGTCAGCGGTAAGCTCGTTGAACTTAGCTCTTGTAAGAGTAGCGTCAAAGTGCTTAGGACCTGTTGCGTCAGCCGTAATAAAGGGAAGGTTGATGCTTGTGGATGTCATACCGGAAAGCTCGATCTTTGCCTTTTCAGCCGCTTCCTTAAGTCTCTGGAGAGCCATCTTATCCTGACGGAGATCGATACCGTTTTCCGCCTTGAACTGCTCTGCGATCCAGTTGATTATTTTGTTATCGAAGTCATCACCGCCGAGTTTGTTGTTACCTGCAGTTGCAAGAACCTCAAATACGCCGTCGCTGATCTCAAGAAGGGATACGTCAAATGTACCGCCGCCAAGGTCGAATACCATGATCTTCTGGTTTTCTTCCTTATCCATACCGAAGGCAAGAGCAGCCGCAGTAGGCTCGTTAATGATTCTCTTAACCTCAAGTCCTGCGATCTTACCTGCGTCCTTTGTAGCCTGACGCTGAGCGTCTGAGAAGTAAGCGGGAACTGTGATAACCGCTTCTGTTACTGTTGTACCAAGATAAGCCTCTGCGTCAGCCTTAAGCTTCTGAAGGATCATAGCGGAGATCTCCTGGGGGGTAAGTGTCTTACCGTCGATGGTTACCTTATAATCAGTACCCATATGTCTTTTAATGCTTGAAATGGTCTTGTCGGGGTTTGTAATAGCCTGACGCTTTGCAACCTGACCTACCATTCTTTCACCTGTCTTAGAAAATGCAACCACAGAGGGTGTTGTTCTTGATCCCTCGGGATTTGCGATAACCGTGGGCTCGCCTCCCTCGTAAACTGCAACGCAAGAGTTGGTTGTACCCAAGTCAATACCAATAATTTTTCCCATAATAAATTCCTCCTGTATATATAGATAAATTAAACTTAGTTAGTTCGCTACCTTAACCATAGCGTATCTTATGATTTTGTCCTTGTATTTGTAGCCCTTCTGGAACACCTCTACTATTTCGCCCTCTCCGTAGGCTTCATCGTCTACGTGCATAACGGCATTGTGTACGTTGGGGTCAAATTCCTTTGTTTCAATAACCGTAACTCCCATTTTATTAAGAGCCTCAGTCATTTGAGTAATTATCATATTAAGACCCTTTTTCGTTTCCTCGTCGGACACGAAGGTAACAGATCTTTCTATATTGTCGATAACGGGTAAGAGCTGCTTTATCGCGTCTGAGTAAGCCTCAGAGTAGATGAAGTCTCTTTCCTTTGCGGTGCGCTTTCTGAAATTATCGTATTCCGCCATTATGCGAAGATACTTATCGTTTGTTTCAGCGCACTTTTTTTCTGCGTCGTACGCTCTTTTATTTGCTTCTTCAACAGGATCAGCCTTTACCTCTTCTGCCTTTTCCTCGGCTGTGGCTTCTTCCTTATTCAAATCCTTTTCTTCCATTGTTACCTCTCTTTTTTCCTTGGCTCAGCACCCGGGAGCAGATTCTGCTTTTCCGTAAGTCTGCCGATCTCATCAGACAGCTTATCAATAGTGGAAAGCACCCTTGAATAATCCATTCTGCAGGGTCCTATAATACCGATAGCGCCGATGGTCTTGCCTCCAAGCTTAAGATTTTTATAGATCAAGGTGGAGTTATCCATTATTTTAACCATATTTTCAGATCCGATGAATATTTTCGTTTCGTCATCACTCTGGTCAATGGTGCTTATCGCCCTGATTATATCGTTTTTATCCTCTATGGTGGATATCATCTTTTGCAGCTTGTCAAAATTCTTGTATTCGGGATACTGTAAAAGTCTGTTTACACCCTCGAACTGAATTTCGGAGCCAAGCTCGTTCATTGTTTCATATATGCTCTTTACAACTATATTTACAATGCCCGGGCAGGATGCCATTCTGTTTTCCATCTTCACCATTAAGGAGATATTTATATTATCGATATCAACGCCCGAAAGCTCCTCGTTCAAGACTATTGTAAGCTGCTCCATATCAAGTTTCGTAACGTCAAAGGGAAGCTTTATGCTTTTGGTCTTAACGGAATCGGTCATTGTAACCATAACGGCAAGAATGCTGCGCGGCTCAAGATATACCATTTCGTATTTCTTTATGGTAATTCCCGTTGGTCTTGCCCTAAGAGTCATAGCCGTATAATTGGTCATAGCGGAGGCGGCTTTTCTTGCGTTTTCCAAAATCTTGTCTATTTCGGACATTTTGACGGAAAGCATCGTGTTAAGCTCGTTTGCCTCCTTGGTGGTCATATCATACTGTTGAAGAAGGGTGTCAACGTAGAATCTGTATCCAAGCTCTGACGGGATTCTGCCTGCGGAGGTGTGTGGCTGTTCAAGAAAGCCCATTTCCTCAAGCTCTGCCATTTCGTTTCTTATAGTGGCGGAGGAATAGGAAATACCCATTTCCTGAGTAAGATATTTTGAGCCGACGGGCTCACCAAGCTTAATATGCGCTTCTACGATAGCCTTAAGGATCATTTTTTTACGTTCGCTAAGCTCAATTTCGTACTCGATTTCCATACTTTTCCTCCCTTTTAAGATTTTAGCACTCTTTTTACTCGATTGCTAATCTGCATATATAATATACCACTTACAAAACCTTTTGTCAATAGGTTTTTAATAAAATTTTTCATCTTTTTTAGCAGACTCGACTTTTAAGTGCTTAAGCTGAATGTAGTGTGAAAAACAGGTGTTTTTCCCTTTGTCCACACGGAAATTCTACATTGTTTATTTTAATTATATACATATTTTTAATTCTATTTTTATTTCTAATTCTAATTCTATATATGTACATATGCTGAGCATATGTTAAGCATATGCTGTTAAAAAACAAAAAAAAGAGACCCTACGAAAGTAAGATCTCTTCCTTATTTATAATTTATAAAGTAAAATCAATATTCAAACTTAATGGTCAAGCCGCCCGACTTGAAGCAATGCTCCATTATCTTAAGGACGAGTCCAACCTGCTCGTGAGTTACGAGCTGAGCTTCCTCTCCGTCTATTGCCTTGCATACGTTACGGTAGAAATCGTGAACGTCGGATACAGGAATGTCCTTTTCATATACGTCCATTGTAATGCTGTCGCGTGGCGCCATAGTTTTTGTAAGGCCTGCCGCAGTCTGTACGGGAAGCACGTCGTTTTCGTGCCAGTACTTGCACTTTGCAACCTTTGCCTTTTCTCTCCAATCCTGGATAAGAGCCGTTCCGTTTTCACTCTTCATATAGAATCTTGGCAAGGAAAGGAAATTATATGTACCAACCTCAACGAAGGCAACTGCGCCGCTTTCAAATGTGATGGTAAGGTAGAAGCCGTCATCAACCTCTTTGTTGGTGATATGGGTTTCTGTACAGTTGATGGTAGCGATCTTTTCATCCTTGAACACGAGCATAAGCTGGTCAATAAGGTGAACGCCCCAGTCAAGTATCATACCGCCGCCGTACTCCTTCATACCTCTCCAGTCGGAGGGGATACCGCGGGAGCCGTGGATTCTTGATTCTATTCTTAAGGGCTTACCGATCTCACCGCTGTCACAAATTGCCTGGATAGCGAGATAGTCAACGTCCCATCTTCTGTTCTGATGAACGGTAAAGAGCTTACCGCTTTCCTTAGCGGTAGCAACCATTGTATTAAATTCCTCTGTTGAGAGAGCAACGGGCTTTTCACAAACTACGTTTTTGCCCCCCTTGAGCAAGCGTACAACGGTGTCAAGATGTACGTCATTGGGGATCGCGACCGTAACAAGCTCCACGTCCTTGTCTGCAATAAGCTCATCAAGAGAAGCGTATGCCTTAATGCCTCTTTCCATAGCGAGCTTTGATTTTTTATCGTCTATATCGTAAATACCGCTAAGCTCTAAAACGTCGCTCTTAAGGGCGTGATTTACGTGCCAGGAGCCCATTCCGCCATAGCCTACGACTGCAAATTTTTTCTTCATTTTTATTATTATCCTTTCGCGCGTATATATAATAATAAGACATAACCTGTCATAATAATATTACATCATTTATTTTTAAAAGTCAATAATAAAAACAAAAATCCCCTGAAAATCAGGGGATTTTGTATTATCGGAATTAGTGGATAATGTACTTCTGAGTGTCCTTGTCGAAGAGGTGGATTCTGGAAGCGTCGATAGCAACCTGAATTCTGTCACCGGCTCTTGCCTGTGAACGGGAGGATACTCTTGCGATGATATCGTTCTTAACGTTTTCACCCTTGCTTGCTTCAACGTTGAATGCTTCAGCGCCGTCAACAGCGAGGTAAAGGTAGATTTCAGCACCCATAAGCTCAGTAACGTCAACGTTAGCTTCGATAACGTTATCGGACATGGAGGAGAGGTAAATGGGCTCGTCATGAATAAGCTCAGGACGGATACCTGCGATAACTTCCTTACCATAGTAGGGCTCAAGAGCGGGATCGTTAGACTTTTCAGCGGGAAGCTTAATTGTGTTGGAGCCGAATGTTATGTAAGCGCCGTCTTCCTTCTTTTCAAGTGTGGAAATGAGGAAGTTCATCTGAGGTGTGCCGATAAATCCTGCAACGAAGATGTTAACAGGCTTGTCATAGAGGTTCTGAGGTGTGTCAACCTGCTGGATAAGACCATCCTTCATAACTACGATTCTTGTAGCCATTGTCATAGCCTCAACCTGGTCGTGAGTAACGTAAATAAATGTTGTACCGATTGTCTGGTGGATCTTTGTGATCTCAGTTCTCATGGCAGCACGGAGCTTAGCGTCGAGGTTGGAAAGAGGCTCGTCAAGCAAGAATACCTTAGGTTCTCTTACGATAGCACGTCCGAGAGCAACACGCTGCTTCTGACCACCGGACATAGCCTTAGGCTTTCTGTCAAGAAGTGCTTCGATACCGAGGATCTTAGCTGCGGATTCAACACGGCGCTTGATTGTTTCTTTCGGTACCTTTCTGAGCTTAAGACCGAATGCCATGTTTTCGTATACAGTCATATGAGGATAAAGAGCATAGTTCTGGAATACCATCGCGATATCTCTATCCTTAGGAGCAACGTCGTTTACGAGTGTGCCGTCAATACGGAGCTCACCCTCTGTGATCTCTTCAAGACCTGCGATCATACGAAGAGTTGTTGATTTACCACAACCGGAGGGACCAACGAAGATAACGAATTCTTTGTCCTGAATCTCAAGGTTGAAGTCGGAAACGGCTGTAACGCCACCGGGATACTTCTTGTAGATATGCTTTAATGATAAACTTGCCATACTGAAAATTCTCCTTGTTTATGTAACTTTTATTTTTCTAACCGAGGTCCTCTTTTCGAGGAACAACTGCCATTACGGCGCAAATCTGCCGCACTTAGCATATTTTAGTACTTATATTATAGCAGAAAAAGTCAAAAATTTAAAGTGATTTTTTACACAAAATTTTTATTTATTTTTTGTGCAAAGTATACAAATCCACCCTCTTTTTTTTGTTAAATTTAGGCTATAGTCAAATTTTCATTGTAAGACCTATTCTCTTCTTGTTAAGGTCCACGCTCTTGATCTTTACGTTGACTATATCACCAACGCTCAGCACCTCGGAGGGATGCTTTACGTACTTATCCGAAATTTCGGAGATATGAACGAGTCCATCCTGATGAACGCCGATATCCACGAAGGCGCCAAAGTCGATTACGTTTCTTACCGTACCCGTCATAAGCATACCCTCCTTAAGATCCTCCATACCCAAAACGTCGTCTCTTAAGATGACCTGTGGGAGGGAATCACGCACGTCACGGCCGGGCTTTTCAAGCTCGCCAATGATGTCAAGGAGCGTAGGCTCACCAATCTGAAGCTCGTCTGCAAGCTTCTTCGTGCCGTATTTGGTACACTTTTTACGAAGATCGGAAAGAGCGCCGCCCGCTACGTCTGCCTTTGTATATTCAAACTTTTCAAGTAGCTGCTTTGTAGCCGCGTAAGCCTCGGGGTGAACGCCTGTATTGTCAAGGATCTCCTTGGAATCGGGCACACGGAGGAAGCCTGCGCACTGCTGATACGCCTTATTACCTATCTTGGGCACCTTAAGAAGCTGCTCTCTCTTTGTAAACTCACCGTTTTCCTCACGGTATTTTACAATGTTTTTAGCAGAGGTAAGATTGATGCCCGAAATGTAGGAAAGGAGGGAGTAGGACGCGGTATTGATGTCAACGCCGATACTGTTTACGCAGTCCTCAACTACTCCGCCAAGGGCCTCGTCAAGTCTTGCCTGCTTCATATCGTGCTGATACTGACCGACACCGATGGACTTGGGGTCGATCTTAACAAGCTCTGCCAAGGGGTCCTGCAAGCGTCTTGCAATGGAAACCGCGGAGCGCTGTGTAACGTCAAAATCGGGGAATTCTTCAGCGCCGAGCTTGGACGCAGAGTAAACGGAGGCACCTGCCTCGCTTACCATTGTGTATTTCTTATCCGTATCAAGCTTTTTAAGCACGTTTGCAATAAAGATCTCGCTTTCCTTGGAGGCGGTACCGTTACCGATAGCCACAACGTCAACGCCGTACTTCTTGATAAGGGACATAACTGTTTTTTCGGAGCCCGCAATATCCTCTCTCGGCTTTGTGGGGTAAATTACGGCGGTGGTTATTACCTTACCCGTTTTGTCAACTACGGCAAGCTTACATCCCGTTCTGTAGCCCGGGTCATAGCCGAGGACAGTCTTACCCTTTAAGGGAGCCTGCATAAGAAGATGCTTAAGGTTGTCGGAGAAGAGCTTTATTGCGCTTTCACTTGCATCATCAAAGAGCGCCGTTCTTATTTCTCTTTCAACGGAGGGAGCAATAAGACGGTCATAGCTGTCTACTATGGTTGCTGCAAGATAATCTCTTGCGGGGCTCTTTGCATTGGTAATTATCTGTGAGAAGAGGTAGTTAAGGATAATATCGCTTTCGATCTGTACGTCGACCTTAAGGAACTCCTCCTTTTCTCCTCTGTTTATAGCCAGGACTCTGTGTCCGGGGATCTTTTTAATGCTTTAATTATAATCGTAATAGGAGCTGTATACGGAGTCCTCCTCCTTTGCCTTCTTGGACACGATAAGACCGTGATCGTGAGTCAAGGCGCGGATGGATTTTCTGTATTCTGCGTTATCGGAGATATCCTCTGCGATAATATCCTTTGCACCTGCAATAGCGTCATCAGCTGTTTTTACGCCCTTTTCTTCATTTATATATTCCTCGGCAATGGCGATAATATCCTTTTCGTAGGAATCTCTCTGCTCCATAAGAAGTGCTGCCAAGGGCTCAAGTCCTTTTTCACGGGCTACGGACGCTCTTGTCTTTCTCTTGGGCTTAAACGGACGGTAAATATCCTCTACCTCTGTAAGTATCTTTGCATTGGCAAGCGCCTCCTCAATTTCGGGAGTAAGCTTACCCTGTGCGTCAATAAGAGATCTTACCTCCTCCTTTCTCGTTTCGAGAGAGCGGAGATACTTAAGTCTTTCGTCAAGGTCACGAAGGACGGTATCGTCAAGGGAGCCTGTAACCTCTTTTCTGTATCGAGCGATAAAGGGGATGGTGTTTCCGTCGTCTATAAGAGCTACGGTAGCCTCTACGCGGCTGATGGCTAAATTAAATTCTTTTGCAAGTTCGTTTATAATGTTCATTGTTTTGCTATATCCTTTTTGTAAAATTTTGTTGCATAAATGGTATACGTTGTTGTAAATGGAATTTGTTGTTTTTCAGGGGAAAATGCATACAGCACCCCCCTGTTTTTCACTTATTTTTGCCACAAATAGGGGGTGTTGTATCCCTTTTTGGTGGGAAAGAGTGTTTAACTTATGTAAATCAAAAATTATAAATTGCTAATTCAATTATTACTACTCATCCACCGCAATCACGCGAACCCCCAAAGTTCATATTATTCACTTTGGGGAACCCCTATGCGGTCCCCCTTCCCTCGCAAGGGAAGGCTTAAGGAGTAACGCAGTATTGCGCCGCTTATTGCTTATTTTTCAATAAGGTCCTTAACAAAGTAGGTATGCGTATGCGCATTATTACCTCTGCTATCGCGGATAGTAATACGGAAATATACGTCGCTTTCTCTCAAGGGGAATTCGGCGTGGGTTATATCCTTGCCGAGGATATTACGGTCTGCTCTGCCATAGGCGTTGACAAACACGCTGTTTACGGGGGAGCAATCTATTTTAATGATATTATCCTCTACGTAAAGAGCCTTGAACTGAGGGGGGTCGTCCTCACCGGAGGCGCAGTAGAACTCACCCTTTTCGAGCGCGTCCATAACCTGTCCGTATTCAAGCTCCTTAGCACCGATAAAGGTGGAGCCGCCAAAGCAGTATCTGCCTGTTTTGCCCGGGTTATGATTATCGTCACCCATGGTGCATTTAAGGTCGTACATACCGTGTCTTATCATATCGTCGTAGATGTAGGGACAGTATTCGCTTCCCGTTTCAAGCTCGGTACCGTAGTTGAGTATTTCAAGACCCCAAAGGCCCTTGAGGTTGATATAATCCTCTCTTTCGTTAAGTGACCAATAGGGATGGTTAAGCTGAACGAGGAAGCCTGCCTCGTTACATCTTTTAATAATTTCGTTAGCGCCCTCAACGGAATACACTCTTTCAAGTCCGTCGCACTTGCAAACGTCCTTGTATCTTTCCTTGAGTATCCAATGCTGCTCCTTGCTGGTGGCAGGCTGGAATGTGTTGTGAGGGTCCTTTGAAAAAATATTGAAATGATAGCATTTTACTCTCGGCCATCTGCCCGTATCCGCGCCGAAAATCTGTGGGAAGGAGGGCTCTGCCTCGTTTACCGAGTATTCGCAGCTTGTAATAGCCAAAAAGTCTTTATCATTCAAGTCGGAGTGGTCAAGAAGTATTTCGTGGTCGGAATACGCAATAATTGAATATCCGTGATTTTTGTAAAGCTCCTTGACCTCCTCGGGTGTCATTTGTCCGTCGGAGTGAACGGTGTGACAGTGCATATTCGCTCTGTACCAATTTACGTTTTCGGGTAAAAGGTATTTTTTCATTATTTGTTCTCCTTTTATTTAAGAAGGGATATCATCTTATGTGCCAAAGCTCACCAAAAATGAGCAAGAAGCAAGTAAGACAAGGCTCACCGCAGAGGGCGGCTGATGGCTATCTTGATGATAGTCGAAGTCGTCATCGAGGAGGAACGCAGTATTACGCCGCTTATTGCTTATTTTTCAAGGTAGTCTGATACTTTATAGAAGTGTGTATGCGCGTTGTTGCCGTATTTATCGCGTACCGTAATACGGAACATTTCGTCGCTTTCCAAAAGGTTGAACTCTGCGTGGGTAAACTCCTCTCCCTCTTGATCAACGAAGCGGAAGGATCTGCAATAGCCTGTAAGGAATACCTTTACTGCGGGGGAGAAATCGATCTTAACCACGTTATCCTCTACGTAGAGAGCTTTGATAACGGGAGGATTTTCACGTCCGCTTGTACAGTAGAATTCACCGTTTTTAAGGGCGTTGAATACCTGATCGTACTTAAGCTCCTTAGCGCCTATCATAGTGGAGCCGCCAAAGGAATGGCCGAGGGATCTACCTCTGTTATGGTTATCGTCACCCATGGTGCAGAAAAGGTTATACATACCGTTTCTTACCATTTCATCATATATATAGGGACAATATTCTGCGCCCGAGATACATTCCGTTGCGTAATTAAGGATTTCAAGACTCCAAAGTCCCTCAAGGTTTACGTAGTCCTCTTTTTCATTAAGGGACCAGTTGGGATGGTTGAGCTGAACGAGGAAGCCTGCCTCGTTGCATCTTCTTATAATATCGTTAGCGCCCTCTACGGAGTATACTCTCTTTTCTCCATCACACTTGAAGGTGTCGGGAAATCTTTCCTTTACCCATCCGTATTGCTCCTCGCTTGTGGCGGGCTGGAAGGTGCTATGAGGATCAGATGAAAATATGTTCATATGATATACTTTCTTTCTCATCCAGTCAGCGGTGTTGGCTTCAATGGGTTTAAAGGAGGGGATCTCCTCGTTTACCGAATACTCAGAGCTTGTAAGCGCCAAAAAGCCTTCATCATTCAAATCGGAGTGGTCAAGAAGCACCTCGTGGTCCGTATACGCTACAATGGAATAGCCCTGCGCCTTGTACGCCTCCTTAACCTCCTCGGGAGTAAGGCTGCCGTCGGAGCAGGTCGTATGACAATGCATATTGGCTCTGTACCAATTTACGTCATTTGGCAAAAGATATTTTTTCATACTGATTCTCCTTTATGTATTCTTTTTGCTTTATATATCCGAAAGAAGGGATGCTTCCTCCTCGTTGGTAAGGTGGCGCCATTCTCCTCTTTCCAGATCTTTATCTAATTTTATATTACCAAAGGTAATTCGCTCAAGATAGGTTATTTTGTTATCCACCGCCTCAAGCATTCTTTTTATCTGGTGATATTTACCCTCGGTTATGGTAATGATGCCCTCCGTACGGCTTTCATCAAGCTGAATTTTACAGGGCTTGGTAAGATAGCCTACGATATCAACGCCCTTTTCAAGGGAATCAACGTCATCATCCGTCAGAGGAAGCTTTGATTTAAAGCGGTAGGATTTTGAAACGTGCTTTTTCGGGGAAAGAAGCTTATGGGCGCTTTCTCCGTCGTTTGTAAGAATTATAAGTCCAAGAGTGTTTTTATCAAGTCTGCCGCAGGGGAAAAGATCCTTTTTGCGCTCCTCGTCGTTTAAAAGATCGAGCACGGTCTTTTCTCTGCCGTCCTCCGTAGCGCTTACGTAGCCCTCGGGCTTGTTCATCATAATATAGGTATATTTCTTATAGGAAACGACTTGTCCAAGGAGCTTTACCTCATCATTATAAGGGTCAATATGGATATCCGCTTTTTTGATTATCACGCCGTTTACGGTAATTTTGCCGCTTTTTGCAAGCTTAGCGCTCTCCGTACGGGACGCCTTACCCATTTCGGACAGGAACTTATCAACTCGCATAATATCCTCCTTTGGCTTATATTACCTTACAGTATAACATATTTTCCATTAAATGTAAACAGAATTTATAAATAAAAATTGCTGTGAATGTACAATTAGACAGTAATAAACAATTTTCGAAAAAGATATTGATTTTGGACGCGAAATAGTTTATAATATTATCGAAAAAATTTTATTTCAAGGAGATACTCATATGATTTATTCACACGAAGTAGAACAGATGTGCTCCGTTGCTAAGGGTCCTCACCACGGTCCCGCTCCCATTCCTGAAGAAGGCAAATGGGTAATGGCAAAGCAGATCACAGACATTTCCGGCTACACACACGGTATTGGCTGGTGCGCTCCTCAGCAGGGTGCTTGCAAGCTTTCACTCAACGTTAAGGACGGCGTTATCGAAGAGGCTCTTGTTGAGACTATCGGTTGCTCCGGTATGACTCACTCTGCGGCTATGGCTGCTGAGATCCTTCCCGGCAAGACACTTCTCGAGGCTCTTAATACAGACCTTGTTTGCGACGCTATCAACACAGCAATGCGTGAGCTCTTCCTCCAGATCGTATACGGCAGAACACAGTCCGCATTCTCTGAGGGCGGTCTCGTTATCGGCGCAGGTATGGAAGACCTCGGTAAGGGTGAGCGTTCCATGGTTGGTACTATGTACGGTACTAAGGCTAAGGGCGTTCGTTACCTCGAAATGACCGAAGGCTACTGCACCAGAATGGCTCTCGACGCT
>JAFUOY010000025.1 GCA_017481595.1 Clostridia bacterium | reverse complement strand
TCTCGCGGTCGATCAACATTTTGAATAGTTTCTTATAGCTTGCAGCCATTTTCCACCTCATAAAAATAAGTATTTTTATACATTTATCATTGTATCACTTTTTTCGACAAATTGCAAGCGTTTTGCTATAATTTCTTCAATGAACGTTTAATTTTTTCAAAATCCGCAAATCCGTGTTGCGTTTTATTGACGTTGGCACTAACTTATCTGCTCACATAGAGATAATCGCTGCTTTGAGCGTCTTTTCTTTGTTTACTGCATATCAATTTTTGAGTCCTGATGAAGTTGTTCTGCTCTCGAAAACAAAATGCGACCATTTCCATCATGTGTGTACTGATGGCTTTGCGCCTACATGATGGAGATGATCGCGACGAGCTTTTTCTTTGCTTACTGCGTATCAAATTTTGAGTGCTGATTTTATTTCGCAACCTACTTGACAAAGGTGCGATTATAAGTTACAATACAATACCTTCGGAAGAAGAGCGAAGCAGTTCTCTGCTCTTTGCTGCTCGATTATTCTGACCACATGTTTATCATCTCTCGGGATGAGGTTGACCACACATGGAGGTCGGTGTGTTTCTTCTCCGCTCTCTATGTATTTCTTCTCTGCCGGCGGAGCGATTTTTGAGTGCTTCTACCGCCCCAAAGCATGACCACATATCAATCATTCGGTACTTGGATTTGACCACATCTTTGACCATAAACAGAACCGGAGTACACGGAGACAAGATGTCACGAGAGTATGAAAAAGCCGTTTTTGCGTAGCAGAAAGGGCTAGAAAAAGCAAAAACGGCTAGAAAAAGATATATTAATCAGTTGGGGTAAAGTCGAAATGCCCCATTTTTTCGGAGTAAAGGAGACATAATGGACTGGAAACGACTAGAAAAAATTATAAGTGCTAAAAAGGGCTAGATATCACCATCTTTTAGCTCTCAAAAAACATAGTTTTCGCACATTTTGCCTCGGTTTCGCCCAAAATCATAGTAAAAACACTTGTACTTCTGATTTTTTTATACTTAAACTTCAAAAGTACAAATGAGGCTTTTTACTCTTTTGTAGGATGATAGAGTTTTTTAAATAATGTATCTCACGACCAACTATTTACAAATACTAATTTATTTTTCTTTTGTTTTATGGTATAATTGTATTGTACTTTGACATTCCCACATAAAATAGATGCTTCGATGACAAATGAAGTTTGTTGATATCAATAAAGAATCTGTACGTCAGCTGTACGTTTCATCTATCCAAGTGTGAACGTTCTCATTTTCATCAATTATGATAATCGGCCGTATTCTTTGTTTACTGCGTGTCAAAATTTGATTTGTTTTTTTATTATAGAAGGTGGTGTTACTTATAAAAATATTGTTATCAAAAATAAGAGATTTAAAAAGTACAACTAAATTTGTATTATTCTCGCTATTATATGTTTCTTTCGCATTTATTTTTTTCTGGGCATTTAGAGACGAAAACGGGAATCTTGCTTGGGCATATACCGTAGCTAATTTTATAGTAGGTCTACTCTATTTCCCTGTTCCGTTTTTCATATTTATATACTTCATTGTGCGACACTTTAGCAAAAAGCATGGCGAAGGAAGACCGCTGAGCTACGAGGCTATGAAAACGAGCAAAGCTAAAATACCAGAGAGAATATATAAGTTTTGCTCTTTATCCACGAATAAATCAGAAAAACTCAACCAAGACAAACTCAATTCGCTAAGAAACAATAAAGTATGGTTTTCTAGTTGCGATTATCTGAATGATCCTTTTGAAGGACAATTATTTTGTTTTCCTGATAATATGGATGACTATTCATGCCCCGATGAATTAAAAGAAAAATACAATATTAAAACATGGGAGGATCTTAAAAACATTCTCATCAATGTTCGCAAGCAATACATGCAATGTTCCTTTTCTAAAGAGTATTCGGATATTTTGATGTGGGGATATTACGCAAACGGTTGCCGTGGTTATTGCATAGAATATAAGGTTCTTGAAAAAAATTACTTGTTCCCAGCTACATATGTTAAAAAACGTCCAATAAATGACGGCATCCTGATTGATAAAAAGCAGCACCGCGCTTTTTACAGAAACAGACTCGATTTTCAAACTGCTCTAAGAAAATGCAGTTCCAAGGAATTCATAGATTATGTTCTTTATTTACAATCAATTAAGAGCAATGAATGGATACGAGAAAAAGAAGTTCGCCTAATCAATTACGGACTTTTTGATGGCAAAAATGGAATCAACGAGAGCATAGAAACCTTCGGTATAAAGGTTTCCAAAATTATAATAGGTTATCTTTGCGTTTACGAAGATGAACTTATTGAAATAGCCAACAGCCTAAATGTTCCATACACAATAATGGAACCTTCCTACCAAAGCGATACATACCAACTAACAGAAAAATCCGAGTAAAAGCACCGCCCTCCGAGCATCATTTTTTGATGCTCGGGGCTATCTTTTTTGACCACATATTTGACCACTTACAGATCCGGAGCACACGTAGCCAAGAGTGCCAAAGAGCGCGTTTTGACAACTTTTGTGTACTAGAAAGGTCTAAACGGAGTAGAAACATCTAGAAAGTGGCAAATTTTACCATTGGGGTAGTAGAGGCCGTTGGTTCAAATATATTTTATAGCGGTCTTTGCAGATATACTATATCGATAAGCTGAACGCCGCACTCGAATATTGGATGATCATAATTATCTGTAAAAAAATTCGGCACGATATGGGAACGGACAAAGCCACACTTTTCGTAGAAAGGTATCGTCAAAGGGCTATCGCCTGTTCCGACTTGCAGAACAGAATATTTTCCGCCATATTCCTTAACAAGAAATTCAAGCAATGCTTTGGCATAACCTTTTCTCTGAAATTCGGGAACTGTCGCAATATTTTTAATTTCAAGTACGCCTTTTCCTTCGTCGGTGACTACGCACTCGCATTTAACACCGTTATCATCAAGAACAAACATCTTGCCTTTATAAAGATAACGGTCGATCATATTCTCTTGTTCGTCTGCCAACATTAGCAAAGCAAGATACTGCTTTTTATTTTCGGTAATCTCTATAATCTTCATTTTTGGCTCTGTAAATTGAAATCTGTTTATTTCTTTTTCTTTGGCTCGGGAAGTTCGTTGTACATTGCTTCAAACAGTTTTTTCAAAAGCTCTTTGTCCTCTATATCTTCTATAAGAAGCATTTCCTTTGCGCCGTCATAGGGTAGCTCTTTCGGTGCGTCGGGCAGCAATGCGACTGCCGATTTGGTAGGCTTTACGAGAAGGCGGTTATCGTAAATACCGCCGACTACCTTGCCACCGTAGTACAGTATGTATTCTCCCATCATAGCACGGGCTGAAAGTCCGCAACATTGATCCAAAATGAAATCTAAATATTCTTTGCTGCTTGCCATAGTTACCTCGTAAAATTGGAATTTATTTAATTGTTTTTCAAAAAATGCATTTTCTTGACCAAGCAAACAATGCTTCGGACATCAAATTGAAATCTACTTTTCCGCCATTTTTCAAGCTTAGAAATGTATCAATACTCTCTCCTCATTTATTCAAAATACTTGGATATCTCTTCCATTCTGCTCTCCTGCTTGACCGAAAAAGGGCAACGGCTCTCACAGTGACCGCAATGCAGGCAGGAGGCGGCATTTATTGACAGCTTTGTGTAGTGGTTGGCAGCGATATCATCACCTGCCAGGGCAAGATCATAATATTTGTTGACAAGCCCGATATCAATTCCTGCCGGACAGGGCTGACAATGATTGCAATAGACACAAGTGCCCGTAATAGCATCTGCAGTAAAGCTACCGATGATTGAATAGTCCTTTTCCTCGTTGGTTGCATTAAGAAATTTTAAAAGTGTATCAAGATGCTCCATCGTCTGAACACCCGGAACGACAGTCAGAACACCGGGGCGGTCAATGGCATATTGCAAGCATTGATTATGCGTCAAAGCAATCCCGAAGGGTGACTGATCGGTAGACAAAAGCTGACCAGCAAAAAATGGCTTCATAACCGAAATGCCTACTCCTTCGCGCTCGCACCGTTTGAAAAGCTCAAATCGTTCATTTACCGAACCGATACCGTATTCGTCTCCCTTTTCAAAATCGTAGGCGGGGTTGAGGGAGAACATCATCATATCTACAAGCCCTGTGTCAAGGATGCGATTTGCTACGCTTGGTGTATGAGAGGAGAAACCGATATGATGAACAACACCCTGCGCTTTCAATTCTTTCAAATAGTCAAGCACACCGATATTGCAAAGTATATCGAAGTCCTCATCATCATCCACGCAATGAAGGAATCCGAAGTCCGCGTAATCTGTGCCAAGCTGCTCAAGCTCCCATAAGAAAGTTTTTTTAATGGTGTCAAAATCACGGCACCAGCCGTATTCTCCGTTTTCGTCATAAACGGCGCCGAAATGTACCTGTAAGAACACTTTATCTCGACAGTCTTTTATCCCTCTGCCAATGGGTGCATAGGACGCGCCTGCCGTACAAAGGTCAAAAAAGTTGATGCCGTGATCTATCGCTTTGCGTATGATTGCTTCGATCTCATCTACGGGTGTCTTTCCGATACCGCCCATTCCAAGACCAAGCACGCTGAATTTTTCGTTTTTATTTCCATGAGGAAGTTGTCTGTATTCCATAGTGTTGATTCTCTTTCGATTTTTTATAATACGTAATCTTATACTTTGATTATAAGATAAACGCGTTGAATATTCAATAGCAACCTCAAATAAAACAGTAAAATCGGTGAGCGAAAATGCCCACCGATTTTTAGTTATTCTTCAGTTTTTTCAATTGGTTCTTCTACGTTGTTGTTTACTTTTGATTTTTTCTTAACAAAGTAAATGATACATTCAACACCAATTACAAGAGCTATCGCTCCTACTGCGGAAAGAATGCCTACAAGCAATTCGTTTGATTTGCTTTCGATATTACCTGAAGGAATTGTTTCTGTATCAACAAAAGCACAAGCGGAGCATTTGCGGCTTCTTTCGTTGCCATTTACCGTCCATTCACCGTATGTATGAACGTCAAGATCGCCCTTCTCTCCACATTCGCACAAGTGCCAGTGGCCTGCTTCATTCGAGCTCCATGACTGTGAATACTGATGAACGTGTTCTGTAGCGGAAATATGAAATCCACAAACGGAGCAAGAGCCTGTTCCCGTATGAGCTGCAAAATCCTTCTTTTCACCGCAGCTGCATTCGTGCCAATGGCCCGTAGCATCAGTTACCCAGGAGGGTGCATATGCGTGAACGTGCTCGGGAGACTGTTGAGCTGTGCTGAATTTACATACCGAGCAGGTCGCTCCCGTATGCTCTGCAAAGTCCTTCTTTCCGCCGCAGCTACATTCGTGCCAATGGCCCGTAGCATTTGCTACCCAAGAGGGTGCATATGCGTGAACGTGATCAGGCGCGCCCTGTGTTGAAACGAAATTACAGGTTGAGCATACACCGGACTTTAAGGTGTGGTTGGAATAACTCTTCTTTTCACCACATTCGGAGCATCCGTACCAATGTCCCACATTGTCTATCATAAGCTTTTCGCTGAAGCTATGGCTCCAGGATGCGTCAGCTGAAAATTTTTCTGTTCCCTTTTTACCACATTCACAGCTATAGTAGTATTCAGCGGTGTTTACGCACTTAACGGATTTTACTAAATAATCCGAGGTTGTAACCTTTTTGTTGTAGTTATGGGTTGAGGGCTCACCCTGAACGAAGGTAGTATCGCCCTTTTCTCCACATATGGAGCAGGTGTAATAATACTTAGGTCCTGAAATACAGGATGCTTCGCTTGCAAGATAGTCCGTAGTCTTCTTTGTAAAGCTATGCTTACAGGTTACTGTGATTTTTCCTGCCTTGTTTGTTACGGGAAGGTCGGTAGAGCCGTTTCTCAACATGATCTTACACTGCACATCCGTATCCCCTAAGGGCGCATCTGTAAGCACCTTGAATTTAACGGAAAAAATATTACCGTTAACTGTTATTGCTGATCCATAGGCAAAGGCACCTTTGTTTTTGGATTTATCAAAGTTTGCAAGATCAGGATCATCTATATTCCACTTTCCTTCTACAAGCTGAAGCTTTGAACTGTCATAAGTAACTTCAACTGCTCCCGAGGTTACGTTTGAAGTAGACGTTACTGATACGTTAACTGTTACAGTATCACCCTTAGCACAAGATTTTGATTCTGTTGTTGCAGTTGTACCTGCCGCGCTTACAGTAACAGTAAAAACTATTACAAGAAGCAATACAGTAATTAGTGTTAAAATTGTTTTTTTCATTCTTCTTCGTCCTTTTTACAAACACATTAGCCATAATAATTACCGCAGAATGAGTATATATCAAGAGATAACTCTCATTTAAATAATATTCATACGAAATATTATACTTTATCAAGTGTCAAAAGTCAATGCAATGCTCCATAATTTCTATAAATTCTTCAACGTTGCCGTTTAAGATATGGGCTTTCAGGGAAATGAATTTACTATCTCGCTTAAATACCCACACGTTGGCTGCGGGCTGGTCAAATCATTCATCCGTGTCGTTTTCGCCGTAATGGGTAACGTAGTATTCGTGTAATTTGTTGTTTAGTTCTTCTTTTGATAGTATCATTTTCGTCACTTAAATAAGCTTGGCTATTTCCTTTATTTATTTTTTAGCTACAGCATTTACCGATCAAGATCAAAACGGTGATTATTATAATAAAAAGCAATATTTGTCCACCGCATCCCGACGAGCCCGATCCGCCTCCCGAGTCACCTCCGCTTGTGCTTTTGAATGCGTGAAAATCATTTAAATTCGGCATAATCTACCTCCTTGACTCTTCTTTATCAATATCTTTCAAATCAAAAAACAACGTCGTCACTTTAATTATATCATTCCTTGTAATTTCTGTAAAGTCAGGGGTGTCTGCTTTTCGGGACATTAACTTAACAAAGATTAACGAGTATGTAGATGTAAGCTTCATAATAAAAAAGAGGATAACACCGAATGTTATCCTCTTTTTTACGTAGATTATATATGATATTCAATATCTGGTAAAAATCTTTTTATTAATAGAATTTATTCAAAAAAACTAAAAAATCCCGATTTATTTTGTATGTAACGATCAATTACATTTGTTACAAAAATCAAATATGTCATTACGAACTGCTTCGTATGTAAAATCGTTCAATATTTCGTGTCTTGCGTTTTTATAAAGCTTACAACAAACCTTTATTCCCCGCTTTTTGAGCTTGGTTTCAACCTCTTTTACACCCTTTCCGTAATTGCCCACAGGGTCATCCTCGCCTGAGAGCAAAAGTATAGGAATCGAGGGGGGGATATTGTGATACCAGGACGCACGGTTTGTATATTTTATAAGCTTTATCAAATCTCCCATTGCGCTGAGTGTAAATTTAAAGGTGCAATATTTATCGTTATAATATGCTTTTCTTACAGTCTCATCATTTGTTAACCAAGGACTTGGATCCTCGTTTGTTCCACCGCCAAAGCGTTTATTATAGCTGCCAAATGCAATATTATCTATAAGAGGTGAAATATGTCTTTCTCCCTTAAATAGCTTTAATACACTAATTAAAGCAAGTCCCATTCCCGCAGCGGGATTTGACCCTGCAGTTCCCATTACTATAAGGCAGTCGGGCTTTACGTATTTTTCAACCGCAAGACGTACTACAAATGAGCCCATACTGTGTCCCATTAAGCAAAATGGCAAATTTTCAGTACCGAATTGTTTTCTTACAGCATCAGAATACTCTTTTACGTCTTTTGCAAGTATGTCCCAGCCCTTTTCCTTTGCTATAAATCCAAGCTCAGAATCATCCTTTGCCGTTTTGCCGTGACCGAGATGATCATATCCAAAGCTTATCCATCCGTCACCTGCCATATCGGTAAGAATTTTGTCATAGCGCGCGATATGATCCGTCATTCCGTGAACAACTTGAAAAAAGCCTTTTATTTCTGTATCGGGCAAATATACGAATCCCGAAAGAGTATGAATGCCATCAGATGACAAAACGCGAAATTCTTTCTTCTCTATCATATATTATTCCTCGCTTTCGCTGAATTTTCTACAAGCGACAACAGCTCTGTGCCATCCATTAAGACGCTTTCTTCTTTCATCCTCCTGCATATTTGGCTCAAAGCTTTTTCCAACGGAGCAAAGCTCCTTAAGTTCATCTCTGTTTGCAAAAAATCCTACGGCAAGTCCCGCAAGAAATGCCGCGCCTAAAGCGGTTGCTTCAGGATTTGCCGATCTTAACACGGTGATCGATGAAAAATCACTTTGCATCTGCATAAGTAAATTGTTTGCCGATGCGCCGCCGTCTACCTTTAAAACCGATATTTTATTTAAATAGCCGTCACCGTTCAAGGCAGAAATATCCGAATTCATTGCAGAAATAACTTCCTCTGTCTGATAAGCTATAGATTCAAGCGCCGCGCGAATAATATGATTTTTTCCCGTGCCTGCAGTCAGCCCGAAAATAGTACCTCTTGCGTGCATATCCCATATAGGCGCACCTAAGCCACTAAATGCAGGAACAAGATACACGCCTGCCGTATCCTTTACTTTACTTGCAAAATATTCGCTGTCTGAGGATTCGTGAATAAGCTTTAATTCATCACGCAACCAACGTATTACCGCGCCTCCGACAAAAACGCTTCCTTCAAGGGCGTATTCAATTGACCTGTCCTTTTCTCCTGCTGCTATTGTTGTCAATAATCCGTGCTTGCTTTCAACGGCATTCTGACCTGTATGAGCAAGTAAAAAGCAGCCTGTTCCATAGGTATTCTTCGCTTCACCCGATTCAAAGCAGGTCTGACCGAATAATGCCGATTGCTGATCTCCCGCGATACCCGCAATTGTAAGCTCTGCGCCCATACACTCAAAGGTACCGTATATTTCACTGCTACTCTTGATCTCAGGCAAAATATTTTCGGGAATATCAAGCAAATCAAGGATAGATTTATCCCACGTTCCCGTATGTATATTACAAAGCATAGTTCTTGAAGCGTTTGTTCTGTCGGTGACAAAAACCTTACCGTCGGTTAATTTCCAGATAAGCCACGTATCGACAGTACCCGCCATAAGCTCTCCTGCTTGCGCCTTTTCTCTTGCTCCGTCAACGTTATCAAGTATCCACTTTATCTTTGTGCCGCTGAAATAAGGATCTAATCTGAGTCCTGTAGTCTTGCGAATATATTCGCCGTATCCCTTATTTTCAAGCTCCTCACAAACGTCCGACGTACGTCTGCATTGCCACACTATTGCATTATATATAGGTCGACCTGTGTTTTTATCCCATATAATCACAGTTTCTCTTTGATTTGTAATACCTACTGCGGCAATCTCGTCGGGAGATATACCGCTTTTTGCAATACACTCAGTAAGCGCAGCATATTGATTTGCATAGATATCCATTGGATTTTGCTCTACCCAGCCCGGGTTTGGATAAATCTGAGGTATTTCGTGCTGCGCCATAGAAATTATATCAGAATTTTTATCAAAAAGAATAGCCCTGGCGCTGGTAGTTCCTTCATCTAATGCAAGAACGTATTTTTTCATTTGCTTCCCCCTTATCCTGTTTATTGTCTTAATATTTTGATATTATGTCCTTTGGGTTTATTTTACCATTCCGTATCCGCCTGCGTATTTGCTGACTTCTGAGGCAATAACGAAAACGTTATTCTGGCAAAGCTTTCTTATGGCTTTAAGGACGGGAATGGCATCCTTTCTTGGCAAAATGATTAAGATCATATTCATTTTGTCTGTAGAGCCATAGCCGTCTACAACGGTATAACCGCGAGAAGATTCGCGCAGATATTCAATAATCTTTTTGGTGTTTTCATCATTGGCTATAAGCTGAAGGCTTGACGTACCCAAGGCAATCTTATTTTCAAGAGTTGAGCCAAGGAATAAGCCCGTTGCGTATCCTACACAGTAAAACGCAAGTAGGAACAAATTATCACCAAGGGTACCGATAATTGTGGAGATAACAAGTCCCCATATGGTACATTCAACGAAACCGAGTCCTGCAGCCTTTAAGCGCTGACCCTTTACCATCATACAGGTTTTTAATGACTGTATGGTAATTTCTATTATTTTTGCGGCGCATACGATAAAGCACACCGCCACGGGATGAATCGAGGTTAAAAATTCTGACATACTTTATTTCTCCTTTTTTTCTTCTATACCTATATGATAACATAAAAATAAAATCAATTCAACATTTGTTATCGTAAGTTTTAAAAAAGTCTCCGTAGTATACTGCGGAGACTTTTATGATATTGATTTTATTCCATTTTTGACATTTCGCGCTGAGCCATTACAAGACCGTAATAGATTCCCTTCTTTTCAAGAAGCTCATCATGAGTACCTACCTCAGCAATTCTGCCCTTATCGATTACCACAAGCTTGGTGGCATTTCTTAGGGTTGAAAGTCTGTGAGCGATAGCAATAGTTGTCCTGTTGGCAGACAGGTTTGCAAGGGCATCCTGTATCTGCTTTTCAGTTTCGGTATCGAGGGATGCAGTAGCCTCATCAAGGATCAAAATCCTTGGATTGTGCAAAAGCGCTCTTGCAATGGCTACTCTCTGTCTTTCACCACCCGAAAGGCTATATCCCTTTTCACCAACCTTGGTATTATAGCCGTCGGGCAATTTAATAATAAATTCGTGACAGCCTGCAAGCTTGGAAACGGCAATTATCTCCTCTCTTGTTGCTTTAGGCTTAGCATACGCTATATTCTGATAAATACTGCCCGAGAACAAGAAGGTTTCCTGTAATACGACACCTATCTGGGAGCGAAGTGACTCCTGTGAGTAATCTCGTATATCTATTCCGTCAACGAGAATGCTACCCTCCTCTACGTCGTACATACGCATAATAAGGTTTATAAGGGTTGATTTACCCGTGCCCGACTTACCGACAAGACCGATAAATTCACCCGATTTAATACTGAGGTTAATGTTATGAAGTACCTCTGTTCCGCTTTCGTATCCAAAGGAGATATTATTTATTTCAATATCGCCCTTGATAACCTTATCAACGGACTGCTCTCTGTCTGCGATTTCAATTTCCTCGTCAAGGATCTCAAATATCTTGCTTGATGAGGTAAGGAAGCGCATTGCGTGTCTTGGAATACCCGCTATCATACGGAGAGGACCGTAGATAAGTCCTGCGTAGGATGAAAACAGAGTCATTTCACCAAGGGTCATATTGCCGCCGAGGATCTCATTACCTACATAGTAAAGGATTATAAACTCTCCAAAGCTCATAAAGAACTGAAGGATCGGCATAAGAATACTCCAAAGGCAGTCAGCCCTCTCGGTAATATTCCTCTCGTCCTTTGCCGCCTTATCGTATCTTTCCATTTCTCTGTGCTCCATACCGAAGGCCTTAACGACACGAATGCCCGAAAAGATATCGTGAAGCACCGCATTTGACTGCGCTGAGCATTGCCATCTGCGTCTGTACATTCTCATTATAAACTTCCAGAAGAAGTTAAATGAAAGTATAACGAAGGGAGTGGGAAGCATTACAAGTATAAACAGCTTATAATCGTATATGAGAATTACTGTGCCCACTGCGATAAACAGTATAAGCTGCTCCAAAACGTTTGGTAAGTAGTTAACAAGGAAATTCTGTACCTGAGAGGTGTCGTTTGACACTCTGCTCATAAGATCTCCCGCGGTTCTTTTTGAAATTTTGGATATAGAAAGCTTCTGTATCTTATCAAAAAGCATCTTACGAAGATCTACTATCATTCCGTTGCTTGCGTTTATAAGAAGATGGCTTCTTACCATTGATACGCTCCTTACGATAAGCTGTGTAGCGAGCATGGATAAAACCACCAGCACAAAGGGTACAAGAGCCACGCTTTCGGGGTTTTCGTTGGTAATATAATCGTCAACAAGTATTTTATTTATGTAGGGAATTGCAAGATTAAGCAAGCTGATAAGGAAGAACAAAACAATGGAGCTTACTATAAATCCCTTGTAGGGTTTTGCCACCCTCCAAAGTCTTTTTACTACCTTTTTCTTGCTTGTGCAATGCATACAGGTCTTTGAGCCCGGTTGGAAGGGTCTGCCGCATTTTTCACAGCGGTCTGCTCCGTCATCCTCGGAGCTTGCTATTATTTCCTTACGGTCCTCAAGATAATGATTAAGCTTTTTTATAACGTGAATGATCTGCTTTGAGCTGCTCATATCACTTCTCAGCATCAGCCTTATCTCGCCATCCTCCTTGCTTACGTAGGACACGAAGATACAGCCAACGCCGTTATCCGTTTTTATTTCCGACACCTGATCCGTACTAAGATCAAGCTCTGTTTTTCCGTCGGATATTACCCGAATACGTTCTTTGTCTGCGTAGAAAATGCCGTCGCACCTTTTTTCCGGATCATTCTTATCAAGATTGAAGCGAAAGGCGCAAATAGGCTTTTCTCCCGAGGTATCGGGCAGAATTTTTTTGATTTCTTCATAGAGTCCCATTATGGGAGCTCCTTTTTTCTTTCCTTTGAACATTTCAAAAATGCCCTTTCTTTTAAATCTTGATCAGAGATAAAGCTCTATACGGCGGTAGCTCTTTCGATCAAGAGCCGCAATACTCTTTATTACGAAGCGGTTGCCGTCCACGTCAAGAAGTATTGCGCCGTCATCACCTACTCTTATAATGTTTCTGAATGTATCCTGCATTGTAAAATTAAGATTTCTTCCGTCGGAAAGAGTAACGCGCCAATAGGAGAAGCCGTATCTTTCCTTAAGGTTATCAATGGATTTTACAGTAGGAGAATAGTATTTTCTTTCAAGCTCAGTTTTTATGAGGGCGGATATTTCCTCAGGAAAATCCTTTATATCGTAAATAACGCCCTTTTCCTTACCGTCATCGGACATTACGGATATATATCTCCATAAAAGCTCAAAGGGGAATGCGCGGTGCAAAAATACACGGTCTATGGTCTTCTCCTCCTCACCGTCCTTATAAGTCATGGCAAGAAATCCGTTTTTTATAAAGAAGGTGGCATTTGAAGCGTCAAGTCTGTTTATTTTTGCAGCTTCTTCAAGCATTATTTCATTTTCAGCCATATCTGTTTCTCCTTACTCTGTTATACCTGCATTTTTAAGCGCTTCCTGCTGAAGTGTATAGAGCTTTTTATAAACTCCCTCTTCCTTATCAAGAAGCTCCTTGTGTGTACCCTCCTCAGCAACCTTGCCTCGTTCAATAACGATAAGCTTGTCTGCGTCACGAAGGGTGGAAAGGCGGTGTGCGATCATAATAGTCGTCTTTCCGCGGGTGAGCGCCTCAAGGGCGTTTTGTATCAGCTTTTCGGTTTCCGTATCCATTGCCGCAGTTGCCTCGTCAAGGATAAGTATCTTAGGATCGCGAAGGATGGCGCGGGCAATTGAAACTCTCTGCCTTTCTCCACCCGAAAGATCCTTAAATCCGAAGCCTATTTTCGTATTATAGCCGTCGGGTAATCTCATTATAAAATCGTGAGCTCCCGCGCATTTTGACGCCCAGATAACCTCCTCGTAGGTGGCATCGGGCTTAGCATATTTAATATTTTCAAGAATTGTACCGATAAAGAGATATGTCTCCTGGGATACTATTGCGATATTGTTATAGAGGGATGCAAAGGAAAGGTCCTTTACGTTTACGCCGTCAATAAGAACCTCACCCTCCTCGCAATCATAGAGCCTTATTATAAGGTTTGCAATAGTGCTTTTACCCGCGCCCGTATGACCGACGATACCGAGAATTTTTTCCTCCTCGGCGGTAAAGCTTACCTTATCTATTATCTTTCTGCTCTTTGTATAGGAGAAGTCAACGTCCTTGAATTCAACTCTGCCCTTCATATCCGTAAGCTCAACAGCATCTTCCTTTTCAGTAATGTCGGGCTTGGTATCAAGAATTTCAAAAAGTCTTTGAAGAGCGTTGGAGGATGATGCTGACCAGTCCACCATCTGTGAGAAGAAGTACATAGGGCTGTATATCATATTTATGTAAGCGGTAAAGGTAAGAAGCTGACCGTAGGTAAAGCCGCGGTAGCCCTTAATTACCATCCAGCCGCCGACACCCAATGCGATAATATTGCCAAGGTAAAGGATTATGCCTGCGATAGGATAGGAATAGTTATTGAAGATCGCCAGTTTTTTATTGTTCTTTGCCACGCGGATGCTGCTCTTATCAAAGCGTTCAATTTCCTCGTCCTCCTTGGAAAACGCCTTAACAACGCGCATACCCGAAAGAACGTCGGAAAGAAGTCCGTTCATACTTCTCTGGCTGGAATAGTTTCTTGCGTGATACTTCATACTCGTGCGGTAAAATTTACGAAGAACTATGAAGAATACGGGAATTGTCATAAGGGACAGCGCCGCAAGGATTGGGTTCATTATAAACAAAATAACGCAAAGGGTCGCAACCTGTACTATGTTTATAAGGAAGTACGGAACGCCGTCACAGAAGAAGCCATAGATTGTGTTGGCATCGTTATTTACCTGTGTCATAAGTCCGCCCGTCTGTCTTCCGCTGAAGAATCCGAGGGAAAGACGCTCAATAGCGCCGAAAATAGTCATTTTAAGATCGTAAACTACTCTTGCGGATATTTTTGAGGTGATATATCCGTTTATAATATTGAATATCTGTGATAGTATCTTCGTGCCAATTACAATGGAAATAACGAGAAGAAGCTGACCGTAGAACTTACCCTCTATATCAAGCACCTGATCGTAGAAAAATCCGCTTGAAAAATAGGGTGCCAGAATACTCGTTGCCGTAAGCAATACAAGGGATGCTATCATAATAAATATGTAAAGCTTGTATTTTGATAAAAACATACCGAATCTTGTAAAGAGCTTACCCTTTTCCATACATTTGGGACATATTTTTCTGTGCTTATTAGGATATCTCATACCGCACTTGGGACAGCGTTGAGATTTAGGGTCATCCTCGGGGTCAACCGTAAAGGAGCTATCCTTTATTTCACCCTTTTTTATCTTATTAAGATACTTTATAAAAAGATGGGTAGAGCTTTTATGGAAATTGGACATTGCGGTAAGGAAAATAAACTCCCCCGACTCATTATCCTTTGCGGTAAGACGCGCTCCCGACAAAAGCTCCTCAACCTTGAAATCCTTAATATCCGAAAGCTTGTACTCCGAAAAGCCTCCCTCGTTCCACAAGGTATTAAGGCCTCCCCTTACAGGGTCCTCTCTTGATACAAGCTTATCCGTTCCCCACATTACGTAGAGGGTGTCGGAGGTTGCCAAAAGATAGGTATCGCAAAAAACGTGCTCACTATTCATATCACAATGGAGGGTGATATATATATCCTCAACGTTTACGCCCTTATCATACGCATAATCAAGGACGTGCTTAGGTATTTTATCTATTTCTAACACGGTGTATCAGCTCCTTTCCGAATCGTAGCTGTCTATTTCTTTTCTTTTTATCTCTCTTATGATCCTTTGCGCCTTGTCCATAAGCTCCACAAGCTGAGCAAAATCCTCCTCGCCAAGCTTCTCTTCTATTTCAATTAAGCGCTCGGTCTGTTTTTCCTCATACTTTATGCAAAGCTCCTTGGCTTTGTCCGTCGGACGGACAAAAAAGCTTCGCTTATCATCGGGGGACGGCTCCTTGTATATATATTCCTTTTTCTCAAGAGATTGGATAAGCGCCGCGATCATAGGCTTGGACACCGCCATAATTTCCGCAAGAGCCAAGGGAGTAAGGCTACGGTTACCTCTGGTTACGATATTCAAAAGCGTCATTTCGCTTGGGCGAATGGGCAAATATCTTTTAAGCTCGTTAAAATCCCTCGCAAACTTGGAAAATACGATATTGGCTTTCATTTCCTTACTCATAAGCGTTCTCCTGTCAATAAAAAGTTAACTTACATTAACTATTATATTCCTCCCACTTGCTTTTGTCAATATAGGAAGCTGATTTTTATCTTGATATAAGCAAAATATCCCTTGGATTTTTTGTATCCAAGGGATATATTTATAAATTTTATTGATTATTTTTCATCCAAGGTCCAGCCGTGGTCTCCGTGGTATATCATTAGCCTTGTCATACCGCCGTCTATACACACGTTTTCTCCCGTGATAAAACCCGCCATATCGGAGCATAGGTAAAGCGCCATATTTGCAATATCCATAGGGTTGCCTACTCTGCCAACAGGCTGCTGAATTGCGTCTGCGCCCTCGTATACAGTATAATTATTATCTATCCAACCGGGGGATATTGAATTTACGCGTACCTTACCTGCAAGGCTTACTGCCAAGGCGTGAGTCAAAGCCGCAATACCGCCCTTTGCCGCCGTATAGCTTTCCGTCTCGGGCTGACTCATTCTGTCTCTTGACGAGGAAATATTTATAACGCATCCGCCCTTGTTAAAATAAGGAGCAAAAAGCTTTGTAAGATAAAAGGGCGCTGTAACTCCAACCTTTAAGGCGTATTCAAAGTCCTCGTAGCTTCCGTTTTCTATTCCGCACATTTTGGGCGCGGCGTTATTTATAAGATAGTCTACGTGTCCGAAGTCGGATATTACCTTATTTGCAAATTTTTCAAGGGTTTCTTTTTCGGCAAGATCACCTACAAAATAATCGTTATCAAGCAGATCGATAACACAGAGCATTGCACCGTATTTTTGGAACTGCTCTCCAATGCACTTACCTATTCCCCTTGCTCCGCCTGTAATTACTACTACCTTATTTGTAAAATCAAATATATTTTCAGATGCCATATTTTTCTCCTGTTTGAAGTAAAGCTTAAAAAATTATTTAGCTATATTCGAAAGTATCATAGGATCCTTGATTTTATCGTCCTCTGCGAACAGAAGAACCTTGGATATGATCTCGGCTGTCTTGGGATCGTCATCCACAAACGGTAAGAATATTCTTCCTCTATGCTGTGAATGTACGGGCAGGACGGGGATCATTGCTCCACCAAGCTGATGCACAACGCCGCTTCCTAAGTGAATCGAATACTCTGCAAGCTTGCCGTCCACTATGGCGTGATGTCCTTCTACCTTTACGTTTGCGATACGGAACATAGGCAGAACGAAGGAAAGGATAGAAGCACGCATTTCCATTGTGGAGTGGCTTGTTTCGGGATCGACACCGCCTGCGTGCGCTACGCTGACCGCAAGATCTACGTCACGCATAACCTCCGAGAATACAATGTCGGGAATATCCGCGATCTTGATTTCTTCGCCCGTCTTCCGATTGGTAAAGCAAACCCATTCAAGTGTGGGGGCTTCAATATCCGCAGGTGAGAACCAATCGGCAAGCGCATATATCTGCGCTACGATATTCTCCTTGTAATACACCTTTTGCAGGCCGTCCTCAATATCCGCTACCCAACGGCGGCTCTTAAGCGCGCCGACAGTTTTAGCAGGCTGTATCTGATTTCCCGCATATCTGAGAGAGTGGAACATATCCATTTCTTCTGCGGTCTTAACGTACAGCTCACGGAATACTTGGCGGAAGGGCTGTGCGATCTTGTTTTCAAATAGATACTTTTGATAATTTCTCCAATAGCCCATGCTATACAGATCGAAAGGATGTGCGATCTTGATTTCCGCATCACCGTCAAGCGTCTGTATGTTTCCATTATCATTAACAAGTCCATTGTCAGCAAGGAAGCCAACAGTATCACCGCTGATCAGCACGAGATTTTTCAGCATGGGATAAACCACGGGATGGGCAGATAAAGCCGAAAGCTCACCAAAGGTAAAGATGGTGCTGTCCTCCATTGCTCTTTCAAGCATTACTCGTGTACGCCTGTACTGCTCGGTAAGGGTTTTTACCATATCGGTAAGAGCCACAACCGTTTCGTTCTTCTTCAGCTTTGTAGGAACACTCTTAAGAGTCTTACCATCCTTTGCACATACAAGAGTTGATTTGCCGTTTTCATCAAGCGTTATCTTAAAGGAAATGCCCTCGATCACCTGTTCTTCAAGAAGCGCTCGGCTATCGTCGATCACCTTGGTCTCCATACGCAAGGTAAGGCGCATCGTATCGGAATATCCCGCGTTGATAGCAAGGTTGGTAAGCGCCATTTCGACGGCTTTGCCCTCACTCACTACGCGCTGTGAACCGAATTGCTTGCTTTCCTTGCGGAATCTTTGAATATAGAGATAACGGCGGCAAATATCATCCTCGCCCGCAAGCGGAATGAGCGCATACGCCATCAAAAGGTCCTTGTTTCGCTTATCGGAAACGGTCTTTTCGGTCTCGTCCACATCAAATTTGCCAAGTGTCGCATCCGCATATTTTCTCGCACGGGAATGCTTTGCACCGTCGGAAATATACTTGGCGGCATCGTAGATCAGATCAAATTCCTTTTCGCCAATAGAATCGTAAGCACTGCGGAACCAATTTACGTCAAAGGCGCCAAGATTCAGCTCGTCGTCCGAAAGAGGTGTAAATCTTACGATCATCGCCTTGCGCTTGTCATCGAAGCTTTCGTTCATATGGGCTATAAAATAATAGCACACGGATTCAAATGACTCTATTTCAAGGTATTTACCGATTATAGGTATCCATTCGGGTGAAAACAATGCGGCTTCTATCAAGCGCTTGGTAGTGATTTTTTTGCCCGAAAGCGCTTTGCGAAGTGTTTCGGGAGAATCGGTATCCAACGGTATACAGATAGAAAGCAGATACGAAAGAGAGTTTCTTCTGTCGCTTGCCTCTCCCCATCTGTAGCATCCGCTCCTGTCAATGGTATCGTTACCCATTGAGTCCAATATTTCGGCAAGATATGTGGCGCCGTAAATACGCGATATGCTTTTTATACAGTTGGTATAAAGGGCAATACTGTCTCCGCGTTTCAACTCAGAATCAAGAATTACGGGGATAACCTTATCATACACTCCAGATACAAAGTCTATAAGCTTTAAATCCTCCTCGTTTATACCGTCCTCCTTGTCGAGCAAGCTCTTTACCAAGCTCATAAGACGGGATTTCTTATAGGCATCATTTCCCGAAATAAGCTTATCCTTTTCGTAACGGTACGCGGCGACTCCAGACACTATATCCATCGATGAACGGATATTATCGGGATTTAATAAAAACTCAAAAAGCTGCTTCTCTGTAATAATTCCCTTATATGCCGCTATCAAATATTCATTCGCACCTACAAGATACGTTGTTTTAAAATGAAGTGATTCCAGAGGTTGCTCAAGTATACGGGGGTTGTTATCTATGTTATGATAATCTCTCCGCTTCTTATTTTCAAGAATTTTCTTATAAGGCTTTTTGCATTTTTCTGCCGATGCTACCGCCAAGGGGAAGATATTTTTTAAATTTCCGTCATTTTTACACTCCAGCCAATCATATATAAAGGTAAACTGAGGATGAGTGAGTAAATGCGCCATAGGTATAGCATCGGGATAATGATCAGAACTCTTTGCGGGAAGCATAACCTTATCCTCGGGAACGCAACGAATAAACCATATTGTAAGAGCCGAAGCAAGACCAACAAGCTCTTCCTTTGGAAGATGTACAAACATATGATAAAGAACTTTTCCTATAATGTGGGAGTAAGGCAGCTCCTTTCCCCATTCAAATCCTGTTCCGAATACTGCTTTTACAAATTCGGCAGCCGATTCTGAAAAGGTGGTCCTTTTCTTATATGCGTGGTACAAAATGAAGGCATTTACAAGACGCTTGTGTGTTATACCTCTTGTCCTTGCCCACTCCGTCCACAGATCATTAAGCGGGAATTTTTTATCCTTAGCTACGAAATCGGAATATAACGTCACGTTGCCTAAAAGAACGGTTTCTCCGCGAGTATCCTCAAATGAAGCGGTCTTATGGGCTTCTATAAAGCTTGAAAGAGATATAAGATCGGATGCCGCGGTAATTGCAGATTTACACGCAACGTTATCAGCTATAGCAGATCTTATCTTTCCTAAAAGATTAAGTCCGTTCTTTTTGCCTCGAACAAGCTCGGGCAGTTTTGACTCGGGGAAAAACTCAGAAAAAGCTTCTACGCATTTTTCGATATATTCCGAATTAAATTCTGTGGGCAAATATTTGTCTTCTGCGCTGAACAATGCGACTTCGTCCATCTTCGATTTCTCTACGGCAGGAACGAGGGAGTCAAGCAATATCTTTTCCTTTGAAGGAAGGTTCTCTGCTTTTGCTCTTTCGGAAAGGATGCTTGCGAAGGAATCTGTAATTTTACTGCGCTTTACATCCTTTTTCAGTTGCAACAGCATATCAAGTCCGCCAAGGCGTACTTCTTCCTTGTTGTTTTGAAGAAGGCGATTTATACACGCAGTAAGCTCGCTATCGCTTTGCTTCAGCAAAAGCTCTATTACGTATTTACGGATATCCGCGCCCTTGAATCGAAGATGATCCTCAATATAACGATATTCATCAGCCGACAGCGTTATCTTTGAAGCAAGATCGTAAGCTGCTTTGCGGGTATAGGTTTCTCTATCCACAAGACCTTCAAGGACTGCTTTGCGTTGAATCGGAGTCTTGGGGCTACGGAGGAGGGCAGAAAAATAAAACTGTCTTTGATCGGAATTACATTCTTTGATCAGGCTACAAGCTTCATCGATCCTTTCGTTATCTCCCGACATAGCCGCCAATGTGCAAAGAATTTCCACAAAATCGCTCTTTTTGATCGTTGCTTCATACCACGGGAAAATGCAGGGTGAAAAGGTCTTTGTCTTTCCGGAGAAAGCGGCAAACAGATTTTTAATAAGAAGATAATGCTCGTGTATCTCTGCCTTACTATCAAACCAAGTCTTGTATTCGATATCCTTGTCATATCTAACAGCATTCCACAAAGTAGACGCTCTTGTAGGCATAAAGCAAGGAAGCCATACGGCAAGAACCTCGTCCTTATCATAATGCTGCTTCAATACGATCTTTGCGATCTGATTTGATATATAAGGCAGATCGAGATTTGCGGCAAAATAGCCCGCTACAAGCAGCTGGTGTATAGAACCGTTGTCTGCGATATCCACAATTTTCTGAACGGCATCGTCAATATCATCAAGACCGCAGCTCCAAATGGCAATGTATATCTTCATCGCATCCTCGGATGCAAGACATTCCTTACGTACGCCTTCGTTTTCAAGACAATCTATGATCAAATGAACACTCTTTTCACTGACACGTTCAAGGTCGCGGGATTCTTCTGTCAAAATGCCAAGCCAGGTACCGACGGCGCGTTTAACGGACGAAAAGCGAATCAGGTTATTATCAGCAATTATATTTAGTATCGTAAGAAAGCCTGCCTTGGTACCGTAATCGGCATTTTCACAGATGGCTTGGCGGAGTCCTTCTTGAAGTCTTGCAGCAAGAAGCAGCTTTCCAAGAAGCTCATAAAAATCAGCTCTGTGGCTGAAAAGGACACCGCGTACAAGCTCGATTGTCATCATTCCCGAACCGTTTTCCTCGGTCAAGATGCGACGAACTGCTTCTTCCACCTTGCTATTGTGGTGGTCAAGGGCATATGCTACCTGCCAACCCGTGTATCCGCATCCACGCCAAGCATATTCGTCAAGATATGCCTGTACTTCCTCGGGCAGTTCTCTGTTTAATATATTTTCAAGGGGCTCGTCAACCATATTCATATGACCATAGCCATACTCTCTGATTAAGTTGGTAAGCTTTAAAGCATATGCTCCGTTACTCTTTGCCCTGAAGGATCTTCTGTCATAATAATCAGAATAAGGGTACTCCTGTAAACGGTCTGCAAAGTACATTACAAGATCTCTGTCACGGCTTGGAACTGCAGTGCCGAAAAGCCACCCCAATTCCTTTGACACGTATGCGGAGGGGATCATGCTTGGTTTTTTCATTGCTGAGACAAGATTTGAGTATACGGAGGTGTCTTTGACATAGCTGCGATTTCTGCAAAACTCGTGCTGAGCAGGTGTTATGCTTGATCTTAATTTCTCTTCGTAGCCTTGCTTTTTTTCGGCATATGCCATTGCAAGTGCCTTTCTTTTTGCGGTCATTTCATTATTATCAGCCATTTATATCCTCCTTTACCACATTCTGCCCGAAAGCATAGTAAGTCTTACAACAGTAAAGCTATCTCCCTCGGTTATATCTATTTTTTCATTTAAATCTGTTAATTCTTCATTATCCTTAAATATGCGCACAAGTCCATCCTTTACCGCATCTGATGCAACCTGCACAGCCTTTTCTAAATCTATTTCCTTTTCATTGTAATGAACTCCAAAGGCAAGCTTACCTATTTCCTGCATTGCCGCGTACTGTTCATCTGTTAACGGCATTGGCGACTTGGCGTTTTTTGCGCGTTCTTCGAAAGAAGAAACGCAAGATATTACCATTTCCTCAACCAATTCCATCACAGTGCACGGCTTTTTCTGTAGCATAAAAGGATAATTTTTTATTTTCTTTGTTATGTTGCCCATATGCTTCATAGCAACGTATATTTTAAAGCCTTTTGTATTTTTCAATTTTATCTCCGTTTAATGTTTTATTCAATCACTTTTACAATGGAATCCATATCCTTACGCTTCTTTTCTCTCAAGTTGTCGTTTTTGGGATAGCCGATAGTTATTACAAGACGAACTGCGCCTTCGATACCGCAAATTTCTCGTATTTTTTTATCGTCAAGCCAACCGAGGATACAGGTGCCAAGACCTTGAGCCGTTGCCTCTGCCGTTATGTAGGCGGCAAGAATACCAATATCAATGGAGCGGTAATCGTTGCCCTTTATCTTCGCGCCAAGAGCCGCGCTTTTTACATAAGGCATTTCGGATATTACAAGCATAATGGGAGCGTCCTTGGCAAATTTATTCATTCCCATACCTTGAACTGCCTTTGCCACCTTCTCTGCCGCTTCGTTTTTGCATACGGTAATATGATAAGGCTGACCGTTGCAAGCCGAGGGTGAAAGTCTTGCCGATTCAAGTATTATATCAAGCTTTTCCTTTTCCACCATTCTTTCGGGATTATAGCTACGGCAGGACTGACGGGATTTTGCTATTTCAGTAAAATTCATATTATTCTCCTATTATTTCAGAATTAATTTTATTATCCAAAGCTGAAGCCGTTTGGGGAGTATATTAAGAAGCAAAAGTAAAGGATTACGGTTAATACTATATGCAAAGGAGGGACGTTTTTTCTTTAATATTTTATAGGCTTTCTTTGCAAGCTTTTCGGTTGAAATATGACGGGCTTCTACTCTGTCAACTATGGATTTAAACCTTTTTGCGTTGCAGGAATAGAGCTGTGTACCGTTACAGAATTTATCAAGGGCGTTGGTAGAAGCGCCAAGCATACCCGTATTTACTGCTCCTGCCCGAATGACGGATACGCCAATACCAAGCAGCTGTAATTCCATTCTTAAGGAGTATGCATATTTATCAAGAGCGCCCTTTGTCACCGCGTAGATTCCCGTAAACGGAAGGGGATCAAGGGGAGCAAGCTCGCTTGTGGTTATTATAATTCTGCTTCCCTTTTTAAGTAAGGGTAAAAAGGTCTTGTTAACCAAGAAAACTCCGTACAAATTAACGTCAAAAATACGTTTAAAGCTTTCTGCACTCATCTCCACCAAGGAATCAAGCATATATATTCCCGCAAAATGTATAATTCCGCATAGATTATCGGAAAGGGACGCGACTTTATTATAAGCCTCTGTCACCTTATCCTCGTTTGTTACGTCGGATTCAATGGGAATAACGTTTTCCTTTTTTTCTCCTACCTTTAAATCGAGGGCAAATACGCGGTAGCCCTCCTTTGCCAAGAGCTCCACGGCGGCAAGTCCCATTCCACCGTATGCGCCTGTTACAAGTATATCCTTCATTTTTTCTCCATCACTTCTCTGTTTTAAATGCATTTTTCATAAATTCTATTCTTTTTTCTACTGCGCTTACGGTAGTGGGGGCTTTCTTTACAATATCAAAGCCGTGCATTGTACCTTTTGTTTCATTTATGTATACCTTAACGCCTGAATTTTCAAGGGCTTTTCCATATGCGATACCTTCATCGTGAAGGCAATCGAATTCTGCCGTTTCTAAATATGCAGGCGGCAAGTTATCAAATGAGTCCGCCTCCATTGGTGAGGCAAAAGCAATATTTGTCGCATTTTCATCTTGCACGTAGCCCTGCCACATTTTCCTTGAAAGCTTACTGTTCCACATAGGAGTATTGGTGTATTTTTTGCAGGAATCCGTTATCATTCTACGGTCAGTAACGGGATAAATAAGAAGCTGAAAGAGTGGCATTTTCGTTTTTCTGTCCCTTGCCATCTGACACACCGCCGCCGCAAGAGCGCCCCCTGCGCTGTCCCCCGCAACTGCTATTTTGTTTTTGGATACTTTTAGCCTTTCGGCATTTTCAAAGGTCCATTCAAGAGCCACATAGCAATCCTCCGATGGGGTGGGATGAGGATTTTTTGGCGCCAATCGATATTGCACGAACACAAGTTTGCACGGAGTATCAAGAACGTATTTTTTTGCAAGTCGGTAATGATATCCCGCGGCACCAAAGAAAAAACCACCGCCATGATAGAATACGAGACAGGAATCCACCTCAGAATTATTGCAAGGCTCAAATATAAGCACCTCGATCTCTTTTCCATCGTAGCTTTTTATAAGCTCCTTGTAAACGGATACCTCTCTATCCTTCCATATCCAACGGGGTGGCTTCATAAGTGAGCCCATAAAGCCCGCCATTTTGGCATTTTGTACGGGAGGTGAAAAGAGTGTATAGGGAAAATATTCTTTACTTATGGGATATTTCATTTTATTCTACCCTGCTTTCACTAACGAGTATTGCTCTTACCGGGGCGCCGTCGCAACCGCCAAGGGAGATTGGCGCCGCGCAAAGGAAATATACGCCTTCCTCTACGTCAGCAAGGCGTATTCCCTCAAGAAGCGCGATTTCCTTACCTAAAAGAAGCTTATGCACCGCCATTGGAGCGTCTGCCGGACCTATTGTCTGGGATTCGTTACCTAAAAGGAATATACCCTCATTTGCAAAGACCTCTGCCGCCTCGTATGATACCTCGGTATCGCCCTTGAGTAAAATTCTTTTATATGAATCATTGTGGTCATTTCTTGCTTTTTCTAAAATACGCTTTGCATCATGTGAGGTAAGTATTCCGTTACACTCGCAAACGTAAGCATAGCCAACAAGCCTTGAAAGATCCATTTTTTCAACGGTTTTTCCATCGTCTATAAAATGATTGGGAGCATCTATATGAGTGCCGTTATGGGCGCACATTGAAAAGGACGTAAGATTGCATACGTCTCCATTTTTTATAGAAAGAACGCTTTCCTTTTTCGGTACAGGGTCACCCGGGTAGACACAGCACCCAAAAACCTCCTGTGATATGTCGTATATCTTCATAAATGCTCCTTTAATTTGTATTTTATTATATTTTATCATAAATTTACTGTCAAATCAATATTTATATGGGCGCAAAATAAGTCAGTACTTGACTAAAAAAGAATTATTTGCTATAATTATTGTATAAATATAAAATTTGGAGGATCGCTATATGGCAAAGACTGTAAATGAAATTTTGGCACTTATTAAAGAAAAAGGCATAAAGATGGTTGACTTTAAAATGGTTGACATTAACGGCCAGTTCAGACACGTTACAATTCCCGCAGAAAACTTTTCCGAGGATACCGTAAAAAGCGGTATAGGCTTTGACGCTTCCAATTATGGATATGCAGTTGTTGAAAAGAGCGATATGGTATTTATTCCCGATCTTGACACTGCGGTTGTAGATCCTTTTTGCGATATCCCCACTCTTTCTATGACGGGTAACGCAATGATCATTGCAAGTCCAGAAAACAAGCCACTTGCACAGTATCCCCGTAACATTGTTCTGGCGGCGGAAAAATATATGAACGATCTTGGCGTTGCCGACACTATGCTCATCCTTCCCGAATTCGAGTTTTATCTTTTTGACAACGTAGGTTGGGAGGTACAGCCCAACAGTATCGGTGTTTCCCTTGATACTCAGCAATCATATTGGAACAGCGCAACAGAAGGCTTTGGTTGTGTAGTTCCCAAGCAGAAGGCGTACCATATTGCAAAGCCCTTTGACAAGGCTTATGAGGCAAGAAGTGAAATGTGCCTTCATATGAAGGATATGGGTATTGAAATAAATTACCATCATCCCGAGGTTGCGGCATCTGGTCAGTTTGAGATAGAGCCCCAGCTTGGTAAGATGTCCACAATGGCTGACGCCACAATGATGATCAAGTATATTATTCACAATACCGCCCTTAAGTACGGCAAGACCGCAACCTTTATGCCAAAGCCTATTTACGGCGAGGCAGGAAGCGGAATGCACGTTCATATGCTTCTTTTAAAGGATGGCGAGCCCGTATTCTCCGACGATAACGGATATGCGCATTTAAGTGAGACTGCGCACTATTTTATGGGCGGACTTCTTAAGCATATTGCTTCCCTCTGCGCCCTTACAAATCCCAGTACAAACTCCTTTAAGCGCCTTGTACCCGGATTTGAAGCGCCTGTAACCGTTGGTTATGCTACGTCAAACCGCAGCGCAGTAATTCGTATCCCCGCATACGCAAAGAGCCCTGCAAAGCGCCGTTTTGAGCTTCGTAACCCCGATGCAACCTGTAACCCCTACTTCTGCTACGCGGCTATTCTTATGGCAGGTCTTGACGGTATTAAGAATAAGATCGATCCCCACGCTAACGGTTGGGGTCCCTACGATATGAATCTGTTCCATTTGAGCGACGAGGAAAAGGCTAAGCTTACTCAGCTTCCCACATCCTTACCCGAGGCTCTTGACGCCCTTGAAAATGATCACGATTACCTTACCGCAGGCGGCGTATTCCCCGAGGAGCTTCTTAAGAACTTTATCAAATCCAAGCGCGCTGAATGCAGTGAGCTTTCTAAGATACCTCACCCCGCTGAATTTGACAGATACTACAATCTTTGATAAAATTTTAGGCGTGATACTCTTTTCGGAGTATCACGCTTTTTCTTTTAGACTTGCGCTTGACACAGACATATTTTAAGATATATAATATAAATATAAAGTACGTGGAGAGTAGCTTATGATAAAAATAACGTCACTAAATAAAGTCTACAGGTCCAAAAAGCGTAAGCATTGTCACGCCCTTAAAGACATCAATTTAACCCTGCCCGACAGCGGTCTTGTTTTCGTCCTTGGTAAGAGTGGTAGCGGAAAATCTACCTTGCTTAACCTTATCGGCGGTCTTGACAATTTAACAAGCGGTAGCATTGAGGTTGACGGCAATGACCTTGCCCGCTTCAGAGAAAAGGATTTCTGTAATTATCGTAATACGCATATCGGCTTTATCTTTCAGGACTACCATTTGATAGATGAATTGACCGTTTATGAAAATATTGTGCTTTCCCTTAATTTACGCAGGCTTGAAGATAAAAACGACGTTAAAAATGCCCTTGCGCGTGTCGATCTTGCAGGATATGAGGACAGATACCCCTCCGAGCTTTCGGGTGGTGAACAGCAAAGAGTTGCTATTGCCCGCGCAATAGTTAAAAAGCCACGCATTATCCTTGCGGACGAGCCTACGGGAAATCTTGACACCAATACTGCAAAAGCAATAGTAGAGCTTTTAAAGGAATTGTCCAAGGAATGTCTTATCCTTATCGTTTCCCATAACGTAAATGATGCAAACTCTTATGCAGACAGAATTATAGAGCTTAAAAAGGGCGAAATTATCTCCGACGTAACAAGAAACCCCGAATTTCCAAATGAGATAGTTTTACAAGACGATACGCTTTTTTACCCCGAAAACACAAGCTTGACGGAAAAGGACGTAGCCCTTATAAATGAAAACAAAAGCGCAAATATCGTAATTAAAAAGGACAAATTCCTATCCACTAAGGAGCAAAAAAAGGAAGCGAAAAGATTAAGGATAGAAAACAAAAATCTTTCCTTTGGTAAAGAGACCCTCTTGAGCGGAAAATTTCTTAAAAATAAGATGTTCGCTATCGCAGCGAGCTCATTTATGGTGGCGGCTATTATGGTAATAATGGCTCTTGCCCAGACTATTATTGCCTTTGACAGTAGCAGAATTATTGCCGGGGAGATGTTAAAAAGCAACCAGACCTCCCTTTTATTAAATAAAAAGCTGGATGAAGAAACGGCAGCCATACTTGAAAGCAGACCGCTTAAAGAGCTTGAAAACGGTGATATACAGTCATTTATAAACGCAGGATACAATGGAGATATTTATCCCGTATATAATATTACATTACCAACCGTATCTGCATACAAATTTTTTGGATATAACACGTCTACTTTCTCGCAAAATCTTTGTTTAAACGACACACTTGGCCTTATTGTAGTGGACGAAGATTTCCTTACTAAGAAATTTGACGGTCTTTCCTTCCACGTTAAAAGAGCTGAGCCACATCCGCTTGGCGTATATATTACCGACTACGTAGCGGATTCAATTTTAACCCGAAACTCCTCCTACAAAGGAAAGGACTATAAATTCCTTGTACAATGCGGATATTCGTTGAGTAGCTGGTCTTATGATACCTTTATTATAAACGGAATTATTGATACTGGATATAAGGAAAAATACAAGGAGCTTTTATCAGAGGCAGCTTCTTCTAAATTTAACTACTACACTTCTATGGATGATAATGCAGATCTAAGAGCGTTTATGACCGACATATACGAAAAGCTTGGGTACACCTTCTCTCTCAATCCGAATTATATTGAAGAATACGTCACTACCGAGGATTGGAAATATCCAACGTATCATACTCTTGTAGTAAACGGTAAGCTACCTTTAAATTACAAAAACGCATATATAACACAATATAAGGATCACGGTGATATATCACTTACAAACAATTCCTACAGATATACGAACTTAATTCCAGAAATACCTGATGGAGCAAAATATATTCGCGTGGCTTACATGCCTGATTATGAAAGATACGTAATGGGCGTTGACGAAAGCTCTCTTAAGGGATATGCCAATCTCAGATTTGATAATAATGAGCCCATTAGCGAGGATCTTATGAATTATAAGCAAGGATGTCTTTTAAAAGCAAACGGAAGCATTAATGAAGGTGCAACAAGCTCGGTTTATTGGATATCTGATTATATTTCTATTCCTGAAAATTCCGTTATTACCGATTTTTCTGCAATCACCTACCATTCAAACTACAGTTTTTATGCTTTTTATGATGGTGAGAAAAATATTATTTCGGCAGAAAATCCCAACAAATATCCGCTAAATGGCGAAAAATCCATTCTGATGCCGTACAAAGTCTACAACACATTATTCAATACCGATTATGCAACAAGTACCCTTGATAAATTTGTTCCTCATACTATAAGCCTTGCCCACTACAAAAATACGGACGTAAAATTTAAAGAACCACTTTTCAAGGAAAAGGTTACGATTGCAGGGCTTACTGATGAAGGCCAAATAAAGCTGTCCGAGGATCTTTTCTCACTTATCTACAAGGATTCCGTGTTCCCATTTGCCCTTTATCTTGACGGTACGGATAACATTGGCGCGGCGCTTGATATGGCGGAGGAACTTAATTTCGAGGCGCAAAGCGTTACAGTAGAGGGTATACATACTATGACGAAGGTTATTGACGTATTCGTGCCTATATTTGAAATCATTGCCATTTTCCTATGCGCGGCGGCGGTGTTTATACTTGTAAACTTCAGTACAAAAATGATACAGGACAAGATGCACGAAATAGGTATTTTAAAGGCGCTTGGCACAAAAAACAGTACAATTGGAGCAATTTTTGGCTTGCAGGTAGTGTTAATTGCCATTCTTACCTGCGTCCTATCCACGGTGGGATACTACTATATTGTAGGCGTTGCAAACGACGTGCTTTTTGAATCAATGAAGCGCTTCGCCGAAGGCAACGTGGTGCTTGACCTTGAGTTCTTTACATTTATGCCCGATATAGCAATTGACGACTGCGCGCTGATCATATTGCTCGCCATCGTTTCCATGCTGATACCCTTGATCAGGATAAAGGCAATCAAGCCTGTAAAGATCATTAAAGCAAAGGAATAAGCTACAAATAAAAAGCTCTTGACCGTAAAAGTCAAGAGCTTTTTTGTTTTATAAGGTTACGGTATTAAGTGATCTTGGAGGAAGGATATAGGATCTATCTTCTATTGTAACTGTTTTTTCCGTTTCGTAGGGGTTGGCAATTACGATGATTTTTTCTCCGTCGGGATTTTCAAAGGCTAATGTATTTGATGAGAAAATACCCTTTGTTTCAAGGAATTTTGCTCCTCTTTTTACAAAGTGAGAAACGTGCTTCATAAGGTAGAACTCGGGGGTCAGCTCCGCTTTTCCATCCTGCACGTGGATAAGGCAATTCTGCTTCCAGCCCCAGGTGCTTGAGCCGTCGCCCTCCAAGGAAATATTCCAATAAACGTATGCGGACGCGCCCTCTCTTATATACCAGCGCATCATTTCGAATATGTACATCATCTGCGCCCAGGAATTATCTCCTCCGCCGCACTCTGATTCCGTCTGAATAATTTCAAGCTCGGGATAATCGTCCTTAGTTGCGCCAACAGCCATTTTACCTGCCCATTGGTATCCTACGCCTTTAATATACTTTCTTGCATTTTCGTCCTGCATTGCGTAGCCAAGATACTGATGGTATCTCGTTCTTGTCCATCTGTCATCTCCCTCGGGACCGTTTATCGTACCGTAGAAAATATCCACGCCCGTACCCTCCAATGCCTTACCAAGGTAATTACCTATAAAGTGGGTAAGCATTTCTCCGCTCCATACACAGGAGGGGAAAACTTGGTTACTGCAGGGCTCATTCTGAGGGTGGATATGAACGAGAGGAATGCCCTTGCTATGATACGCCTCAACGTACTTTCTAAAGTACAATGCGTAAGCCTTGAAGTTTTCCTCCGTTGCGTTGAAAATGCCGTTACTGTACACCTTTCTCGTTTTGAACCAAAGAGGAGGACACCAGGGGGATGCAAACATCTGCATATCCTTCTGACGGGCAAGGGCTTCTCTTATAAGGGGCAAAAGAAGCTTTTCATCCCTCTCTACAGAGAAATTCTTCATTTCATAGTCGCCGTCTGTTTCATTGTAGGAATAGAAATCGGTGGCAAAATCGCTTGCGCCCATAGGAGTTCTGCAATAGTTGAAATTTGCGCCCTTTTCTGTAAATAATTCGTCAAGCATTGCGCTTTTTTCTTCCGGCTTAAGGGTGTTCAAGGCAAGAGCGCCAAGCTCACTAAAGCAGGTACCAAATCCGCGTATGGTCTGCTTTTTATCACCGAAGGAAATCTTTATTCCCTCTGTATCAGTAGTTATACCGTTATACCATTTATTTTTTTCAGTAGTTGAAATAATCATAGTATTCTCCCTTTATGAAAATCTTACAAAAATATTATATCATAAGCAATACAGTTTTTCAACAAATATATAGCATCGGAGCTAAATAAAATCTATTTTTAAACATTGTTTCTTAATTGTCTGAAATTAACGTGATAATTTTAAGAAAACCCTTGATTTTAAAGGGCAAATTCATCAAAATAAGCAATTTAAAGCATATAAGTTGTATAAAGGATAATATAGTAAATCAAAGAAAAGACATACTTTGGGAGAAGCAATGAAGAGATCCAAATATAAATTCAAGTATAAATACACTATAAACGAAAAGACCATAAGTATAAACGATATGAGCCGTATTTCATACGGAGTGGATATATATGACGATACCTACGGAAGAAAGATATTATTACTTAAGATATACGATATTTCTACGGAAAAGAATAAGGTTGAAGATCTGATATCAAGCTGCAACAGGCTCAATGCTTCTCCCACGCATATATTCGAGATAATAGAGGATATATTATAAAAAAATGCTCCGCATTTTAGCGAAGCATAATTTATTTTCCCGTATGCAGCAATACCTTACGGCTTGTATTTTCATCTTTTATCTCTTTTTGGGGTTTATTCTTCAGCTTGGATTTAATTCTTACGATCAGTATCCTTGCGGGATAGGAAATTGTTTTTACTACTGAGGATGCCGCTTTTTTTATATAATACACAAAGGGCACGGACAGGGATAAGACTATCTTACCAAGGGTTTTATAATAGGATATAAATCCAAGCAAAGCCATTACGTAGATGTACCATCTTACCCTTCCGCTGTTTGCAATATGAATAAATATCATCATAAAAATGCTTATTATAGCAAAGAAAATAATATCTGTAATTCCCATTACAATGCTTTCGTACGCCTTACTGATTTTCTTTTCTTCCTTGAATTTATCTAAAAATATTTTTCCTATCTTATTAAAGACGTTATGATTTTTTATTCCAAGAAACAGGCGAATGATCCTTATTACGTCATATACCGCGCAAAAAAATGCTCCCAGAAGGAAAGCCGAAATCGCTACTGTTATATGATGAATAAAGGAGTCTCCCATTTTTTACCTCATTTAAATATTCCCTTTATGGTTTTTTTCTTTTTAGAAGGGGACGTACCGTAATAATAAAGTCCGTTTATTTTTCCGTTTACAGTTAATACCCCGCTTTGAGAATCAAATTTTTCTATTTTAAGGTTTTCTCCCTCTATTGATATATCGGAATCCGTGTTTTGCGCCATTACCTGACCTTCATCAAAGCTTGTTACGTCATTTATTCCCGTCATTTGAATTTTCTTCCTTGATGTTATTACAACGTCGTGATCCAGCAATTTACCGCTTTCTTCCATATGAACCTCCGGGATTTAAAATACGCTACAGGTTATAATATGAAAAAGTGCCCGAGATTATTCCTCGGACACTACCTCATATAATTCGGATGCATCATTTTTTCTGACTACTTCCTTAACGTCAAGAACTCTTATTTTTAATTTTTTTGCGCCGAAGGTGATGTCAATAATATCTCCCTCCTTAACGTCATAGGATGCCTTGACCGTTCTGCCGTTTACACTAACGTGCGCCGCGTCACAGGCGTCATTTGCCACCGTGCGTCTTTTTATAATTCTTGAAACCTTTAAAAACTTATCTATTCTCATATTTTAACCTCACGCCATATAAAACAGGCTGCGTAAACTTAACACAGCCTGCTATTTATTTAATTTTAGTTAAGCGTTAACTTTTTCCTTAAGAGCCTTGCCTGCAGAAAACTTAACCGTTTTGGATTCAGGAATCTGAATAGCTTCTCCTGTTGCAGGGTTGCGTCCTTCTCTTGCAGCCTGTACCTTTGTTTCAAAAGTACCGAAGCCTACTATCTGAACCTTATCACCTTCAACGAGAGCTTTTTCCATTCCTGCTATTACTGCCTCTACAGCTGCAACGGCATCTTTTCTCTTAAACTCTGTTTCCTTAATGACATATTCGATAAGGTCTGTCTTGTTCATTGGTGTGATCCTCTTTTCTTTGATATTCATAATATTTATATTTGTATTTTTATTATATCATTACATAATACAAAATTCAAGTATATTGTGTAATTTTTTTAATTTTTTTTGTTATTTTGTAGTTTTTTTGGATATTTTTACTAAAAAATCAACAAAATTCAAGCGATTTATTACCTTGACTATTTTGTTTCCCATTGGTAAAAGCTTCAGCTCCTCATTCGTTACGGTACCCGATGCGACAACTGTTATTACATATACGATCACCGCCGTTCCTATTGCAAGGAGGGTGCATATTTTATTTGGAGCGCAAAGGCTTAATACGGTATAAGCAATTACCGCTGAGCCTATACAGATAACGGAGCATATAAAGGGCATAACAAGCACACCCGACGGCTTTGGCAGCTTGCCGATATACCTTGTTACAAAATACAGGTTTAATATTGCCGCAGTAATATAACAGCAAACCGTGCCTACCGAGGCGCCGACAATACCTATTTTACCTATCAGCAAGTAGTTTACCATAAGCTTTACAATAGCGCCGCAAAGCATTGAAATAATGGGCATTCTATGCTTTCCCGCTGAGTTTAAAAATGCGTTTGAAACAGAAATCAGTCCAAGAAATATTACGGATAAGGCAGAAACCGAAAGCCAAGCCGACGCCCTTTCTGCAGAATCCTGTCTGAACATAAGCAGATCAAGTATCGGAAAGGAGAAAACAGAAAGCCCGATTGCCGACGGAATCGCGATTATTCCCATAAGCCTTAAGCCCATTTCACGTATTTTATTTTGCAAGCTCAGATTATTTTCCTCTCCCGATGCGGCAACAAGAGGGACTATTGCGTTTGCTATGGGATATAAAAGTATGGTTGGCAAATTGAACATTGATATTACGATTGACGTATAATCACCGTAATACACCCTTATGGTAGCCTTATCCATACCGAAGGAAAGAAGCCTGTGCTGAATGGTAAACGTATCAAAAATGGTGGTAAGTGACAGTACGGAGGAGCTTACGGTTATGGGAATGGCTATATAAAGCATTTCCTTTACAAGGGCGCGGGTGCTTTTTGACTCTTCGCTTATTTTATCGTAAAATTGCTCTTTTTTAAAGACAAGTCTTTTTACGCACAGATACACCATACCGATAAATACGCCGACGGTAACGCCTAAAACCGTGTACGCCGCCACTATATTATCTGTATATCCCATTTTCTTTGCGTATATGGCACCTCCAATACCTATTACCACCTTAAAAACAGCTTCAATAATCTGCGATATTGCAGTTGGTCCCATTAACTGATATCCTTGAAAATATCCCCTTATACAGCTGCTGATACAAATAAAAAGTAAGGTGGGAGCTACCGCCCGTATGCAAACGTAGGTTTCGGGCGCGCCCATAAGGGAGGCTAATTGCCTTGAAAAAATAATCATGAGGCCTGTTAAAACAAGCCCCATGGTCGCAAAAAACTTAAATGCCGTATTATATATTTTTTCCGTTTCAGACAGTCTTCCCGCCGCTCTGCTTTTGGACACCATTATGGATATTGCAATGGGCAGACCTGCGGTTGATATAACGTACAAAAACGCATAAATCTCATATGCTGAGCTATAGTATCCTGCGCCAACACTGCCAACTACCCTGTTTAAAGCGATTTTTGATATAAGTCCGACGCTTTTTACCAAAATATTGGCTACAGTTAAAATAATTACACCCGAAAAAAACAGTTTTTTTGAACTTCTTTTTTCAGTATTGAGTGTATCTGACAAAATGATTCCTCTTATTTTTTACCTAAAAATTCTGTGTAGAGGGAATTGTTGGGAACGTAATCGTAGCTTATGCTTAAAAGATCCTCAAATTTCTTACGTAAGGATATTGCCTGACCGTAATATACGTTATCCTGCTCTACCTCGTCCAGTATTTCTATTATATAATTTTTCAGCACGAATAATTCGTACTCGAGAAAGGAATCCATTTGTATTTTACAAATATTTTTATTGGGATAAATGTTTTTATCCTCGTTTTCCCTTACGGTTTCCCAAAGGTACATTGAAAAATCCGCAGTTGCGCCCCTGAACTTTTTATCACGGACTATTCTTCTTGAAAGACGGATATCATCTCTTGAAAAGTATGTTCCGTTTACGGTAACGTCCTCGTTTACGTTACTGAAGATACCAACGTAATCACAATCCGCAAACAAGGCGATAATTTCAGGATATACAGCCTGTATTCCCTCGAAAATTACCACGGTATTATCGTCCGCCTTGTAATGGTCGAATCCCGCCCGCTTTTGTGTCAAAAAATCGTATCTGGGAACGGAAAATTCTCTTTTTTCCTTAAGGTCGCAAACGGTTTTTTTAAGCTGCTCAAAATCAAGGGCGTTAATTGAATCGTAGTCTATGCGTTTGCCTTCCTCAACAACGCGCGAATCATTTCTGTCGTTAAAAAAGTCGTCAATGGAAACAACTATGACCCTACTTCCCTTCTTTTTAAAATCATTGATTATTTTATTTGCAAGGGTGGTCTTGCCCGAGCAGGTGGGACCCGATAATAAAAGTATATCCGCGCCGCTGCCAACTGCTTTTTTTGATACTTCTTTGAGATATTTATGAAATTTTTCCTCACATTCAAGGACGAATTTCTTTTTTTCGTTTTCATCCCTGAATGAAACATTTATATTTTTCATACTAACTCCTCTCAAAAAAACTGATTATCTCTTGCTCTTCGTCTTCCTCAGCCTTTAGATATTCATATGGATATTTTTTTGAAAATATTCGTTTGATCTCCTCTTTGCCGTCACGGTGCTTGACCAGCTTTGTGGTGGCTCCCGCGCCAATACCGAAAACGGTATGGGCATCCGACATCATATACACGTTATAAAGACCGAAGGCGCCTTCCTTTGCGTAGCCCACGTTTTCCGAATTATCAACGGTATTCTTCTGTCGGTACATATAATAAGGTATATAACCCTTTTCAAGAAGCGCCTTTATGGAGTAATCCACGCTTGACCTTGCGGTATCATTGTTTTTTTCGTAAATATCCTTGTCGTCGCTGCGTATCTGCGCCGCGTTCTTTACACAAAAGCTATGTACCGTAACGTTATGAGGATCAAGCTCAATTATTCTGTCAACCGTTGACTTAAAGCTTTCAAAATCGTCATAATCAAGTCCTGCGATAAGGTCCGTATTTATACAGTCAATACCGCTTCTTTTTACCTTTTCATAAGCTGTTAAAAAGTCCTCTACCGTATGCCTTCTACCGATTTTTTCAAGGACAGTATCGTTAAGAGTCTGCGGATTTACACTTATTCTGGTTATACCGTATCTTTTGGCAATAAGAAGCTTCTCGTCGGTTATCGTATCGGGTCTGCCGCCCTCAAGAGTGTACTCGTCAAGGGTGGAGGTATCAATACACTTTCCCACGGTTGAAAGCATATTTTCAAGCTGAGATGGGTCAAGTATGGTGGGAGTTCCGCCTCCTATATAAATGCAGGACACGGTAAGACCGCACTTTTTTACGGTATCAAAGGTCTTTCTTATATCGCAATTAAGCTTATCAAGGTAAGAGGGTATTAAGGAAAAGAGCTTTTTACCCGCGTAGGAAATAAAGGAGCAATAATTACATCTTGACGGACAAAAGGGAATGGAAATGTAAATACTGCATTTACCATCGTCCGTTCTTTTAAGTATAGCGGTTTCGTTTTTGGCAACCTCTATACACAGATCCGCCTTATCGCAGGATAAAAGATATCTGTTTAAAAGTATATCCCTTGTTTCCTTTTCCGTATGGCTTTCAAGCAATGCGGCAACCACCTTTGAGGGGCGAATGCCCGTTAAGATGCCGTAGCCCGAGGATCTGCCCGTAATACAAGCACACGCCATATAAACCGCTTGTCCAATGGCTATTTTATACGTTCTGTCGGCGCTTTCTTCCTCTGTAAATTCACATTTCGCTTCCTTACTTACCTCTTTGTCTCCACTTTTTAAAAATGCTGTACAGTGTACAGCATTTTTATGTTCGGATACGTTAACGGTAAGCTCAAGTCCGTCGGTATTTTCCTCGTTTTCGGGAAATTTTACTCCGTGATAAAACATCATACAAAGGGACTGAACGTAGATCTTATTTATTTTACCGCTTAAATTTAATTTCATTTTAAAACTTCACTATCCATAACGATGGTAACAGGGCCGTCATTTAAAAGCTCCACCTTCATATCCGCGCCGAAAATTCCTCTTTCCGTTGGTACGAGGGCTGAGATATAGTCGCAAAAATACTCGTAAAGGCGATTTGCCTCATCGGGCTTTGCTCCGTTCATATAATCGGGTCTGTTACCCTTTTTATAATTTGCCAAAAGTGTAAAATTGGATATTACAAGCGCCTTGCCCTCCACATCCCTTACACTAAGATTCATTTTGCCGTTTTCGTCGGAAAAGATCCTTAATTTGCTTATTTTGTCCGCCAAAAGCGCAGCGTCCTTTTCCGTATCTCCGTTTTTAACACCGAGAAGTATTAAAAGTCCGTTTTCAATGCTTCCGCACGTATCTTTGTCAACGGTAACGCTTGCTCTTGACACTCTTTGTAATACTGCAATCACGTTGATGCCCCCAATACTCTCGTTACTCTTATAACGTCCTTGATATTTCTGACTCTTGACACGATTGAATTAAAGTGGCTTATATCCTTACAGGAAATTACCATATTGATAATTGATGCCCCGTCCAGATTTTGTGTGTTGATGGAAACGATATCAACTCTCATATCCGCAAGAGCCACGGATATATCGGCAAGAATCGAAATACGGTTTGTAACGTATATCTTTATTGCAGATTCATAGGTTGAGGAGGATGAGCCCGAGGGCATATTCCATTCCGCCTTTACGAATCTGTTTACATTTTCCTCATTTGCGTAGGCGTTACTGATATTGGGACAGTCTGCCTTATGAATTGAAATACCGTATCCCTTTGTAATAAATCCAATGATCTCCTCACCGGGCAAGGGATTGCAGCATTTTGCAAACTTAACCGCGCAGCCCTCTTCTCCGTCTACGATTACGCCGCCCGAGGATTTACGCTTTTTAACAGCGGCAGAATTCTGGGGAGTGGGCTCTATTACAGGCTCCTTTACAGGCTCCTTCTTATAATTTCTTTCGTACTCGTCAGTAAGCTTTGATTCAACCTTGGTATATGAAATACCGCCGTAGCCGATGGCGTTATAAAGGTCGCTTGCGTCTATCATACCGATACGCTTTGCAACGGTTGTGGCGATCTCCTCCATTTCGGCATCGGTACAATGCATATGCTTGCGGTTGAAGATCTTTTCAATTTCATTTTTACCGACAATAATATTTTCCTGGCGTCTTTCCTTTTTGAACCATTGACGGATCTTGTTTCTCGCTTCGCTTGTCTTAACTATATTAAGCCAGTCTCTGCTTGGTCCCTTTGAGGAGTTTGAGGTGATTACCTCAACGATATCGCCGTTTTTGGGCTCTGAATCAATGGGAGCGATCCTTCCGTTGATCTTAGCGCCTATCATCTTATTACCTACGCCCGTATGAATGGAGTATGCAAAGTCAATAAGCGTAGCGCCAAGGGGCAATGCCACAACGTCACCCTTTGGTGTAAACACAAAGGTCTCATCGTGGAAAATATCTATTTTGAACGCGTGAAGGAACTCGTCAGGGTCCTTCGTATCGTTTTCGGTATCTATAAGCTTGGATATCCAGTCAAGCTTTTTGTCAATATCAACGGAGGATTTTTCTCCGCTCTTGTATTTCCAATGGGCAGCGATACCGTATTCAGCCACGTGGTGCATTTCCCTTGTTCTTATCTGAACCTCAAAGGGAATACCATCCTTACCTATGACCGTGGTATGGAGTGACTGATACATATTGGGCTTAGGTGTGGAAATATAGTCCTTGAATCTGCCCGGAACGGATTTATACATTTCGTGTATAAGTCCGAGAACCGTATAACATTCAAGCTCCGTATCTACGATTATACGAAGGGCATAAAAGTCATATATTTCATCAAAGCTCTTGTTCTGGTTAAACATCTTGCGGTATACGCTGTATACAGTTTTTACACGTCCCTTAAGGCTGAAATTTATATTTGCCGCCTCAAGCTTTGCAGAGACGAAATTTTTAACATTTTCTATGAAATATATATTCTTACCGTATTTCTCGTCTATATTTTTTTTGACCTCATCATATCCTATGGGGTCAAGGTATTTAAGGGCGTAATCCTCAAGATCCTGCTTTACCCTCTGCATACCGAGTCGGTGAGCAAGGGGGGCGTATACGTGCATCGTTTCAAGAGCGATGGCTCTTCTTTTTGCATCCTTTTTTACATACAAGGTATGCATATTGTGCATTCTGTCGCAGAGCTTGATAAAGATAACTCTGATATCCTTTGACATGGCAAGAAGCATCTTTCGGATATTTTCAATATGAGTTTCTTCCTTATCTTCTACGTTTATAGACTTGATCTTGGTAACGCCGTCAACGAACAATGCAACGTCATTACCAAATATCTTTCTTACAGTTTCAAGATCTGTTTTATCGGGGCAGTCCTCCACGGTATCGTGCAAAAATGCAGCGCAAATTGAATCCGTATCAAGACCCAATGCCGCTACGCTTTCCGCAACTGCGACAGGGTGAGAAATATAGGGCTCTCCGCTTTGACGCATCTGTCCAATATGCATATCGTCAGCATACAAAAACGCCTTTTTTATCTTTTCAAGGTCGTATTTTCTATTGCTGCTTTCAAGTATTGTAAGCAAATGCTCAATAGGTTTTAATCTCTCCTCCGTCATATGCTTCTCCTTCATTTTCCAATGTATAATGTCTTCAGCTTCTTAAGTATATTGGATTTTTCAAGATTCGTCTTTGTTTTCGTATACACGATACGGAATTCAAAGCTTAATTCATCCTTTTCATCTATCAACACGATATTAAGCTCTCTGAAAATTTTAATAATATTCTTAAGCTTTGCGTATTTGAGAGTATGGTCTTTTTTTCTGCCTCTTATGGCATTAAGAAGCCTTATGTATGAATACTCGTGGACTCCGTCCCTTGCTTCTCTTGAAAGGAAATTATATACAAGGGCAAAATCCTCACGTGTGGGAACAACGTCATTCACGTTACCTGTATATTCCCCATTTTTTATCTTTTCATAATCTATTTCACCGTTTTTCTGCTCATTCAAGGATCTTTCACACAGTCTTATATCCTTTACGTTGAATTGAACGGTGCGCATATTCATAAATTCGTTTATTTCAAGGTTGAACGCAATATCGACCTCTTCTGAAATATTGTATGCAAAGTCCTCCGTAGAGGTGCAAAACAGCATTGCGGTAAAGCGTATTCCCTGCTTTGAAAGAATAAGCTTAAGATGTCTGTTCATTCCTACGGGAACGATATCGTCAATAACGACCTCTTTCATAGCGAATACGGGAACTAAGTTTGATACTCCGTAGGGCTCAAGAAGCATTATCTCCGTGGCAAGATCCTTCGTTACCTCTTTTGGCGCAAGCTCACAGTCTATATCAAGAGTGCTTACAGGCTCAACACCGTTAAAGCAGCCTCTTGCATACTCTGACATTCTTCTTTGAAGCTCCTTAAGATTCTTTCTCTTTACGCTAAGTCCCGCAGCCAGCTCGTGCCCGCCGAATTTTTCAAGAAGGTCCGAGCAGGCAGAAAGCGCATTTACAAGATTCATTCCTCTTACGCTTCTTCCCGATCCCTTACCGATAGCGTTTTCATCATATGGGTCCTCATTTCCCTCAAAGGATACGAGGATTGACGGTAAGGAATATCTTTCAGTTACTCGGGAGGAAACTATACCGATTACACCGTGATTCCAATCCGGATCGTCAAGAATTATAACTCCGCCATGATCGTAGCCGTCTTGCTCGATTTTAGCAAACGCCTCGTCTGCTATTCTGTTTTCCTCTATCTGTCTGTCCTTATTTATATCGCAAAGCTGAAGGGCGTACTTTTCCGCATCCTTAAGATTTTTGGACAAGAACAGCTCAACGGCGATGGAGGCATCGTAAATTCTGCCTGCCGCGTTGATTCTCGGAGCTATTGTAAAGCCAATAAATCCCGAGGAAATTTTTCTTTTGCTTTTGGTCTTTGCGGATTTGGTATCGTTGTTTCTGCACAGGTTTATAAGCGTAGCAAGACCTATCTTATCCGTACATTCTGCTCTTCCCAAGCCATAGGAAATAATAAGACGGTTTTCGTCAGTTACGGGCATTACGTCTGCAATCGTACCGATTGCAGTAAGATCCGAATATGCATCCGCTATTCTTCTTACGCAGCTCGTCATTGTATCTCCGCTATGTAAAAGCTCCATAGCGCAAAGCACCTTGAATACTACTCCTACGCCCGCAAGGCTTGAAAAAGGATAGGTCGTATCCTTTCTTTTGGGGTTTATAACCGCTATTGCCTCGGGCAATACGTCAGGGCACTCGTGGTGGTCCGTTATAACCGTATCGATACCGAGTTTCTTTGCAATTTCCACCTCTTTATATGCGGTAACGCCCGTATCAACGGTAACTATAAGCTTTGTTCCTTTTTCGGAAAGCTTATATATCGCCTGCTCGGAAACACCGTATCCCTCTACCTTGCGGTTAGGGATATAATAATCCACGTTGGCGCCAAGCTTTTCAAGATAAAGATAAAGTATGCTTACAGAGGAAACTCCGTCAACGTCATAGTCTCCGTAAACCGATATCTTTTCTTTATTTTCTACTGCCTTGAGTATTCGGGCGGCGCCCTTTTCCATATCGTTCATCAAGAACGGATCGTGAAGCACCTCCGTGCTTTTTCCAAGGAACGCCCTTACCCCGTCCTCTGTGTTATAGCCGCGGTTTATTAACAGAGTTGCGAGAATATGGCTTATTCCCAATCGATGGGATATATCCATAGCCTCAGGCGTTACGGTACTATCCGATCTTATATTCCAAATTTTCTTATAATTATAGTCCATAACCTCATTTGTTTAATATTGCCAATGCAACATTGACACCGTCAACCGCAGCACTCATAATTCCGCCCGCATAACCTGCTCCTTCTCCGCAGGGGTATACGTTTGGATGCATAAACGCACTGTATCGGTCTGAATCCCTTAAAATTCTCAGCGGCGCAGACGTTCGGGTCTCTACCCCCGTTATCGGTACGTCGCTCGAATTAAATCCTTTGATTTTTTTACCGAATTCCATAAAGCCTATCTTTAAATAGTCACATACGAATTTTGGCAAAATCGTGTTTATATCGCACACCTTAACGTTGCCGTCCATATAAGTCGGCATAATTCTTTTTGGTTCTGTATTTGCTTTCCCCTCGTAAAAATCCCCTAGAGTCTGAACGGGGGCAGAATAATCAGCTCCTGCTGAAATATACGATTTTCTTTCAAGCTCTCTTTGAAATTCTATTGCGCGGGCAGCATCATTTCCGTAGTCCTCTTTATCGACCTGAACGCATATTGCGGAATTGGCGTTTCTGCCGTTTCTTGCATAGGTGCTCATTCCGTTTACAACTACTCCGCCCTCTTCACTTGCTCCCGCTACTACAGTTCCGCCGGGACACATACAGAAGGAGTAAACTCCCTTGCCGTCCTTACGGTGGGATATGTTGTAGTCAGCGCTGCCAAGCCTATCGTCATTTGCGAATTTTCCGTACATTGCTTCGTTTATATCACTCTGCAAATGCTCAACTCTTACACCCACGGAAAAAGCCTTGGGCTCTATTGCAAAGCCCTTTCCCATAAGGTATTTATAGGTATCCCTTGCGCTATGTCCGATGGCAAGAATTATATCGGAATAAGCAATATCACCCTTCGTGGTGTGGGCAACACCGTTTTCAAAGGACAAAAGCTTGGTATTATACATAATGCTTCCGCCGAGGGAACGAATTTCTCTATCTATACTTTTTACAACTCCGCGCAGCTTATCCGTACCGATATGTGGCTTTGCCTTGTACATAATATCCTCGGGTGCGCCGTGCTCAAAAAATGTTTTTAACACAAAGGAGCAATTTGCATCGTTTATTCTCGTGGTAAGCTTACCGTCGGAAAACGTACCTGCCCCGCCTGCTCCGAATTGAATATTGGAATCGGTATCCAGCTTTTTGGTCAGATAAAAGCCCTCCACGTCCTTAACGCGGCTGTCAATATCGGAGCCGCGCTCAATTACAACGGGCTTATATCCCGCGCGGGCAAGGATCAAGGCGCAAAACATACCTGCAGGACCGAATCCCACTACTACGGGAGGAACTGCAGGCGCAGGTCCCACCTTTATTTCAAATTGATCCTCGCAAAGGGGCTTAATACCCTTCGTCAAAAGATAGTCCTTATCTATACTGCCGCTTTTAGGCTCTGCCTCTGCGCAAACGGTACAAACTATCTTTATATCGTCCTTTTTTCTTGCGTCAACGGACCTTTTATAAATAAAAAGTCTGTGCGGAATTGAAAAGGTGCGTGTATTATTTAAACGCACCTTTGCAATGTTAAAAATATCAGCGTCGGTAGCTTCGAGACCGACCTTTATTTGTTCAATAAGTAATCTCATCTGTTTGTTATCTGTACAAGAACGTTGTAAACGGAGGGGATAATGTCAACGTCAGCGCCGCCGTCAATGTAGTAAGTGATCGGCACCTGTGTAAGCATTGCGCCGTAGGCAGCCTTTTCCTGTATTCTTTCGCTTTCTACAACGATCTTAATTTCCGATCTCTTGATATCTACAAGCTCGCCCTTTGTACCCTTTATAACAATGTCCACCGGGGTTTTGACCTCAACATCGTATCCACAGTCCTCAACAACGACGGGAACATCCAGATATTCATTTTCAATTATCTCGGCATCGGTATCCATTACGTAGAGCCATATAACAATTGCCGCAAGAACGCATAAAACAAACGCTATAATATTGCCCGTTCTGCTTTTTTTGGGGGCATCCTGCTCTATGGCATTAAGAACACCTGTCGTATCTATTTCAGTGGTTCTTGAAAACTTATCCATAATATCTCCTTATTTGTGCTTCATCCTGATTCTTGCACCGTTTTTGTCCTTTGACTGGGAAGCGGTGTGTACAAGATATTCCTCGAGCTTCTTTTTCATAGTAGCTCTTGTAAAGTTTCTGTAAATATGTCCCTCGTGAGCTATGGAAACTATACCCGTTTCCTCAGAAACAACTACCGCAATACAGTCGCTGTTTTCACTTGCGCCGATGGCAGCCCTGTGTCTTGTGCCAAGGTCCTTGATAATATCGGAGTTGATGGACAAGGGGAGCAAGCAGCCCGCAGAGTAAATTCTGTTGTCACGAATGATAACCGCGCCGTCGTGAAGCGGAGCCTTATCAAAGAAGATGTTTCTCAAAAGGTATGAGCTTACCTGCGCGTTGATAACCGTACCCGTAAGAATAAGGTCACCAAGCTTGGTATTTCTTTCAAAAACTATAAGCGCGCCTGTTTTTGATTTAGCAAGCTCAAATATAGCGTTTGAGATCTCATCTATCATCGCGATGGTATGAGTAGAGTTTTTCTGCTCACCAATAACCTTGATACCCTTAAGAGAGCTATCACCGATCTTTTCAAGACCCGAACGAATTTCAGGCTGGAAAATAACAACGATAAGCACGAGACCAACGTCTATTACGTGGGAAAGCAAAAACTTCATGGCGTTGAGCGATAAAAGCTCACAAAAGACGAGAATTATAAACACGAAAGCAACGCCGAGGGCAAGCTTACCTGCTCTGCGCTCCTTTACGAAAAGGTAAATAACAAACAATACTCCCGAAAGACAAATTATATCTATAACGTCAAATACGGTTATCAATTTAAACAGTGAAAAGAAATGAACTATGAAATCCCAAACCATACCTGCAGCTCCTATCCACAAAATAATAAAAGATTTAAAGCAACGCACAAGGGTGCGCGCATATAATATACAAGAATTATAACACAGCTTTTTTACTTTGGCAATAGCTTTTTCCCAACTTTTTAATATAAATCAGGTTTTTTTCACAAAAAAATAAAAAAAATCGCCTTTTCAAGCGATTTTTTAGTTATTTTATGACCTTGATTCCACCAAAATCAACCACATCCCCCGACAAAATTGAAAAAATATCCATTTTGAGGGTGTCGGCAAGATCCCTGATTTTTGCGTAATCAACAAGCTTTTCTGCCTCTCCAAGGACCAGAATTTTGCCATCAATAACTCCTGTTGAGCCGCCTATAAAGCCGTGATCGTACCCCGTCAAAACGATATTTTTATCGTCTGTAAGAAGGACGGAAATACCCTCTTTTTCCATTGAATTTTTAATGGAGATATCCCCAGTAACGACGTTTTTTTCGTTAAGAACAAGAGTTGAGCAGGCAGCATATCCCTGCCTTACGTTTATAAGCTCGTATCCGCTTTCCTCACAGTAATCCACAATTTCCTTGCACATATATTTTACGTTACCGAATATTTTTTTACCCATAACCACCACGTTAAGTCCAATATCGTGAGGATATTTACTTGAGATGGGAGGAGCGCATTTTATAATTTTATATCCGATTTTTTCAGCCTCGTCAAAAATTGCTTTATTTTCAAAATAATAATCGGAATAGCAAAAAAGCCTGTTATCAATAACGCAAAGAAGCATATCCGCGTGGGCGCATACGGGCGTATCAAGCCTACTATAGGGCTTAAGTGGTAACGCCTTTATCCCCGTAGCCCTTTCAAAAGCGTCGCAAAGGGCGTAATTCATAAAAGCCTTCATATTTTCCTCCTATTAAAAATAAAGTGAAAAAAAGACCGTAAAAACGGTCTTTTGATTTCATTTAATCAGTTAGGCACGAGTAACCTTGCCTGAACGAAGGCAACGGGAACATACATAAACTGTCTTATTTGTACCGTCAACAACAGCCTTTACTCTTCTGATGTTAGGTTTCCAAACTCTGTTTGTTTTACGGTTAGAGTGGGACACGTTATGTCCGAAAGTTACGCCCTTGCCGCATACATCACATTTAGCCATTTCTTACACCTCCATTAAAGTAGAAATCGGTCTACTAAAAATTCACGTCTTGTATTATAGCACAGTATTTTTTTAATTGCAATAGTAAAATGAAAAATTTTTAACTATTTTTTTGAATTTTTTTCAAAATATGCTCAAGAGATATGCCGTACTTGTTTGCAATGTCTCTTGCGTGGCTCTTTCCGTCGGGTTTTGCACGGGTGATCTTAAAGCTTCTCTGTCCGTTGTTCATTCCCGCAACGAGAGTATCTATCCTTGCTCCGCCGTCGGCAGTACATTTTTCGTTTATACCGTCGATCATAGCGGCAAGCTCGTGCAGGTGGGTTGAGAAGATACCGCGGCAGCCAACCATTGAAAATCCGCAAAGAACCTCGGAGGCGATATAAGAGCCCTCAAAGGAGCCTGTGGATGACAAGGATTCATCAAGAAGCACAAGGCTGTTTTCCGTTACCTTACCGAATATTTCATCAAGTCTTGCACATTCCTCACCAAGACGGCCCTTATCGATCGTATCCTCGGAGCCTGTGGGGAAATGAGTAAAGATAGCGTCAACCGGGCTTATTACCGCCTTCTCAGCGCTTACAGCAAGACCGAGCTGAGCAAGGGCGAAGGTGTGACCTACTGAGCAGGTAATAACTGACTTACCGCCTCTGTTAGGACCTGAAAGAACGAAGAATCTACCGTTTTCATCAAATGAGAAATCGTTGGTTACCATTTTGCCGTCAACCTTGGCTGCGACAACGGGGTTATATATACCCACAGTATCAAATACCTTTTCTTCCATAGGTCGCATTTCGGGGAAGCAATAGCTGTTTTCAGAATTCTTGAACTTATTTATAAGCTCAGTTCCTCTTACGATAAACTCCATTTCGGGAAGGAGCTTAATGAGGAAATCCGCATTTTCAAGAACGTAGGTCTGTATTACTCTCTTCCAGGAGCGCATAGAGGTCTTGAATACGTTTGCAAGAGCGGAATTGAAGGCGTTTGTCAACGCAGTCTGCTGGTTATCGGACTGTCCCTTCTTGAAAGGAATAAGGGATGCAATACAGGTATACTCATTTGATCTGAAGTCAAGACGGAGGATCTTTTCAAGAAGCTCACCTGACTTGAATTTTTCGTTATTAACGCTTAAAACACCTGCATTTTCGGGTCTTAACTGAGAGTTTAGGTTTACGCCTATGGTAACGCTTTTAACCTCGCTGATACGTGTTGTAAGCTCCTTAAGCTTTACGTTAAGGTCCTTGTAATAGTCGCTTTCCGTAAGCTCCTTTATTCTTTCCGCGAGGGTAATAAGAGCCTTACTCTTGAACTTACCCATCATAGGATAAAGTCCCTCAGAAAGAAGCTCCATTGCGGAAATATAAAGCTCTATTTCGGTTATACTGTACAAATATCCCTCAGATGCCTCAGTATCCTGGGAAAGACGTCTTATTTCGGAAATATCGAGAAGAATGGGGCTTACCTTTTCAAAAAGATCGCAAAGCTCCGGATTTTCTATCATATCCTCAAAAACTCTTTGTCTGTATTCTATAACCTTTATATCCTTAGTGAAAAAGTCACAGAGTCTGCCTGCCTTAAGATCAATGATCTCAGTAAGCTGAAGCTCGTCCAATACCTCCATAGGTATATAAGCTCTGTCCTCACCGTCAACTCCCTTATTTAAGGAGTCAAGATCGGGATATAAAAGACTGATTTCCAAATTCTGCATATTGTATCCTCTATTCTACCTCTATGAACGTCATAAAGATTTATTTATTTTTCTTTTTGCCCGTTAAAAAAAACGCGGATTCCATCGGGGTATCGTCATATTTATCTTTGAATATATGAAGCTTTACCTTTTGTGGGTCTTTAATTGCATTTTTTTCCTTTATAAGCTGTTTTATTCCCTCAAACACCACTTTTTTGTCCTCTCCGCTTGCGGAAATGATGCCCATTGCAAATTTCATCTTTGTAACAAGGATGTCGGAAAGAGTGGACGCGTTTGTAGACGTAACTATTCTGTAAAAGGCTTCTACGAACTTATGCCTGTCCTCCTTTGGCATATTGTATACCCAGGATTTTAACAGATCGTGAAATTCATCACTGTTTTTGTCGAATTTTTTTGCTCCGACAAATTCAGTACCCATAACGCACCAGGAAAAGGCGTCGTGCTGCTGAATACCCTTACTGTAGCTTTTGACCACGGTTACCTCGCCAACGCTGTCAAAGATACGGCCTATAACCGAGCCTGAGGGCAGGAAATTATAGATCCTATTCTCTACGCCGGGGTCGGATGCGCTGTCAAGATATTCATTTGTAAAACCGGGACCGTCGAAATTGTATACGGCAACCAAGCGCTTTTTATATTTCGGCTGCATATTAAGAGCAGTATATACCGCAACGTTACCGCCCTTGGAATGGCCGCCGATATAGAGCTTATCCTTTGTAAGGGTGGCAATACGCTCTGCATAATTTACTCCGTCCGTTTGCGCGGGGATGGGAGTGTACAAAGCCATATTAAGATCCTCCTTCCAGCCGATAAGGGTATCGTCCGTACCGCGGAAGGCGATAAAGGTATTTCTGCCCCAGGAGAAGCACATAGCCGAAAACTGCTTTTCCGTATCGGTGCTTACGTCATTTACATAGCCCCACACCTTGACGTCGGAAAAGCGAAGCGTCTTTCCAACGTAGCGAAGAAGTCTTATAATAAATTGACCCGGAATTATCGCTCCTATGGATTTATTTTCATCATATATATCAAGAAATCTATCTGCCGCCTCGGACAGAGTTATTTTTTTCTTACTGCCAAGGGAGGGAATAAGATGCTCAAAGGGTAAATAACAAAGCTCTGTGAAAATCAAACTGTCAATCTCATTAAGCGGCATCATATCAAGGGTTATATCGGAGCGCCACTTTACATAATCAAGAATATTTGACATAAAATCTCACCTCTTCAAAATATTCTATCACATTTATTTTCCTTTTTCAATATAAAAAACGCACTTTGCGTGCGTTTTTTATATATTTAATATGTGGAAAGTGGGTTTTATCCTCAATATTCAAGAACAACAAGCTGATGAAGCTCCATTTTTTCAACATTGAAGATCACCTTGCCGTCCTTTTGCTCAAATTTTATTTCCTTATTTTGAGGAACAAGGACTACTCTCTTTATTTCCTCGCCTACCTTAAGGCTTATTTCTGTATTGTAAAGGGGCGGGAAATCCTCGAGCAAGCAAACGTTACCTCTGTTTACGGGAGGAGCGTAAAGCATATGGATGGCGTAGAAATTATCGTTTTCGCTCTTTCTTATTCTTACGCGGGCGCAGGAGGGATAGTAACTGAACTCGACATTCTTGTTATATACCTTTTCAATAGCCTGCTTTACGTATCTTTCAAGCACATAGTTACCCGACTTGTTATAAGCGGTAAATATGGGATGGGCAAAATAAAGCACGTTGCCGTTCTTTACAAGGGCGGGATATTCTGCTGCCTCGGGCTTGAAGGGGGTATTTTTATGGCCGCAGAAATGACGGAAGGTTCTGTTAAAGTAAGGCTCATAAACCTTGGCAAGAACCTCTCCCTCACACTCGGCAACGTAAGCCTTGGTATAGGAAAGGAAGGGAGTTACTATTTCGTCTACCTTACAGGAAATGTAATCAAGATCGTATTCTGAGGGACCCTTGATATCGATACCAACCTCTTTAAAGCCGCTGTCTCCGCTCATTACAAGAGCTCCGCCCCTTGCAACGAACTCGGAAAGGGATCTTTTATCCTCGCAGCTGAGCTTTGCGTGCTCGGGAATAACGATACAGTTATACTTCGAGATATCGTCGCCCGATTCAATAACGTCAAATTCAAGGTGCATAAGCTGAATTATCTTTGAGCAGCCCATATCCGCTTCGTAATCGTGGCTCATCCAAATGGCAATATCCGTATAAGCCTTGGTATTTTCGGAATACTTCTCTATTTTTTCAACGTAATCAAAGGCGTGTCCTATAACTGCGTAGGTGCTTTCGTCAAGGGCGCCAAGGGGATGCAAATGGTCGCCCACGGAGATAGATGCGCCAATGCTTACCATATCCGCACATTCGTACTTAAGGGCGTCCTTGTTCTTGAAGCCGCCAAACTCACCCCAGGCGTGATGGAATTTACCTGTCATACCCCAGAACTTCTTGCCGTATTTTTCAAAGAATTTTGCGCGTAAGGGCATAAGATCGTATCCGCCCCAAGCGGTGGGAAGGTCCTCAAGCTCGTAGTGAGTCTGATAGGGATGATATTCGGGTCTGTTCTGGTCTGCTCCGCCGTTATAGAATACGGGGGCGTCGGGAGTATACTCGTGTACTATGCCCGTAAGCTCCTTCATCATCTCTATTCTCTTTATTCTGTAATATTTCTTTGCGTCCTCGTAGTTATCGGGGTCAAGACCCATTTCCTTCATTCCCGCTTTACAGCTTTCGCAAGCGCAGGCTTCCTTCATGAAGCAAATATCGTAGAATACGCCGTCAGTTGTATCAAACTGCTCACAAACCTCTCTCGTTATATCGATAAGATGCTGCTTGTAGGGACCAACGGGACAAAGAGTTGTCCATGTACAGTCGTAAATGGGAGAATCAAGATCATCTGAGGGAACTGTGCCGAAGTATATGGGCGTTTTCTTAAAGAAATCAATATGATGCCACTCGGGATGCTCGTCAGCGTCCTTTTTGCTCCAGCCCATGGTTATGTAGATAGGAGCCTCTGCGCCTGCATCGTGAATTGCGTCGATCTGCTCCTGTAAAAGGTTGAAATTAAGACCGGGATGCATTTCTCCCACCTTGGTAGGATAATAGCAATATCCGTGGTGACACTTTGCAAAGACGGTCATAAGGTCGATTTTTGCGTCCTTAACCATTTTTGTAAATTCTGCTTTATTGAATTTTGAGCCGATACCGTCAATGGCGGGGCTTGTGTGGAAATCAAGATGAATACATCTCATAGCTTTACCTCCGTTTGTTGATTTAATATTCTAAAAACGTATGAAACGTCATTTATACAAAAGAATCCGTCGACTTCTCTTTCTACGGTGCCGTATCTTCTTCTGCTCGAATGGCGGTAATACTGTCCCGTCTGGAATTTGATATTACCAATATTATCACCCGTTATTTCTACGGTAATGTTTGAAAGCTGACTGAATTCATAGCTTACAAGCCTCTGACTTGCATTATCGTATAATATGTAGACCTTTTTATCGGTTATTGCGTATACTGCGTTATTTCGGTTTCTTAAGGTTCTATAGGGCGAAACAAACACCATAAAAACACCGACAAAAATAAACGGCAAGCCAAAAAGCGGAAAGATAAATCCCATGGCGCCTCCATCCGACGATGCCGAGGCGGCGGTGACTGTCCAGAAAAGAGCAAATGCAAGAAAAGGAATACCAAATAAAAAGGTCGGGTTATCCCTTACTCTGAATCGAACTCTTTCCGTAGGAGTGCCGCACCACAAAATGCTCTCGCCGAAGGAAAGGTACGGTTGTATTTTTGACGAAGGATTATAATAAGTATTATCGTTATTCATATTTTCCTCCTTACATTAACTAACATCATTTTAACATATCAAAAAAGCAAATGCAAGTAAAATGCATTGACGGATATAAAAAATAATGATATAATTTATAAAAAGGAGGTGTGCAAAAGTGAATATTGCCATAATAAGCGGCGGTTCCCGCGGAATAGGATACGCCCTTGCATGTGAGCTTGATAGAATGGGACTTGACGAGCTTTGGTTAATAAGCAGAACAGAGCCAAGTAAAGCGTGCTTCAAAACAAAAACAAGGCATTTTCCACTTGATATTACTGCCTCATCCTTTACGGATACTGTAAAATCTGCTCTTTCGGAGGGTGAATACACGGTAAAGTACCTCGTATGCTCTGCAGGGGTAGGATATATGGGTAAGGTTGAGGAGCTTAGTGAGGAAAGCATTGAAAAAATGATCACCTTGAATTGCGCGGCTCTTTCCCTGCTTACAAGAGCTTGTATTCCCTATATTAAAGAGGGAGGCAAAATAATTGAAATTGCCTCAGGGGCGGGATTTTTGCCTCAGCCCGGTTTTTCCGTATACGCGGCAACAAAATCCTACGTAATAAGCTTTTCAAGAGCTTTACAAAGGGAGCTTAAGCCGAAGAAAATAAATGTTACCTGCGTTTGCCCAGGGCCTGTGGATACGGAATTTTTCAAGGAGCTTGACCCTCCCGAATACAAGAAAAAATATGTTATTTCCGCAAAAAGGTAGCCAAAAAGGCACTTTTGGCATCTGAAAAACGAAAAGTGATCTGTTCTCCTTCTTTTTCAATAAAGCTCGTGCATCTTGTATCTAAGCTTTTGCCAACGTCTTTTATTCTTAAATTTTATAAATAATTTCTCATTTTTTCATAAAAAAGAGGGTGGATCTTGGAACCCCCAAAGCTCAATTTTCGCTTCGGGGAACCCCGCGTACTCCACCCTCGCCTTTTTATTTGCTATTCTTTGTCATTTTTGTTGACTTGATTACCAGACAGAGATCCGTCCCCTGTCTCCATTTTCTCGCTAACCATCCACTGTCTGTGTAATACTAAAAAGCTTTTTATATAACTCATTATCATATGCTATTAAAAAGAAGTCTCTTTGGTTATATAATTCGGAATATGCAATATTAGGAATATATATATTTCCATTCAAATATATACAAATGTAATCGTACGCACCTTCATCCTTCCTAAATCCATAAAAAAATCCCACTACTTCTTGTTTTTTTACCATTGAAATTGATTCATATGCAATATATCGCCAACAATGTCCTTTTTTATCAACTACCTTTATTCCGTCATCCGTTAAATAAACTGTAGATTGACTAATTCGATCATATCTAAATCCAGGAATACTTAACAAAACAAATGTACTAACATAGAAAACAAAGATGATAATAAAACTCTCTACATCTCTAAAAACACCTGTGAATAATAACGTAGTAATGAAAACCAGTGACACTATTATACAAATAACCGAAATTTTGTTTGCAGTTTTAATAACATCTTTATAATTCTTAGGAACGAGATTCATATATTAAAACCTCCTTTGGAGACAGGGACGGTTCCTTGTCTCCGACTCTATACATTTTATTACGTACTCTACTCGTTGACAAAATGAGCGGAGTTGTTTTTTACTGTCATAATTTTCCGATTAAATTATAGCATATTTATTTTTTTGTGTCAACAAATTTTCGCATAACGTAATAAGAGGGCGGATCCCGGAACCCTCAAAGCTCAATTTTCGCTTCGGGGGACCATACGATCTCCGCCCTCGTTTATTTTATAAATGGTATCTTAATACCTCGTTAAGGTTGTTTTCCGACGTAATTATGTCTCTTGCTATGTTTTTACTGTCCTCGGATGCGTTTTTATACTGATTTAAATATTTTGACAGGGATTTTACACCCATATTGCAGCCGTCGGTCATAAGGTCGGCAACTGTTTTTTCGCTGTTATTCATCATCAGCTTACCGCGTATCTTCATATCGCTCATCATTCTTGCCATAGCATGAGGCTCCTTTGTTTCCGCCTTATAAGCAAGGAGCATTTTGTGAGTCTTGTCCCCCAATTCCGCGTGCTCATCCTTACACTTATTAAGGCTTGTTTTCAGCTCCGCATTTCTCACGTGGGGCATAACCCTCGAAATTGAGGAAACACCCATTTTTATCCCTGCATTACATTCCTTAAGCAGCTTTACTGTATCGTTCATATATACCTCGCATAAAGTATTTTTCTTATTATTTACTGAAAATAAAAATACCAACCGAAAATTCGGTTGGTATTTTTTGTAAATCAAATCAATACAAGGTCTTGGGATACGTTCCGTTAGCCTGGAGCTTAAGGAATTCATCCTTGACTGCGTACTTATCCTCACCGTAAGTAACGCCAAACCACTTATCGTTAGTGGGAAGCACCTTTACGGATGCCTTGCCGCTTTCAACAAGACCGCCGATAACGGAGGGAAGAAGGTATTCGCCCTTAAGCTGATTAAGGTTGGGATCGGACAAGAAGTCAACGAAGCCGCCCTCCAAAATATCGATAAAGTCGGGTGTAAGACCCCACATATTCATAGATACGTAGGATTCGGGATCGAGGGGAGAAACCTCTCCGTCGTTATCCACGCCTGCGCCTGTTGCAGTCTTAACGATATTGGATGTTTCAACTACCTTTGTAAGATAGTTATCAGCATTTACCTCACATACGCCACGTGTTACGCCACCGTTGTCGCTGAGGGTATTCTTAAGGATAAAGCCTGCCATACAGAAATTGTATTCTGCAATGCTGGGCTGCTCGTTTACGAGGAAATCGTGAACGGACTTAAAGCATTCCTTACCGTAGTAGTCGTCAGCGTTGATAACCATAAAGGGCTCAGTAACTATACCCTTTGTGGATAAAACTGCCTGACCTGTTCCCCAAGGCTTCTTTCTTTCGGGAGGATTTGTAAATCCTGCGGGAAGATCGTCAATATTCTGGTAAGCGTATGCAACCTCACAAATGCTTGATATCTTATCGCCTACAACCTCCTTAAAGTAGTCCTCCATTTCCTTTCTGATAATGAATACTACCTTATTGAAGCCTGCCTCAAGGGCGTCGTGAATGGAATACTCCATAATAACCTCGCCATTAGGGCCGAGGGGCTCAAGCTGCTTGATACCGCCGCCAAAACGAGAGCCGATACCTGCAGCCATAATTACAAGTGCTGTCTTTTTCATCTGAGTATCTCCTAAAAATTATTTATACATAGGACCGTAAACTGCGCAAGCGCGATAGTCCTGGCCTTCCTTATCCATACCGAATGCATTCCAAGCAGCGGGACGGAAGATCTTGTCCTCGGGTACGTTATGCATACATACGGGAATTCTGAGCATTGAGCAAAGTGTAATAAGGTCAGCTCCGATATGACCGTAGCTGATCGCGCCGTGGTTAGCGCCCCAGTTCTGCATAACCTCGTAGGCTGTCTTGAAGGGGCTGCCCTCCTTACCGTCGCATCTGGGAGCAAACCAAGTGCAAGGCCAAGTGGGATTTGTTCTTTCCATAAGCTTATCGGAAACATCGTCGGGAAGCTTAACTGTCCAGCCCTCAGCGATCTGAAGAACGGGGCCAAGTCCCTTAACGAGATTAAGTCTGATCATTGTACAGGGCATTTCTGCTCTTGTTGTAAAGTGGCTTGAGAATCCGCCGCCTCTGAAGTTATCAAAGCCTGCCTCGCACCATACGGTAGCGTCGGTCATCTTCTTGATATCCTCCTCAGTAACGTCCCACCATCTCTTCATTACTGCGTTGCCGTCCTCGTCTGTACATTCGCCGCAAGCGTCAAGACAAGCCGCGCCTGAGTTGAGAAGGTGAATAATACCGTTACATTCCTTAGCCTTACCTTCAAACTTATAGCCTGTTACTCTTTCGGTAGCCTCGCCTGACCAGTATGTACGAACGTCAGCAAAGATCTGCGCTCTGTGTGTGAGAAGTCTCATAAAGAGCATACATACGCCGTTGAGAACGTCGTTTTCTGTTGCGAGTGTATAGGGCTCTCTTGCTCCGTTATGGTCGAATGTGGAGGAAAGAAGAGCCTCGGGATAGTCGCAGTTGGGCCAATGGTCCGTCCACTGTCTCTGTCCCTGGAAGCCGCCAACGATAGCGTTGTGACCTGCTTTTTCTTCTACGAATGCGTCGGGAAGGTTCTTGTTACCCATCATAAGATCCTTTATGATGCAGTACATCTTAACTGTGAACTCCCACTGCTTTTCCTTTTCTTCCTTAGTAAACTTGATCTTTCTGTCCTCGCCAAGGAAGGAAACGGATTCGGGGTTATCGTCTCTACCCTCTTTGCAATGCTCCTTAGCCCACTTAAGCGCCTTCTGGTACTCAGCCTCATCATAGATGCCCTCTTCCATTCGACGAAGGATCTCAACCTCGTCAACGGATTCTACTCTCATACCGAGGTAGCTTTCCATAAAGTCCTGATCCATAATGGAGCCTGCAATACCCATACACTGGGAGCCGATCTGGAGGTAGCTCTTACCCTTCATCGTAGCAACTGCAATAGCCGCTCTACCGAAGCGAAGAAGCTTTTCCTTAACGTCCTCGGGAATTTCACCTACGTCGCCAACGTCCTGAACGTCGTGACCGTAGATACCGAATGCGGGAAGTCCCTTCTGCGCGTGGCCTGCAAGAACTGCCGCAAGGTAAACTGCGCCGGGTCTTTCAGTACCGTTGAAGCCCCAAACACCCTTGATGGTATTGGGATCCATATCCATAGTTTCGGAGCCGTAGCACCAGCAGGAAGTAACGGAAAGTGTGATATCTACGCCTTCCTTCTTGAACTTCTCTGCGCAAGCAGCCGCCTCAGGCACTCTGCCGATACAGGTATCTGCAAGAACTACCTTAACGGGGTCGCCGTTGGAATAGAAAAGATTTTCTTCAAAAAGCTTCTTTGCAGCGTTTGCCATTGCCCATACAGTAGGCTCAAGGCTTTCTCTAAGCTGCATAGGGCCGCGTCTGCCGTCAATACAGGGACGGATACCGATTACGGGATAATCGCCAATAATTCTTTTTTCTGCCATAATTATATTCCCCTTTAAATAATATTTTCTATTTTAATTATACTGTTTATTTACTGTAAAATCAAGATTTTTTTGAAATTTATTCAGTCCTCGAAATACTTAATTGCAAAATCTATATCAGTAGGACCGTGAGGATGGTGATCCACACCCACTTTTTTGTCTATGTACAAAAGGTCGGAAAGCCCCGCTTCCTTATATGCTCTTTCAAGGGCGATACCGTTTTCCTCGTAGGGAACGGTCTTGTCGCTGTCGCCGTAAGCCATATAGATCTTTACCTTATTTTTAACAAGAATGGGGATCATATCGATAGGATGTCCGCGGAATAAAAGCAATTCTCTTTTCGTCATACCCCACGCGTTTTCAAACTCTGTCCACATACTGTCAAGCACATCGGGAGCGTTTCCGAAATTAGCGGGGCAGCTTAAAAAATTCATAACGGGGGCATCAATATACAACGCCTCAATACAGTCGGGATACTTTGCCGCAAGAAGAACGGACATCATTCCGCCGCAGCTCATACCAATGGTGATAACCTTATTTGAAATATCAAATTCCTTAGCGCAGAAATTTACAAATTCGTATTGATCGGCAAGCTCACCCTCTGTGCCCCATCTGTTTCTGTTGGAAATGAATATCATTGTATATCCGCGTCTTACAAATTCAAGCTGAAGGTCGGGAAAGGCGCCGAAATATTCAGTTTTGAATATGGTTTTTCCGTTTTTCCTGCTATCCTCGGGTAAAAGGACGATTGATTTCTTTCCCTTAAATTCAAACTCTACTTGCGTATATCCGTCACACTTATATTTTGCTATAATATCCATTGATTTCTCCTTCAAATATTACTAACTATATTATATATTTGTAAATGTGGAAAGTCAATATTTTCAAATAAAAAAGCGTGGTCACCCACGCTTTTAATCAGTTTTCCTTTTCGAGAAGCTTCTCTATCTGTCTTGAAGAAAGCAAAAATGTCGTTACAACAAGGGTAAGTATAAGCTCGGGAAGCATATAGGAGCCGTTATAGGAAACGGAGTAAATAAACGCTCCAAGGAAGCCGTCATCCCACTGTCCCCAGATGGTCATACCTGTGATAAAGTGGCACAAAAATCTTACAAAGATTATGATACCGAATACGATAAGCGTTCTTACAAGGCTTACGCTTTTGTCTTTTTTGGCAGATGCAAAAAACGAAAATCCCAAAACTGAAAAAGGCACTATGTAGTCAAAAAGCACGCAGATTATAACCGCTGTAGCGCCAACGCAGTAAATGAATACGTTACCCTTTACAAGAGCCTGTCCAAGCTGAATAAGAGCATAAACAAAGGCTGATCCCATACCCCATTTAGGACCGAATTTAACGCCGATAAAAAGAATTGGCAGCATACTTGCAAGAGTTACTGAGCCGCCCATCGGCATTTCGTAAACGGGCAAGAAGCTAAGAATAGTTGCAAGAGCTATAAAAATAGAGCTTTGGCAAAGGGCGTAAATTTTTTTTCTTCTGTTCTTTTGTGTTTCCATATGAAACCTCCGTAATAAAAATATTACCGCACAGAAAATATCCGTGCGGTAAACAATATTACTATGGTCCTAAATATTATCTCCCTCCGACGGCATTATCCGTATCAGGTTAAAGGGTTTGGATCACTCCATCTCAGCAAAAAGCACCCCTGAATATTCTATTGTGCGGTGATTAAATTGTAGCACTACATCAGCGCTTTGTCAAGTGGTTTTCAAAATTTTCCTTTGAGGTATAGATAAGTAAAAGACCGTTGTCTACTCTTATTTCGCTTTCTTTACATACAAATTCATTGCTTACCCCAAGTGGAACGCAGGGATCAAGCGTATAATTATCAAGGGTGTAGAAAAGTCCCCTTTCGTAAACGCCCTCCGCCTTTTTGCCAAAAGAAAATACGGAAATTCGTCCCTTTGCATCCTTGGAAAAGCCTACGGAGGAATTATAAAGGGCAAAAAGCACGTTTTCTCCGTCTATGAAGGAGATATCTATTCCCTCTTTTGTGTAGCCTGCGCAATGGGAAATATTTGCAATGGTGTGGTCAAGACCTCCGCCGATTGCGCCGTAAACCACTATTTTTTTATATCCCTGCTCTATTCCGTACCTTATTGCCACCTCGCCGTCGGTAAAATCCTTTACAGTAGGCAATTTATTTATGCTTTTACAATCTATTTCTCCCGTATATGAGTCAAAATCCCCTATTACTATATCGGGGACAAGGTTATGATTTTTCAAATTAAGATAACCTCTGTCAGCGGCTATTATCATATCCCCCGACTCGGGTTTAAAATCAAGCCTGCAATCAAGAGCGCAAGCAATAAAGCAAGTGTTCATATTCTCTCCGTAAAACATCAGTTTTCATTATGATAACTTAATTATAGCACCTTAAAAACGAATTTTCAATCTTATTTTCAGTAATATTACAAGGACAAAAAGAATATAATAAAACGTAGATAAAATATTTTTATAATTTTGGAAAAAGGTATTGACAAACGCAACAGAAATGTGTAAAATATAATGCGTGACATAAAAATCACATTCGGACCATTAGCTCAGTTGGTTAGAGCTACCGGCTCATAACCGGTCGGTCTGGGGTTCGAGTCCCTAATGGTCCACCAAAAAAGTCTAAATTAAACCCTTGTGGTTTGGTTTAGGCTTTTTTTATGCTTTTAGGGGCTCGAAGGGGAAACGGTAGTGAATGACAGTCCAGTGGACTGTCAGAGCCGTGGAAGACCGAGCGCGTAGGTCGCGCGAGAATCGAGTCCCTAATGGTCCACCAACAAAAAGAGGCAACCGATCGGTTGCCTCTTTTTGTTGGTAAACCATTCCGTATTACTTGGCGCCACTTTATGCTTTGCATAAATGGGGTTCGTGGTTCATGACTCGCCGTTCCGCGTCGGAACATCAAAAGGCGAGGCATCGACCCTAATGGTCCACCAAAAAAGTCTAAATTAAACCCTTGTGGTTAGGGTCGTACCCTAAAGGACAGTTTTCCAAGAATACGGTATACCCCGAAAGAGGTATGCCGTATTTTTTGTATTTGTGGTCACAAATGCAGTGCTTATCAGGAAAAATGACAAGGCATAGATGAACATAAAAAAGGCTCCCTTGTGCAAAGGGAGCTGACGCCGAAGGCGGCTGAGGGATTGTTTATAGAAAATCTAACCTTTACAATCCCTCCGTCACGCTAACGCGTGCCACCTCTCTTTACGCAAGGGAGGCTATTATCGATTGGCACTTCAATGTTTTCCGATAAACTGGTATTTGTTTAATAGCATCGCTAATGGTATAATCGTATTTCAATCCAATACATATCTCAATATTCTTGATTGATTATCCCCGCTTCTGTTAGTTTACACACGAATTCGTCTGATAGTTGATATGCTACATCAACTTCAACACAATACCACACATTGTCTATCAAATAAATTCTCTTGCGAGCGATTATAATTGGAATATCTTTCACGTAAAAATCAACTATTGCGGATTTTGTATATTTCTCGCGTGCAATATGATGATCGTAATCCGCCTTATCCGTCTTAATAAAAGCTGATGTAAATTCAAATTCGAAAGAATCATTTATTTCATATACAATACCGGCATTATATAGATCTTCTCTCAAATAAACAAATGATCCTATCATAGCCGAACTGGTGCCACCCATTATAAAGCTTGGATTTTCATCTGTGTTTATATAATAATAGCTATTCGGAAAAAATGGAAAGTTACTGCTTTGACCAAGCAAAATGTCGTCTTTTGTTATGTCGATTTCGCAATCTCCGTCAAGTTCTTGAACCAAAATATACTTGTTGTTTTGGTATATGAGTGTGCCTTCTTCTTCGCCGCGAGAAAAACCATCTGCAGGGTCAATAATATTTCCCGATATAGCGTATTTTAGAGCTTGAATAGCCGAACAAGAAGTTAGTGAAAAGCAAAATAATATAAAAATGACTATTGTCAATATTTTTTTCATCAGTAGCCCTCCGTTTGTCAATTTCTTGTTTATCTATCTGCTTTATTTAAGTTTCGCTTTTGTTTAACGAATGAATCGAATTTAGTCCTTGTCCTTATTATAACACAAAAACCACAGAAAATCAATCTGTGGTTTCTGCTTTTTTATGCCGGTAGGTAATATACTCTCAAAACTGTCCTTTAGAGTACAGCCATTTTGGTTTAGGCTTTTTTTATGCTTTTAGGGGCTCGAAGGGGAAACGGTAGTGAATGACAGTCCAGTGGACTGTCAGAGCCGTGGAAGACCGAGCGCGTAGGTCGCGCGAGAATCGAGTCCCTAATGGTCCACCATAGTATTTCCATCCGAACACCTCGGATGGATTTTCTATTTATAGGGCGAATGCCAATTATAACTCAAAGATAATCGTAAAGTTTCTTTGAGTTATTTTAATTTTTGTGCCATATAAGAAAATCATTTATACTCTATTTTGTGTGTTCCAAGAAAGAGGAAGGGGGAAATTGGCTTTTGCAAACAAATTCGGCTGAGTTACAGTCACGGATGGATGCATACCAAAAATAAATCTTGTTGCATCAGGCTTTGATAACTCAATATCGCACTCACCATCAAATTTAACACATCCACAGTCATTTTCATTTGCAAAAATCTTGATTTTTCCATAATCCTTTATGGAAATAGCGACGCTTCCCGGCACCAAGCAAGTATAGCTCGCTTTCAATTTGATATAGGCATCAACCACCCTTTCAAAGCTTACTACATTAAAATTTGATGGAATTTGTATGCTCATATATTCAGCGCACTTATTAATTTCTCTTATTAAATCTATATCGTGCTGGGCCAAGGTTATTGAAAAACCATCATTTAAGTAATTCGAAATTGCAACAACCGTATCTAAATATGATTCTTTATTAATTGCATACGCTTCTGACACCTCTTTTTTATCAGATGCCAAAGCAAAATAACCGATGGGCTCATCATTCTTAGTTACTAAATAGGGTGTGTTTTTCCACGCTGTCACTACTCTGTACATTACATCATTATCATTTCTCAACACACTTACCTTGTTTTGATGATATACCTCTCTTGCGAAGGCTAAAGAGTTTTCATCATTTGACAAAATCTCAGTTACGCTTGTATTTTGACCGTAGTCCCCAAGCAATGACTTTTTTGTATTTTTTGGCGTTATGTAATAAGAGTAATTCCCACCGCAAAGTTCAAAGCCAAAGCGCAAATATCTTGCTCTGTTGCCACCGAGCCTACAAATGTCATATTTTTCTTCCTTTACAATTTCCATAGCGCGATTAAGCAAAATATTCATGTATCCCCGTCCCTCATAATCGGGATGCGTTGCAACGTTTCCAACGGTGCAGAAATTAATTTTTCTATCCAAAACCTTTGTTGGCAAAGGATAAACTCCAACAACCGAAACAAGCCTGTTATCGATAAAAAGTCCAACGTGCTTTCTCATATGTGCATCATCCTTTATGCACATATTGGGTAGCTCTCTTTCAAAATCCATTGTGCATTTATTTTGCTTTGAGAAAACAAGGTTTAAAAGTGAAATCAGTTCATCGTAATTTTCTTTTTTTAGACGTTTTATTTCCATTTTTCTATTCCTTAGCTTTCTTTATAATTGCAATGGCGCTTTCTGGACTGATTGTAATGGTGATTTTTGAGCCCACAACAGGGGAAACCTTGCCTTGACCGTAATATCTTATTTCATGATAGCTATCAAATTGAGCATCATATGTTAATGTATATTCCTTTTTGTCGCAATTAGTGATAAGCATAGCGATGCTTCCGTCATTTTCCCAACAGGATGAAAGAATCAGCGGTGCTTCACTAATATCTGAAAAACCGATTGCGCTGTCTGTAACAAAGGTCGGGATAAAATCCTTTGTCTTCGGCGGACGAAGCATTTTACCGTAGTTAAAATAACCCTTAAATTCATATCTCATTTGGCACATACGGGACAAATACACCATTTTTTCATCGTCGTCAACAATATCGGCATTAATCCAACCGATTTGCTGACCAAACATAACGCTTTGACCCACATGGAATCTGAAATATTCCTTGTCTGATTTTTTGTATCCGTTAGTGCTTCTGCCGAACATAACCACGTGACCTGCATAAATTTTTGAGAAAAACGGCACATAATTGGTCGCAACCCACGCCCATGTCAAAAATCCGTCAAATTGGTCAGCGTAAGGCTCAGCGTTACATTCACTTGTGAAAATACAATTATCATTACATTCTTCCTTGAGGCGTGACATAATGTTCTTGTATGAACGAACCCACCAGGAGCCACCGCCACCCTCGTGATTGTGATGGGGAGCGCAGCATAAATTCGCATCGGATGCGCTGACCTGATCAAGATAAACGCCATCAACGTGACATTCCTTTGACATTTTTCTGATAATTTCTGCAAGTGCCTCACGCCAAATATGACTTGACGGACACATTACGGCAAGCTGACAAAGTGAGCCGTCAGGCTCGTGTGAGGCATAGGTCTCGGTACACAAATTACCGTTTACGTCACGCACTGCGCCCTCTGAAAATTCACGCTCGAATTTCTCCGTTGAAAGGTCGCTCGTTCTTGTATCTACAAGACGGGCATTGATATATGGCATTACGTATACGTTGTTTTCGTGAAATTCATCAATGCTTTCCTTAAATCCGTCCTTTACGGGAAAATAGTAGGGATAGTCATTGTTGAAGGGGATTTTATGCCAGTTGTAAATATGATAACCAACAGGGAGACCGAGCCTTTTTGCAAATTCAATAGGCTTGTTTTTCCAATCGTCGGGCTTTGGAGGAACAAGGCTTCTTAAAGAAATCGGAACAGGCTCAGCTAAGGGATTGTCATCGTTAGGCATCCAGTCCATAATCCAAACAGGAAGATCCTTAAACCAATCGGGAGTATCGTATCTGCCGATGGGGGCATACCACTCCGCGTGATTTTTAACGTATTCCTCATATATGCAAGCCATATCGTACCAATCACCGTCCAAAGCTCGCATAACAACCTTTCCAACCGGTTCAAAGGAGTTATATGCTTTTCCCATTGAGGTAGCGGGATATTCAAATGAAAAGCTTCCTTCTCCTCGTCTGAACATATCGCATCTCATATCGCATCTTTCAGCACTGGGCGAATGAACGGCTACATAAAGTCCGTTTGATTTTTCCATTGTAGGCTCATAAATTCCAAGCACAGGAGAAACGCAACCGAATCCGTTTGGATAATGGGAGTTCCAATGCACCTCTTTTTCGTAAGCATTATCGAAAATCTGACCGCTTGCTTGCGCTATAAGCAGATGCGGCTTTTCATATCCAACAAAGGAAATTGACGGAACGGATGCTGATAACACCGTGTAATTCGGGGAATCGTTTATAACCTGTAAGCCAAAGGTAATCTCATCCTTTCGGTAAGCTCTTACAGTGATAATTACACGAATCGGCAAAGAACGGGGAAATTCAAAAACCACACGAAGCTCGTTTTTGCCGCTCCATACGTTAACGTTATCCCAGCCTTTCTCGGATGAAAAGCTTTCTACCTCATCTGTTTTGAGATTTTTTATCTTAAGAGTGGTCATAGGATTTACGCAAGGCTCATCTATCGGCTGATAGTCTAAAAGAGAGGTTTTTGCAAGTGAAGCTCCGTCTTTTCTGACATAAATAGCGCTTGTAAGACGACCGCTTGTAATATCGTATCTGTTTCCGCTTATTTTTGTAATCGGCGCAAGCTCTAAGGAAGTAACGTTTGGCAACTCGGGTTTACCCTCACCGAAGGAAATAACCGATGATAAAGCATAAGCTTCACTTATCATATTCAAAAAGAAATCTATTTTTGTGCCTACGTTACTTTTCAGCGAGCAAAATTCAACCTCACCGTCCCCCGAAAGATATGGAACGACTGCATTAACGCTTTTGGGCGCAAAGGCAGTACAGCCTGCGTTTGATAGCATAACGTAACCGTAGTTATCACATAAAGCACCGTTTGAAAGTGTAACCTGGTGTGTTATATCGTTGACACCAACTGAAAAATCGGGACCAAATCCTTGAAAGTCGTTAAATTTACTTCTTTCAAATTTCAAATCCATCCAAGACATCATATGGATAGGCAGCTGTATTTCCGATGTAAATATGTATTCACCAAAAGTGCGTTGTCACCGCAAATTTCAAAATTATAATGAACCTTAACAGGACCTATGGGAGAGTTATTTTCATCGGTTGGACAAGCGTGAATAGTTAAAGAATTTTCATTTTCCTCGGTCTCTATATTTGAGCCAATCATATTATAATAGCCAACGGTTTTCAAGGTATCTTTAGAGAAAAATCTGTATTCGTGTTTCCCGTTTGTAACAGTATAAAATAAATTGCCGTTTTCAAAATCAAGGCTTAAATTAAAGCCGTTTTTAAATTTAAAGACTTTTAAAGATTGCATATTAAATCTCTTTTCTGATTTGTTATTTTTGAACAGCCTTTCTTATATTCCAATCTGATTTTTCAAGTAATTTCTCTGCCTCTTCCTCATTTACACCGATGATTTCGGTAACAATTTTTATCATACGATTTTTAAGCTTTTCGTTTGTCGGGCGTAAGTTTATCATCATATTTTCATAGACGTTACCAAGCTTTATCATTGCAACCGTGGAGAGCATATTCAAAATTATTTTCTGTGCAGTGCCTGCCTTCATTCGCGTGGAGCCTGTAATAACCTCTGCTCCTGTATCTGATATAATTGAAACCTTTGCACATTTAGTTATAAGAGTATTCTCATTAGAGGTAATTCCTACTGTTTCACAGCCAAGCTCGTTTGCATAGTTAATAGCGCCTATTACGTACTGCGCATTTCCCGATGCGGAAATTCCGACAACCACATCGTTTTTGGTAAGCTGCTTGTCCTTTAAATCCTTGATACCGCTTTCATAATTATCCTCTTCCCTCTCGGCGGCTTGAAACATACATTTTTCGCCACCTGCAATAATACCGATCACCATATCTCTTGGCACTCCAAAGGTGGGCGGACATTCGGTAGCATCCAAAACGCCAAGTCTGCCCGAGGTTCCTGCTCCGATATAGATAAGCCTACCGCCCTGCGATAGCTTTTCTGCAATTATATCACAGGCAATTTCAATTTCGCTAAGTGCTTTTCTTACGGAAAACACCGCATTTTCGTTTTCCCTTTGAATGCACTCAAGCATCCCAGCAGTTGTCATACGGTCTATATTAGTGGTATCGGGATTTCGCATCTCCGTTTTTAACATTTTTTGCTCACTCATTATTCCTTTTCCTCCAAAGAGCCTTAGCCAGCTCCAAAGCTCCGTTAACGGGTGGAACGTCCAAAACCTGAATACTGCAGCTTTTTATATCATCACCAAGCTCGTCCAAAAGATATGGAAGCAATAACGCTTGGTTAGTCAATCCACCGCCAAGAATTACGGGAATTTTCTTATCATAGTCTGAAAAATGAGAAAGTGAAGCACGGACAAGTCTGGCAATTTCAGCTATGTGTTTTTTAAGTATAGAAACAGATACCGTATCTCCCTTTTCAGCCTCCTCAAAAACGTACATAGCGTATGAAGACACCAGTTTGTTTCCACCACTGTATAAATACTTAAGAAGCTCTTCGTTTGAATAGCCAAAGGTTTGCTTTATCCTTTGTACCAAGGTTGTTTCCTCGCCTGTTCCGTCATATGCGGAAAAATAGGCGTTTATGGCATCCCTGCCAATATGAAACGCGCTTCCGCCATTATCGAATAAATAGCCCCAGCCTGCAATTCTTTTTGTTTCTTCCTTTTTAACCACGTAAGAGCATATTCCTGTTCCGAGAATCATAGTAATGCCCTCATTATTACCAAGTCCGGCAGCAATGATGTTGTTATTATCACTGCCCACATCAAAGGCGGCAAAGGACATTTTTTCAAGCATAGTCTTAATTTCATCTGCATAGATTTCGGATGCGCAACCTGCAATTCCCGCATACACCACTACAGACGAAAGAGGAACATCCTTACACGCTTGAATAATACCATCCTCGATTATGCGCTTCGTCCTCTCTATACCCACGGTATTGGGATTGCATCCATCCATAAAAAGTCGGCAAACTATCTTACCATTGGAATCTGACAATGCAAACTCTGTTTTAGTTCCGCCTCCATCAATTCCCAAATAATATGTAGCCTCATCACATCTAAATAGCTCCAATATACTCACACGAAAAATATTAGCTACTCTAAAAAGCGCCTCTATAGACGGAACGCTTCCCTCAGTTTCCCATTTACTTACTGTTTTTTCTGAATATCCTATAGCATCCGCTAATGATTTTTGTGTTATATTAAGCTTCTTGCGTAGCCTGCGCACATTTATCGAAAAGGCTTTTTCATAATCGTTTTTATTTGGCATATTTTCTCACCTTTCCCTACTCACAGTATACCTTTAAATCAATTATATCTTAATTATACTTAGTTGTCAACCGACAGATAAGAGTGCTGAAACTGTAAATATCTACTGTTGGCAGAGCTTTGTTCAAATTGACTTGAAAAATAAAAACGACTTATATGTTTCGTTCAAGGCAAAAGAGACAAGCATAGTAACAAAAAAGCAGCACCCCATTGACTCCACTATCAGTTATAATGTTATGTTCGGAACTTTAATATTTCAGTCCACCAACAAAAAGAGGCAACCAATCGGTTGCCTCTTTTTGTTGGTAAACTATTTCGCATTACTCAACACCACTTTATGCTTTGCATAAATGGGGTTCGTGGTTCATGACTCGCCGTGACCCGTCGGAACATCAAAAGGCGAGGCAATGGTTAGATGTTAAAAAGATGCTTAAAATCTTCTCTGGAATGTAACTTGTCAAAAGGAGTGCCTTTAATAGCTTCATAAAAATCTTGTACATATTTTGTCCCACCCGTTCTCCAAAAATCATCGGGATTAAATTCCAGTTGATTGAGAAAAGGAGTTGTAAAGCGATAAACAGTATTTTCTCTATCAGAATCATCGGCGGCTATCGCATATTCAAGAGCTTTCTGTAAATGACAAACAGCCTTTTCATATTCTCCGTTTGATGTATATATGGCTGCTCTTTTGCGATAATTATGTGCGAGATAACCATTGTAATAGAGATAATTACCGTCTGTAATTATCGCATTTATTATTTTCTCCTGTGCTTCGCAAGCCTCTAAATTACCATCGCCTATATGATTCAATATTTCTGACAGCATATTCGCCAACATCTTTTGATAATGCTTAATTTTTTCTTCCCCTCGTAAGCAATCCAAAAGAACACGTTCTTTACTTACACCGTTGCTGTTTGGATACATTTCAGCGTATTTTTTCGCCTCATCGTACTTTCCTCTAAAGCAAAGATACTGCACAATACCTTGTACCGCACTTGTTTTAATCTTCGTATCTGTTGTATTTTCTATAACAGTAGCAAAATGTTTGATCGCTTTTTCCTGTTCTGCAATATAATCTTTATCATCCTTGAAATCAAAAGAACGCATAGCTTCACACCACGCAAGCCAATTAAGATATTTCATTTCCCCGGGAAACTCTGCCACAGCAGTACAAGAAATCTCATATCTTTTGGCAAGATCACCGCTTTTCCACGTTTCACGTTCAGCATGCTCAAGCTCTTCTCGGCGTGAATCTATACCGTCATTTTTCAAGCCAAGCAATTCATCAGCAGAAACATGAAACAATTTTGTTAAAGGTCCAATCAGCAAGATATCGGGACTTGACAATCCGCACTCCCATTTTGAAACCGCTTGATAGGAGACGCAAAGGAAGTCTGCAAGCTTCTCCTGTGTCAAATCATTCTTTTTTCGTAATTCTTTAATTTTTTCACCTATGGTCATTAGAATCACCTCTTAAATTTATTGAATCCGGATTCTGATATTATTATAACACACGTCAAATGCCAAAACAATAACTTGTTTTTCGACCTGTAATGCAACCTGTGGTTGAGTTAATAAAAAAATAAATCTCTTCAAAATCTGGTATTGCAACCAAATATTTTTTATGTTACAATTATAGTGACAGAATTTGGAGTATACGGGGGATATGCTATGACGAAGAAAAAGAAGATCGCCTTATTTGTTTTTTTAGGAATTTTAGTTTTTCTTATTGCGTTTTTAATATGGGGAAACAAATCGCTTGAGTCAAATAACTATACAGTAACTCACAAGGATATACCAAATAGCTTTGACGGATTTCGAATAGTACAGGTTTCCGACCTTCACAATACGCAAATAGGAATAAATAACAGAAGGCTTATTAAGAGTCTTAAGAAAGCAGAGCCCGACATTATCGTTATAACCGGAGATCTTATCGATAACAGAAGAACTGACGTTGAGGTTGCGTTGGACTTTACCAAAGAAGCCGTTAAGATCGCGCCCTGTTACTACATAACGGGCAATCACGAGCCATTGGTTCCCGAGGAATATGAAGCTCTTAAATCCGCTATGATAGAGCAAGGTGTAACCGTTCTTGAAAATGATAGCAGATACATAGAAAAGGACGGTGAAAGGATCAGAATAAGCGGTCTTGACGATCCCTTTGCCCATAGTATGAAGGAGTATGAGCATCTTCACAGTGAGTACAGCTACACCCACTTATATTTGATCACAGAGCTTGAAAAGTTGGGTGATGACGACTGCTATACCGTTCTTCTCGGACACCGCCCCGAATATTTTGATTACTACGTGGATTGCGGCGCGGAGCTTGTATTAAGCGGTCACGCCCACGGTGGACAGATCCGTATTCCCTACGTTGGAGCCATATATATTCCCTATCAGGGATTTATGCCGAAATATGACGAGGGAGTGTTTACGGAGGAAAATACTACAATGATAATCAGCCGCGGTATAGGAAACAGTCAGATTCCCATTCGTATATTCAACAGACCCGAAATACTTACAATAGAATTAAAATCAGAATAAAAAAAGAGGCAATTGCCTCTTTTTTTAGGTTGTAATTAAATCAAATCTTTTCTTCTCTTTTTTGTAAAATATCGCAAAGCATATTATAAGCGCGGTTGTGGTTACGATCCAGGAGATGGGATGGATGAGGTACAAAACTGTAATTGAGGGATATGCGGCAAAGACGGTATATATCCACAAGATACGTAATCCGCAAGCGCCGAGCAGGCTTATAATGGTTGGGGCTATACTGTGACCCATTCCTCTTACGCATCCCGGCAGTGTACCCATAAGTCCCGCAAGGAAATATATGGGGAAGGTTATCTTAAGTCTGTCGTATCCGTACTGTATAGCAACGGGATTATCTACGATAAATATGGAAATAAGGTTTTTACCAAAAGCAAAGGCGCTAAGACCGAGAATGATTCCCGTTATGGCGGACAAGCCTACAACGGTGAAAAATACGTGCTTTACCTTTCTTATCTTACCTGCGCCCATATATATACCTGTAAAGGTAGTGGCGGCGCTCTGGAAGGAGGAAACCATTACGTACAAAAGTCCTTCTATATTGGCGGTAGCCGTGCTTCCCGCTATGGCAAGCTCTCCAAAGGAGTTTACGCCCGACTGCAAAAACGCGTTGGAAATACTAAAAAGCGAGCCTTGTATTCCTGCGGGAATACCGATAGAAAGTATTCTCAACAGCTTTTTACCCGAAAAGGCAATATCCTTGAACGAGAAGGAGAAAAGTCCCTTTGATCTTAAAAGCTTGATAAATATAAGAATAGCTGAAAGCACCTGTGATGCCACCGTACCAACGGCAACACCGATAACGCCCATATGAAATACTATTACGAGAATAAGATTAAGAGCAACGTTTACCAAGCCCGAAATAGCAAGGTATACAAACTGAGGCTTAGTTTGTCCAGACGTCCTTAAAATTGCGGAGCAGAAATTAAAGAACACCGCAAAGGGAACGCCTATCATTACTATGGAAAGGTACGTTACCGCGCCCTCAAGCACCGCGCCCTCAGGCGTGTTCATAAGAACCAATATGGGTCTTGTAAGGAAGATACCCATTATCATAACCAATATACCGATAATCGGGGAGGCAATAACTGCAGTATCTATGGTCTGCTTTACGCCACGATCATCCCTCATACCGTAATGAAGAGATGCAACAACGTCAACTCCTGCTGAAGCGCCAATAAACAAATTTACCAAAACCGCGTATGCGGATGAGGTTGCGCCTACCGAGGACAAGGCAAGCTCTCCCGCGAAGCGTCCTACAACCACAAGGTCGGCTGAATTATATAAGCTTTGTAACAGTCCCTGCAGCATAATGGGAACGGTAAAAAGCATTATTCTTTTTATAAGACCTTTTTTATCAAGGTCCAATGTATCCGTCACACCTATTCCCCCTTTTAAGGTTTATCTAAGGACAATTATATATTTTTGCAATAAAATAGTCAATAGAATTTATTATTTTTCGCATAAAAAAAGACAGAGAAATCTTGTTTCTCTGTCTTTTGAATATTAAAGATGTAATACTCTTTCCTTAATCTCCTGTGTTCTTCCCTGGTTCCAATACTGTGTACCGATATAACCGCAGGTTCTTCTCGCTACGTTCATCTTGGACTGGTCACGGTTGTGACAGTTGGGACACTCCCAAAGGAGCTTACCGTTTTCGTCAGTTACGATACCGATCTCACCGTCAAATCCGCAAACCTGACAGTAGTCGCTCTTTGTATTGAGCTCGGCATACATAATGTTATCATAGATAAACTTCATAACCTCTGTTACAGCCTCAATATTGTTCTGCATATTGGGAACCTCGATGTAGCTGATAGCTCCACCGGGGGACAAAAGCTGGAACTTGGATTCAATTTCAAGCTTCTTGAATGCATCAATGGGCTCTGTTACGTGGATATGATAGCTGTTTGTAATATAGTTTCTGTCTGTTACGCCCTTGATAATGCCGAAGCGAGCCTGCAAGCATTTTGCAAACTTATAAGTCGTGCTTTCAAGAGGTGTGCCGTAGAGGGAGTAATCTATATTTTCAGCAGCCTTCCACTTAGCTGTGTACTCGTTGAGCTTCTTCATTATCTGAAGACCCATCTCTTCTCCTTCGGGCTCGGTAAGCTTTTTACCGATAAGAGCGTATACGCACTCCCAAAGACCTGCAAAGCCAAGGGAAATCGTGGAATATCCGCCGTGAAGAAGCTTATCTATCTTCTGACCCTTCTTGAGTCTTGCAAGAGCGCCGTGCTGCCAAAGGATGGGAGCGGCGTCGGAGAGAGTACCTGTAAGTCTTTCGTGTCTTGCCTGGAGAGCTCTGTGGCAAAGCTCCATTCTATCGTCAAATATCTTCCAGAAAAGGTCGATATCCTCATTTGCGCTCAAGCCGATATCAACAAGGTTTACCGTTACAACGCCCTGGTTGAATCTGCCGTAATATTGAGCCTCGCCCGCCTCGTTTACGTAAGGAGTAAGGAATGAACGGCAGCCCATACAAGTGTAGCAATGGCCTTCTCCGTTTTTGTCTATTTTAGCCTTAAGCATTACCTTTTCGGAGATATAGTCGGGAACCATACGCTTAGCGGTACATTTAGCAGCAAGCTCAGTAAGGTACCAATAAGGAGAATCCTCTCTTATATTATCCTCCTCAAGAACGTAAATAAGCTTGGGGAATGCGGGAGTGATATAAACTCCTGCCTCATTCTTAACGCCTACGATACGCTGCTCCAACATTTCCTCAATGATAAGAGCAAGGTCGTGCTTTGTCTGAGGATCGTTTGTTTCATTAAGATACATAAATACGGTAATAAAGGGAGCCTGACCGTTGGTGGTCATAAGAGTAACTACCTGATACTGAATTGTCTGTACGCCTCTCTTTATCTCGTCTCTTACTCTCTTTTCTGTAATCTTGCTTACAACGTCGTCATTTACTTCAGCGCCTGCAGTTGCAAGCTCCTCAATAACGTCTTTTCTTATCTTTTCACGGCTTACGTTAACAAAGGGAGCAAGGTGAGTCAAGCTTATACTCTGTCCGCCGTACTGAGAGCTGGCAACCTGGGCAATTATCTGAGTAGCAATATTACAAGCGGTTGAAAAGCTATGGGGCTTTTCAATCATTGTACCGCTGATAACCGTACCGTTCTGAAGCATATCCTCAAGGTTAACGAGGTCACAGTTGTGCATATGCTGCGCAAAGTAGTCTGCATCGTGGAAGTGGATAAGTCCCTGATCGTGAGCCTCAACAATATCGGGAGAGAGCAAGATTCTCTTAGTAATATCCTTACTAACCTCACCCGCCATATAGTCACGCTGAACGCTGTTGACCGTGGGGTTTTTATTGGAGTTTTCCTGCTTAACCTCCTCATTATTACATTCAATAAGGGAAAGGATCTGTTCGTCTGTTGTGTTTGCTTTTCTGATAAGAGCTCTGTTATATCTGTAGGTGATATATTTTCTTGCAACCGCAAAGGCTCTCTGACCCATTATCTGGTCCTCAACGATATCCTGTATCTCTTCAACGCTTAATGAACGGGTAACCTTAGCGCATTTCTTCTCTACGTTTTCTGCAATGAGCTTTATCTGAAGCTCACTCATCTGCTCTGCTGTAGCAACGCTTTCATTCGCCTTACGGATAGCAACAATTATCTTGTTTATATCAAAAATAACTTCTTCGCCGCTTCTTTTAATAATCTTCATAGCTGTCTTCCTTTCTTCATATATATCTATTTTTGGGGATAATAAAAGCACCGCAATTTTTTAACTTCGAGGTGCTTTAAAAATGGTGTGCTAAGAATCATAAAAAGATACTTTACCTAAGAAAATCGGCAAATAATTTTGCCGAATTTAAATAAATCAAGGATGCAATTTTCAGAATCCCGATGCACAATATTGTCTGAATTTTTGTCATAGGTATTCTACCATATCTTGTGCCAATAGTCAAGTCCAAAATCAAGATATTGTAGTAAAAGCATAAATTTCGTCATTTTCACCAAAGTCAGGAATAATAGGTCTTTGCCTAAAATAATCGCAAAAAACGACAAAAGTCAAGCAAATCAAGGGTTAAGCCCTCTTTTTACAGAAATTGCCATTTTTCAACATTTTGTGCAAAATCATAAATCTGCTTTTTTAGAGCACAAGATGTTGATTTGGAAACCTTTTCATATTATGCAAACGCCAAAAATAAAGGGGCTTGCAAACGCGCAAAGCCCCATTATTTTTTATTTTATGAATACCTGTAAACAGTAAGATAAACTCTGTCGGAGGTGTAGTTAAGCGCCCTCTTAAATATAATAATGAAGACAATTGACGTAAGATAATTACCTAATGCAAAATTTTCATTAAGAGGTCTTATAAAGGTATAGAATACAAAATAAACGATAGCTATAGCCGCAAAGATATAGGCGGTTTTAGAAAAGCTATGGCTCCTCTCCTTATATTCGTCCACAAATCCGTCTACGCTTCTTTCCGCAAAATATCTCTTGTATTCCCAGATATTCGGTACGGTATATTTCTGAAGAAGGCGAAGCATCCAGACTATTTCCATAAGTAAAAGGGCTGACTCCGCAACGGTGATAATACCGATAGGAAGGTATTTTAAAAATTCCTCAAGCTCTCTGTAAACGTAATACATATCGCAGTTATCAAAATATATTACCGAGGCAATAAAATTGATAATATTAAGGCAGATATGTACGGAGGCAACTGTAAAGAATCTTTTTTCCTCTTTACCCTTTATAACGTATCCCTTTTTAATTAAGGAACGGAATGCCAGGATGCAAAGGAAGGAGAAAATAGCGTCTAAGAAGATATTTAACGAATCTATGCTCATATCAAACACAAACAAGACTCCAACTGACATAAGTTTAATGGCAAAAATATAGTCCTTTGCCATAAAAAGTCCCGGACGCAGAGCCTTTTGCTCGTTATACTCCCCTTCTACTCTTTCAAGGAGCTGAGTCGAAAACGCGTTTTTAAAGAACCTTGTATACCCTATAAGCCAAATAATTCCCAAAACAAGAGCCACAAGAGCCGACATTAAAAACAGCACGGGGCGGAATCTTGTAAGGTCTGTTTTAAAGCTTGAGTCACTTATGGTAAGGGCGGTAAGATCGGGGACAAATCCAAGAACGAGCTTAGCGATAAGAAAGAATACGGAAAATCTCTTCATTCTCTCTGCCGATGCGGTTGAGGCGTTGTTATCATATCTCAATCTGATATATGATGTTACATCAAAGAGCTTTACAAGCATTGTAATACCGTATATAAGCTCAACAATGGCAAAGCCGAAGGACAGAACAAGAGCCATAGTCGTATCCGTTACGAATATTAAAAAGGTACTGAAGAATTTTATTACGCCTATTATCATCATTCTCTTTATGGAATCGTAAAGGTCCGATGCATTATCAAAGATATAAGACGTAGGCGTAAACGCCTTCATAAGAAAATAATATCCTAAAAAGTCGGGAAGGATGTCTATAACGCTTATTAAGGGGTTAAATAAGAATATAGCCGAAAGAATAAAATACTTTACTTTCATTTTTTCTTTTTCCTATCATTGTTCATTCTTTTTTCCTTAGGTGTCATAGCCACATTAAGCTTATCGTTCAAAAAGTCCATTGGGGATACGCCCGTTTTCTTCGTCATATCCTTATCATCCTCGTAGCATATTCTCATATATGAGTTGAAGACGGTGATAAGTCCCATTACCGCGGCAATAAACTGACACGCTACTGATACGGGATAAAATCTGCTCTGCATAAGCTCATTATTTGCAAAAGCGGTGTTGCAAAGGACGGTGAATAAAGCGTATATACCTATAAATAAAATAGTAATTATGGATTTTGCCTGGATTTTAGGAAGCTTTACCTCCTTTGATATAAGGAGTATTGATACCATAAGCATAACGTTAAGGATCGCCGCAAGAATATCGCGGGAGTAGAACAAAATGCTGTAGGCAAGGGACGTGTCCGACAAAAACAAGTCCACAAAAACCACGGCTATAGCGTCGAAAACAAGCAAAATCGATACTATCGCGCTTGCCAAAAAGCATTTATTCTGATATATAAGCTCTTTAAGGGAAAACAGTATAACGGCAGCGCCCACAATAGCAGTATAAGTGCTAAGAGCAGTAAAGCTGCCTATATACATAAAGAAATATCCCAAAAACATTATTCCAAAGCCCATATTATCACTCCTGATTTCTGCCCACTGCGCCGCAGCACTTTTTATATTTCTTTCCGCTGCCGCAGGGACAAGGATCGTTTACTCCCACCTTGGGAGGATTTTTCTTAGGCGCGGCGGTACGAACTACTCTCTTCTGTCCTGCCGCAGTATTTACAAATCCCTCATCGTGGGGTCTTGCAACCTGTACGCGCTGTATTTTTTCTCTCGGCATAGCGGAAAGAATGCCGCGTACCGTATCGTCACGGATGGAAAGTATCATTTCATCAAAGCAATCCGCGCCCGCGATCTTATATTCCGTCAAGGGATTTCTCTGGGCGTACGCCTGGAGTCCTATGGATTCGCGAAGGTCATCCATAACCTCAAGATGATCCATCCACTTTTCGTCTACGTTGCGAAGAAGAATTACTCTTTCTATCTCTCTTGCGTTTTCCTCGCCAAAGAGCTCATCCTTACTTGCCCAGAGCTTAAGGGCTCTGTCAATAAGCTCGTCACAAACCTCAGCCTTGTCAAGCTTCTCATCCGTGAAATCCTCGGGACTGCAAAGAAGATTCATATACTTCTGCTTAAGTCCCTCTACATCGAAGCCGTCCTCGTTATCGAAGAAGTCAACGGAGTCGGAAATTGAGGATCTGATCATTTCCTCGATCTTTGCCTTAAGGTCATCACCGTTAAGAACTGCCGCGCGCTGTGAATAGATAACGTTTCTCATCTGATTCATTACGTCGTCGTATGAAAGGACCGTCTTTCTTCTCTGGAAGTTTCGGTCTTCTATATTCTTCTGGGCATTTTCAATGCTGCCTGAAAGGAGGCGCGCCTCAATGGGAGTATCCTCGTCAAGTCCGAGGGCGCTTACCATCTTATACATTCTTTCACCGCCGAACAAACGCATAAGATCGTCCTCGAGGGAAAGATAGAACTTGGACACGCCCGGGTCACCCTGACGTCCGGAGCGTCCTCTTAACTGATTGTCTATACGTCTGCTTTCGTGTCTTTCAGTACCTATGATATAAAGACCGCCCGCTTCTCTTACCTTCTGCGCCTCGGGCTCGATCTCCTCCTTGTACTTTCTGTAAAGCTGATTAAATACGTCACGGGCGGCAAAAACCTCCTCGGATACAGACTGTGAGCTGCCTGTTGCGAGAGCTATCATTTCCTCGTCATAGCCCTGCTTTCTCATTTCGCTCTTAGCAAGAAATTCCGCATTACCGCCAAGCATAATATCGGTACCGCGTCCCGCCATATTGGTGGAAATGGTAACGGCGCCGTACTTACCTGCCTGAGCAACTATTTCCGCTTCTCTTTCATGATACTTTGCGTTAAGGACGGTATGAGGTATTCTTGCGCCCTTAAGCTTGGAGGAAAGCTTTTCCGATTTTTCAATGGAAACAGTACCGACAAGAACGGGCTGTCCCTTTGCGTGACATTCCTTGATCTTCTCGATTATGGCTCTTTCCTTGCCGTCGATCGTCTTGTATATAGCGTCGGGGAGGTCAACACGTATCATAGGCTTGTTTGTAGGAACTACCACAACGTCAAGACCGTATATTTCTCTGAATTCGGATTCCTCCGAAAGAGCGGTACCCGTCATACCCGAAAGCTTTTTATACATTCTGAAATAGTTCTGGAAGGTTATTGTGGCAATGGTTCTGTTTTCGTGCTGAACCTTTACCCCTTCCTTTGCCTCAATAGCCTGATGCAAGCCATCTGAATAACGTCTGCCGGGCATAAGACGGCCCGTAAAGGTATCAACGATAATTACCTGTCCGTCCTTTATAACGTAGTCGGTATCACGGAACATATTACCGTGAGCCCTCATAGCCTGCTGAATATGGTGATAAAGCTCCGAGTTTTCGGGTGCGGAAAGGTTTTCGATACCAAAAAATGCTTCTGCCTTGGCAATACCGTGCTTTGTAAGCACCGCGGTCTTTGCCTTTTCATCAACCATATAGTCCTGTACTACGTCGTCGTAGGGATTTTTAGGATCAAGCTCCTTAACAACTATCTTTTTAAGAGTGAGCAAAAAGCTGTTAGCCCTCTCGTAAAGCTCGTTTGACTTACTGCCTGCGCCCGAAATGATAAGAGGAGTTCTTGCCTCGTCTATAAGAATGGAGTCCACCTCGTCAACTATGGCAAAGGCGTGTCCTCTCTGACTCATATGCTCCTTGTAGATGACCATATTATCACGAAGGTAGTCAAATCCGAACTCATTATTGGTACCGTAGGTAATATCGCAGCGGTACGCCCTCTGCTTTTCTTCCTTGGTCTGACCGTGAATTACAAGTCCTGTGGTAAGTCCCAAAAATTCGTGTACTCTGCCCATTTCCTCACAGCCAAGACGCGCAAGGTAATCATTTACCGTAACGACGTGAACACCCTTACCCGTCAATGCGTTAAGGTAAGAGGGCATAACAGCAACGAGGGTCTTACCCTCACCCGTTTTCATTTCCGCTACTCTGCCCTGGTGAAGCAAAATACCGCACATAAGCTGAACTCTGAATGGTCTTTTACCAAGGACTCTGTCCGCCGCCTCGCGAACGAGGGCAAACGCCTCGGGTAAAATGTCGTCAAGAGTTTCTCCGTTTTTAAGTCTTTCCTTGAATTTGTCAGTCATAGCGCGCATATCCGCATCGGACATAGACGCAAAGGTAGGCGCAAGGGCCTCTATTTTGTCAACCGTAGGAGTTATCTTTTTTATCTGATGGTCACTGTATGAACCGAAAATCTTTTGAATAAGTCCCATTTCAATATCGCCACAAAGGGCGTCCTTTCAATATAGGTTTATAGTTATAAAAAAGTATACTCTATTATTTTACTATAAAAAACTTATAATTTCCATACGTATTTGAAAATTTTTATTTTTTTCACCTAAAATTCATTGATTTAATGGAAAAAGTGCGGTAAAATATGTAAAAAAGTACGTTTTTATGAAGGATTTTTTATGAATCAGCTTAATTTAGTTCTCTTAGAGCCCGAAATTCCCCAGAACACGGGTAATATTGCAAGGACCTGCGCGGCAACAGGCGCATCCCTACATATGATAAAGCCCTTTGGATTTAAAATAGACGATTCCAAGCTAAAGCGCGCGGGAATGGACTATTGGTATCACCTTGATATACACTATTACGAAAATATTGAGGAGTTTTTTGAAAAGAATCCTGCGTGTGAATTTTATCTCTTTACCAAAAAGGCGAGTAAAAGGCACACGGACATAGAATACGGAGAAAAGGTATTTTTCTTTTTCGGCAGGGAAAGCGTTGGGCTTCCCGAGGAGCTTTTACTTAAGCATCCCGAAAAGTGCGTTCGTATTCCAATGAAGGCGGGACTTCGCTCCCTTAACCAGTCAAACTCCGCAGCCATTGCCGCATATGAATATCTTCGTCAGAAGGATTTTCCAAATCTTAGTGACGAGGGCGGACTGATCTGATATTTAAGCTAAAAACCCAAAACAAAAACCGTTCTTCCTGCTTGGGAGAACGGTTTTTTATTAAAACATAGGTGAAAATGCCGCCAATATTCCTCTGAAGATACGGACGATAAAGTTAGTCTTTGCCTTTTCCTCCGTGATTTCAATGCTTTTTTCCATCATATCAAGAAAATCCTCTTTTACTGAGGGGATGGAGTCGGTTCTGTACATCCATACTCCACACTCATAGCTTAAGTAAAAGCTTCTGTAATCGAAATTGACGCTGCCAACCGTAGCCATGGTATCATCCACCACCACAAGCTTTGAATGATTAAAGCCCTTTTCGTATTCGTAAACCTTTACGCCTGCCGATATCAAGGTTTTATAGTGTGATTTTGCAACCTGGTTAACAAGTATCTTATCGGGAATATGAGGTAGAATAAGGCGGACGTCAACTCCCGATTTTGCAGAATTCAGAATGGAGGTAAGTATCTCGTCGTCAACCGCAAAATACGGTGTGCTGATGTAGACGTATTTCTCCGCTCTGTTTATCATATTCATATAGATATTTTTCGATATGAACTCATCATCTGTAGGGTGATCGGCATAGGGTTGAAATATTCCCGCGTCAATCCTTGGATATTCGGGTCTTACGATTTCGGTTTCCCCTGATGAAACATATTTCCAAAGGCTTAAGAAGAACACCTCGAAATTATAAGATGCTTCGCCGTACATAGCTATTCCGCTATCCTTGAAATATCCGTATTTTTCATCAAGATTTATATATTCGTCCGCTATATTTACTCCGCCGCAATAGGCTATCTTCGTGTCTATTACGCATATTTTTCTGTGGTCTCTGTTATTAAGCACGGTGGTGATTATCGGCACGAAAGGATTAAAAAATTTTATCTTTATGCCCGCCTCCCTTATGCTTCTCTTTTCCTTTTTGGAAAATCCGTCTATGCTGCCAAAATCGTCAACGAGTATCCTTACATCTACTCCTGCCTTTACCTTTTCGGCAAGTATTTTCTTTATCTCGTTCCACATATATCCGTTACGGATTATAAAATATTCCATATAGATATGATGCTCCGCTCCCAAAAGGTCGTTTTTTAAGGATTCAAAAAAGTCCTCACCGCTTTTGAAATACTTGCTGCTTGTATTTTTTACAGGTGTCGAAAAACTGTAATTTCTTATATAATCGGACAACAGTCTGCCGTATTCCTTGTCAAAGAAAAAGCTTTCTCCCTCTCCAAAGCGCTCCTTTACGGATTGCTCGATTTTACTGATTTTTTTTACGCTGATCTTTTTGAATGTATCTCCGTTCAGAGTTACATAGAGCCACGGACCAAAGGTGGGAAATACAAGAAGCATCAGAATCCACGCAATTTTATAGCCCGAATTCATTTTTCTGTTTATAACCCTTATGCTTAAAAGCACGGCAATACCGAAGGAGATGAAATAATAATAGACGAAAAGATTGCTGAACCTTATCTGAATAAGAAATATCAGCGCAAACTGTATCAGCAAAAGCACCGCCGTGATCATAGCCTTGCTGCTTAACATAGATTTTAACTTCCTCATATATTGGTCCTTTCTTTTTACGTAATGAACAGGGGTCTTAGCTGTCGAAGCTCAAGCGCGTATTCAAGTGTTTTTTCCACAAGGGAAAAATCCGACACAAGCGAATGTGGCTTTGATAACGGATCATCCTGCTTCATTGGTGTAAAAAACACGCATTTTCTTTCAAGTAATATACTTATGTTCTGCAGATTTGCAGAAAGGGCATCGTTTGAGCAAAGAGTAATTACAGTAGGTCTGTCGGAGCGCAAATGCGCCTTTACCGCCATTGTAACGGAGGTATCCGTAATTCCCCTTGCTATCTTTGCAAGAGTGTTGCCCGTACAGGGGGCTACCACCATTGCGTCAAGCTTTATCTTCGGTCCAAGCACCTCGGCATCCACTATTGAATGGATCACCCTGTGACCCGTTATGCTTTCCACTTTGCTTATAAGGTCCGCCGCCTTGCCGAAGCGAGTGTCCGTAGAGTAAACATTTTCGCTCATTATGGGCAGTATCTCGTACCCTTTTTTTACAAGGGAGGAAAGAACGTCAAGGCTCTCCTTGTGAGTACAAAAGGAGCCGCAAAAAGCATATCCTATCATATATTTCTCCTTTCACTATGTTGTGAAAGAAAACGATGTACAAGGTCATATATTGCTTTTGCCGCGCTTTTTGGCATATATTTCCCTGGTAATCCGAGCGCCTTTACTGCGACGTTTTCGTCCTCAAATCCTCCGCTGCCCGACGCAAGCTCCATAATAAGAGAATCCTTTGAAAAATTATCACTTATATCCTTACTTATTATTTTATATGGCACGGTATTATAAACCAAATCTAAACTTTTCGGATCAATATCAGAAATCACGCAGGGCTTCATTCCCGAAAGCTCAGCATCCTTAAGGCTTTCTTCTCTTCTTGCCAAAACAAAAACAACGGCACCAAGTGATTTCAGCATCGACGCAAGATATTTTCCTATTCTTCCGTATCCTATGACAAGCGCGTTCTTACCATATATTACAGAGTCAATATCCTCAAGTGTCCTTCTGATTGCACATTGTGCCGTTATATAAGCGTTTTCAAGGAGAAATGCTTCGTCATCCGAGTAGTCAATTATTGCTCCATCAAAATACTTTTTTATAATTTTGCTCTGTCCTGTAAACACAGCCCTTATATTTTTTCCGTTTAAAAAAATCGCTTCAATTTCATCTTCTCTAAGCTCCGCCTTGGGAGAAAGAAGCAAGATATCACCGTTGCAATTTGAGTACGGCTCGCAAATTTCACAGCCGTACCCACTTTTTACAAGCATATCCTTAACGTAAATAAATCTTTTATCCTTTGAAGCTATACTGATCTTTTCCATAGCATTCCTTCACATATTTTATTGAGAGTTTACCTCAATAATATAGTATGCAAAGGGTAGGATTTTGTCAGATCATTTCTTATTTTCTGCAATAAGCATATTTATACTAAAGCCCTTGGCGCTGAAGTTTCTTTCATATTCCGTTTCTATATTGACGTCGTTTTTATCGGAATTATGAAGATCGTAGGTTTTGTACTCAAGATCGAATTTTGATATCTCAACCTGCTCGAGGGAGAAATCAAAAAGCTCTCTGTTATCCGTTTTAAAATGTATCTTACCGCCCTTTACAAGTATTCTTGAGTACATATCAAGAAAGCCTATGTGGGTAAGGCGGCGCTTTGCATAGCCTTTTTTGCCCCATGGGTCGCAAAAGTTTATATAAATTGCATCAACGGAATTATCGGGGAAATCCGCAAGAAGCATCGCTGCATCTCCCACGGAAAAGCGAACGTTACCCTTATCGCAGTCAGAAAAGTCAACCTCGTCTCCGCCGAGGGGATAGATGGTACCGTCGGGCTTTTGCCATCCTCCGTTTGCCGCCATATTGCCAAGACCTCTTGATACCGCGTATTTTTCCGTTGCAACGGTACAAACATCGGATATTTTCTCTATTGCGAGGTAATTATAATCGGGCTCCTGCACGCTTTTGCCCCTTATAAAATCACCCTTACCGCATCCGATTTCAACTCTTAAGGGGTTATTGTTTCCGTACACGGTCTCCACGCTTTTAACAAGAGAAGCAGGCTCCCTTGAAACCAATTGAGAAAGCAATGCAATTCTCTCCGTTCCGTGACGCTTTTTTTTCATTCTCATATTGATATTTTCTCCGTTTTTTGTTAGAATATAGTATATATGAAACATTTTAGCACAGAAATTCAAAAAAATCTACACTTTTTTTCATCGGAGGAAAAAAATATGACATATACCTACAATACAAAGGGAACCTGCTCATCCCAGATATCCTTTGAGCTGGCTGACGGAATCGTTAAAAACGTAAAATTCGTTCGCGGATGTAACGGAAACCTCAAGGCTATATCCAAATTGGTGGAGGGAATGGAGGCTACCAAGCTTATCGAAATTTTAAAGGGTAACACCTGCGGTATGAGATCCACCTCCTGCGCAGATCAGCTTGCTATCGCTGTTGAAGCCGCTTTGAACGAGCAGAACGGTAAATAAGAATATGAAAAATTTTCTTATAATCGACGGTAACAGTATAATAAACCGCGCCTATTACGGCATCCGTCCCCTTTCAAACAAAGCGGGCGTACCAACCAATGCCATATACGGAATGATATCCATTCTAAAAAAGCATCTTGACCATCTTAAGCCCGACTACGCCGTAGTCGCTTTTGACGTGCGCGCAAAGACATTCCGCCATAAGGCCTGCGATTTTTACAAGGCAACGAGAAAGGGCATGCCCGACGATCTTGCCATTCAGCTCCCTTACGCAAAAAAGTGCCTTGAATATATGGGATTTAACGTTATTGAGCTTGAGGGATATGAGGCGGACGACCTTATCGGTACGTCATCAAGGCTTGTACACAACGGTGACGGTATACATTCCTATGTGCTGACGGGAGACCGAGACTCATTACAGCTTATCACGGACAACTGCTCCCTTATACTCGTAAAGACAAAGGAGGACATTGTATATGACCCTCAGAAATTTATGGAGGACTACGGTGTTACACCCACGCAGTACATTGACGTAAAGGCAATTATGGGTGACTCCTCCGACAATATACCCGGAGTCAGCGGAATTGGGGAAAAGGGCGCGTTTAAGCTTATTAGTGACTTTGGCTCACTTGACAATATTTACGAGGGATTTGAAAGCTCATCCCTTTCCGCATCTATGAAGGAAAAATTGAGAAACGGAAGGGAAATGGCGTATACCTCCAAATTCCTTGCGACCATCGTTTGCGATGCGCCCATAAACAAGACCGTTGACGATTTCGTTTACAAAGGAATAGACAACGATAACCTGTACGATTTCTTTACGGAGATGGACTTTGAGTCCTTCAAGAAAAAATTCGCTCTTCTCCCCTCCCTCTCCGAGTTTGAGGATTTTTCCTTAGAGGAAAACGAGGAAAAGACACAAAAGACCGAGGCGGAAATGAAATCCCCCGCCACAATAGGCCTGCTTGACGGCATAAAGGGTGAAACGGTAGCGGTATATCCGTATAACGATAAGCTTTATATTTCATCCGATAAATACAATTTTGTGTACGAATACGGAGATTACGATAGCTTCCTTAAGGACAATAGCATTATCTGCTACGATATAAAAGCTCTGTCCAAGACTCGCGATATAAACTGCGTCTTTGACGTAATGCTGGCAGCTTACGTTGTATCTCCTCAGGATAATTCCTACGCTATTGAAAAGCTTTGTAAGAATTATCTCGATATGGATTTTGCGCCCGAGTATTGCGCCCAGATACTTTACAGACTTTATAAGGTGCTTGATACGAAGCTTAACGAAGCGGGCACGAAAAATATTCTTACTGATATTGAGATTCCCCTTGCAAAGGTGCTTTCATCTATGGAGCAGGAGGGCTTTAAGGTTGACGTAAACGGACTTAAATCCTATTCAAGACAGCTTTTGAATCTTGCCTCCACCTTTAAGGAAAGAATATATATGCTTGCAGGTGAGGAATTCAACGTAAATTCCCCCGCACAGCTAAGTGAGATACTATTTGAAAAAATGGGACTCAAGCACGGCAAAAAAACAAAAACGGGATATTCAACGGACGTTTCCGTTTTAGAGGAGCTTCGCTCTGAAAACGAGATAATACAGGAAATACTTGATTACAGACAGGTAATGAAGCTTAACAGCACCTACTGTGAGGGCCTTATAAAGGTAGCGGACGAAAGCAACAGGATACACACCACCTTCAATCAGACCGTTGCCGTAACGGGCAGACTTTCCTCCACGGAGCCCAATTTACAGAATATTCCCGTAAGAACGGAGCTTGGACGCAATTTCCGTAAATATTTCATAACGAAAAACGAGGATTACGTTCTTATTGACGCGGACTATTCACAGATCGAGCTTAAGGTGCTTGCCCACCTTTCAAACGATACGAATATGCTATACGCCTTCAATTCGGGCATTGATATACACGCAGTTACCGCTTCCCAGATATTCGGCGTACGCATAGAGGACGTTACACCTGAGATGAGAAGCCGCGCAAAGACCGTAAACTTCGGTATCGTGTACGGTATGGGTGAGCATTCTCTTGCAAAGGACCTCCATATAAGCTACAAGGAGGCAAAGAGCTATATCGCGTCATACTTTGCAACTTATCCCGAGGTACACGCCTATATCCGTAAGCTTATAGAAACGGCAACGGAAAAGGGATATGCAAAAACCATGTTTAACAGAATCCGCTACATTCCCGAGCTTGCCGCAACCAATAAAAACGTCAAGGCGTTCGGAGAAAGGGTGGCTATGAACAGTCCTATCCAGGGTACTGCGGCAGATATAATCAAGATAGCAATGATAAACGTAAGCAAGGCCCTTGAGGATGCGAAAATTGATGCAAGACTCATATTACAGGTACACGACGAGCTTATAGTAGAAGCAAATAAGAATTGCGCCCATATTGCCAAGGAAATACTTAAGAGGGAGATGGAAAACGCAGTAAAGCTTTCCGTACCTCTTACCGCGCAAATTTCAATGGGAGATAATTGGTTTGATGCAAAATAACGATACCTATTCAAAAAAGGCATACGGCAAAATAAATCTTTATCTTGACGTCCTTGATAAGAGAAAGGACGGATACCACAATATCCGCTCCGTTATGCAGACGGTTTCTCTTTGCGATACGGTCACTCTGACTATTAAGGATTCCGACGAAACGGATATTGAGATTTCTTGCACCGATACAAGCATTAAGTGTGATAAAACCAATCTTGTATACAAGGCTGCCAAACTGTTTTTGGAAAATGCTTCGGCTGAGGCAAAAAAATACTGCTTCCATATAGAAAAAAGCATTCCCGTTTCGGCGGGAATGGCGGGGGGCAGCGCAGACGCCGCCGCTGCTCTGCTTTTACTGAACGAGGCGTATGGTTTTCCGTTTACAGAGGAGGAGCTATGTAAAATTGGCTCAAAAACCGGCGCGGACGTTCCCTTTTGTATAAAGGGCGGAACCTGCATCTGCGAGGGAATCGGAGAAAGGCTCACATCTCTTCCGACATTATCCGGCGTAAGCATAATATCCGCTATAGATTCTTCATCCGTATCGACACCAAGTGCGTTTTCTTTGCTTGATGAAAAATACGGAATTGATTGCACGGACTCATCCGATATCGGCAAAATGACAGACGCCATAGTAAATAAGGATCTTTCGGGCGTTTGCTCGGCTCTTTATAATAAGTTTGAAAGCATTATAATAAATGAGCATCCCGCTGTTGCGAAAATCAAGAATATTCTTATCTCCTGCGGAGCAAGAGGCGCGCTTATGAGCGGCAGCGGTCCGTCGGTTTTCGGTATATTTGACGATGAGGCTTCGGTCAAAAATGCCTTTGATACACTGATAAGCAGCAATATACGCGCAAATTTCTGTAAAACAATTTAACTGCGACATTTTTCGGTTTTTCTGTTGACAAACCGTTTGCTTTGTTATATAATTATCTAAATACTATTCTAATGATAAGGGGTTACCTTGTATGGACCAAAATTTATTTGATTACAAATTGGGTCGTGAAGGCATTACATTTGATGACGTTTTGCTTATTCCGGCCAAGAGCGAGATCGTACCTAAGATGGTAACGCTTGAAACACACCTTACAAAGAAAATTAAGCTTAATATTCCGCTTATGAGTGCGGCTATGGATACTGTTACCGAGTCTGCTCTTGCTATCGCTATTGCAAGAGAGGGCGGCGTTGGTGTTATCCATAAAAATATGCCCATTCAGCAGCAGGTTGAAGAGGTTGAAAGAGTAAAGAGAAGTGAAAACGGCGTTATCAGAAATCCTTTTTACCTTGCTCCCGACAACACAGTTGCAGAAGCTGATATGCTTATGGCAAAATACCGTATTTCCGGTGTGCCGATCGTAAACGAGGACCACACTCTCGTTGGTATCATCACTAACCGTGATATCAGATTCATCACAGATTTCAACGTTCCGATCAAGGACTATATGACAAAGGACAACCTTATCACCCTTAAGGAAGGCGCTTCCATTGAGGACGCAAAGGCTCTTCTTTGCAAGCACAAGATCGAAAAGCTTCCTATCGTAGACGATGATTACAAGCTTAAGGGTCTTATCACAACCAAGGATATTGAAAAGGCTACTAAATATCCCAATACTGCCCGTGATGAATTCGGCAGACTTCTCTGCGGCGCCGCTATCGGTGTTACAGACAACGTTATCGAGCGCGCAGGCGCGCTTCTTAAGGTAGGCGCGGACTTCCTCGTTCTCGACTCTGCTCACGGTCACTCAAAGAATATTATAGAATGCTTGAAGAAGATCAAGGGCGCATATCCCGATGCTCAGGTTGTAGTTGGTAACATTGCTACTGCTGAGGCTGCAAAGGATCTTTGCGAGGCTGGCGCTGATGCTATCAAGGTTGGTATCGGCCCCGGTTCAATTTGTACTACACGTATCGTTGCAGGTATCGGCGTACCCCAGGTTACTGCTATTATGAACGCGTACTCCGTTGCCAAGGATTACGGTATTCCCGTAATCGCAGACGGCGGTATCAAGTACAGTGGCGATATTGTTAAGGCTATTGCCGCAGGCGCTAACGTAATAATGGTTGGTTCACTCCTTGCAGGTTGTGAGGAAAGCCCCGGAGAAAGCGAAATTTATCAGGGCAGACAGTTCAAGGTTTACCGCGGTATGGGTTCACTTGCTTCTATGGAAAAGGGCTCCAAGGACAGATACTTCCAGGAGGGCAACAAAAAGCTCGTTCCCGAAGGTGTTGAAGGTCGTGTTCCTTACAAGGGACCTCTTGCTGATACAGTATATCAGCTTATGGGCGGTCTTCGCGCAGGTATGGGATATTGCGGAACAAGAACCGTTGAAGAGCTTAAGGTAAACGGTCAGTTTATCAAGATCTCCGGCGCAGGTCTTCGTGAGTCTCATCCTCACGATATCAGCATTACAAAGGAAGCTCCCAACTACTCTTCTCAGTTGTAATATAAGATTTTACTTAAGGGTGTCCGAATTATACGGGCACCCTTTTTGTGAACAAAAATGAAGAATTGGTGATAAAAAAAAGAATTTTAATTTTTTTTATTTTTTCTATTGACTAATATATTAAATTAGTATAAAATACTATTGTAATTTATATTTTAAGGAGAATACGACCTGATGTTCAAAAACAATAAGAATCAAAAGTACGCATCAATAGCGTATTACGCATTTATTGTAATAGCGCTTTCCGTTCTTTTGATTTTTTCTCTTATAAACATATCAAGCATATGGGATTACGTTATGAACCTTTTATCTGCGGTTACTGCGTTCATATACGGATTTGCAATTGCTTATATATGTAACCCTATCTACAAGTGGTTTCACAACAAGGTGTTTAAGTTTACAGAAAGGAAAAAGTCCAGACCTAAGCTGAGAAAAACCGTTTCTCTTATTTCAACTTATCTTCTCTTCTTCGCCGTGGCGATCGGTTTTATCTTTATGCTTATTCCTTCTATCACGAATAACGTAAACTCTCTTATATCAAATATCGGCGGTTATATCGAAACCATCCAGTCATCACTTGATAATTTCTTTCATAATGTCTCAATTGACATACCAATGCTCAAACCCGATAACGTAATGGAGTTTATCAATGGCTTGATTTATGACGAAAACAGTAATCTTCTTATAGGAGAGCTTCTGTTCCCCACTCTTTCTTCTATCTTTTCCATTGGTGTAGGTGTTGTTCAGCATATTGTATACTTTATCATCGGTCTTATTCTTTCAGTATATTTCCTTATGTATAAGCATTCTATGATTGCAAAGGTACGTAAGCTAAGTTGCGCGATATTTCCGAAAAAAGTATATATTTGGTTATCCGACTTTGTTTCTTACGCTGACAAGACCTTTGGAAGATATTTAATGGGCGCTATTCTTGACTCCATATTGGTAGGCATAATAACCATAATTACGCTTTCACTTATGGGTTACAAATTCGCTGCTCTTATCGGTCTTCTCGTTGGTCTTACAAACATTATTCCCTTCTTTGGTCCTTTTCTTGGCGCCATTCCCTCCGCGCTTATTATCCTTATTGCAGACGGACCTGTAGAAATGCTTATTTTTGTAGCATTTATTCTCGTTCTTCAGCAGATTGACGGTAATATAATAAATCCCCATATCGTTGGCGCAACAACAGGTCTTACTCCTATCGGAGTTATTGCGGCGGTTACAATATGCTCCCACATATTCGGATTTGTCGGAATGGTGATCGGCGTTCCCCTTTCCGCTGTACTCACATACGTTGTATCCAACCTTGTCAATAAGAGATTGAGGAAGAAAAACTTGCCCTCTGATACCGATCTTTATAAAAACAAAAACCTTTATTCAAACGAAGCGTTTATCAAGGCCTCTCTGTCTGTTGAAGCGGAAAAAATCCTTGAAAAGCAGGATGAGATAGTTGCTCAAAAGGAAGAGGAAAACGCCCACTTTATCGAAGTACAAAAGGCTCAACAGGAGATCATCAATGCAAGAAATACCAATACCCCTGAGGTAGATGAAGCTCCAAGCGATACTATTGATATTTCCGATATAAACGAAATAGAAGAATATATCGACAACTGATATTTCAAGAGAGGTCAAATATGGCCTCTCTTTTAATTTAAAACAACGAATAATCAAGGCAGAGATACCGTAATAATATATAAATATATAAAAATTTTTGTATCATACTTGACTTTGGAGCTTTAATATGGTATACTATGATAGATTTAAACGAATAAAAAACAAGTTGTGATATAAGGTCATACTAGCTGGGGCGGTAGCGGTGCCCTGTACCTGAAATCCGCTATATGCAGGGGTGAATCCTAATCTGAGGACTGTTTTTGTGTGGTCAGCGCCTTTAATGGATGTGTTGACGAATGAGTCTTACGCAATTTTCGGCTGTGAACCGTGTCAGGTGGGGGACCAAGCAGCACTAAGCAGTTTTGAAGATGTGCCGTGAGGGCACTTGTTCCGAGCAAACATTACTGGTTTGCGCATGTAAGAGCAGCTCGAATTTTAGGTGTATGATCTTATATGACAGCTTGTTTTTTAATATTCACAAGGAGGAAGGATAATGCATCAGGCTTTATACAGAAAGTACCGTCCATCGGTTTTTGACGACGTATCGGGACAGGAGCATATTACGTCAATTCTGCGTTACGAGGCTTTACACGGCTCCGTATCCCATGCTTATCTTTTCGCAGGGTCAAGAGGTACGGGTAAGACCACCTGCGCAAAAATTCTTGCAAAGGTTGTAAACTGCTTAAACCCCATAGACGGCAATCCCTGTAACAAATGTGAAAACTGTCTTGCCATTGACTCAGGCAATGCAACTGACGTTGTGGAAATGGACGCGGCGACAAATACGGGCGTTGATTACATAAGAGATCTTCGTGAGAGTATTATGTACACCCCCGCAATGCTGAAAAAACGCGTGTATATCATAGACGAGGCGCATATGCTTTCCGACAGCGCATTCAACGCGCTTTTAAAGTCTATCGAGGAGCCTCCGGAGCACGTGCTTTATATATTCGCTACGACGGAGCCTCATAAGATCCCCGCTACCATTATTTCAAGATGTCAGCGATTTGAATTCAGAAGGATATCCATTGGTGACCTTTCCAAGCGACTTATGTATATAGCGGGTAAGGAAGGCATTGACCTTTGTGAGGAGGGCGCTGCCCTTATTGCAAAGACCGCCCAGGGCGGTATGCGTGACGCCATATCTCTTATGGAGCTTTGCGCAGGATCCCACAAGACTATAGACGGCGAGCTTGTAAACGAAATTTTAGGTACAAGCCCCTATGAAAAGATGTGTGACGTAGCCTCCGCTATTGCAGAAAAGAACTACGCTGCTCTCTTTAAGGTTATTAACGATATTGTCGTTTCATCAAAGGATATACTTGTATTCTTCTCCGATCTTACCTCTTTTTACAGAGATATGACGGTGCAAAAATCCTCGGGCTCGTCAGATTATCTTGATCTTGCTCCGCAGGAGTACAAGCTTCTTTGTGACGTTACATCTCGCTTTGATATGGCAACACTTCTCTATCATTCGCGTCTGCTTGACGAGGCGTACTCAAATATGATGAGAAATCCTACTAATAAAAGGCTTACGGCTGAGCTTACTCTTATGAAGATGTGCGACTCCAAGCTTTCCACCTCTACTGACGCACTCCTTTCAAGAATAACTGCTCTTGAAAATAAGATCGCATTATTGTCAAAGGGTGTTGTTCCCGTGGAGACAGCTACAAAGAGCGAGGAAAAGCCCTCTTCTGTACAGGAGACAAAGCCAGTTGTTGAAGAAAAGAAGGTTGAAGCCCCTGTTACTCAGACAAAGCTCGTAGCCCTGAATAATTGGAACGAAGTTATTTCAAAGGTGGGAGAAAGCGACCCCGCAGTAGAAAGCTTTTTAAAGAGCTGCAAATGCTTCTACAACGAAGCAAATAAGGTATATAGCGTGGTTTCCGCTCACAAGATGATGGCGACTATGCTTGAAAGCCCCAAAAATAAAAAGGTATTATTCAACGCAATGGTATGCTGTGACGTGGATATTGAGTCTATAGATCAGCTTAAGATATCATTCCAGGAAAAAAAGGCGCAGACAAATTCTGACCTTGATGAATTTTAATATAACGAAAGGCGGTATATATTATGAAAGCAATGGTTCCAAAGGGACCGAGCATGAACGAAATGCTCAGACAGGCACAGAAAATGCAGGAGGATATGCAGAAGAAGCAGGCAGAGCTTGAGGAAAAGGAATACGAGGTCTCTGCAGGCGGCGGTGTCGTTAAGGTAAAAATGAACGGCAGACGCGAGGTTCTTTCTATTGACATAGCTCCCGAAATCGTAGATCCCGATGATATTGAAACACTTTCCGACATTATGGTTGCTGCAGTTAACGAGGCTATCAAGAAGGTAAACGCTGATTCTGATGCTGAAATGCAGAAGCTTACAGGCGGTATGGGCGGCTTTGGAATGCCCGGCTTGTTCTGATGGATACTTTACTTAAACCATTACAGGAGCTGTCCGAAAAATTCCGTTCCCTTGACGGAGTCGGTAAAAAAAGCGCTATAAGAATGGCTTTTTCCGTCCTCAATATGAGTGAGGAGGATGCCGTTACGTTTGCACAGGCGATCCTTAATGCAAAAACGCAGATAAAGCTTTGCAAAAAGTGTCAAAGCATTTCCGTATCGGAGCTTTGCCCTATTTGTGAATCCGATACAAGAGATCATTCCGTTGTTTGCGTGGTGGAGGATGCACAAAGCGTTATGGCTCTTGAAAAGGTAAAGGAATACAACGGGGTATACCACGTTTTAGGCGGTGTAATATCACCTATGAAGGGTATAGGTCCCGAAAAGCTCAAAATAAAGGAGCTGCTTGAAAGAATCAATACAGAGGATATTGCAGAGGTTATCGTTGCCACCAATCCCACAGTTGAGGGGGAGGCTACGGCAATGTACGTATCAAGACTTCTTAAGCCCTTTGAAATAAAGGTAACAAGAATCGCTAACGGCTTACCCGTTGGCGCAGATCTTGAATACGCCGATGCAGTAACGCTTTACAGAGCAATACAAGGCAGACGAGAAATTTAAATTATAGGAACAGATATGAAATACACTTTTTTTGATATAGAGTGCGCAAACTGTTTCCAGGGCCGCGGTAAAATTTGCTCCTTTGGTTACGTTGTAACCGACGAAAGCTTCAACATTCTTCAAAAAGAGGATATCGTAATTGACCCACATTCAAAATTCCATCTGACAGGCAGAGGTAACCGACCGGGAATAGTCCTTGCCTACAACGAGGAGGAATTCAAATCCGCCCCGAGATTCCCACATTTTTACAGAAAAATAAGGGAGCTTCTGACGGACGAGGATTCATTGATATTCGGCTTTTCCGTTATGTCGGACGCGGGATATATCAAAAGCGAATGCGAAAGATATAAAAAAGATATTTTTGATTACGATTTTATAGACGTACAACGTATTTTCACCGATCTCCATTCACTTACAAATACTCCTTCTCTGCTTCACGCCGTGGAAAAGTACGATTCTATGGAGACGCAGGACGTACATAAGAGTGATGACGACGCTTACCTTACTATGAAGGTGCTTAAGGGAATATGCAATGCCACATCTCTTACAGTGCCCGAGGTTATTGAAAAATATCCAAACGGAAAATGCTGGTGTAAGGACGGTGTAATCGATACGGAATATACAAAATATAAGGAGCTTTTAAAGGCGCAAAAGCTTTCCAAGATGGAAAAGCTCACACAGAGTCCGAGAAAAAACTGGATATGCTCTTCAAGAGAAAACCATTACGAGTTTTCCAAATACATATCAAGAGTTTTTTCTGATTTTAAGGCTGATACCCCCATACGAAAGAAAAAAATATGTATAAGCAATCTTTACGAGGATTACCACTTTACAGAGATGATGAATATCGTTTCTCTCCTTGCAAAAAAGGGCGCGTCCTACACGTCAAGAGTGCAGACCTGTGATATTTTCGTTGAGGCGGAATTAAAAAACAACAAGGGCGAGGAATACCCTTGCTATCGAAAGAACAAGCTTTTAAGATTGATGGAAGCAGAAGGAAAGAAAGCCGAAATAATAAGCTTTAATGAGCTTCTTGAGCTTATTGAAGCCACCGAGGAGGACCTTAAGGTCTACGACAAAAATTCCCTTTCTCCCCTTAAGAAAAAACGCAAAATAAGAGCAAAGGCTTAATAAAGCTTAAAACAGACGGGAAAGACCCGTCTGTTTTTGCGTTATACAAGCTTTACACCTTTTAATTAAGCAAAAAATTCACTTTTAGAGTGAAAAGCATCACATATAGTGATATTGAAATTACGAAGGTAAATTGTTATAATTAAATAAAGAGTTTAAAGGAGAATACTTATGAAGCTTGAAATCGCCAACAGCATAAAAAGGCTAAGAAAAGAAAAAGGAATAACCCAAGAACAATTTGCTGAAGCGCTTGGAGTTTCTTTTCAATCTGTATCAAGATGGGAAAACGGTATATGTTATCCGGATATTGAGTTAATACCGGAAATAGCTTTATATTTTAACGTAACAGTAGATTCCATTATGTGTATAGATAATTATACATATAAGAAGAATGCAGAGTTAATTATATCAAAGCACAAAAATATGATTAGCAACGGCAAAATAAAAGAATCAATAAAATATGCCAGATCAGGAATGGCTGAATATCCAAGCAATATCGAAATAGCAGGTTGCCTTTTTTATTCCCTGTTTATTTATTGCCACAATTCATCATTATCACATAACGATATTTCAGAATATGATGATGAGATAGTACTGCTTGCTAACAGAATATTACGTGAAAGTAATAATATAGATACAGTTTTGCTGACGAAATCCCGTCTTGCTTTTCATCATTGTAAAATGGGAAGAAAAAACGAGGGCAGAAAATTATATGAGGAGCTTCCGTCCGTAATGCTTTGTAAAGAATTACGCATATGGTCATCTCTTGAAGATAAAGAAAAAATCCCAAATGCGCAGGATCTCGTCAGAAAAAGCTATAATCTTTTAAGCAAAGCAATGTGGAATTTAGCCACAGACTGCTCTGTTTCAGACGAGTATGCAATAAAGGTTTTTGAAAAAAGATTTTTACTTGACGAGCTTATATATGATGACGGATTTCCAAATTATACTTGGGATAAAGCCTTATCACATTTAGAACTTTCAAAATTGTATCTCAAGCAAAGCAAAAATAAGGAGGCAATAAGAGAATTAAATTCTGCCTTCTTGTACGCCGTTGATTTTGACTCAAGACCATATAAAAAGGACTATCAAACTGTTCTTCTCGGTAAAATAACCAAACACCGTGATGATTATATCAGTACAGATCCTCGTCCTCTTACAGAAATAATGAGGGATGAATGGCTAAAATCAAGTGAATTTGATGTTATAAGAAATTCCGCAGAATTTGACAAAATAACAAAAGATTTATCACGCTGATGTTGAAATCACCCGTCACGCCGTGATATGTTACAAATCTCTCTAAAATGATATAATCATTTTGAGAGGAGATGAAATAAATGGATTTAAAGGCAATTTTTCCGCCATCAAAGGGATGTACCTGTTCAGTTTGCAGAGATTACTGCAAACGACCCGGATGGTGGACTGTTGAGCAAGCGGAATCAGCTATTTCATTAGGATATGCCAATAGAATTATGATGGAAATATCACCGGATTTTAATTTTGCGGTTTTATCTCCTGCATTTTATGGGTGCGAAGGCTTTATTGCTACTAACGAGGGCTTTATTAACGGATGTAATTTTTTAAAAAATGGGTTATGTGAGCTACATAATACTGATATTCTGCCATTGGAATGTGCTTTCTGTCATCATGAAAGGACAGGACAGGGTACCTTATGTCATGAAGCATTATTAAAGGAATGGAAAACAATCAAAGGACAGCTTTTAGTAAAAAAATGGCAGGATATCGTAAAATTGCATTCCAAATTATAATAAAAACAAGGAAAATGCATAGACCATTTTCCTTGTTTTTTATTTATTCTGCTGATATTATATAGTAATATACGGGCTGGGCGCCGTTATAAAGAGTTATTTCAGCGTCTGTATAGCGTAATTTTTCTTCAAAGAAGCTTAACACCGTCTGAGCCTCGTCCTCCGTAACTCCCTCGCCGTAATATATGCTTACAAAGCCCTTACCGCTTTCCTTTATCTTTTCTGCAAGCGCCTCGTACAATACGTTAAGGTCCTTATCGGAGCAAAGGAGCTTATTATTACATAACGCAAGATAATCTCCCTCCTTAATATCCATATCGTCAAAGTTAGAGTTTCTTGCAGCGTATGTAATCTGCATTGTGTCAACGTCCTTAATAATTTCGGTCATTGCTCCCTTATTAACCTCTGCCTCATCATCGGGATCAAAGCCGAGCATAGCGGTAAAGCCCTGAGGAATGGACTTTGTAGGTATTACGATAACGTTTTTATCCGTAAGCTCCGCAACCTGATTTGCGGTCATAATGATGTTCTTATTATTTGGCAAAATAAACACGTTTTCCGCGTCTATCTGCTCCACCGCCTTAAAAAGATCCTCTGTGGAGGGGTTCATGGTCTGGCCGCCCGACACGATAACGTCAACGCCAAGCTCAGTAAATATTGCGTTTATGCCCTCACCGTTGGAAACGGAAACAAAGCCGTATTTCTTAAGCTCCTTTTTAGGCTCGACGGAATCTGCCTCCACAAGTTTATTCGTGTGCTGAGTACGCATATTTTCAACCTTAACGGTTTCGTATACGCCATATTTAAGCGCCTCTCCGAGCACCGCGTGGGGATCGTTCGTATGAACGTGCACCTTAATTATCTCGCCATCGTCAACCAAAACTATACTGTCGCCCATTCCGTTAAGATAAGCCTTGAGAGGAGTTGAATCGTCATCCCCGTTATGCTTTCTTACGATAAATTCGGTACAGAAGCCAAAGGTTATATCCTCCGTATCAAAGGATGAAAAATCCGCCTTTTCCTTAGTATCGGTCGCTACGCTTGATTTGGGAGAATAGCTTACATCATCCTTGTTAAGGGCGTGAAGCATAGCCTGCATTACGAGTAGCCAGCCCTTTCCGCCTGCGTCAACGACTCCCGCCTTTTCAAGCACGGGATTCTGATATACGGTATTGGCAAGCGCCTTTTCCGCCTCCTTAATAGCGGCAGAAAGCACGTATTCAAAGCTGTTTTTCTCCTCTGCCGCCTTCATAGCCGCATCTGCGCAGCATCTTGCAACGGTAAGAATAGTTCCCTCTGCGGGGCGGTCAACGGACTTATACGCCGCCTCTACGCCGTACTGAAGCGCCTTTGCCCAAGCGATACCGTCACAGTCGGTAGAGTTTTCAAGTCCCTTTGCAATGCCTCTAAAAAGAAGGCTTATAATAACGCCCGAGTTTCCTCTTGCGCCGTGAAGCATAGCCTTTGCGGTCTTTACCGCAACCTCCTCAATGGAGGCGTCCTTATTCTTAAGAAGCTCCTCTGCCGCGTGACCTACGGTCATAGACATATTGGAGCCCGTATCTCCGTCGGGCACGGGGAAAACGTTAAGCTCGTTTATCTCCTCCTTATTGTCCTCAAGACACTGAGCGGCGTTAATAATAAGCTTACGGTATTCCTCTGCGCTTATTTTGTTATGCTGAATATTTTCCACAATCAAATCTCCTGATCAGTTTATTCTTTCTGCTCCGAAGAAGAACAGAGCGACGGTACCGGGACCTGTGTGAGAGCCAATGGTAGAGCCTATATTATTGATAACGACCTTTCCGTTAAGCTTGGGGAATGATGCTTCAACAAGATCGGCAACCGCTCTTGCATCCTCATAGCAATCGGAATGACTCATAAAGCACTTTCCATTATATTCTGTACCGTTGTCGGCGTTTTCAACCATTTTGTTGGATATTGCCTTTATAACGTTGCTTTTTCCTCTGATCTTTTCTCTGGGAACGAGCTTTCCGATATTATCCATATTGAGAAGAGGACAAATCTTAAGAACCGTGCCGAACCAACCCGCAGCCTTTGAGATTCTGCCGCCCTTTACGTAGAAGGTAAGGTCGGTTGAGAAGAACCAATGATGTACCTTTAATCTATTTTCGTTAGCCCAATTATAAAGCTCGTCAATGGACATACCGCTGTCTCTCAAGCCTGCCATAGTATCAACGAGCAAGCCGTAACCGCTTGATGCGCCAAGGGAGTCCACAACGTAAAGCTTTCTGTCGGGAAACTCCGCTCTTATATCCTCTGCCGCCAAACGAGCGGAATTGTAGGAGCCCGAAAGTCCTGATGAAAGGGTGACGTGGATAATGTCCTTTCCCTCCTTGAGCACGGAACGAAAATAGTCCGCATATACGTCAACGCTGATAAGGGAGGTCTTTGTATCAGCCCCATCCCTCATAGCCTGATAGAAATCCTTATAAGAAATTGTTTTACCTAAGTCGTCTATATAATCCTTGTCTCCAAGTCTGTAGTTAAAGCAAAGATACTTAACACCGATTTTTTCAAAATGCTCCGCGCTGATATCAGCGGGAGAGCAAGCGCTTAAAACATAATTGCACATAATGAAAATTCCTTTCAAAATTTTTACACTATAATTTTACCATTAAAAATAAAAATTAACTATCTACATATAAAAAATAAAATTCTACTTTCATTTTTTCTTTCGTAGAGTGTAAAAAAGCCACTCTACGATTAGGAGAGTGGCGGGGGATGTGTCGATTATTCCTCTTTTTTTGCGTCTTTTACGTCGGTTTCAGGCTTTATGCTTTTATCCTTTTGAGAAAACTTGATAGTAATCTTTATTCTTAAGCACAAGAACAAAATTATCTCAGCGGGAATACCGATAAGAAGTATTATCCAGTTGGCGTAATTACCTACTGCAAAGTATATTGTAAGAAGTATGCCTAAAATTATGGCTGATATGCTGAAGAATGCGCCCTTGCCCTTAGCCCACACGAAGCTGAATACGGTGGCAACTATACCGATAACGGGTATTGCATATATAAACACCTGCCATACGTATTTATGAATAGCTATCGCCAAGGAAACGAATATCATAAGGGCAATGGTAAGTACGGCGATCATAGCGATATTGGCAATTATTCTTCGATTGCTTTTTATAGGCTTGGTATCAACTATCTTATCCTGCTCAGAATGCTCTGAAATAATATAATCGGCGTTTACACCGAATATAGCGCTGAGCTTTTGTACAACGTAAAGATCGGGCAAGCCCTCTCCTCTTTCCCACTTGGAAATTGCCTTATCGGAATAGTTCAGCTTCTCGCCAAGCTCATATTGTGTCATCTGATTTATAGTACGCAGATAATATATATTCTGACCCACTATACTTTTTAAGTCCTTATTCTCCATATACGGCCTCCTTCCAAATTATTTCTAACTTTTATTTTATCATATAAACGTTGATTAGTCAAGAAGATAATATAAATAAAAATATTAAAAATATATGATAAAGCAAAAGAGATCCGACAAAATTGCCGGATCCCTTTATTCAATTATTCAAATAACGATATATAGTTATCAGTTGAACCAAGCGGATGCGTCCATACCCAATGCATTAGCAAATGCATCAAGTGTTTCCTGCAATGCAGCGTCGGATTCAGCATCACCTGTTGTGTTGTTCTGATAGTAATCTCTGATCGCACCTTCAGCAGCGTTTCTGTCGTCCTCTGTCATAGAATCAGCAACTCCGAAGGGGTCTTCAACTCTTTCATCGTCTTCGTTTCGACCTGCATTAACGATAGCATCAGTAACGACCTGAGAAGATACAACAGTTTCAAGAAGGCTGTCAGCTGTCATACCTGTCATAGAGTCTTCGCTGTCATTGCCGAATACGTTGTTTACGTTGGAATCTGTATTGGAGGAAATTCCGTTCATTACAGAAACGAGAGTGGATACAGCCTCTGCTTCTCTCTCTACCTCTTCCTCAGTCATATCGGATGTTGCTGCAGAGGACATACCGTCAATAATGGAATTGATAGTATTGGACATAGTGCCTGCCTCTTCTTCATTCATACCGAAGTCCTGAAGAACATCCTCATTTACTGTGTTCTTAATTGTTTCAGCTGTTTCGGGAGTCATATCCTTGATCATTTCCTTAAGAGCTTCCTTGGATTCTTCCTTAGTGGGAGCCTTTTCATCGGATGCATTAAGTGAAAGTGCAACGATAGCAAGCTTCTGTGTGGAAGAAAGTGTGGACTTCATACTGAAATTATCGTCGTTTACACGGTTGATAAGATCCTGGTTTACCAAGCCGAGGTCTGCAACTGCTTCAGACTTAAGCATAGCAACTACAATGAACTCGTAGGAATCACCGAGCATTACGCTGGACTTGAGCAAGTCAAGAGCTGCGCCAAGTGAAGTAAGGTCTGCCTTTTTGATAAACGCGTTGGGATCGTCAGCATCAAGATCCTCGATAGAGGATGTGAATGCATTAAGATTCCAGATAAACTTGGAAATAACCTTAGCGTCATTCTGCGCCTGCTCGAGAGATACAGTGTTCATATCAAGCTTTTCGGGAGCGGGAGATGTTGTGCCGTTTACCTCGTCATATACTGCAACGAGATATTCTCTTACTGTGTTAGCAAGGAAGCCGATAGCGGGCTTTGTTCTTTCGTTATTATAGATCTCTGTAAAGAGCTTAACAACAAAGTTTTCATTTGCGAATACGGACAAGAGGTCGGCCTCTTCCTTATTCATTTCTTCAATAACACCCTCTTCAATGCAGATAACGTAGATGTTAGCGATAGTATCGATATCAGTCTTGATGTTATCCTTATCGGTTGTGGAAAGTGTGAGAAGAAGGTTGTCAATAGAATCCTGGAATTCTTCGCCAACGTTGGGCTTTTCGTAACCGAATACCTCCTCTCCTGCGAGCCACTGCTCAGCAGCGAAGGAAATGAATTCAGATGCTACGAAGGGAACGAGCTCACCGTCGTGAATGATTTCCTTAATGTTTTCAATGCTTGCCTTCTGTGCGTCAACGGTAGCATCCTCTGCTGACAATACGTTGATATTGCCATAAAGCTTTGCAAAGCCGTCAACCTCTCTTGTAACAGAGATCTTAACGCCGTCAACTCTCTTTGTTGTAAGAGTTCTGAATACGAGCTTACCGCCCATACCGTTGATACCCTTAACCATGGGATTATCCAAAAGGAATGCAAGATCACTCTGAAGCTGCTTGATAGATTCAGTAGGATCCTCACCCTCTTCATCATACATTTCGTCATCAACAAAATCGATCACGATGTCGTTTTCAACGTTGTCAACTACTGCTTCAACGCCGCCTGCGTTTTCTGATTCACCAACGATGGTGTCAAGGGTATCACCGATAAACCCAACGTAACCAACGATAGGAATAAGAAGAATGATAGCAACGAGGGCGTTACGAACACCGCCTACGGCAGCGCCTGCCCAACGGTTACCCGTCTTATGCTCGGGTGTCTTGTTCTTTCCAAAAAGGAAGTTTTCAAGAATGTTCTTGGGAATTAATACGATAAGACTGAAAATAGCGTATACAAAGATAAATACGATAGGTGTGATAATAGCTGCGGGAATTGCGAGGATCGCATTGATCATACCGGGGTCGTCCTTTACCTTATCTACAAACTGCAAGATGCTGTCTGTAGTTTCAGCGCCAAGTGTGCCTCTGAGTGATTCAAGCAAGCTTACGAAGGTGTCTACGTTTGCTATGCCCTTTGTTATTCCTCTTGCAATGAAAATGGAAAGGATAAGGCATACTAATACAAAGCCTACGTCTACTGCGGCTTTATAAAGGCCTTTCTTTCTGCCTCTCAAGAATCCAAAGAGGAAGGATATGACAATTATAGCCAAAATTGCCAAAGTAATGATGGTTCCAACCGATTCCATAATAATCTCCTTTTATTTTGGTTACTCTACCTCTATGGTTGCCTCGAAGCGCACAGCGCCCTTTGGCAGCGTATAGTCGATACAGTATACCTTTTCTGTTTTATCTGAGGTGTGACTCGGTGCGTCAACAACCTTGATATCGGGAATAATGTTATCCTTTGGAGTAAGCTTGACTCCAAGGATGATTGCGGATGTACCGTCTACCGTCGGTAAATCCCGCGTTACGAATCTTTCTGTAATGGGTGTGCCCTCAATAACGTCAAATTCGTCGATCAAAGTAAGCTCCTTCTCCTCAAGAACAAAGCTTCTTTCTATTTTTCTTACGTAATCAAGACCGTATGCATTTGCAAACTCATATGTTGCGGTCTTGGTAGCTTCATCATATTCGATAACTACTCTGTCTCTCTTTTCTCCGTCCTGGGCGGCGTCTCCGAAATAGGGTACGTTATGTGACCAGGACGAGGGGTGAAAGAAGGTGTATCTCTGCTCCCCGTGATAGCCGGCGCTATATGCGCCTGAGCCGAGGTCCACAAATATCTGTCTGTTATTATGCGAAAGGATAAACGAGCCTACGTCGTTATGATTATGGGATTCACCGTTTGTGCCTCCCTTAAGGGCAAGACCGTAGTGCTCACCGCGTTTTATAAACCATCCCGTATCCTTAAGATTATAAATAACAGGCTTAAGCTTGTCGTCGGCGGTATATTCCTTTTTGTAGTAAAGAACGCTTCTTAAAGCGAAGGCAAAATGCTGATAAGCCATTATAGTGCCCTCCTCGGAGGGGAGCTTATCAATATCCTCGCCGTATATGGAGCGAAGAAGGTGAGGCAGACCTATCCAATACCCCTCCTTAAGGTTACAGTCGCTGAAGGTAACCATAGTGTGAGTATCCATAAAGGTCTTTTGAACAAAGGAAGCAATAGCCTTTACCTTGGGAAGCTTGAAAAGATCCTCTTCCCCGTTTGTAAATTCTCTTAATAACGATGCGTAAATTGCAAAGAAGCCAAAGCCAAAGCCCCAATATGCAGTACCCTCAACGCATACGCCGTCCTCAGCGTAGGGGTCAAGATAGCAATCGACCGACTTACGGAGTCTGTCCTTGTTTGCAAGGAACACATCGGGCGCCTCGTACATAAGAGTGCCGCCTACAGCACCCATACAAACCGCGTTCCAGTTATTATCGTGCCATTCCCAGAAGAATCTTCTGTTGATATAAGGGTCGATAATTCTGCGTCTTATCTGATCGCTGATTCTGTCCTTGATAAGCTGAGGCAATCTGTCGGAGAAGAGATTTTTTATCTCTGCCATTGTAAAGCCGATGGAAGCCGCATATATATCGATGAGTGCAGGATCATACTCCTCGGGGGTGGTATTATAATAGCTGTTATGGTGACCGAGGGGAGACCAGGAATACTCTCCGCAGTATACCCAGATTATATCAATGAGGTTTTTAAAATATTCATCATTATCGTAATAGATAAGGGACATCATAGCAGAGGACTGAAGCTGAAAAAGCTGTCTGTACCAAAGATTACCCTGGTCGCCCTTGCCAAAATACGTATCGTAGGACATAAGCTGAGGCTTTTCCTTAAACGCCCAGTCATACTTCTCTTTTATCTCTTTACGGTGCCTTGCGAACTCGTCACTTTCGCGGACGTGATCCCAAAAACTTCTTTCTTTTGCAAAATCAAGCATACCAAATGCCTCCACAAAATAAGTGTTCACTTTATTTTAGCACATAAAAATTGTAAAATCAATGTTTTAAATAAAATAATTATATAAATTTCACAAAAATGGCAGTTAAAATCCAATTCTATACGGAAATATTTTCCAAATTAATAAAAATGACAAACGGATGGTTATTTTCTCAAAAAACGCATAATTCACTCATTTTGACAAATAATAGGAGTACGATTTTATAACTAAGGAGTTAAAACAAAATGAAGGCTACAGGAATTGTACGAAGAATAGATGATCTTGGCAGGGTGGTTATCCCTAAGGAGATACGCCGTGTATTCAGAATAAGAGAGGGGGACGCCCTTGAAATTTTTACAAGCCGAGAGGGAGAGGTGATTTTTAAAAAATATTCTCCCGTTGGTGAAATGTCCTCCTTTGCAATACAGTACGCAGAGACCCTTAACAAAATATGTCAGATGTCCGTTATAATTACGGACAGAGACAGCGTTATCGCCTGCGCGGGTGTGTCAAAAAAGGAGTATCTTGAAAAGAAGCTTACGGAGGAATTTGACTCAATAATGGACACCCGTTCTCTGTTTTCCGCTTCTGATAACGGTAAGATGATATCCATTACCGAGGGGGCGGCAGGATACGTAAAGTACGCAATGCCAATAGTTACCGAGGGGGACGTGGTAGGATGTATTGCCTCAATCGTAACAGATGGGGAAAGCACCGTAGTTGACTCAACAGAGGCAAAGCTGATACAGACCGCGGCATCCTTTTTAGGCAAACAATTCGAGGGATAAATGCCACCCTGTGTCAATTAAATCAAAAAAACCGACTTAGAGCGTCGGTTTTTTTATTTTGCGTATTGAATTAAATTCCCGTTTATGATAAACTAAGAAAGTCAAGTATGCCGTTATATATTCCTTGGGCAAAAAGCCGCGGCTCGTTTGCCATAAGGTTTGCATCCCTTGAATTTGATATAAAGCCTATTTCCACAAGGACGGCGGGCATATTTGTTTTTCTTAAAACGTATAACCCCGGGCGAAGCTTTACTCCCCTGTCGCGAAGTCCTGTTATATCGGTTATTTCTTCTACTATATCCTCGGCAAGCTCCGAGGCTACGGAGGGAGCCGAATAAACAAGCGCCTCCGTACCGTTTACGCTTGATACAGTAGATGCGTTTGTATGTATGCTGATGAAATAGTCTGCGCCCCAGGAGTTTGCGTCGTTTACCCTTGCCCGAAGACTTGACGAATTGGAGCTTCCAAGCTGTGTGGACGGCGTAGGTCTTGAAAGACGCACGTCGAAATTGCCGTTGGATCTTAAAAGCTGAGCAAGCTCAATACCCACGCGGTAGGTTATATCCTGCTCTCTGTATCCGTTTCCCTCTGCCCCTGCATTGGGACTTTCGGGATTATGTCCTTGATCAATATAAATTTTCGTTGCCATAATTCCCCTCCCTTTCTTTTTATATATTATGTAACTTTTCAAAAGAGGTTAATATGAAGGAATTTAAAGACATACAAAGAATTTTAAGTCACGTAAGAAAAGCCGTGGAGGAATATTCCATGATTGAAAATGGGGATAAGATCGCCGTTGGAATCTCTGGAGGTAAGGACTCCCTTACTCTTCTCTGCGCTCTTGCCCACTTAAGAATATTTTTAAAAAAGGATTTTCAGCTCGTTGCCGTAACTATTGATATGGGATTTGAAAGCTCCGATTTCTCCGCTATTGCAAGTCTTTGCGAGGAATTGGAGGTAGAATATAAGGTAGTACCCACGCAGATATACGAAATTATATTTAACGTAAGAAAAGAGAAAAATCCCTGTTCCCTGTGCGCCAGAATGCGCAGAGGAGCGCTGCACGACGCGGCAAAGGAGATTGGATGCAACAAAATAGCCCTTGGGCATCATTTTGACGACGTGGCAGAAACCTTTATGCTAAATCTTTTCTTCGAGGGAAGAATAGGCGCATTTGCCCCTGTTACCTACCTTTCAAGAAAGGACCTTACCCTTATAAGACCTCTTATCTATACAAGGGAAAAGGAAATAAAGTCCTTCTCCAATAAAGAATCTCTTCCCGTAACGAAGAGCCCCTGCCCTGCCGACGGACACACGGAAAGAGCAAAAATGAAGGATTATCTTGCTATATTTGACAAGGAGCATCCGGGACTTTACAACCGTATCGTAGGCGCAATTCAGCGCGGTGAGGTTGACGGTTTCCACGAGGACAGGATCGACCAAGCGGAAAAGCTGAGAAGAAAGAGCGAAAACAACTGACAAAATATTAAAACCACCCTATGCAATACGCATAGGGTGGTTTTAATTTTCAGTTTCTTTTAAAATCTTGACCTGTACTGTTTATCAGATCTTTGTTGTTCCGTAGTCGGAGAGAGTAACTGTTGACGTAGCCGTAAAGTCAATGCCACTCATTTCAAACTCAACAGTATACTTCAATTCAACGAGCTTATTGTCGTCATTGAATTTCAACGTAATATCAGATGTGGAAGCATCCAATGAATCGATCTTGATATCTCTTACTGCCTTGTAGGTCTTAGTAGCTGCATCATAGCTATAATCAGCAAATACTGCCAATTCTCTGATTGAATCTACCATCTGCTTACGCAATGCATTAGCTGTTAACTTGTCGTTTACGGTTTCTTCCTGTGTCTGTCCTGCCATATGCATCTTTACGTACGCTTTATCCTCAGTAAACTTGTATGTAACCTCTGTATCCATTGTCATACCGCTGCCCTTTGTTGAGGAAGCCTCATTATAAGTAAAGTTTTCAACAGAGGATGAGCTGAATGCGTCATTCCATTCGTCAACTGTAAGTCCTGTAAAGGGAACTGTCTCTGTTTTTGTCTCTGAGCAAACGGTACAAGTAAAGGTCTTTACTCCGTCCTTTGCCTGTGTGGGCTTTGTGGTGATCTCGCCTGCATTCCATACGTGCTCTGTGGTTCTTGTCTGTCCACAGGTGTTACAGGACGTATCGCAAGCGTTGTCCCAAACGTGCTCTGCCTTATCCGCAACCTCAACACACTCCTCACCTATACAAGCGTGCCAGTGATGTGTTGCATCCTTGCTCCAGTCTGTGGAAAATTCGCACTTATGCGCGCAGGATGTAAGAGTCACGCAAAGAGTGATTACCATACAGATAGCCATCAATACTACTAAAATCTTTTTCATTTTCTTTTTCTCCTTAAGTTTAATATAATTAGTTATATTTTAACTAACACTTTTTATTATAGGTTATATCTAACAAATTGTCAATAGATTTAGTTAAATTTGCTATAATAAAAAAAGTAAAGTATAAGGAGTTAATATGACGTTAGGGGATAAAATTAAGAACATTCGCGAGGACATGGATCTATCACAAAGCGAAATTGCAAGGCTGATTCCTATGAATCAGTCAAATTACTCAAAAATCGAGCGCAATATTCAAGAACCAAGTATGGATCAATTGCGTAGAATTTGCCAAATCTTAAAAATAGACCCCCGTTATCTTCTTGATTTGGGAGAGTTTGAGCAAATAACAGCAGACGACTTAAAGCTGCTTAAGGATATAAAAAATTTTATTAAAGAGCATAAATAAAAAGTTGGATTTTTTGCAAAATCCAACTTTTTTTATTTATTTTGTTTTAGGTGTGGTATTCCAATAAAGACGTCTGCGTCTTACCTTCACAACATAGGAGAACACGATAAAGCCCACAATAGCAAGAGCTATTACGCCGCTTACAATGTAAATTCCGCCGCCGAAGGATGAGGAATCAACCTTTAACTCCTCCCAAAGCTTGTTAAGAAGCGCAAGCTTATCTGCGGGAAGATTTCTGTATGCGTAATTTGAGAACAAATCGTCAATATTTTCCTCAATATCGGGATCGTATATAACGTCAAAGTCCTCGCCAAGGTAATCTCTGTATTCCTGATTGTTTGTAACGAGAGTATTGGGGCATCCGTAGTAGATATACTCTGCATTTGCAATAGCGGGCTCCTCGGAAAGCATAAAGTTGATATACGCCTCTGCGTGCTCCTTATTTTCCGCATCTATGCCTGTGGGAATACACATAGCGTCAGCAAAAATATTGGTAGCAAATTCTCCGTCCTCGTTCTTCGGATAGTAGAAGGCAAGGTTTTCGTTATTATAGATCATAGAGAGAGCATCGCCTGCGTAATACGCGCCTATCCAAGCCTCCTCAGACTCAAGCTTATTGTAAATTTCATCCATTACGTAGCTTTGTACATGGGGCTTTTGTGTCTTAAGCTCGGAAAGGGCTTGCCTCCATTCGTCCTCGGTTGCGGTATTTACGCTTATACCAAGCTTATACATAGCGGAGCCAAAAGCGTCTCTTGCGTTGTTGAACTGAAGGATATGACCGCTGTATTTCTCATTCCAGAGAAGGTCCCAACCGCCAATATCCGCCTCATCAACGTACTTTGTATTATAGATAATACCGACGATACCGTAGGTATACATTGCGGAATAGGTGTCTTTTCCGTTATCGTAGAAGGGCTTTTTGAATTCATCCTTAATATACTTATAATTGGGTATGTTATTAAGGTCAAGAGGCTGAATAAGTCCCTCGTTCTTAAGTCTTTCAACCATATAATCGGAGGGGATTATTACGTCATATCCGCCAACACCGCTCTTTATCTTTGCATAAAGGTCCTCATTACTTGTAAAGGTGGTGTAATTTACCTGTACCTTTACCTTGTGACCTCTCTCCTCTGACAAAACGTTTGAGTAATACTCCTCAAAGGCTTTGTTCGTGTCATAGGAGCCGTCGCTTCCGTCGGAGATATATTCACCCCAGTTATACACATTTACAACAACGGTTTCAGTAGTTGCGGTGGATATAAATACGGCGCCCGTAATAATAGCGATAACCGCAAAGGTTGAGGCAATAACTATTCTTCTCGTCTTCTTCTGCTTTAAGGTAACGGGCTTTTTCTCCTTTGCATTATTGGAGTTGCCTGTGAAATTGGATATAAGAAGAAGGATAAGAATGGATAAGAATATAAGGGCGGAAAGTGCGTACATATCGGGTGTTACGCGCTTTTTGGTCATGGAATATATTCTTATAGGCAAGGTTTCAAAGCCGCTGCCAATTGTAAAATAGCTGATAATAAAATCGTCTATTGAAAGGGTAAACGCCATAATAAAGCCGGAGATTATACCCGAGATTATCTGTGGCATTTCTACCTTATAAAAGGACTGAAAGGGTGTGCATCCAAGGTCGAGGGCTGCCTCGGGGAGATGCCTGTCCATCTGCTTGAACTTTGGCAGAACGGAAAGCACAACGTAGGGAATATTAAACGTAATATGGGCAATAAGCACCGTGCCAAAGCCGAGAGTTGACTGAGCGTTTACAAGTCTGCCAACGAAAACGAACAAAAGCATCATAGAAATACCCACAACTATCTCAGGGTTCATCATAGGGATGTTGTTTACCGTAAGGAGGGCATTCTTTACGTGCTTGTTTTTCATACGGAAAATACCGTATGCGGCAAGAGTACCTATAATTGTGGCTATAACTGAAGAAAGTATAGCAAGCACAAGGGTGTTACGAAGGGCAAGAAGCGTTGCTCCGTCGCTGAAAAGCTCCTTATACCACTTAAGTGAAAAGCCCGCTAATGAGTTTGTACTGTTTGATGAATTGAATGAAAACAGTATAAGCACCGCAATGGGAAGGTATAAGAATACGAATATAAGGGCGGTGTAGATCTTGTTGGTTCTTTTCATATGATCACACCTCCGTCGTCATCGGCGTACTTGTTCATTATGGTCATACTGATTATGATCAGCAGCATAAGAACGAAGGACATAGAAGCGCCGAGGTTATAGTTATACGCGGTCTGGAACTGACGCTCAATAGTATCACCTATCAAGTCAAAGTTACCTCCGCCAAGCTTCTGTGAGATGTAGAAGGTACTGATGGAGGGAACAAATACCATGGTAATACCCGAAATAATACCGGGTATGCTCAAGGGAAATACTACCTTGGTGATTACGGTAAAGGGATTGGAGCCCAAGTCAGCCGCAGCCTCAAGAAGCCTTACGTCAACCTTTGAAAGCACGGAATGGATGGGAATTATCATATATGGCAAATAGTTATAGACCATACCGAGAATAACCGCGCCCGCCGTATTTATCATATGGACAGGTCCGATTCCGAAAAATCCTAAAAAGGTGTTGATAATACCCGTATCCTCAAGAAGCGCCATCCAGGAGTAGGTTCTTATAAGGAAGTTCATCCACATAGGAAGCATAACGAGCATTATAAGTATTTTTTGCGTCTTGGCATTTGCGCGTGATATGAAATATGCAATAGGGTACGCAAGCACAAGACAAATTACGGTTGCAAGGAATGCAAAGCATACGGAGCGCAAAAAGATCTCAAGATAGCTTGCCTGAAACAGCTCTGTAAAATTGCTGACGGTAAAGCTACCCTCATTGTCCGTAAAGGCGTAATACATTACGAAAATAAGAGGGGCGATAATAAATAAAACCGACCATACGATATGAGGTGCGGCAGCCGCCTTCTGAATAAGTGTTTTTTTGTTCATTCTTCTTATTCTTCCTCCTCAGTAACATCAGAAAGATGATCAAGCTCGTCACTGAAGGATGAGTAGTCTCCAAACATTCCGGAGAACTCGGATTTTTTCATTATATGAATAGCATCAGGCTCTACGTAAATACCGATCTTCTGCATGGGAGCAACGTAATCGGTGGACTGTATCATCCACTTGAACTTATTGATAGTAACGATAATTTCATAGTGAACGCCCTTGAAGGTAACGGAGTCAACTACACCGCGAAGCATACCCTTTTCAAGAGGCACAACGTCAACGTCCTCAGGTCTTACAACAACGTCAACTGCTTCATTCTTGCCAAAGCCCTTATCAAGGCAAACGAACTCGTGTCCTGAGAATCTTACCTTAAAGTCGTCAAGCATTACGCCGTCGATAATATTACTTTCACCGATAAAGTCGGCAACGAAAGCGTTTTCAGGCTCGTTATATATATCGGTAGGAGAGCCGATCTGCTGTATCTTACCGTTAGCCATTACGACAACGGTATCGGACATACTGAGCGCCTCCTCCTGATCGTGTGTAACGTAAATAAACGTAATTCCCGTCTTGCGCTGAATATTCTTAAGCTCGTTCTGCATATCCTTACGAAGCTTTAAGTCGAGGGCGCCAAGAGGCTCGTCAAGGAGCAAAACGCGAGGCTTATTTATCAAGGCTCTTGCAATGGCAACTCTCTGCTGCTGACCGCCGGAAAGGAGGTTAACGTCTCTCTTTTCAAAGCCGCGCAGGTTTACCATAGTAAGCATTTCCTCAACACGCTCGTATATTTCTTCCTCAGAAACCTTTTTCAATCGAAGAGCAAAGGCGATATTTTCATATACGTTAAGATGAGGAAACAAAGCGTATTTCTGGAATACCGTATTAACGGAACGCTTGTGAGGAGGAACGTCATTTATTTTCACGTCATCAAAAAGTACTTCTCCGCTATCAGGCGTAACAAAGCCCGCAATTATACGCAGGGTGGTGGTCTTACCGCAGCCTGAAGGACCAAGAAGCGTCATAAATTCCTTCTCATATACTTTTAAATCTATATTATCAAGTATTACTTCATCATCAAAGGTTTTGGAAACACCTTTAAGCTCTATGATCTTTTTTTCGTTCATTTCTATCCCCGTTCTTTCAAGACTCGACTAACAATGACGAAAATCTTCTCTTATCGTCAAAAACAGTTAATCAATTGCATTATAGCAAATAAATATAAAATGTGCAATAGAAATGCGAAAATTTTTATACTTTTGGCGCAATTTTTTTATATAAAAAGAGCTACAGGGAAAAGCAAAGCTCTATAAGAAGTAAAATCGAGATAAAAAACATAGAGATATTGGACGAAAAAACGAGTTGCAGATACACGGCGAAAAGCCATAGCACAAAGGCGAAGATAAAGGAGGTAAGCTTCAATACTCTTTCTGCGGTTTTTTCTTCGAAAATCGAATACATTGTGCATCGCAGCATCCCGCCTCCGTCAAGGACACTGACAGGGTATAGATTCATAAGGGCAAGGGACAGATTACACAGGGAGAAAAAGGCTAATTTTTCGCTATATCTGAACACAGGGGCGGCAAAAACAGCAAAAAAAGCCAAATTGAATATTACTCCGCCGCCGCAGACCAAGGACTCCTTGAAGTATGATATGGAGGTACAATCGTACTTGATACTGAGGCGGCAAAGGGAGGTTTTAAAGTCGGTTATTCCCGCGCCCACGATTTTGGCAAAAAACAGGTGTCCCGCTTCGTGCACCGCATAGGAAAGAACTATAAATAAGGGGTAGGGAGACGCCGAAAGGTTCATAATAGTCAAAAGAAGTAAAAGAAGGCTTATTCTTTCTCCTAACTGTTCCATTTCTTTACGTCCTTAAAGGAATCTTCTCTTTTCAAAAATAAAATTCAACCGTGCTTTTATCTGTCCGTAAATACCTTCAGAATACAAATTATCCACACTCCCCCCGATATTTTATGATAACGTCTAAAAAAATCAGCATACAATTTTAAATTACAATTATATTTATATTGATTTTAAAGGCGAACTATGATACAATATTAGCATACATTTTCAAGGAGGAGCAGAAATGAACAATCAGCCGCTTGCCAACAGGCTTCGCCCCGTGGATTTTGACGATATTGTGGGACAGGAGCATCTCGTTAACGAAAACGGAATTATTCGCAAAATGGTAAACGCAGGACGGATAACGAATATGATCTTTTTCGGTCCTCCGGGTACGGGCAAAACCACGGTTGCCAACATTATTGCAAAAAATTCGGGAATGCAGTTATACAAGCTTAACGCCACCACCGCTTCCCTTTCCGACATCAAAGAGGTTATAAATCAGTCTACAAACGTTTTTTCATCAAACGGCACCTTGCTTTATCTTGACGAAATACAGTATTTTAATAAAAAGCAACAGCAATCCTTACTTGAATATATAGAGGACGGGCGCGTTACTCTTATTGCATCCACTACGGAAAACCCTCATTTCTACATATACAACGCTCTGCTTTCAAGATGCTCAGTTTTTGAATTTTTCCACGTTGAGTCTAAAAAGATCATACCCGTTCTTAAAAGAGCGTTACAAATGCTTAACGAGGACACAGGTCTTAATAAAATTGCAACGGACGAGGCCCTTGATTTCTTTGCCACAAGAGCAAAGGGGGACGTGCGCCACTCCATCACCTTATTTGAGGCGGCATATTACTCCTGCGACGATATAATCGGCTTAGAGGAGGCTTCTGCATTTATTCCAAGCATTTCACCCGGGCTTTTTGACCAGGATGGAGACGTGCATTATAATCTTCTTTCCTGCTTGCAAAAATCCATAAGAGGCTCTGACCCCGATGCCGCGGTATTCTATCTTGCAAGACTTCTTGAGGGTGGAGACATTCTTTCTCCCATAAGACGAATGCTTGTCTGCGCATCGGAGGACATTGGTCTTGCTTATCCGCAGGCCGCACAGATTGCCCACGCCCTTTGTCAGACCGCAAGGGAGCTTGGTATGCCTGAGGCAAGGATTCCTCTTGCAAGCTGCGCTATAATGCTTGCCACCGCGCCAAAATCAAATAGCGCGTACAACGCTATGGATGCGGCGCTTTCCGACATTCGCGCAGGAAAGGGCATCTCCTTCCCTACTCATCTTCAGGCGCCATTATTCAAGGGGTATAAATATCCCCATATGAGTAATAATCATTGGCTTGAGCAGCAATATCTGCCTGACGACATCAAGGATACGAAATACTATACCTTTGGCGACAACAAGACCGAGCAGGCTGCAAAGACCTATTGGGAAGCCGTTAAGAAGAAAAAGTTATAATAAAAAAGACTGTACGAATCTTATCGTACAGTCTTTTTTGGAGATTTTTATCCGTTTTTATATAGATTTGCTTTTCTTATGCTCCTCTATTGCGCGATTTATCTTATCCACAGTTTGCGACGCCTTAACGTCAACGTGGATGGGGCAGGAGAATTTGTATCCTCCGCCGTATTTTACAGTCAGTCTTTCGCTTACGGAATCAACGGTATTTTTACCAAATACGATGGGCTTTTCCTCCTTGTCGAGTCTGACCTCCTCAATAGAATCGTAGGAAATTTCAAATTTCTTGCTTTTAACCTCGTCATCTATAAGGGATACTGTACGGGTTATAATCATAAGAGCGTCGGTAAGCAAATACAAGCCTGTTTTCGTGTATTTTGAGGTAATAATGCCTCCCATTTTGCTCTTTTTGATCATAACTCCGTCCTCATACTCAAAATCCTCAAGTATTTCGGGGGGTCTTCTTTTTACGATACGTCTTTCGTTTACACCAAGCTTGTCAACGGAAAGCTCCATTGATTCCGTCTTTTTCTTAATGCTTGAATAAATGTCCTTTTCGCTTGAGCGAATGGATACGGCTACTACAAAAAGCACTGCGCCAAGGGGCAATAATCCGCAGGAGAGTGCCCACATAAACCCATAGCCGAAAAGAAAGAACGGAAGGCTTACCGCCATACATCCTATTCCGACATACTCCAAAAGATTGTTCATTTTAAAATAATTTATATTTTGTTTGTTACTCATTTTTTCTCCTTTCCTTGCCTATGCCAAAAAGGGCGGTACCTTTCCCTTTTTACATAAGCGAATATGTTTTTTGCTTCTGTAATAATTATACATCAGGGGCAAGAAAAATACCATAACCTATTAGTTGAACAAATCTCAACCGATAATTTAGCATCCTTGCGCCTTCATATATATAGTGTCGAAAAGGTAAAAAAGGTTTGGTAATTTTTGAAAACTTTTTTGATTTTTTCATAAAAAGAAAAAGAACAGACCTCTATTGGTCTGTTCTTTTTGTTATCTCAATAAATTTTACGCCTTCTTTACCTTTTTGGAAATGAACGAGGGTAAATAGAAGCACGCGGGGACGGTGATATATAAAACGTAAAGGATCAACGTGATCAAAACCGTATCAAGTCCACCGAAGATTGCAGGTAAAAACGCCGTTGTGCCGCGGAAAAACATATAATCCGTATTCAAGGTGTAATTTACTATATTTGCAGGAATGGACATTATCAGCGTAGGTACACAGGGCAAAAACAAATCAACCGCGCTATTTACACGGGTGTAGCTATGATATTTTGACAAAAGCATTGTAAGACAGGTAAAGAGCATTACCGAATGGTAAAGCATTGAATGCATTGCCGAAAATGAGATAATGGAATAACGGTAAAGCACGGTCATTGGGTAGAAAAAGTTTACCGAGCCGCCAAGCAAACCGAGGGTACAAACGTAACCGCATGCCGCCTGCTTTACTCTGCCCTTACCCCAAATGGCAAAGGGCATTGCGTACATAAAGATGCTGCAGGGGTAAAGGGGTAAAATGCCCGTAATCTCCAGGCGTACGGTATTACCCGTCGTGCTTTCCCAAACGATTTTTACAACCTCCAAAACGCAAACCATTACCCATAAGGTAATGAAAACGGGCTTTATCATCTTTTCCTTTTTATGTATCAGCACCGCGCAAAGAATAACCGCAGCAAGAAAAATACCTGCCACAATAAAATGTAAGGGGGTAAACATAGTACCCGGCAGCTGTGAGGACGGCGCCAGCTTGTCCTTATGAGTGAAAAAATTTTCTATTAAATAGCCAAAATCCTTCATTATTTCTCCTTACGCTTTTAACAAGGATATTTCCCATTAACTATTTTATGAATTTGGATGCTCCGCTATTATTTTAAGCAATCTTGCTTCAAGATCCTTTGACTTTATATCAACGTGGAGGGGAGTTGCGAATTTATATCCGTTGTCGTATCTTATAAAAAGCTTATCCGTGGTAAGATCAAACTCCTTATTATTAAAGGTAAGCTTTTTGTCCTCTCTTATTACCTTTATTTCCTCAACGGAATCATAAGGGATCTCTATTCTCTTATTTTTAACCTCGCCTGAGATCAAGGAAACGGATCTTGACCTTACGATAAACGCATCTGTAAGGGTAAAGATAGCTGTCTTTACGTATCTTGAGGATACTATTCCGTTTTGAGTTTTACGAAGCATATCGCCCTGCTCATAATCGTAATACTCAACTACAATGGGCTGAGCGTTTCTTATAACACGTCTTTCGTGTACGGCAAGGGTATCAAAGGAAAGGTCAAAGCCATCAAGCTGCCTGGTAAGGTACGCAAGGATCTCCTTTTCGCTTACTCTTACGGTAGTGCCGATAATAAATATAACCGCGCCAATTGCCATAAATATACAACATGGCATAAGCCATCTGCGCTTACCTACAAATACAAGGGCTGCGCCGATAACGAGTATTGCCGCGCCTATAATCAAAAGCACGTCGTTTCTTTTAAAATAGTTTTCGTGTTGCTTTTTGTTCATTTCAGTTGCCTTTCATAAATCAGTTATTATAAATGTATTTTGCGTAGCGGACAGCCTCCATAGCGTCCTTTGCATATTTATCCGCCTTGATCATTTCGGCGTATTCGGGTGTGAGGACCGCGCCGCCTACCATAATTTTAATACTACTGTCAAAGCTCTTTAACTGATTTATGGTTTTTTCCATTGAGGGTACTGTGGTTGTCATAAGGGCAGATAAGCCAACGAGCTTAATGCCTGTTTTTCTTGCGTACTCAACGATTGTCTCGGGGGATACGTCCTTACCGAGGTCGTGTACGGTATAGCCGTAATTTTGTAAAATTACCTTTACGATATTTTTACCTATATCGTGGATATCGCCCTTGACCGTTGCAATAATTATATCTCCCTTATTGGAGCTTTCATCTTTTTTGATATTTTCCTTGATTATATCAAAGGCTACGTTTGCCGTCTCCGCGCTCATAAGAAGCTGAGGCAAAAAGGAGGCGCCCTTTTCGTAGGCTTCTCCCACCGTATCAAGGGCAGGAATTATACAGTTGTTTACAATTTCCAGGGGGGGAGTGGTTAAAATAAGCTGCTTCGTAATATTTTTCGCATCATTTTTCAGTCCCTTGATTATTGCCTTTTCAAGGGTGATGCCCGTGTCCGCAGCTACGGTCTCCGTCTTTTTATCCGAGGCAAAATTTATATACTCCGCGCAGTTTTCATCTATTCCCATAAGAGCGTTATACGCGTAATATATCTTCATCATCTCCGTGGAATAGGGATTCATAATAACCGCATCAAGACCATCCTTAAGAGCAAAGGAGAAAAATGTTGATGTTATATAATCTCTGTTAGGCAAGCCAAAGGATACGTTGGAAATACCGAGGGACACCTTTACCTTAAGGCCGTCCTTGATAAGCTTAATTGAGTCAAGAGTCACCCTTGGCGCGTTTTTATCGGAGCTTACAGTAAGACAAAGAGGGTCAACTATAATATCCCTTCTGTCAATGCCGTATGCCTCTGCTCTTTTTACGATTTTTTCCGCAATCTTATATCTGCCCTCTGCAGTATCGGGAATACCACCCTCGTCAAGAGTAAGCGCAATTACGGCACCGCCGTACTTCTTTACGAGAGGAAGCACCGCCGACATACTCTCCTCCTTACCGTTTACGGAGTTTACAAGGGGCTTACCGTTATATATACGCATTGCGCTCTCAAGCGCCTTGGGGTCCGAGGTATCTATCTGCAGGGGGAGGGTGGATACGGACTGTATCTCCTTTACCGCGCGGGTAAGGAAATCCACCTCGTCAATTTCGGGAAGTCCTACGTTGACGTCAAGCATATCAGCTCCGCACTCTTCCTGTCCTACCGCCTCGGAAATAATATAATCCATATTATTTTCGCGAAGCGCCGCCTTGAACTTTGATTTACCCGTAGGGTTTATCCTTTCCCCTATCAAAACCGCTTTTTTATCAAAAATGCAAGCTTTTGAATATGATGAAACAACGGTAAAGCTTTTCTTTTCAATTGCCTTGGGCTCATAGCCTTCAAGCCCCTGCGCCACTCTTCTTATATGCTCGGGCGTAGTGCCGCAGCATCCGCCAAGGACTCTTGCGCCCATTTTTGCAATATCCATCATATGAATATAAAAATCGTCGGGAGTGGAGTCAAAGCAGGTCTTACCGTCGTGTATACAGGGTATGCCTGCGTTTGGATTTACTATTACGGGAACGGAGGCGTTTGCTATGATTTCGGGCACGAATTCCTTAAGCTTATCTGCGCCGAGGGAGCAGTTTACACCCAAGGCAGAAACGCCAAGAGATTCAAGCATTGCCACCATTGAAGCAATATCGCATCCCGTCATGGTCTTTCCACCCTCGTCAAGTACGAAGGTTGCAAATATGGGAAGGGATGAATTTTCCTTAGCCGCAAGAATAGCCGCCTTCATCTCATAAGGGTCGTTCATTGTTTCGATTATAATAAGGTCGCACCCCGCCTTATCCCCCGCTCTTACGGTTACGCCAAAAGCATTTACCGCATCGTTGAAATCAAGATCCCCAAGGGGCTTTAATAGCTTACCCGTAGGACCTATATCAAGGGCGACGTACTGTCCCTCCTTATAAACGGCGCGCTTTGCGTTTCGGACAGCGGCAAAAACCACCTCCTCAACGTTATCCATTTTCAAGGGATTTGCGCCAAAGGTGTTGGTTGTAACAACGTTTGCTCCCGCCTCAAAATAAGACTTGTGAATTGAGGTAATTATTTCGCTATTGGTTATATTCCATTCCTCGGGACTTTGCCCCGGCTTAAGTCCTCTTTCCTGCAAAAGAGTACCCATTCCTCCATCAAAAATGACAAAATCCGTCTTTAATTTCTCTAAAATATTCATTTATTCTCCATTATTTTATTCCTACAATGGCGGTTACGGTTTTGGTTGGCACCATTAAGCATCCGTCAGTTAAGGAAACTCCTATTTTTCGTTCTGCATCAAGGTAAGCAAGTATTTCCCTCTGATATTCAAGAGAAAGATCTCCGTATCCCGGGGAAAAGCGCCTTGTGGATGAGTCAACGCCTAAAAGATAGCCGTTTAATCTGTCGCAAAAGGCTTCTTCAAGGGCAACGCAGGCGGCATTGAAGATAACACCCCTTGACGCCTCCGTCTTTAAATATTTGTTTACAAGCATATCCGCCCTCATACCAATTGTAGCGGCAAATACGTATGCCTCATTACATCCGTTAAGAAAGGCGGCAAGCTTTGCGCTTTTCATCTCCATAAAATCAAGCCTTACAATGTCGTTTTCCACGGTGACTCCGCTTTTTATATATACCGCCTTTAAGGACGCAATGCTTTTTGCCTCGTCTATGCAATCCATAGTAAGACTTAAAAGCGCTTCGTCGGGGGATTTTATATTAAGATACCTTAAGGCCTCCCTTATGCTTACATCCAAAAGCCCCGGACTTACCGTATATAAGGTATGGCTCATTTTATTATCTCCGAAATATTTGCCTGAATATTTCTTGCAACATATTCCTTGTTCATTGAGTAAACGTGGACCGCGTTTATGCCGTTTGCGTAAAGGTCGATTATCTGGTCTGTGGCATAGGCAATACCCGCCTGGCTCATTGCCTTGGGATCTCCGCCGTAGCGGTCAACAAGGGATTTAAAGCGCTGAGGTATGTAGGAGCCCGAGAGCTTTATGGCTCTTTCGATCTGCTTTGCATTGGTAATTGGCATAATACCCGCAATTACGGGGACTGTAATGCCCGCTTCTCTTATCTTATAAAGGAAATTATAAAGAAGATTATTGTCAAAAAACATCTGTGTGGTAAGGAATTCGCATCCTGCGTCAACCTTAGTCTTAAGATTTTTTATATCCTCTCTCTGATCCTTGCTTTCGGGGTGTATTTCGGGATAACAGGCGCCGCCGACACAGAAATTGCCATACTTTTTAATATCGCATACAAGCTCGGATGCATATCTGTAATCAAACCTTATCTTATCCTTGTTTTCGGGTGTGATATCGCCTCTTAAGGCAAGGATATTTTCAATGCCCGCATTCTTTAATGCCTCAAGCCTGTGCTGTATATCATCCTTACTTGAATTTATGCAGGTAAGGTGAGCAATGGTGTCAACACCGCAGTTGTCCTTGATATTTTTGGCAACGGAAACGGTATATTCGCTCGTTCCACCTCCCGCGCCGTAGGTCACGCTCATAAAGGAGGGCTTAAGCATAGCTATTTTTTCCGTAGCCTCCTTTACTGTGTCAAAGGTATCGCTAGTCTTTGGAGGAAAGACCTCAAAGGAAAGCGACGGCTTATCGGACTTAATTATATCGATTATTTTCATATTTGCCCCCTAAAATTTTACTATAATATTATATTTTAACACTATATATATTATTTTGCAATAAAAACCGTATAAAAACATAATATTTTTTTGGTTTTTGGAGCAAAACTAATTATGGAAAGAGGTGATAAAGTTGAGTAAGAAAACAAAAGAAAATAAGACAGAGCTTGTGCCCGCGTTGGAGCCAAGAGTTCCCAACCGTGCTTATACGGAAATGAAGAACGAAAACCAAATGAAAAACGAATCTAATAATAACTGCCAAAATAAGGCGCAGACAAAAAATAAGGCTAAATAAAGCTCAGGGGCTAATCATAAATTAGCCCCTATTTTAGCGGTTAGCGAAACGAGTACAGAATGTGCGAATGCGTACTCGTCGGTGTACTTAGTACTCCGGAGAAGCATTCGCACATAAAAACAGACACATAAAGAGAAGAGATTTTGCCCTAAGGCAAAATCTCAGCTTTAAATATTATGATATATACAAACAAATTAAACCTTGGATATTAAACGTGTCTGTTTTGGTCTGTGCTTGTTGCAGCAACCACGTATTCTTTATTCGAATTCAACTACGTTAGCCCAAGAGCGCAAAAGCTCTCTTTCCTCGGGCTTGCCCTTAACGGACTGAGATGCGGCTACGATAGGAAGCCATTTCTGTACGTAGGCTTTTTTAGTACCCGTCTTTTCACAGAAAAGCTCCATATACTTTTCCGCAAGGTCCTTGTTACCGTTCAATACAAAGATAAGGTAGGTTCTTGCAACGTCGGCGGAGGCGTTACCCTGTGTAACGTGTGACCAGTCGATAACGTACATTTCACCGCTTTCAGTTACGATAACGTTTGAGGGATTGAAGTCGCCGTGGCATACCTTATTATGCTTGGGCATACCCGTAAGACGGGTATGAAGCTCATACTTTACAAAATCGTCAAGGGAGGTAAGGTCTATCTTTGCGTGCATCTTATCCTTAAGCTTGATAAGTCCTGCGCATCTTTTTGAGTGAATGAGTATCTGAAGATCAACAAACTTATTAAGATATTCATCCATCTTGTCTGGATTTTCTCTCATAAGAACGTCAAGGGGAGTACCCTCTACGTACTCGGAAACGATCATCCATCTGCCGTCTACGGTGCCAACCTCCAAAAGCTTGGGGATATTTATATCGATCTCCTCAACGAGAGCCTGGTTTTTAGCCTGAGCAAGCACCTCAGCCTTGGGAAAATCTTTATTAAAAAGCTTAACCGATCTGTCACCGTCACGGTAAACTGTTTTGGTAGGTCTTTCTGCTATTACATTTTCAAGTTTCATAATTAGCCTCCTTCTTACTCTTGTCTGTTATTATTTTATCATATAAAGCGATAAATTACAATAGTTTGTTTTGCGGTCTAATTAAACCTTTTCGCTCGTGCCGTAGTATGCGTTAAGATACATAGCCTTGATCTCGCTCATAAGAGGATATCTGGGGTTAGCGCCTGTGCACTGGTCATCAAACGCCTGCTCTACCATTTCGTCAAGGTTGTCAAGGAAGTACTGCTCATCAACGCCGTAGTCCCTGATAGTAGCCTTAATGCCTACCTTAGCCTTAAGCTCGTCAATAGCCTTAATAAGATTTTCTACCTTTTCCTCGTCTGTGCTGCCGCCGCATCTTAAGTAATCAGCAACCTCGGCATAGCGGGCAAGAGTATGAGGATGATCATACTGGGAGAACGTTCCCATCTTTACAGGAGCCTCCTCGGAGTTGAATCTTATTACCTCGTTTATCATAAGGGCGTTAGCTACGCCGTGGGGGAGATGGTGGAATGCGCCAAGCTTGTGAGCCATGGAGTGACATACGCCAAGGAATGCGTTGGCAAATGCCATACCTGCAATAGTTGCCGCATTGGCCATCTTCTCACGTGCGACAACGTCATTCTGACCGTTTTCGTACGCTCTGGGAAGGTATTCAAATATTACCTTAAGTGCCTTAAGAGCCAAGCCGTCAGTATAATCCGTTGCCATAATGGATGCATATGCCTCGAGTGCGTGAGTTACGGCGTCAATACCTGATGCAGCCGTAAGTCCACGGGGCGCGGACATATGGAAGTCTGTGTCTATGATTGCCATATTGGGAAGAAGCTCATAGTCTGCCAAGGGGTACTTAACACCTGATTTTTCATCTGTGATAACTGCGAAGGGAGTAACCTCGGAGCCTGTACCTGCAGACGTGGGGATAGCGATAAAGTACGCCTTTTCACCCATTTTGGGGAAGGTGTAAATTCTCTTACGGATATCCATAAATCTCATTGCCATATCCATAAAGTCTACCTCGGGATGCTCATACATTACCCACATGATCTTTGCCGCGTCCATAGCGGAGCCGCCGCCAAGGGCGATAATAACGTCGGGCTGGAACGCCTTCATCTGCTCTGCGCCCTCTTTAGCGCAAGCAAGGGTAGGATCGGGCTCTACGTTATGGAAGGTAGCGTACTGAATACCCATCTTAGAAAGCTCATCCGTAATGGGCTTAGCGTATCCGTTGTTGAAAAGGAAGGTGTCGGTTACGATAAACGCCTTCTTCTTGCCCATAACGTCCTTAAGCTCAGCCAAGGCAACGGGCAAGCAGCCCTTCTTTATATAAACCTTTTCAGGCGCTCTGAACCAAAGCATATTTTCTCTCCTTATAGCTACTGTTTTGATGTTGAGAAGGTGCTTTACACCTACGTTGTCGGAAATGGAGTTACCACCCCAGGAGCCGCAGCCGAGTGTAAGTGAGGGAGCGAGGCTGAAGTTATAAACGTCGCCAACGCCGCCGTGGGATGAAGGTGTATTTACAAGAATACGGCAGGTCTTCATCTTAAGGGCAAATTTTTCAAGCTTCTCTTTTTGTGTATATTCGTTCAAATAGATGGAGGATGTGTGTCCGAGACCGCCGTCCTCTATCAAGCAGTAAGCCTTATCAAGAGCCTCGTCAAAGGTGTGCGCCTTGTACATTGCAAGAACGGGAGAAAGCTTTTCGTGTGCGAATTCCTCGCTAAGGTCAACGCTTTCAACCTCGCCAATAAGGATCTTTGTCTTTTCAGGAACCGAAACTCCGGAAAGCTGAGCGATTCTGTACGCGCTCTGACCAACGATCTTTGCGTTCAATGCGCCGTTTATGATTATAGTCTTACGAACCTTTTCCGTTTCCTCCTCTGTAAGGAAATAGCATCCGCGACGGGCAAACTCTGCCTTTACCTCATCGTAGATAGTATCAAGAACTATAACTGACTGCTCGGATGCGCAGATCATACCGTTATCAAAGGTCTTTGAGTGGATAATAGAGTTTACGGCAAGGAGAATATCCGCGCTGTCATCAATGATAGCGGGGGTGTTACCTGCGCCTACGCCAAGGGCGGGCTTACCGCTGGAATACGCCGCCTTAACCATACCGGGACCGCCTGTTGCAAGTATGATATCGCTTTCTCTCATAAGAAGATTTGTAAGCTCAAGGCTTGGTACGTCTATCCAAGCGATAATATCCTCGGGTGCGCCTGCCTTTACTGCAGCCTCAAGAACCACCTTGGATGCCGCAATTGTGGAAAGCTTTGCTCTCGGATGAGGGCTTATTATAATACCGTTTCTTGTTTTAAGGGCAAGAAGCGTTTTGAATATAGCCGTGGACGTAGGGTTTGTAGTGGGTATAACCGCGCCTACAACGCCAATGGGCGCCGCGATCTTCTGTATACCTGCGGATTTATCCTCTGCAATTACGTCACAGGTCTTTTCATCTCTGTACTTATTATAAATAAATTCGGAAGCAAGATGGTTCTTTATAACCTTATCCTCTACAACTCCCATACCTGTTTCTGCTACTGCCATTTTTGCAAGAGCGATTCTTTCCTTGTTAGCCGCAAGAGCTGCCGCCGCAAAGATCTTATCTACCTGCTCCTGTGTATAAGTAGCGAATTTAGCCTGAGCAGCCTTTACTCTTTTAAGCGCCGCCTCAAAGGTTTCAACATTTTCTACGATTTGATATTCTTTCATAATAATACCCCTTCCTCGCAAGAATGTGATTTTATTTTACGCAAGATATTTTATCACAAAAATTTCGATTTGTGAAATGCTTATAAGGTATAGAGCTATATCTTTAAATACATATCTAAAATTGCTTAATTTACCTGCTTTTACTATTACTTTTTGTAAAAAATTAACAAAAATTTGACTTTTTTTATTTTCTCCCCCATTTTCTGTTAAATTTTGACAGCTTTTACGCAAAAATTCTCATTTAAACGATATGTTTTTTAGCATAGCCTGAAAAACAGAAAAGAGAGTAAAAAATACTCTCCTTTCAGTATATTCAAAATTTGCAAATTTACTCTTGCGCTTATAAAATACTACATTCCTTCCTTTGCCTTTAAAACAAGGGAAATAAACTTTTTATCTATATCGGTAAGCTTATAATTATCTCTGTAAATTAAAACGTCCTTGTACTTCTTCTTCATATATCCACACTCACGCTCAACAAGGTTATTGTTTGCAAGCATTTCATCGGGCATTGGGGACACCCACATAAAGGTATTCGGTACCTGTTCAAGGAGCATATACTGGCTCGCTCTTTCAAACACGTAAATTCTCTTATCAACGAATTCCGACATTTCCGCCTTTTTAACGTCGATAACGGGGAGGGATGGCACGTAGGGGTCTGCGTGGGCAATTTCAATATAATCGGAAAGATCCTCGGGGGTGATGTCCTCCTTTTTTGCAAGAGGATTATTTACCGACATTGCAAGAACGTAGGAAAACTCCGTAATGGTCTTTGCCACAAGGTTCTTTTCCTTGAACATAGACTCAAAATATTTTTCAAACGCCTCCTGATATCTGATTATTGCAAGGTTGTATTCTCCTCGCAAAACATTGTTGATAGCGCGCATTGAGTTTGTTTCCTTATAGAAAATCTCGGCAGGAGTGTCTGTTTTTATGGATTTTGCAAGCTCACTAAAGGCGTATGCAATATATCCCGCGCGGGGGACACAAGCAGAAAACTGCTGCTTATCGGACTTGCCTGTTTTATATATTTCCTCAAGCTCGTCTATCTGTGAAAGTATCCTTTTTGCATACTGCAAAAACTCCTCGCCGTTGGGAGTAACGGCAATTCCCTTTGACGTTCTTTCAAAAATAACGATACCAAGGCTATCCTCCAGCTCCTTTATAGCACGGCTGAGGTTAGGCTGACCCATATATAAATTTTTTGCCGCCTTGCTGATGGATTTATGCTTTTCCACCTCTATGGCGTATTTAAGATACTGAATGTTCATACCATACCTCCAAAGGAATTTTACCTATATATTTTACCATATATTATTTCCGATGTCAAGAATACAAAAGAGAGTGGATATCCACTCTCTTAGGAATCATTTAAGGAAGCCGCTGACGATCTGCTCCTCAGCCTCCTGCTCGGTAAGACCGAGAGTCATAAGCTTAATAAGCTGCTCACCTGCTATTTTACCGATTGCCGCCTCGTGAATCAAGGAAGCGTCTATGTGGTTTGCCGTAATTTCGGGAATTGCGGCAACGGTTGCATTATCCATAATAATGGCGTCGCACTCCGTGTGGCCCGAGCATTTATTATTGCCGTTTATACGTGACAAAAATACCTGCTTCGATGTGTCCTTTGCAACGGAACGGGAAATTACGTTAGCGCCCGAATTTTCTCCGTTCAAGTCAACGGTAAATTCAGTTTCTGCAAACTGGGAGCCGTGGGTCATAAGCTTTTCCTTAATTACCACCTTTGCATCGTTACCAAGCTTAGCGGTCGTTACGCGCTTTGTGGAGTCGATACCCTTTATCTGTGTGGTCTCCATCTCCATATATCCGCCGTCATCTATTTCGATAACCGTTGTGGGATTCATAATATTTTCGCCGTTGCCATCCCCTGCGCCGTAATGCTTTTCAACGTACTTGATCTTTGCATTTTTACCAACGTGGAAGGTATGGATACCGTCATGCTCCGACGCTTTATCACCGCTGTTGTGAATACCGCAGCCTGCAATAATAACAACGTCTGCATCGTCACCGATGAAGAAATCGTTATATACAAGGTCTGTAAGTCCGCTTTGGCTGATTACAACGGGGATATGAACACTTTCGTTCTTCGTACCAGGCTTGATTATAATGTCAATACCCGGCTTGTCCTCTTTTGTGACTATATCAATATTGGCAGTTGTATTTCTGCCGCCGAGAGCACCGTTTGCACGGATGTTATACGCTCCCTCGGGTGTGCCGTGAAGATCGGCAATCTTTTCAAGAAGGTCCTTTTGAATTTTTTCCATAGCTATACCTCCTTAATCAAATGCTTTACAGGAGGATTCTGCCGCGCCTCTGCCAAGAAGCTCGGGTAAAATATCCTCTTTTGCGCCGTATTGCTTTATCTTGCCGTTAGCAACGACAACTATTTTATCGGCAATATTAAGTATTCTTTCCTGATGTGAGATTATAATAATGGAACCGTTTATTTTGTCATACATTTTTTCAAATACCTTGATAAGATTATTGAAGCTCCAAAGGTCGATACCCGCCTCGGGCTCGTCAAATACAGAAAGCTTAGTTCCTCTTGCCATTATCATAGCGATCTCAATTCTCTTAAGCTCACCGCCGGACAAGGATGCGTTTACCTCTCTGTTAATATAATCTCTTGCGCAGAGTCCAACCTCTGAAAGATAGGTGCAAGCCTCGGATACGTTAATACTCTTGCCTGCGGCTAAAGTAATAAGATCCTTTACTGTAAGACCCTTGAATCTTACAGGCTGTTGAAAAGCAAAGCTGATACCCTTCCTTGCTCTTTCCGTAATGGACATATTCGTAATATCCTCACCGTCAAACAGTATCTTACCGGAGGTAGGCTGATATATACCCGCAATTATTTTAGCAAGGGTGGATTTGCCTCCGCCGTTTGGTCCTGTAATAGCAACGAAGCGATCATCTATTTTAAGGCTGACGTCCTTAAGTATTTCTTTTTTCTCATTTTCCGCGTCAACCTCAAACGAAACATTTATAAGTTCAAGCATAAAATCACTCCTTTACATTTAGTATTTATATAAAGAACAGTAAAACTATTCATTAGAGTATTTTAACATAAAAATTTCCTTCTGTGAAGAGGTTTTTCTAATTATTATGACATTTTTATATTCTTTTTATAAGATAAAGCAATATCATAATCCATATACCCTGCTTTATAATACAAAAAGAAAAAATCTCCACGTCGTAGTGGAGATATTTTTCTTTGAAAGCTAATTATTTTGCGTAAACGCTTACTCTCTTCTTGTCCTTTGTTGCGTGCTCAAACTTTACAACACCGTCAACCAATGCGAAGAGTGTATCGTCAGATCCGATACCTACATTTGTACCGGGATGAATCTTTGTTCCTCTCTGTCTTACGATGATGTTACCTGCAAGAACAGATGCACCGTCAGCCTTCTTAACACCAAGTCTCTTGGATTCGCTGTCACGGCCGTTCTTTGTGGAACCAACACCCTTTTTATGAGCGAAGAACTGTAAACCAAGTCTTAACATTATATGTTCCTCCGTCTTATTTTTTACGTTTTTTGTCGCCGTCATATTCCTTTTCGATTACATCTACATCAAGATAGTCGTAATAATCCTCGACTAAATCGATAAGCTGATAGTAATACGCCATAATGAGACCCGAGATAGCGTATCTCTTTTTCTCATCCTGCTCGTACTCCGGCAACGCACTGCACGAGCTAACGCGTACATTTGTAGTTTCTTCGTCAATCTCATAATCAATATTGGATGCATACGCAACCTCAACTGCGTTTATAACAAGCATAGTCATTGCAGAAATTGACGCACAAACGATATCATTACCGTCTACTGCAAAGCCTGCATGTCCCTGCTCTTCAAAGCCCCAATAATAATCACCTGATTTGAAAAATACGACCTTTGTCATAATTCTCTCCGAATTAGCCCTCGATCTTCTCGATCTGTACCTTTGTATAAGGCTGTCTGTGACCGATCTTCTTCTTCTCGTTCTTCTTAGCCTTATATTTCATAACGTAAATTTTCTTTGCCTTACCGTTACGAACAACTCTTGCTGTTACGGAAGCACCGGAAACATAGG
>JAFUOY010000024.1 GCA_017481595.1 Clostridia bacterium | reverse complement strand
TGAACGTTTCTTCGAGTTTATAAAAGAAAAAGTGCAAGACATTGACTTTGAAAAGTTATTTAGCAAAAAAGATAAAGACGAAGTTATATCTCTATGGTCATCCGTCCTTGTAGAAAACGGGATTTTACCCAAAGGATATGCAGGTTTGCCCGATAATCTTTTGATTGATAATCTTCATCAAGATGGCTACTTAGCGGGTTTATACGCCGGATATGCTCTTGCATTAATGTCATTGGTTGACAACAATGCTTCGAAAGAATTAATTCTATCTGTAAGAGATGATGTTCGTCCCAATCTGATGGGCCATCATTATAACGATAGAGAACAGTTCTATCAGCGCTATAAAGAAGAGGCATATAGTTGGGTCGAGAAGTTCCGCAAAGACGATTGATAAAAACGACCTTTCAATCTTCATGTGCATAACAAAACAAAAAAAGAGCTAACTGACTTAATCTAAATCAGTTAGCTCTTTGCTTATGAATAATGAAATTTTGTTGCCAAATCGTTGCCACAACTTCGCAAAATCGGGACTTTTACGGCTCTACAGCCGGGAAAGTGCCTCTGCGAAATCATTCCCACTCAATCGTTCCTGTGGGCTTAGGCGTGATGTCGTAAAGCACGCGGTTGATTCCCTCAACCTCGCTTGTGATTCTTGCGCAGATCTTGTGGAGGACTGCGTAGGGGATCTCTTCGATGGAGGCGGTCATTGCGTCCTTTGTATTAACGGCGCGGATAATAGCGGGCCAGCCCTCGTAACGGCCTTCATCCTTAACGCCAACGGATTTGATATCGGGGATAATTACGAAATACTGCCATACCTTTTCTGCAAGGCCGCACTTATCAAACTCATCACGGAGGATAGCGTCTGCCTCACGGAGGGCGTGGAGTCTGTCGCGTGTGATCGCGCCAAGGCAACGAACGCCAAGACCGGGGCCGGGGAACGGCTGACGGTAAACCATAGCGTGGGGGAGACCAAGCGCCTCACCAACTACTCTTACCTCGTCCTTGAAAAGGAGCTTAATAGGCTCACAAAGCTCAAACTTAAGATCCTCGGGAAGTCCGCCAACGTTGTGGTGGGACTTTACTGCCTTTTTACCCTCTGCCTGCTTAACGCTTTCAAGAATGTCGGGATAAATAGTACCCTGCGCAAGGAATTCAATGCCCTCAAGCTTTCTTGCTTCCTCTGCAAAGATCTCAATAAATTCCTTACCGATTATCTTTCTTTTGCTTTCGGGATCGGAAACGCCCGCAAGGAGATCAAGATAGCGGTCAGTTGCGTCAATGTAAATAAGGTTGGCTTCAAGCGTTTTACCGAACATATCGATAACCGCTTCGCTTTCACCCTTACGCATAAGGCCGTGGTTAACATGTACGCAAACGAGCTGCTTACCGATAGCCTTGATAAGAAGAGCCGCAACAACGGAGGAGTCAACTCCGCCTGAAAGTGCAAGAAGAACCTTTTTATCGCCTACCTGACGGCGAATTTCCTCAACCTGCTCGTCAATAAACTTGTTAGCAAGGTCAAAATTGGTAATGCGTTCCATTGTATCGGGTCTGATGTTTGAATTCATAATTTTACCCCCAAAAGCATATAAATAAATTTAAATTTAGACTTTTTTAACACTAATATTATATATTACATTATCCCCTCTTGTCAAGAAAAAATATTTATACAATCCTACATAATTTAAAAAAATAGGACAAAATTTTTTGTGTAAAATTGCAAAATATACTTTTTGTAAGTTTCTATTGACAATCTCCCTCGCTTATACTAAAATATAGATACAAGTAAATAGATTTCGGGGCAGGGCGCAATTCCCTACTGGCGGTACAGTCCGCGAGCCGTATGGCAGACTCGGTTAAATTCCGAGACCAGCAGTTAAAGTCTGATATGAAGAAGTCGTTTTCTTTACGCCCCAAGTGGGCTTTTTTTATTTTCAATTTGCGAGGTAGCTATGAACACGAAAACAAAACGATTGGCTATGCTGGGCTTATTCAGCGCATTTGCATACGTTCTTACGGCTTTTGTAAGGATACCCATTTCCTCCGTGGAATTTTTAAAATACGATCCCAAGGATATAATTATAGTAATTTTAGGCTTTATCTCGGGCCCCGTGTCTGCCTTTGCGGTTGCGGTGGTCTCCTCACTTGTGGAGGCTATTACCGTGTCCACCACGGGAATTATCGGCTTTATTATGAACGTTTTATCCACATCAACCTTTGCCTGCACTGCATCCATTATCTACAAGAAAAAGCGTACTCTTGGCGGCGCTGTGCTCGGTCTTATCAGCGGAGTAATACTTACCTGCGGAGTTATGCTCCTTTGGAATTACCTTGTTACCCCATTCCATATGGGAGTTGCAAGAGAGATAGTAACCTCAATGCTCCTGCCCGTTTTTCTTCCCTTTAATCTTATTAAGGGAAGCATAAATGCCGCCCTTGCAATGCTTCTTTACAAGCCCGTTGTAAAGGCGCTTAGATCAACTAAGCTTATGGAGGGGACGGAAAGCAAAAGCGACGTAAAATTCTCCGTTATCGCAATTTGCGTCCTCGTCCTTCTTTCATCCATCCTCGGAATACTTATAGTAAAGGGAATCATATAATGGAAAATATTACATCATTTACAGAAAACGGTATACCCTGTGTCCATATTACGGATATACCAAAGACAGATATTTTTAAGACCTTTGACTGCGGTCAATGCTTTCGCTTTGATGCGGTTTCCCTCTACGGCAACAAATACGAGTACGCAGGGGTTGCCTTTGGCAAATACGTGGTCTTTGGGCAAAATTCACCATATGAGCTGAAGATCTACGGCTCAACCAAGGAGGAATACCGCGCCCTGTGGCGCAATTTCCTCGCCTTTGACACGGATTACACCGCCATAAACGATTTTATTATAGCCACCTCCGCCTCGGAGCATATGAAAAAAGCGGTAGAATACGGTGACGGCATAAGAATACTCCGTCAAGAGCCCTGGGAGTCGGTCTGCTCCTTTATAATCTCCCAAAACAACAATATCCCCAGAATAAAAAAGATAATTTCCGCCCTTTGCGAAAAATACGGCAACAAGGTGGAAAATACGGAAGGCGCCTACTCCTTCCCCACCGCAAATCGCCTTTACGAGGCGGGAGAGGAAGAGATCTTCGCCCTTAAAACAGGCTTTCGCGCTAAGTACATAATCGATGCATCACGCAGTATTTCCACGGGGGAAACGGACCTTGATTTAATACTCAAAGAAGAAAATTTCGACACCTGTGTGGATATTTTGTGTAAGATCAAGGGTATCGGCTTAAAGGTGGCGTCCTGCGCCCTGCTATTTGGCTTTGGAAAGACCGAGGCGTTTCCCATTGACGTATGGATGAAAAGATGCCTTGAAACAAGATTTCCAAGCGGGCTTGACGTTAAGGCTCTCGGCAAGAGCGCGGGCATAGCTCAGCAATATCTTTTCTATTACGAAAGGTATAACAAGGATGAAGTATGATTTTAAAGAAAAGACCGTTATTATAACGGGGGCATCCTCGGGCATTGGCAAGACCTTGGCATTTAAGCTGATTCGGGACTACGGCTGTACCGTTATTGCCATTGCAAGAAACGAGGAAAGGCTTAGAGGCGCAAAGGCAGAGCTTGAAGGCTTAAGCGAAAAATACGTAGTTACTCCCTTTAATGCCTCTGTAGAGGAAAATTGGGTAAATTTTGCAAGGGATCTTGAAAATTCAGCCACGTATCCCCACGTTTTAATAAATTGCGCGGGTGTTTTACCCAAATTCAGATCAAATCAAAGTACCGAGGAGATCAAAAAAATATTCGATATAAACTTCTTTTCCATGGTCTATTCCTGCAGCGTCTTAATGCCCATTCTTAAAAAAAGCGGCAAGGGAGCCATCATAAACGTGTCAAGCGCATCTGCCCTTTGTCCCTTTGGAGGGGTAAGCGGCTACACCGCGTCAAAGGTGGCGGCGGAAAGATACACCTACGCCCTCTCCTGTGAAACCGATATGCTTGTTTCCTGTATTATGCCCGGATTTACAAAAACGGATATTATGAAAAATCAAGGCGCAAAGGACTCCGACCGTCGTCTGTTTGAAAAAATATGCGCCGACCCTGAAAAAAGCGTACGAAAGATGCTTCGCCGCTTAAAAAGAGGTAAGCGCCGCATTATCGTAGGAGCAGACGCTCACCTTATGAATATTACATATAAGCTCCTCCCCAACCGCGCCCCAAAGATTATTACCTGGTTTTTGCGCAAAACAAAGCTCGATCTGTTTAAGGAAATATAAATTTAGCCTTCTCCTGTGGGAGAAGGGGGACCGCTGTGGCGGTGGATGAGGAGTAATATGATACCATACAATAAAAATCTTGTAAGTAATGCGAGAACGCTACGAAAGAATATGACTCGCGAAGAAAAGCATCTTTGGTATGATTTTCTAAAGAAATTACCATTCAATGTAAGGCGTCAGCATAATGTTGAAAACTATATTGTTGACTTTTATATTGCAGAAAAAAAGATAGTAATTGAGGTAGACGGCATTCAACACACATCACGAAAATCAAAGGAAGATGACATTAAAAGAGATACAACTCTGAAAAAGTGGGGAATTGTTGTTTTGCGATATTCAAACAAAGATATAAACAAAAATTTCAAGGCTGTAGTCAATGATATATTAATAAAGCTTGATATAAGTTATGAAGATTTAAAAAGTAAGCAGACACCTCATCCGTCACCAACGGTGACACCTTCTCCCGCTGGAGAAGGCTAATTATCAGCATCAAATTTTCATCATAAGGAGAATATACAATGGACTTTAGCATAAATGAAATGTTAGAAATGCAAAAAGAATTACAAGAAAAATACAAGCACAAGTGGGAGCCTATTTGCGCCGAAACAGGAAGAAACAAGATGCTTTGGATGATAGGTGAAATAGGTGAGGTAATAGATGTTGTAAAGCAAAATGGCGGCACCAAAGCATCCACAGATGTTAAAATCAGAAAAGAGCTCGTTGAGGAGCTTGCTGACGTACTTATGTATTTCAATGATATATTATTGTGCTACAACATTTCCGCCGAGGAGTTAAAAGAAGCATATACAACAAAATTCGAGAAAAATATGAAGCGTTGGTAAAACGCAGTAAAAAAAGACACCCCACGGTGTCTTTTTTATTGTATTTCTTTTCACATAAACAAGCAAAGAAGCAAGGGCATAAATATGGCGGGCAAAAGATTTGCCACCTTGATTTTGGTGACGCCTATCATATTCAAGCCGATGGCGAATATAATAAGAGAGCCTACGGCTGTCATTTGCGCTATCATATAATCTGTAAGAAGGCTTCTTACCGCCTCTGCGCAAAGCTCTATTGCGCCCTGATATACAAAAACGCATATGGCGGAGAGCGCCGTACCGATGCCGAGGGTGGCGCCGAATACTATGGAGCTTATAAAGTCAAGGGCGGATTTTGCATAGAGGGTGGTTTGTACCTCTCCACCCGAAAGACCGCTTTCAATAGCGCCCGTAATTGCCATTGCGCCAACGCAGAAAAGAAGCGTCGCGCTGACAAATCCTCTTGCAAGTCCCTTTTCCTTTACTATCTCGTTGCCGTTTGCATCAAGCTTCGGCTTGGTAAGCTTTCTTTCAACAAAGGCGCCGAGAGTGTTAAGATGCTTGTCAATATCTATTGCCTCTCCGATAAGAGCGCCAACCACCATTGAAACGATAAGAACGAGGGTGTTCTGATTTTTAAATGTGCCCTCAATTCCTATAAATATAACGCAAAGTCCCACCGCCTGCATAAGCTTGTCGGGTAGGGCGGAAAGCTTTTTGCTTTTTGCAAGCAGATTAGTTACCAAAACGCCGATAAGCGCGCCTATTATAATACCAACGGCGTTTACTATTGTTCCTAAGAGTATCATTTTTTCTTTTCCTCGTATATTTTATCTGCCAAAGCGCAGAAGTCCGCTACAGAAAGCCTTTCTCCCCTTATATTGATATCAAAGCCAAGCTCCGTAATAATCTGTCCAATTCTCTCCTTGGATACAAAGCCAAGTGATGATGAAAGGGAGTTGAGCATAGTCTTTCTTCTTTGAGCAAAGGCGCCCGAGATAACCTCAAAAAGGGTCTTTTCATCCTTGACGGAATAGGGGCTCTCCTTATAAAGCTCTATCCTGATAACCGCGGAGGTAACGCTTGGAGCGGGCAAGAAATTACCCGGAGCTACGGTAAAGAGCTTCTTTACCCTGCCGTAATAGTTAAGGGAGGCGGTAATTGCGCCGTACTCACTGTCCTTTTCAGTAGCGCACAAGCGGTCCGCAACCTCCTTTTGCACCATTACCGTAAGAGAGGTAAGCATACATCTGCCCTCGTCCCTTGACTCCTCAAGGAGCTTCATAATAATGGGCGTAGTTATATAATAAGGCAGATTTGCGCAGACGGAGACGGGGGTGCTGTTAAATTCCTCCTTAAGAAAACTCTTAAGATCAAGCTTCAAAAAGTCCTCGTTTATAACCCTTACGTTTGAATATTCTCCCAAGGTCTCTCCAAGAATGGGGATAAGAGTCTTATCTATTTCAACGGCAACAACCTTATCGTACCTTTCGCAAAGCTGAGCGGTAAGAGCGCCAATACCCGGGCCTATTTCCAATACGGCGGACTCACCCATACCGTTTTCTCTCGTATGATAGGAATAGCTCTCCTCCGCTATATCCTCGGGTATTGCGGGGTTTATAAGGAAATTCTGACCGAAGCCCTTTTTGGTATCGGTGCCGTATCTTGCCATAATATCCTTTACGGTTCTTATATTACACAAATTCATAATTTACCCCTTGACAAAAACAAAATTTTGTAGTAGAATTCTTATGTTAGAAAATGCTGGTGTAGCACAGTGGTAGTGCAGCTGATTCGTAATCAGCAGGTCATGAGTTCAAATCTCATCATCAGCTCCAGAGAGAAATGCAGGCCTTTTTGGTCTGCTTTTTCTTTTTTCATTTAAAAAGTATATCACATCTTTTTCGTCAAGTCAAGATATGCATCCACATATTTAAGTGCTATAAAATACTGAAAATACTGATATTCATATTTTTCTTGACTTTGTCCTATAATTATGATATAATTAAAGCGTATCTACCCTTTTTGACACTTCAATTGTAACTTTTTTGTCGTTTTTCCGTTATGAATATCCGATTTTGCAAAAAAATGTTGACAAGTCACCTTAAGATATTATATAATATTATTGTTGAGAGGTCAACTAATACGATAGGGAGATATGCATATGGAAAAGAGGATCTACGATAATAACATCCTTGCATTTGACAGAATTACAAAAAATACCAAAAGAATAATCGACACGGTTCTTAAGGAACACGGTCTGCGTAGCACTCACGCTTCTTGCTTCTTCAGAATTTGCGAGGCTAATGACGGTCTTACGTCTACGGAGCTTGCGGAGGCTTGCGGAGTTGACAAGGCATTTATTTCCCGCATTACGGCAGAGCTTACGGAAAACGGATATATTTGCAAGGATCCCGCTTCTGTAGGTATGATCTATAAGCGCAAATTCGTGCTTACGGAAAAGGGGCACGAAATTTATGACGCGCTTTTAAAGGAGCTTTCAAAGATCACGTCAAAAACCCGTGATAAGCTCACAGACGCTAAGCTTCAGGCGTTTACTGAGGTTCTTGACGTCTTGGACAAAAATATTATCGATTATTTAAAAGGAGGAGATTGACCAATGTACGATCCCAACTATAAGGTGACAAGCCTTTACAGCTATCTTGAAAGAAATAAGACCCTCTACGGTGATAAGGCTGTATTCAAATTCAACAAAAAGGATGAGGTTGTTGAGGTTTCCTATAACGATCTTTTCACTCTCGTTCACAATACTGCCCTTGCCTTGAAGGAGGTTGGCGTAGCAGGTAAAAAGGTAATTCTTATTGGTGATACAAGCGTTCAGTGGATTGTATCCTATCTTGCTACCGTAGCTGCAGACGGTATTATCATACCTCTTGATCCCAATCTTTTGGAGGATGAGATAATCAAGTTTACAAACAAGACCGAGGCTGCCATCGTTGTACACGGTCCTGCCTTTGATAAGCTTTTTGCAGAGAGAGAAAGCGAGCTTACCACTGTTGAAAAATTCGTTCGCCTTGATAAGCTTACATTTACTATGACTCCCGAGGAGGGCTACGTTGAGGACAGACGTAACTCCTTTAACAATATTCTCGCCCTTGGTAACTACCTTGCAGAAAATTCCGACGCTTTCCTTGATACGGAAAACCACGATACTGAAAAGCTTGCTATCCTTCTTTTCACATCAGGTACAACGGGCTCAAGTAAGGGTGTTATGCTTTGCGAAAAAAACATTTGCGCAGTTCTTACGGGTATCAATCCTGTCTTTACCGTAATTACTGAAAACGACGTGCTTCTTTCCGTTCTTCCCATTTACCACACCTATGAAATGAGCGCAGGTATTCTTGCTCCTATGCTTTACGGCGCAACTATCTGCATCAGCGACGGTATCAAGTACGTTTCAAAGAATATCAAGCAGTTCAAGCCTACGGTTATGACTCTTGTTCCCCTCTTTGCAAATCAGCTTTACAAGACCATTCAGAAGACTATCCAGAAGCAGGGTAAGGAAAAGACTCTTGCCTTCGGTGTTAAGCTTACACGTTTCTTGAACGCCCTTCATATCGACGTAAGAAGAAAGCTCTTTTCTCAGGTTCTTGAGGGACTTGGCGGAAATATCAAGTACTTCGTTGTTGGCGGCGCTGCCCTCAATCCCGAGGTTGCAAACGCATTTGCCGATTTCGGTATCAAGGTAACTCAGGGCTACGGTATTACAGAGTGCGCACCTCTTATCTCCGTTGTTCCCTTTAACGAAAACAATCCTGCATCCTGCGGTAAGCTTATGCCCGGTATGCAGATCCTCATTGACAAGGCTAAGCCTGAGGACTCCTTTGGTGAGATCGTGGTTAAGGGCGACAACGTAATGCTCGGCTACTACGAAAACGAGGAAGAAACTGCGGCTGTTCTCAATAACGGCTGGTTCAGAACAGGTGACTACGGCTACGTTGACGACAAGGGATATATCTACATCACAGGCAGAAAGAAAAACGTTATCGTTCTTCAGGGCGGTAAGAACGTATTCCCCGAGGAGCTTGAGGAATACATTTCCAACGTTAAGCTTGTTGAAGAGGTTGTAGTTGTTGGTAAGGAGGATAAGGAAACGGGCGCGGTATCCGTTATCGCTCTTATTTATCCCAACGCCGAGGAATGTGAAAAGCTTGGTCTTACAGACAAGGAAGCTGTTCATAAGGCGCTTACTGACGAGGTTGTTGCAATCAACAAGAAGCTTGCATCCTATAAGCACGTAAACGAGGTTATCGTTCGTGACGAGCCCTTTGAAAAGACACCTTCAAGAAAGATCAAACGTCACGTTATCACATACTAATATAAGATTTTCAAAGAACGGAGGCTGACTTATGTCGGCCTCTTTTTTATTATTATAACAAAAGCAAACCGTTAGTGAGCGTTAGACTTTTAAAAAATCTTACGACTTTTAAAAGTCAATGAGATCCATAAAAGGAATAAATCTGCAAGCAGGTGAAATCACTTCCGTGATGAAATCGACTGCGTCGGTTTTATATCTATATTTAATTCAATTTTTAATTCTATTTCTAATTCTATTTCTAATTCTAATTCTATTTCTATTTCTATATATGTGCATATGCTGAGCATATGTAGAGCATATGCAGAGCATATGTTAAGCATATGTAGAGCATATGCTAAGCATATGCATAAAAAACAAACAAAAAACTGTTAAACAAAAACTAAAAATAGCCTTCTCCAGCGGAGAAGGCTTTAATTTATTCAAAGCTTTTTATCTTTTCAACTACAAGTCCTGCACAGAGGTCTATGCCCTCGTCGCTCAAATGTATCTTATCACATTCCTTAATATACTTATGAATATCGGAGGCTACGGCGGAGTAAAGGTCATTAATAACCACGCCCTCAGCCTCTAAAACAGGAACGATGATCTCGTTAAAGCGCTTTATCTTATCGTTGTGAGTGTACTCAAACTCATCCCAGACGGGAGTTGTGGTGGCAAAAATCACGTTGGGAGTAATTTTCTTAAGTATTCTTGCAATACGCGTGCAATCACTTATATATTCCTCCTCCGTGGTAAAGGTGCCGTCGCCAAAAAGCTCCGTTGCGTCCCAGAGTCCGTTGTTCCAATGGATAATGTCCGCGCCCTTTATTCCGTCCTGCCAGTCAAACATACCGCGCAGAGTGTATTTGGTAAATCTGCAGTTATCCTCGGGCTGATAGACCGTGTATTCCTCCCCAAGCATTTCGGGTACCTTAGTGCCATATCCCCAGAGCCTGATGGAATCTCCAAGCAAAACTACCTTTTTCATTTTTTATCTCCTTTACATAGATCATATATAGGGCAAATATCACACTTGGGATTTTTTGCCGTACAGTATTCCCTGCCGAAAAGCACCATTCTGTGGCAGAAATCACTCTGCTCCGATGGTTCTATAAGCTTGGACATTATCTGCTCCGTTTTCAAGGGGTCCTTTTGCCCCTCCTTATACATGCCGAATCTGCCGCAGATACGCATACAATGGGTATCCGCAACTATGGCGGGCATATGATAAAGGTCACCGAGGAGCAAATTGGCTATCTTTCTGCCAACTCCCTCAAACTTAAGAAGCTCGTCCATATCATTAGGGATAACGCCGTCATAATCATTTATCAAGCGGTTCATAGATGCTTTTATTGAGCTTGCCTTCATTTTATAAAGACCGCAGGGCTTTACTATTCTTTCTATATCCTCAAGGGGCGCCTTTGCAAGAGAGTCCATTGTGGGATAGACCGAAAAAAGCTCACGGCAGACGATATTTACTCTTTCGTCGGTGCATTGGGCGCTGAGTCTGCCCATAACCATCAGCTTCCAGCCCTCACCCTCATATTCAAGGGAGCAAAGAGCCTCGGGATATAGCTCCTTAAGAGCCAAAACTATCTTAGAAATCTTCTCTTTTTTCTGCTTTAAGGTCAAAATCAGCCACTCCCCTCGATTTTTTATAAATAAATGTTAAATTCCTTATTAAGTATTTCTACAAGGCGGCAAAGAGGTAAGCCGACTATATTGTAAAAATCTCCCTCTATTCTGCTGACGAAGGAGCCTGCCATTTCCTGTATGCCGTAAGCTCCTGCCTTGTCAAGCGGGCGCCACTCATCCACGTATTTTTCAATTTCCCGTGTGTTAAGCTCCCTCATATGAACAGAGCTTGTCACAGCCTCGGAAACCGTCTTATCCTTGCTTCTTACCGTAAGACCGCTTACTACGTAATGCTCCTTGCCCGACATCATTTTAAGCATACCTATAGCGTCCTCCCGATCCCTTGGCTTGCCAAGAAGGGTATTGTCTATCAGCACAACGGTGTCGCATCCGATTATTATTTCATCCTCGTTCATCGTAACGGCAAGCGCTTTTCTTTCCGAAAGTATCCTTGGCACCTCGTTTAAGGGAATATCCTCTCCGTAGCTTTCGTCCGCGTCGGACACTCTTATATCAAAATCAGGGCAGATCAAGGAAAGGATCTCCTTTCTCCTTGGCGATTTTGAAGCAAGAACTATTTTCATTTTACTTTAACCTCTTTATTTTTTTATCCGTCATAAGTCCCCTTTTATATGCGGAAATTACCTTTTCACATTGCTCCCTCGTTTCGTCGGAGAATATAAAATGGTGGAAAAAGCCCACAAGGGTGTCCATTTTATCCGCCATATAGATGGGGACGCTGTTGTAAATTACGTTTCTGTGCCCGAAAATTCCCTCGCTATAGAAGGAGGCGCCCGTTCTGTCCGTCATACGTACGCGGCACTTGTCACATCCCGCCGTATCCTTTATTATACACTTATGGGTGGTCATAACGGGAATATTGCCGTAGACTATCACTCCGCACCCTGTCATATCCTTGCATTGTCTTAGGGTAAGCTCGGGAGATAAGATCACGGAGTCAAAGCCTTCATTACGTAAATAATCCACACAGGGTCGGTTAAATACGTTGAAACGGTAGTCCGCGGTGATTATAAAGCCGTGCTTTTTTACTCTTTCTATCTGTCCTACGTTAGTAACAAGGGCGTATTTTACCCCCGACTCCCTAGCGTAAGAAAGCATTTTTTCCACCTTGTCCCATTCCGAGTCTAAAATTACGGGAGGGAGACACACTCCGTTTGCCGAGCATCCCCTTTCGTACCTGTCAAGATATACGAAAACTCTGTCAAAATAGGACACGTCCTCGGGTATTTGCTCACATCTTGAAAACATTGCCGTTCTTTGTACGGCTCTTTCATACTCCTTATATTCCGTAGAGTAGGAGGCGGTCCTTTCCTCTCTGCCCGTTTCCATAAGGGCGTCAATGGCGCTTCTTCTTAAGGCGTTAAGAGAGGAAACTCTTATAATTATGTTTTCGTCCTTGTCAACTGTAATGCTACCCGCCTCGTAGGGGGTATTACCAAGCTTGCCAAGGCTCTTTTTTATGTCCTCGCAGCTTATGGGGGCGTTTATTGCCTCCTCAACTATATCACCGTAAACCGTAACGCTTTTTCTTCCGTCGCAAACGGTAAGCTCCGCCGCCTTACCCAAGGTAAAGATGCCTGCCATATCCAATTTTATTTTCTTAAGCTTTATTTCTCCGCCCTCGATCTCTCTGCTTTGCGCCTTATCCTCCTCGGAGCGAATACCAAGCATGGAAGAATCTATTTTTGAATTGAAATATCCGTCGCTAAAGCCCTGACGGCTGAAAAGGGAGGTAAGCTTGTTTCTTTCCGCCTTGTCCGCGTTTCTTCTTCCATCCACCAAGGAGCGAAAAACGGATGCAACGCCGTACACGTAGTCAGCGCTTTTCATTCTGCCTTCTATCTTAAGTGATGTAACACCCAAGGCGCATATCTCACTTATATGGTTTGAAAGTGACATATCCTTAAGGCTTAAGGGATAGGAGGTCTTGCCGCATATTTTATAGGGCAAGCGGCAGGGCTGAGCGCACTCGCCGCGGTTACCGCTTCTGCCACCCATTGCGTAGCTCATAAGGCATTGTCCCGACACGGACATACAATGGGCGCCGTGGATAAACATTTCCGTTTCTGCCTTGGTATTTTTGCAAATGTAAGCAATATTGCCTTTATCAAGCTCTCTTGCTATGACTACTCTTTTACATCCGCGCAAAAACAAAAAATCAACACCGTCAAGATTGTGCGCGGTGCATTGGGTGCTGCCGTGCAATTCAAAATCGGGAAAGTGTTGTAAAATAAGCCTCATTACCCCAAGGTCGGACACGATAAGAGCGTCCACGCCCGATGCGTAAAGTGAGGATACGTATTGTAAAAGGGTATTTA
>JAFUOY010000023.1 GCA_017481595.1 Clostridia bacterium | reverse complement strand
CAAGCAAGCTTGGATTTGCCCTTCCCAAAACATAGTCACCTCGTGCGCCTCGATGCACTCGGCTTCGACGTTCCTTGTTTTGGTTACACACTCGACAAATTAACACACCGTGTTGATTTGCCTTCGTTCTCCCCTTCCCTTACTTAGGGAAGGCTAATAGAAAAAACAGCCACGTCTGTGGCTGTTTTTGTTTTTATAGTGAAAGTTAAGCACGAATTTCGATGCCAAATGCTTTATTAAGCTTCTTTGTTGCGCTCTTTGCAACGGACTCGATCTCTGCGCCTGTAAGAGTCTTTTCGCCTGAGCCGATGATAAGACGGATAGTAACGGACTTTTTGCCCTGAGGAATCTGCTTACCTGTGTACTCGTCAACGAATTTAACCTCCTTAAGGAGAGAATCGTCGGACTTCTTTGCCATAATTGCGCCGTAGATATCATCCCATTTAACGCTTGTATCAACGAGGACGGAAAGGTCATATTCGTTCATTGGGAACTCGGGCAAGCGTGTGTAACGGTTAGTTCTTGACTTAAGAGGCTTAAGGGCGTCCATATCAAGCTCAACAAGTACCGCGGAAAGAACCTTGATACCGCAAGCCAAGGCGGACTTTTTGGAAAGGAGAGCAAGATCGCCGATCTTAACACCGTCAAGGCAGATATTGAGCCATACGGTCTCGTCTGCCCAGTAGGGCTTTTCTCTCTTTTCAAAGGTAAGAGCCTCCATATGAGTGTATCTTGGCATTACGCCGATAACACCCTTAGCGCGGCGGAAAAGCTCCGCTACGTTGTCGCTCTTGCCTACGAATGCGCAACCGAGATGCTTCTTCTGGCAGGGAAGCTTTTCACCCTTGTAGTTTTCCGTATAATCGGAGTCAAGGAATATCTGAGCCTCCTCGAAAATATCGAACTCGTCAAAATTACGCTCGTTCTTTACAATAGCCTTACAGATATTGGGAAGGAGTGAGCATCTTACGTAGCTTTCGTTAGGTGAGGGAGGAGTTGCAAGGGCAAGAATACCGTCTGTTGTGGGCATAATTGCGTGTACGAACTCGTCGCTCATCCAAGGATAAGTAAAGATCTCCTGCATATTGCAACGGAATGCAAGGTATTCCTTTACTCTGCGCACAAGATCAACCTCAAGCTGATTTATAGCGCCCTCAAATGTAGTGGTAATGGCGGTGGGCTGGAAGTTTTCGTAGCCGTACATACGGGCAACCTCCTCCATAATATCCGCCTTAATGGAAACGTCTCCCGTGGAGCGCCAGGTGGGAACGACGATATGCATCTTATCCTCTGTAAAGCTTACCTCGTAGCCCATAATACCAAGCTTCTTTGCAACCACGTCCTGAGGGATTCTCATACCGAGACGGCGGTCAAGCCATTCAAGCTCAACGTCGATTTCCTTCTTTTCAAGCTTCTTTACGTAAAGGTCCTTGTATGCGGTAACCTTCATTTCGGGATAAAGCTCGCTAAAGAGCTTCATAGCCAAGGAAACTGCCTGATCGCAGCGCTCGGGGTCTACTGCCTTTTCGTATCTTGAGGATGCCTCGGTTCTGTTATCGTAGCGGAGAGCTGTTCTTCTGATGCCGCGTGACTCAAAGTTAGCGCACTCAAAGATTACGCTTTCGGTTTCGGGAAGAACGGAGTCCTTGCCGCCGCCCATAACGCCTGCAAGACCTACTGCTCCCTCACCGTCAGCGATTACAAGATCGTCTGTGGAAAGGGCAAGATCCTTATCGTTAAGGAGCTGAAGCTTTTCGCCCTCGTTTGCAAGGCGAACCTCAATATGATCTATAATGTGATTGGAATCGTAAACGTGGGTAGGCTGACCTGTTGCAAGCATTACGTAGTTGGTAATGTCAACAAGGGCGTTGATAGGACGCATACCTACTCTCCAGATACGGCTCTGCATCTTGAAGGGGGAGGGCTTAACGCAAAGACCCTCTACCTTTGCGCCGATAAAACGGGGACATCTGTCGCTATCGAGTATTCTTACGTCATACTCGGGAAGCTCGCCTGCCACGTACTTATCAAATTCAACTAAAGGCAGATCGTAAAGAGCCGCAATTTCTCTTGCGATACCGTAGTGACCCCAAAGGTCGGGACGGTTAGTCATTGATTTGTTATCTATTTCAAGAATAATATCGTCAAGGTCAAGCGCCTTTGCAATAGGTGTACCTGCAGGAGCGTCAAAGGAGGTAACGTCCATAATTTCGTGGTCGTCGTGAGCGGGGAAAAGATCGTCAAGACCTACCTCAACTGCGGCGCAGATCATACCGAAGCTTGCAACACCGCGAAGCTTTGCGTTTTTGATCTCAACGGGCTCACCCTCTCCGTGCCAGCGTACCATAGCGCCGGGGCAAGCAACGACTACCTTCATTCCCGCCTCTAAGTTAGAGCCGCCGCAAACGATATCCTTGATCTCCTCGCCGATATCTACCTTACAAACGCGAAGCTTGTCTGCGTTGGGATGGGGAAGAACCTCTTTTATTTCACCTACGATGATCTTGTCAAAGCGCTTTGCAAGGCTTTCTGCTCCTTCAACCTCAACAGTTGACATTGTAAGGTCGTAGGCAAGCTTGGAAAGGTCCATATCGTCGGGTATTTTTACAAAATCCTTGATCCAATTAAGTGATAATTTCATTTTTTGTACCTCCTATTATTTAAACTGCTTAAGGAAGCGAAGATCTGTGCTGTGGAAAAGACGAACGTCGTCAACGCCGTAGCGCATCATAACGAGTCTGTCAAGACCGATATTTACGTAGAAGCCCGTGTACTCGTCGGGGTCAAGTCCTGCCGCGCGGAGTACGTTGGGATGGGGGGTGCCGCCGGGCATAATTTCGATCCAGCCTACGTGCTTACATACGCTGCAGCCCTTACCGCCGCAAACAAGACATCCCATATCGATTTCAAAGCCGGGCTCAACGAAGGGGAAGAAGCCCGCTCTCATTCTTACGGGCACGTCCTGACCGAACACCTTTGAAAGGATGCTCTTTATCATAACCTTACCTGCAGTATAGGTAAAGTCCTTATCAACGATAAGCGCCTCGTACTGGAAGAATGCTCTTTCGTGGCGGGCATCGGTGGTTTCGTTTCTGTATACTCTGCCGGGATATACGAATCTGTAGGGGGGCTTGTGCGTCTGCATATAGCGAACGCTGTCGCCTGTCAAGTGGGGACGGAGGCAAAGCTTCTTATCCGCATCTCCCGTATCGTGACCTGCAAGCCAGTATGTATCCATGCTCTCTCTTGCGGGGTGGTTGGGGGGGAAGTTAAGATTGTCAAATGCGAAATATTCGCTTGTGATCTCGGGACCTGAGAACACCTCAAAGCCCATAGAACGGAATGCATCGTTAAGATCGTAGCACATCTGTGTAATGGGGTGAAGACCGCCTATCTTAGGCTCAATGCCGGGAATCGTGCAGTCAAAGTCGGGGGAAATTTCGGACGCCTTAAGCTTAAGCTCCTCACGTCTGCCCTCGATCTGCTCGGCAAGTAAATTCTTTACGTTGTTTACCGCCTTACCCATTTCGGGACGGAGAGAAACGTCAAGCTTGGGTATCTCCTTAAGAAGCTCCGTTACGCTTCCCTGCTTGCCAAGGAGCAAGCCCTTTATCTCCTGTAATTCGCCTTCTGTTTTGGCGTTCTGAATTTTTTCTGCTCCTTCGCGGAGCAACGCTTCTAATTTATCCTTCATATAAAAGCTCTCCTTTTATAAATTTACGTTTTAGTTCTCATTGGTGAAGTCCACATTTTTGACGTATCGTCACCACAAAGCACTTTCTCTTTGCCTTCCCTAAGGAAGGGAAGGTGGCAGGCGTAGCCTGACGGATGAGTATGCTCTTTAATCGACTATCTATCTTTCAAAAGCTCATCATAGCTTATGCCCAATACCTTTAATATTTCGTCTGCAACAGACAAAAAATTATTATTGATATCTCTGTTTTGAAATCTTAATACCCTTATTCCGTATGAATTCAAAATAGAATCTCTTTTTTCATCTTGAATTCTGCCTTCTTCGGACGTATGCTGTATTCCGTCAATTTCTATTGCTATTTTTACCGAGGGAATGTAAAAATCAAGAATATAGTTCTCAATATTTTTCTGCCTTTTTACCTGAATAGGTAATTTCTTTAAAAAATCATACCACAGATGTTTTTCTTCTTTCGTCATTTCCTTGCGGAGCTTTTGAGCATTTTTTATAAGGCTTTTGTCATATTTATACATTTGATTATCCTTTGTTTTGACATACTCATCCACCACTAACGTGGTCCCCCTTCCCTTCCTTAGGGAAGGCTTGAATAACATCTTCTTATCCTCAAGGTGAAGGCTTATGCGTTCTTTCGCTATAGCGGTAAAACAAAAAATCCCTGCATCTCCGAAAGGAAATACAGGGACGGAATACCGTGTTACCACTCTGCTTTACTTATTTTTCACAAAACAAGCCTCTTTAGGTGTACCACCATACACCAAGTCCTGTAACGGGAACGCCCGACAATGTCTACACAGCAATGCCTTCAACCTGCAGCTTGTGAAAGGAATTTACCGTACTCTTACCTCTGTCTTGCACCAAACGACAGCTCTCTGAAGGGTCAATATACGGCTACTGATTTTCACTCAAACGCTTTTAATAAAAATAACAAAGATATTTTAACAAATCTTTTCCCGTTTGTCAATAGTTATTTTTAAATATTATATTAAAAGGGAATCCGTTTTTCTTGTTAAGCATTTGCGATGGAGGAGTGTGACATTCTATCTGTTTTACTACGGATGCCTTGCATCCTACACCTCATCCACCACTAACGTGGTCCCCCTTCCCCCGCTGGGGAAGGCTAGGAGTGAGGAGCGTTAATCCTGTAGGGGTCGACGTCCCCGACGACCCGTGATCATTTTATCATACTGGGGAAGGCTAATTTTGCATTTCAATAATTACTCCTCAAGTAATTTTTTGATAAGGGGTTCGATCTTTTGCGCCATTAGGTGGAAGCCGTAGTCATTTGGATGGATGGTGTCGATAAAGCACATTTCTCTATCATCGCAGTCCTTAAAGAAGGTCTCGCCGTCTATAAAGTACACGTTTTTATCCCCTGCGTCAACTGCGTTTTTGTAGGTGGCGTATACCGCCTCGCGACGGGCGCATTCATCCTCTCCGTATACGGCAAAGGGGCGCGTCATCATAACTACAGGCGTATTTGGGTGCTTTTCTCTTATTCTCTTAAAAAACGGCTCGTGAGTTTGCCAAAGATGCTCCACGCTTGGGGAGTTGTGATCGTAATCGTAAACGAAGATTGAAAAATCAATAGTGTTTATGTAGTCGGCAACCTCAAGCTCGCCCTTGGCATTACCCGAGAAGCCGAGATTTATATAATCCGTATCAAGATGTCGGGAAATTATTGCCGTATATGCGTTACACATATTGCAGGAAATACCGCCCTCCGTAATGGATGAGCCGTAGAACACGATGGGCTTTTCATACTTGTAGGGTGTGGGAGCTTCAATTGTTGCGCCGTCATCAATTTCAACAAAAACGCTTTCAATTATTTCGTTACGGGGGAGCAAAACAGTCACGTCCTCCATAATTTTGTCCTTTTTGTACCTGCCAATTATTTCCTTGGTCTCATAATCGCGAGGGCAGGCAACACCGAGAAATCTTGAGGTGGGGCGCTCGCCAACGTATACGTTTACCGACTGTGATGCGTAGAGGGACATACCGATATCAACGTGCAGGGTGTTAAGCTTTACCTTGATAACTATGTTTTCGGAGTCCGTTCTGAAGCATACGCGTCCACCTGGTACTCGTCTGCCGTGGAAGTCGAGGGAGGGGACCTTTTCAATTACCTCATCGGGCACTCTTACAAGCTTTTTCGTTTCGTCAAAAAAGGGGACACCGTACACCTTAATAGGCTTTTCATTTATAGAATATACTTTCATTTTTTTGCTCCTGAGCTTTTATTTCGTTAATTAAAGTATACATCATTTTCAAATGAAAATCAAGTGCTTGACAATTACATATATAAAAGTGTATAATATATTCAGTAATAAAATTTCGAGGTGATATCTTATGTTTAATGCAAAAAAAGTTAAGGATCAATGCGTACAATGGATAAGGGACTTCTTTGAAAACAACGGCAAGGGCTGTAATGCGGTGCTTGGTATCTCGGGCGGTAAGGATTCCTCCGTGGTGGCGGCGCTTTGTGTTGAGGCTCTCGGCAAGGACAGAGTTATCGGTGTGCTTATGCCAAACGGTGAGCAGCACGATATTGACTGCGCCTACTCCCTTGTAAACCATCTTGGCATTAAGCATTACGTAGTTAATATAAAGGACGCGGTTGACGGTCTTGTTGGCAGTATGCCCGCTGACCTTCCCCTTTCCTTCCAATCCACAAGCAATATTATGCCCCGTATCCGTATGACCGCGGTTTACGCCGTTTCACAGAGCTGTAATGGACGCGTTGCCAACACCTGCAACCTTTCTGAGGATTGGGTTGGCTACTCCACGCGCTACGGTGACTCCGTTGGTGATTTCAGCCCTCTTTCCCGTCTTACGGTGCAGGAGGTAAAGGCTATCGGCTATGAGCTTGGACTTCCCAAGGAGCTTGTAGACAAGACTCCCATTGACGGTCTTTGCGGCAAGACAGACGAGGACAATCTCGGCTTTACCTACGCGGAGCTTGACAGATACATCCGCACAGGTGAAATTGACGACGAAAGCAAAAAGGCGATTATTGACAAAAAGCACAAAATGAATCTTTTCAAATTGGAGCTTATGCCCTGCTTTGAACCGGAAATATAAATTCAAAATGCAAAATGCAAAATGCAGAATGCAGAATGAACCGTCCTCGACCGCACCCTGTGGGCAGTTTTATTAAATGCAAAATGCAGAATGCAAAATGCAAAATTAGCCTTCCCCAGTGGGGGAAGGGGGACCGCAATAGCGGTGGATGAGGTGTAATCAAACGCCAAACTAACTCCTCATCCGTCAGCCTGCGGCTGCCACCTTCTCCCACAGGAGAAGGCTTTTTTCTACCTTCCGGAAGGTAATCGCATAGACTTTTGATATTATTGTTGTCTTTAATTAAGTCAGTGCTTGTCAAGAAAAGAGGACAGAGAACGTAAAAATTCTCTGTCCTTTTCCTGTTGGTTCGAGTATACTGCTCTATGGCAAACACCCCTTGCTGCTCTTGTTCGTTTTTACGGATGAATTGATGTTGACACATCATGAATTGGCTTCGCCATGAATTCTCGTCGGCGTGTATCCTCCTCCATGAATTGAATTGCAACCAATGTGCCCATAGGCACAATTCATGCCGCAGGCAATTCATGAAAGCGTAGCTTTCAATTCACGCGGGCCGCGAGGTTGCAATTCATTGCGTGTTCTCCGTTAAGGATAACACGCTACTAATCTTGGTTTTTTATTTTATTAAGGGCCTTTTTGAATTGGAATACAAACAAAATTGCGGTAAAGGTAACGGCTAAGATATCCGCAATAGGCTCTGCGGAGTAGACGCCAAGGGTCTTGTTTTCAAAGAAGATGGGCATTATGTAGATAAGGGGCAGGAGCAAAACGAATTTGCGCACTACCGCAACGATAACGGAGGAGGTTGCCTTGCCAAGGGACACAAAGGTCATCTGACAGGCGATCTGAATACCGAAAAGAATAAGTCCGCCAAAGTATACGCGCATTACCCCAACGGTAAAGTCCGCAAGGGCGGGATTTGAGGTAAACATAGACACGAAAATTTGTGGGAAAAGCATAATTATCGTCCACAGGATCACGGAATATGCAAGGCAGACCGTTAAAAGAAGCTTAAAGGTGGACTTTACTCTTTCTGCGTTTTTCGCGCCGTAATTGTAGCTTAATATCGGCTGAGCCCCTTGGGCAAAGCCCTGCATTGGCAGCATTGCAAACTGCATTACGCTTGTAAGAATGGTCATAGCTCCCACCGCTATATCCCCTCCGTAGCCAAGCAAGGAGGAATTGAAGCAAACGGAAATTACGCTTTCGCTTGCTTGCATAACAAAGGTTGCAACGCCAAGAGCCACGCACGGCAAAATGATGCTTGGCTTAAGATTAAAGTTCTCTGCCCTGAGCCTTAAGATAGCTTTACCTCCGCAAAGGAAGATAAGAAGCCATGCGCAGGAGATAGCCTGTGAGATTATGGTGGCGAGCGCCGCCCCCTTTACACCCATATCAAATGCGTAAATAAACACAGGGTCAAGGATAATATTCGTAAATGCGCCGATAGCCACGGAGATCATTGATATTTTTGTAAAGCCCTGAGCCGTTACAAAGGCGTTTAAGCCAAGGGTAAGCTGAACGAAAACGGTGCCAAGGGCGTATATTTTCATATAGTCCGTTGCATATCCTATAGTGTTTTCACTTGCGCCAAAAACAAGCAACAGATCCTTGCTCCAGATAAGAAGGGCGGTAGTCAGCACGGCGGAGATAATAAGCTGAAGAATAAAGCAGGCGCCAAGGGTCTTCTCCGCGCTTTTCATATCTTCCTTGCCCATAAAAATAGAGGCTCTCGGAGCGCCGCCCGAAGCCACAAGGGCGGCAAAGGCGGAAACTATCATAATAATAGGCATACAAACACCAACACCCGTAAGAGCAAGGTCGCCGTAGCCCTCAATATGACCGATGTACACTCTGTCAACCACGTTGTAAAGCATATTTATAAGCTGAGCAAGCACCGTAGGCAGAGCCAGACGGAAAAGCAACCCCTTTACAGGCGCCGTACCCAGCATTTCCTTTTTATTATCCATATAAGTACCTCCTTGGTTTGTCCTTTATTATACCATTTCCCCGACAAAATGTCAATATAAACGTAGGGCAAAAAGAATTGAGCATAAATAAATGACATAAACAACATTTGAGGATGTTAATAGCCTTCACCTTGAGGGAGTGCGTAGCCTTCACCTTGAGGGGAAGGTGGATGCGAAGCAGACGGATGAGGTGTAGGGTGCAAAGCACCCGTTGTAAGACTGTAACAAGCTGGAAAGAAATACGTAGGGAAAGATAATTTACAAGTAATAAACCAATATGTGAAAAATAGTTTGTGTATGGTAACACCTCATCCGTCACCATAGGTGACACCTTCCCCTCAAGGTGAAGGCTTAAAAATAACTATCCCCCCTTAAAACGGGGGGATATTTCAGTTTCGGGCATAGCCCTAGACATTACTGGCTACGCTGGGGTGCGTTAAGAATTGGCCTGCCAGCCATGCATTTGTTGCTTGCTACCTGTAAACAGGTCTTATCTATGCCTTCCCTAGGAAAGGGAAGGGGAGAACGAAGGCAAATCAACACGGCGTGTTAATTTGTCGAGTGTGTAACCAAAACAAGGAACGTCGAAGCCGAGTGCATCGAGGCGCACGAGGTGACTATGTTTTGGGAAGGGCAAATCCAAGCTTGCTTGGTGGATGAGTATGTTCCTTTAGTTTGTTGATTTTTAAAAACACCTCATCCGTCACCATAGGTGACACGTGAAGGTGAATTGACGCGACGCGTCAAGAGAAGCTGGCCTGGGCCATCCCCTCAAGGTGAAGGCTTATATAAAAAACGCTTACGGTAGCGAATACCGTAAGCGCTTTTATTATTCATTTATCAGAACAATGTTGTGGGAACGAAGAAGTAAATAGCAAAGAGAATTGATACTACTATTGCAACAACGGAAACGTTCCACTTGGGCTTTTCTGTCTTCTTAGCGGATGCAACGATAAGCTCGATCACGTAAGAAATGATGGACATAAGTGTGTAGGAAAGAAGACCAACACCAATACCCTTTGTGATGGAGTAGCCGAGAACCATTACAACGATTGTAAGGAATGCGGATGTTGCGTTTACAGCGTTGGAGAAATCAACGCTCTTTACGTTGTTCTTCATCATAAGAACGCCTACGTAAATAAGTGCGGCAGCAGTTGCAGCAGAGGGAATAACTGCGAACAAGGGCATTGCAAACATAGCGAGGAAGAACATACAAGCTGTTGTGAAAGCTGTAAGACCTGTTCTACCGCCTGCAGAAACGCCTGCGCCGGACTCAACAAAGGTTGTAACTGTGGATGTACCGAGAACTGCGCCTGAGCAAGTAGCAACAGCGTCGCAGATCATGATCTTGCCATAGTTGTGAGGCTTATTGTTTTCATCAGAAAGGATTCTGTTACCGCCGCAGCAGCCAACGATAGTACCCATTGTGTCAAACATATCGATCATACACATAGTGATGATAACCATGATAACTGTGAACAATGAGCCCTTGGGGAAGCCTGTCTTGAATACGTCTGTGAAGGAAAGGAATACGCTGTTTTCACCTGTGAAGAAGTTGGAGAAGTTTTCCCAGAACTTCCAGGATACGTTTTCATTACCTGCGATTACAGAAACGTCTGTAACGCCGAAGGGGATACCAATGATAGTAGCGCCAACGATACCGAGAATTACGGAGCCCTTTACGTTAAGCTTATCAAGGATAGCGATAAGGAACAAGCCGATAAGAGCAACGACAGCTGTCTTGCAGCCCTCCCAGCTTGTAAAGTTAACGAGGTCAACCTGTGTGTAGGGGCTTGCAACGATAACGCCTGCATTCTGGAAACCGATGTAAGCAATGAAAAGACCGATACCAACGGAGATAGCGCTTCTTACTGCAACGGGCATACCGTCGAATACAAGCTCACGGAAGGTCTTACCCTTGATCTTAATAACGGAAAGAGCCAAGAATATAATACCTGAGATAAGAACCATAGCAAACGCCTGACCCATAGTGAAGCGTACGCCGTAGGTGTCAGCTGCCCACAATGCAATAAGACCGCCAAGCAATGAGTTAAGACCCATACCTGAAGCCTGTGCAAGAGGCATCTTAGCCAAGAATGCCATTAAGAGTGTGCCGATGATAGCGCCGAGGGCGGTTGCGATAAATACAGAGGGCCAATATGCCGCTGCATTTTCCATACCAACCAAGATCTGTGCGGGGTTTACTGTCAAAATGTAAGCCATTGCAAGGAATGTAACGATACCTGCAATGATTTCAGTTCTGACACTTGTTTGCTTCTCGATAGGATCATAACCGAGAAGCTTTGAAAACTTGTTCATTGAAAAAACCTCCTAAAATTTTGATAATTAGATTATAACATATAAAATATTCATTTGCAACAAAATAATCAAAATTTCGTCACATTTTCTTCACTTACTTATATATGATGTGTAAATACAACAAAAAGGACAGAGGTTTAGCGTGTTATCCTTAACGGAGAACACGCAATGAATTGCAACCTCGCGGCCCGCGTGAATTGAAAGCTATGCTTTCATGAATTGCCTGCGGCATGAATTGTGCCTATCGGCACATTGGTTGCAATTCAATTCATGGAGGAGACGGCACGCCGACGAGAAATCATGGCGAAGCCAATTCATGATGCATTAGCATCAATTCATCTATGAAACGAACAGGTAACAAAAAGCCTTCTCCTGTGGGAGAAGGTGGCAGCCGAAGGCTGACGGATGAGGAGTTAGTAGGCGTTCGATGACACCTCATCCACCGCCAACGCGAGAACCCCCAAAACTCATTTCATTCGTTTCGGGGAACCCCGCCGCGGTCCCCCTGAAGGTGAATTGACGCGACGCGTCAAGAGAGGCTGGCCTGGGCCATCCCCCACTGGGGAAGGCTCAACTTGTGTAACCTTGATTGCTTGGTAAAAAACGATAATCTTGTTATAGTCTTTAATTATGGCAGACGAAGCACTGCTTTTGTAACACAACAGCAAAATACGGCATATCCCTTTCGAGATACACCGTATTCTTGTAAAACTGTACTTTAGGGTACGACCTCAAAGGGTCGGTTTCTTTATTCATTGCGTTGCAGCAGCCCGCATCACTTTGTTCCGAAAAGTCGGTCGCCTGCGTCGCCAAGGCCCGGGAGGATGTAGCCGTGCTCGTTCAAGCAGCGGTCAAGGGTGGAAACGTAGATATTTACGTCGGGGTGAGCCTCCGCCACCTTAGTAACTCCCTCGGGAGCGCCGATGATAGCCATAAACTTAATATGCTTACAGCCCTTATCCTTAAGAATCTGAATAGCGTCGCAAGCGCTGCCGCCTGTGGCAAGCATAGGGTCAACTATAACTACAAGCTTTTCCTCAATGCCCTGCGGAAGCTTGCAATAATAAGTATCGGGCTTAAGAGTTTCTTCATTTCTGCACATACCGATATGTCCAACCTTAGCGGAGGGGAAAAGCACGTGCACGCCGTTTACCATACCGAGTCCTGCGCGCAGGATGGGAACGATAACGATGGCGTTGTCCTTAACGATGCGCTGCGTACAGGTTTCAAGAGGGGTCTTTACCTCTATTTCCGTTGTGGGAACGCCGTCCTTAAGGCTTTCATAAGTCATAAGAGTGGTAATTTCCTCAACAAGCTCACGGAATTCCTTCATACTCGTGCGCTCGTCACGTAAAATTGCTATCTTATGACGGATAAGAGGATGATCAAAAACTACAACGTTTTTATAATCCTTCATTATTTGTCACCGTCCTTGTTTTTCTTAAACTTGTTCAAAATAATGTTTACGATAATACCGAGGATCAAAGCGCAAGCGATAGCTGTAATGGTAACCTTACCGATAGACATAGCCATACCGCCGATACCCGTAATAAGAATTGCGGATACTGTAAAGAGGTTTGCGCTATCCTCAAGGTCAACCTTCTGTATCATCTTAAGACCTGATACTGCGATAAAGCCGTAGAGTGTGATGCACACGCCGCCCATTACGCAGCCAGGAATGGAATCAAGGAATGCAACGAAGGGAGAGATAAAGGATACGAGCATTGTCATAACTGCCGTTACCGTAATGGTAATTACGGATGCGTTACGGGTGATGGCAACGCAACCAACGGACTCACCGTAGGTGGTGTTGGGGCAGCCGCCGAAGAATGCGCCTACCATAGAGCCTACGCCGTCGCCAAGGAGCGTGCGGTGAAGACCCGGATCCTCCAAAAGATCCTCGCCGATAATGGAGGAGAGGTTTTTGTGGTCGGCAATATGCTCTGCAAATACAACGAATGCAACGGGAACGTAAGCTACCGCAACGGTGGCAAAATAGCTCCATTCAAAATCCTTTAAGCCCTTTGCAGCCGTAAGGAATGAAAAGTCGGGTAATGAGATAAATGTGCTGAACTTTACTCCGTCTGCGGTAAGAGCCTTGAAGGGAGCAAAGTCAATGATCTTAAGAGCGTCGATTTCAGCCGCGTAGCCGATACCTGTAAATACAAGACCAACCGCGTAGCCCGAAAGAATACCGATAATGAAGGGAATAAGCTTAGTCATCTTCTTGCCGTAGGTGGAGCAAAGAATTACAACCGTAAACGTAACGAGAGCGCAGATAACGGACACCCAGATGTTGCCCGACATAATAAACGCCTTACCGTCCTCTGTCTTGGGGCCGTAGGAGAATACGTCGTTGATAGCCGCGCTTGAAAGGGAAAGACCGATAAGAGCGACTGTTGGGCCGATAACCGCGGCGGGCATAAGCTTGTTTATCCAGCCAACACCCACGTACTTAACAACGAGAGCAATCATAACGTAGATAAGTCCTGCAAGGAGTGCGCCGAGAATAAGTCCGAGGTAGCCGAGAGCCATTGAGGACGCGCCTGCGAATGCCGCGCTCATAGAGCCGATAAACGCAAAGGACGAGCCAAGGAATACAGGGCTACGGAATTTGGTGAAGAGCTGATAGATGATAGTACCGATACCTGCGCCGAAGAGAGCCGCAGATGCGGTCATACCGTTACCTACTATTGCGGGAACCGCGATAGTAGCCGCCATAATGGCAAGGAGCTGTTGGATGGCAAACACGATAAGTTTACCGAGCTGGGGTCTGTCTTTGATGTCATAAACAAGATTTTTAGCCATTTTTTCCTCCATTATTCAGAAGGCGTTTTCTTCGCCTTCATTTTATTTTCATCCTTTCTATTATACCACCCGTATCGAAAAATGTCAATTATTGATGAACAGTTTTTTAAATAAGGAGAAAATGCACAAAAAAAGACCGCCGATAAGCATATTATCGGCGGTCTTTTTGGTTAATTTGCCCTTTCGTTGGCAATAACACATAAATTTATAAAGGAGATTTTATTTGTTTTTTTATTTTGACGAGTTTCTTTTTTCCGCAGGATATTTATCCCACGCTAACGGCGGTATTGAGAGATACAGCCCCCTCAGAATAATAGGTATCGGGCTGATACGCCATGATCTTCAATACGATGGGAGCTCCTGCTTTCGGAACGGTGTCAAGCTCCACGGACTGCACATATTCGCCGGGTCTCAACAGCCCTGTTTCTCCGAGGGTGTTGCCTTTTTCATCAAGCACACGGACCTTCAGCCACACGGTATTGCTAACCGGATTTGTGAGCCAAACGTCGGCGGAGTTTCCTTTCGGGATGAACTTGCCGCAAATGCCGACTTTATAAGCCTTAGCATCCAGCTCCTGCCAACCGAGACCTTCGGGAACGTCAGGAGAGCCAACCACAGCGGCGGCATCAAAAGGCGGCGGGGTAAATTCTCCCATCTCAGGCTGAGCCTCCTGCCGTGTCAATGCGAACACCATCACGGCAAGGGAGAGGACGCACAGCACAGCCGCCAGAGGTAATATGTAATTTTTCTTTTGCTTATTCTTCAAAGCGGTTATGCTCCTTTCGTTTCTCTTATGAGAGAGCATAAGCACGGTTTATGCTTTCTCATAAAAGGTCAAGGCGGGACGGGTTGCCCCGCCTTGACGAAAAGTAGTTTTAGCCTTCTGCGGCTTTGTTGATGGTAATGGTTACACTACCGATCTTTGTGCCTGCGGGGATCGCCTTATCTGGCTTACCGCTAAGGGTCAGGGTGAATGTACCGTCCTCGGTTGCAGCCACGGTCTTGGCTTCGCCAAGGGTACCTGTGATCTCGTCGTAGCCCTCTACGGGAGTATAAACAGCGGAAGCAGAAATGGCGGTGTTGCCGGTGTTCTTCACGGTGACGGTGCCTGCGCCCTCTTCATCATCGACAGTCCAGCCCCTTTCTTCGCCACTGGCTTCGTCAATGGTATCATCGTAGGTAAAACTCATAGAGCCCCATACGATCTCCGCGGAGGTCACTTCGGGAATCGAGGGGGTGTAGGTCTCCCACTCATCGGTGACCGCGTTGTACATATTTCTGCCATCGGTGGGGATGGATTCAATAATAATAAACTCATTGGTGTCCGCCAGATTGCGGATGACGAGGGTATAGGACCACTCGGGGATGTCGCTGACTGCATAGATACCCGATTCTTCGATGGTGCCTACAGCACCACCCACTGCAAGACCTGCCGAGGTCACGAACTCAAACTGAACGTTGGTCCAGGGACCCTTGTAGTAAATGGTCTCCAGCTCGGTGCCGGGAAGACAGAAGTTAGCAGAGACCACGACATTTGCGGCAGGCATAACGAAGGTGTAGGTCGTGTCGTCTACCTTCGTGAACTCTACTGTAGAGTTATTCTCGGCCTGCACGACCTTGAAATTCAGCCCGGTATAACCCTCAGCCGGGTCCAGGGTCACGGTGACGGTCTCACCCTCTGCGGCGGAGGCGGAAACTTCAACAGCGCCCTCGCCATATTTGTCTACAGTGATTGTATAGGTTGGCTCGGCGGTGCCATCGTCATAGACAATATACACGCCGCTGCCGATGGCGGGATTCACTGCGCTGAAGGATCCGTTGTTGGTATACTGCAGCTCATAGGGTGTCGTATTATAGGCAAACTTGCTCAGGGCGCTGGCACTGGAAAAGTATCGGTAAGCCGTCGTGCCATCCGCTTCAAACCGCCATAAATAGTCGGAAAGAATCGGTTGGCTTGCACCGGCGTAATACGCTACTATATTATCCACGGTGCAGTTCTGCAGCGCGGTACCATGAACGGTGAGGGTGATGAATTCGGTATTTGGGGTAATGACAGCGGGATTTTCGGCAGAGGTGTTGCTGCTGTCATACACCACGCCGTCGATGGTAATGCTCATGCCGGTGATTTGGGCATTATCCTCCTCCGCAATACCATCGTCATATGTCAGATAGATGCCTGTGGGTACGATGGTACGATTGTTGACATCGGTATGGTTGTTGCAGTATTTAATTTCAAAATTGCTGCTTCTGGCGAAGTCTTCGGCGGGAGTCGTATAAGTTGCGGTGGTGCCATCCGCGCTGATCTCAAAATAATCCAGGTTGACATACAGATATAAACCGTTGGCATAGTCCACTGTATGATCATCGCTGCCGTTGTGCAGGTTGGTACCGGTAACGGTAAGGATGACGGTGCTGGTGGGAGTGATGGTCACATTGCCCGTGGTGTAGGTCACACTGTCCACGGTAATGCTCACGTTGGTGATTTCAGCAGGAGTGGTGTCCTCGGTATTGCTGGGGATATAGCTTGCGCTGACATCGCCGCTGGTGTTGCCGCTGACGGTGGGTTCTACCGCCATAGCGGGCACCGCCAGCGTAAGCAGCATAGCGAAGGTCAGAAGGAAAGATAAAAATTTCTTCATAATAGGTTCTCCTTTCGGTTTTTACTCAATGGTTACGGTGATGGAAGCAACTTTGATGCCTGCTTCCGTCACGGTGCCGTTTGGCTTGCCGGATACCTTAACCGTTCCTGTCACGCTTGCCGCACCGTCCACGTTGCCGACTTCGCCTGCTGTCAGAGTAGCATTGCCGCCTGTCAGCGTTACATCAACGCCTGTGCCTTGTACGGGAGCGACGGACATGGACACGTCAACGGATACGTTTGAGTGATTGGTTACCTTAATGGCTGCTTCGGTCTTATCCCAGTTGCCCGTAGTCGTGGTGTCATAGGTATGGGTTTGGGGGTTCCAGACCTTTGTAGTGGTCTCGGTGTATGTAAAGGTCAGATCGCCCCAGTTCAAATCTACGTTGTAGATGGGCTGTTCGCTTTCGTTCTGTTCATACTTTGCCGTAACATCCTTGCTGCCACCGAGATCGGAAGCAAAGGCGGTAACGTTCAAGCTGAGCATCAAAACCAAGGCAAGTATCAATGATAATGTTTTTTTCATATGTTTTTCTCCTTTTGGGGTATAATTTACATTTTGATTTTTATCTGCAATTTGTGGGAGTATTTTTTGGTTTGTTTATTTTTAGATAGACGACCAATGGTCGCCCCTACGAAAAATCTTTAATTCTGCATTTGCGACGGACGTAGTCCTAGTCCCTGTGGGAAATTTTACAATCCCTCCGTCAGCCTGTGGCTGCCACCTCCCTTTACACAAAGGAGGCTAATTTTGCATTTTGCATTTTGCATTTTGCACTCTGCACTCTACATTCTGCACTCTGCATTCTGCATTCTGCATTACAAATTTTGCACTTACTTCACCACGGTGATGGTGATGGGAATTTCTGTGTTGACCATGGATTTTTCGCCGCTGATCGGGTCGTAGTAGAGGACAATGAACTTACCATTATAGCCGCCGGGCTGAAGCTTATTCTCTGCTCCCTCCAACAAATTCAGCAGCTTTACCTGATTACCTGGGGACAGCGTTCCCGACTGAAGGATAACGGTATCCCGTATCGCAATCTGGATTAGTATATCCTGGTTGGACTTGCCCGGGTTTGCAAAGTAAAGGGCTGCCGCCTTGTCGCTTATATCAATCGTGACCTCGTTTAAATAGGTAAGGCTCACGGCACCGCCGCCCTGTGGGTTTTCCATCTTGTCGCCCGTATCATCGGGGATGGGCTCAGCATTTTCTTCCTTATTCTGAGGAGCGTAATCGGGAGCGAGAACAACGTCGCCGCCGTCTCCCTCCTCTCGGAAGAATACCGCCCATATTGTAACGCTGAGAGCCGCAACTGTTATCAAAGCAAGGATCGCTATGATGATCGTTGTCTTGTTTATCATTTTATTTTGGTTCATAGGGTTTTCTCCTTTTTATTCTCTTTGCAGAGGCATACTCCAAACCATTCCTCACCGCGCTGAAAGTATTTACAGTCGGCGCAGGTGGTATTGGGTGTTTTCTTTTCTTCACCGTCATAGAGGTGGCACGCGTCCTGCATCATAGTTACAATGGGCTCGCCCCCGTCGGTATAAAGGGGCTCCTTTGAAAAGTCGGGATAGATCACAATAGGCTCACACAAGGGATTTATCCTGTCACATTCATCATAATATCCATAATACAGATCAAAGGTTCTTCCGTAAAGCTCTACTTTTTTGTAAAGCTCGCCCTCTATATGCTTTTCCCTTTGGAGCATTGTATACTTTCCTCCCTTCATAAACGCAAAAAACGCGCCGTCATTTATCCTGCTGCATAAATGATAGCACGTTTGTTGAAATTTTTTTATTACCCAAATCAGAAAAAATCGAATACTTTTTTCGCCCCTGCAATATCCTTTTCGGAGGCAAACGGATATTATTTACAGTATCGCCGCAAACTGATTTCGCGTCATCCCCGACTTTTCCATTACGATACGTATGGCTTGCTTGACTGCGGGAAGGGACATATGAAGCTTCTTTGCAATTTCGGGATTCGTCATACCAAAGGCGGCAAGCTTGGCAACCTCTCTTTCCTTTTGCGAAAGGGTGGTTATGATATTTTTTCCTCTTACCGCGCCCGAAAGCTTGGACCAGCCCTCATTATAGATTTTATATAGCCTATTGACCTGCGCCCATGCATGGGGATCTGTGATTGAAAGCCGCTTTTCCATAAGAGTATCAAGGGCGCGGCAATACTCCGCAAGGACACCGTACAGCTTGTCGGGGAGCGCCAAAGCCAAGGCTCTGTCAATGTGCCTGATCGCCTGCTCGTCGTTGCCGTAGTTATGATAAACGGCGGCGCAGGTAAGGCGCAGATATATCTCCGACATTACCGTGCTTTGCTCGTTAGCCCAGCAGATCATCGGCTCAAGGGTGTAGGGTACGGAGGTCATAACGTATAGTCCCTCTGCGCCCTGAATTCTGAGAGTGTTTGTCGCCACGGAATAGGCTACCGCATACAGAAACTTGGCGTAATATACCTTTGCCGCAGGGTAGGCATCCTTATGAATAGGCTCAAAGCAGCCTATCTGAAACCATTTGGGAAAGCTTTCTACATTATATAACATAATATCCACGGCGCTGATGGCAAGCTGCATCGCGTCACGGTCGTAATCGCTTTTTGCGGGGGCTTCCGATATATGTATCTTTGCCTTGCGCCACATATTGATATCTCCCTTCCATATGGCGCACATAGCGAGAAGCATACCTGCGGAAAGCACCGCGTAAAAGCCCGAATGCCTGCCAAGGAGGTATTTTGCGCTGTCATAGACCTTGTCTATCTCACCGCGGGAGTAGGCAACCTCCGCTTCAAAAAGCACTTGCGCCTCGTGATGATAGGAAAGGCTTTTTCCCACCTCGTCCGCCGTACCCGGCGTGTGATAAAGGTCGCTCATATATATAAACGGAGTTCTGCGTGGGAGTGGCATATTCTTCTCCGCCGTATCCCTTGCATCCTTGGTTCTTCCGTCACGGGGCTTTTCCGCCTTTTCGGGTATAAACCATTCTCTGCCCATCCGCACAGCGCCGTCTATCTTACCGCCCGAGCACAACGCCTGCACACGGCGAGGGGTAACGCCCCATTTTTCCGCCGCCTTATCTATTTTTATGTACCCTTTTTCCATATTTTTCAAGCTTTCCATAGCCACCCCTCCGCAGTTTTTTCCTTTTTGTTTACAAGGTCAAAAGCATATTGTTCGTCAAGCGAATAATATATTGTTCGTTCACCGTAGTTTATTATACACCATATTTTTCCTTTTGTCAAGAAATAATAATCCACCCGCATAGTGGGTAGTATTTCAGTTTCGGGCATAGCCCTAATATTACTGGCTACGCTGGGGTGCGCTTAAGATTGGTCTGCCAGCCATGCAACTGTTACTTGCTACCTGTAAACAGGTCTTATCTATGCCTTCCCTAAGAAAGGGAAGGGGAGAACGAAGGCAAATCAACACGGTGTGTTAATTTGTCGAGTGTGTAACCAAAACAAGGAGCCTCGAAGCCAAGTGTATCGAGGCGCGCGAGGCAACTATGTTTTGGGAAGGGCAATCCATCGTTAGTGGTGGATGAGTATGTTCTTTTAGTTTGTTGATTTTTAGAAACACCTCATCCGTCTGCTTCGCATCCACCTTCCCCTCAAGGTGAAGGCTTTTTTCACATTCTTCTCTTGTGTCCTTTTTTTCGATTCACCGGTTAACCTCTATTGAACCACGCGACTATCACGTGGTATTCGTTTATACAAAAAGACAGAGAAACGCACCTTCTCTGTCTTTTACTTTTATATAAAGTCGGTAAAGTCAATGCTTGCGCGGAAGCGTTGATCGGCGTCGATGGCAAGGACGAGCATAATTATAGAAAGAACATCGCTTTTGTTGTGGACGTTTACTGCGTAGGCGTCCGTATTCTTCCATTTTTCCTTGCTTACGGCTGCAATCTCCCTGTTGCCGTCTGAAACAGTGTACTCCCATCTCAAAAGATTGCCCTTTGTCCCCCAACCGTTGTAGTCTATATCAAACTTAGTACGGAACAAGGTAGGCTCCCTCTTGATACGCCCAACGTAAGCGCTATTTACGTACACGTCAAATTCAAATTCGGGAAAGTGAAGGAATCTTTCTACAATAGTGCCAACCTCTTGTCCGCTTGTGTCGTAAATATGCAGGCAGATATGAAAATCGTCTTCTCCCTTTACGGTGTAAACGGTATTACCGTCCTCGTCAAAAATATCAAAGCTATCAAGCCAGGAAAATAGCTTTTGCTTTATTAAAAGCTTCATTATCTCGCCCCCTGTGGTTGTTTTTCGTGCTTTAGTCCAAATGAAATACCTCGTTTATCTTGCGGCAGACGGGACTGTTATCGGGGTTGGTTTCCATAATATCAGCCATATAGTCCCACCACCTTTTGGTTATTTCGTCTCCGCCTCGGGCTGCCCAACGCTCCTCGTCCTCAATTTCAATATATTCAAACAAAAGATCAGTTTCGGGGTCGTGGAAAATAGTATAGTTTTTGCCTCCGTCACGGTGGATAGCGTCGATCAGCTCCTGCCAAAGCGCCGCGTGACGTCTTTCATATTCCTCCGCCATTCCGTGATATAGCTTCATTACCGAGCCCTTGCGTACCATAATTTGCCTCCATAAATTTATTTTCGCCTTGATTATATCACACTAATTGGTAAAATCCAACAAAAAATATAAAATATTTTTGAAACTTTATACAAAAATAAAAAGCGCATCCTAATTTTATTTTCAAAATATTGACAAAATGCGAAACTTTTATTATAACGGCATTGTATATATAAAGCGGTGGCTTTATTTATATAAGAAATCCAAATATTTAGAAAGGAAACGAATTATGAAAAACAGAAAAACAGTAGTAGTTGCATTTTTGCTCGTTTGCTGTATGATCCTCGGTGTTGGTTATGCTGCTCTTACAGTTGACCTTAACTTGACAGGTAATGCAACCTTCAATCCCGGTCAGGCTCAGAATGAGTTTACCGAAGATATCTACTTGGGTAACTCAGCAGTTATTGAAAAATCAAACGGCACTGCCCCTGACAGCACATATACCAAAACGACTAAACATTCTGCTGACCTTGCTGTAAACTCCTTGGCACTTGATGGTAATACTGTAACTTACACAATTACAGTTTACAACGAGAGTGTGCATGAGGCTGAATTGAGCATAAAGAGCCTTAAGATCATGGGTGATCCTCAAACTGAAAGCGGAGGCGGTCTTTACACAGGTGACGAATGGTTAAGCACAAAAGTAGAATATCCCAGCGGATCTACCATTGCTGCCGGAACAGATAATGGCGGCGGCTCCATTACACCCTCTTCCATTCCTGTAAAAATTACCTTTACTCTCCTTAAGAACCCCACATCAACAGTAGTTCGCTCTATCAATATTACATTCACAGCTACAACAACAGACTGATCTCTGTTAAGATCGATCAATATTTAGAAATTTGAAAGGAGGACGAGCATGAATGACAAGAGAATAATAAGAATATCCTCGGTATCGATTTTTGCCGTCCTCCTTATCACGTTGTTTCTGCCGCTTGGCTATAGCGGAAGCATTGTTGCAGCCGTTTTGTTGGTACCTGCGGCAGTATTATCGGTTCTGTTTATTAAAAAGCGAAGCATCTTATCAATAAACAAGAGGCAGGTCCTCATTATTATGACGGCTACCGCCCTTGTTTATCTGATGCTTTACTACCTTTCGGGCTTGTACCTTGGCTTTTACAAGAATACGTACAGGCTTAATATTGAAAACATTTTTAAATTCGTTCTGCCGATTGCAGCTATCATCACTGCCACCGAAGTGATTCGATACGTGTTCGTCGCGCAGAAGGATAAGGCGGCAAATGCGCTTTGCTACCTCTCCTGCGTAATCGCTGAAATGCTGATATGCTCCAATATTCCGGGTATTACCTCATTCAACAGATTTATGGATCTTGTCGCAGGCGCATTATTTCCTGCCATTGTATCAAACCTATTATACAACTACATCTCAAAACGGTACGGTATATTGCCAAATCTTATATACCGCTTACTTATGACGCTTTATGCGTACGTTATCCCAATTATTCCAAACACGGCAGAGTCACTTGTCAACTTTATCAGACTATTGTTGCCAATTGCCATCTACGTATTTATAGACTCTCTTTATGAGAAAAAAAGAAGATACGCACTTAAAACTCCATCACGCTTTATGCGGGTGATGTCAAAGGTGCTTACAGTTACGGTAATTGTCATTATGACGGGAGTCGTAATGGTAATTTCAAACCAGTTCCGCTACGGCGCCCTCGTTATAGCAACGGAATCTATGACGGGAGAGCTGAATAAGGGCGACATAGCATTTTATGAAAGCTATGACGATCAGCTTATTACAGAGGGACAGGTTATTGCTTATGAAAAAAATGATTCTATGATAGTACATAGAGTTAATGATATACAGATCATAAACGGAAAAACCCGCTATTACACAAAGGGTGACGCAAACGAGTTTACCGACGCAGGATATATCACGGACGGTGAGATAGTCGGCGTGGTTAATTGGAAGCTGCCGTATTTCGGCTATCCTACCCTCTGGATGCGAAGCCTGTTTGACCGTTAATACATCAGCAATCTTAGAAAGGAGATAAATAATGTCTGAGCTTGAAATCAAAAGACGACAAGAGTATAAGAAAAACAGAAAAAAGTGGATAATGATACAGATCATTGCCCTTGCGTTGATCGCGGTTATCGCTCTTGGCTCGTTTTTGATCTACGACAGAATGAACCGCACGTATTATATTGAATACACAGAAAGCAGTAATATAGACTACAAGGTTCAGTACAAGGAAAACGAATTTTTCAAGGAGGAATGGATCGGTAAGGATCAGGAATATATCGCCTCCCTTATAAACGCAATTTCCGCTGATTTCAATTACAAATTGGATATTGATACTACGGGCGTTGGCTTTGAGTACAAGTACAAGATCGACGCTACCCTTCTTGTTGCTGATAAGAATTCGGGTAATCCTTACTTTACGGTAACGAACAATATCGTTCCTCTTACAAGCACCTCCGCCAGAAGATCCAACAATCTTGAGATCAACGAGAGTGTAATGATAGACTATAACGAATACAACGATATAGCCTCCGAGTTTGTTGACACCTACGCGCTCAAAAACTCCTCCTCCACTCTTATATTGACTCTTGACGTTGAGGTACTCAGCACCTCTGAGCAGTTTGAACAGAGCAACGAAAACAAATATTCAACATCCCTTAATATCCCTCTCGTTACGGAAACCCTTAATATCCATCTTACCTCCAGCGTGCCCGAGAGCGAAAGCAAGGTTATCGCCTATAACGGCGCAGAAAGTCAGCAGGCGTTCTACGTTGTGGGTATAGTTTCCTCCATTCTTGCAGTTATTCTTGCCCTTACTCTTGTAGTATTTATTCAGATCACCAAGAATGAGGATATTACCTACGAGGCAAGAGTAAGAAAGCTTGTAAACGCGTACAGCTCCTACATTCAGCGTATGACGGGTGACTTTGACTCCGAAGGATATCAGACGGTAATGATAAAGACCTTTACCGAAATGCTCGGTATACGCGATACTATTCAGTCACCTATTCTTATGACGGAAAACAGTGACGAAACAATGACGCGATTCCTTATCCCAACTAATACAAAAATACTTTACACCTTTGAAATAAAGGTTGATAACTACGACGAGATCTATTCAAGACACGAAAACGTGGAGATCGTAGAAAGCCTTGACGGTACTGAGGAAGCCCTTATCTTTGAGGAAAACGTTGACGCAGAGGCAGTTGCAGAGGCTCTTGCTCAGCCCGACGTAATTCTTTCCGAGATAGAGTACGTTCCCGACGACGACGCAGAGTTTGAGGTTGCCCCCGAGGAGCCCGGCGTTGAGGTTGTCGGTGTAGTATGGCCCGAAAGATCCAAAAACAACAAGGTATACAGATATGATCCTAACGGTGAGGAGCTTCACGAGGGTGATATGGTCCTCGTTCCCACTAAGGATGCGGCGCGCGACCGCGAGGTTATAAGAAAGGCTGCTATTTCTCACGGAAATCACAGAGTTGAGCCTGAGCATATCAAGCATCCCTTGAAGAAGATCATTGGCGTTATCAAGCGCAAGGCAGAATCAATACTTTCATCAAGCGCTGATTCTGAAAACAAGGACAACAAATAAGAATTGAAAGGAGAGTATAGTATGCCTAAGTGGATAAAGATCACGGTTTGTACTGCGCTCTCCTTGATCTTTTGCTTCATGACCTTTGGCTACGCCGCCCTTACTACCGACCTTAATATAGGCGGCGCGGTAAGTGTTGAGGTTCCCTATGGACTTTTTATCACAAACATAGAAACGAAAAGCAGCTCCAACGTTGACCACCAGAGTGTCGATCACCTGGAATACACCACCACGGTGGATGCTCTTATAGACAGAAGAAACAGTGGGGCAGGTACGGTAACGTACAAGGTAACCGTTCTTAACAATACGGACCTTACCTATTCCTACCGCGACATTTATTATCAGCTTGATCTTAAGGACTACAACGGAAACGGCACATACGAAAGCGGTCATGGATTCAATAAAAAGACCTATCAGTATATCAACAATACGGGCAGCAGCTCAAGAAGGATCGGAATTGAAACCAATTTTCCAAACGGAACTATGGTAGCGCCCCATAAGAGTCTTGAATTTGAGGTCACCTACACTATCGGCACGGGAATGGATGCAGCTACAGACTGGAGAACGCTGATAAACTTCCAGTTTGGTATCAACGTTGACGGTGAGGACGAGGCTATTGCCATCGTTGAAGAAAAGTTTTTGAATATTCTTAATACGGACTCTACTTATAAACAGCTTGTGGACGCGCTTGACAATAAGTTCGACGGCAGAGAGTGGACCTCCAACTATATAGGAAACGTTAAAGGCTCCTCCAGCGCGGACTCCGTGGCAGTAAACACATTGTTCGCAGGTCAGCTTCAGATCACCGTTGGTGACGAGGAGATGGACGCAACTGTTATGATCAAGCACGAAAACCTTGACGGAAATAAAAACACGGGTGATGACTACACCGCTGTTTACGGTAACCAATCCTTTACGGGATACGGTTGTGAAATGACGTTGTATCTCACAATAGATCCTCTTGCAAAGGAGGATATGGGAGAGTACGTTCCCGTATACGCCATAGTATTCACCTGTGACAGGGATGCAGAGGGAAATATCGTTGGCGACTGGTATCGAATTGGCGACACCTATGAGGGTGAAGCAGACGTTGTTGACTATGACGGCGGTACAGACGGTGACGGTGGCTCCTTCGTTACGGACCGTTGGAGATCCAAATATATGACTTACAAGGTTATTGACAGCTATAATTACACGGTTGACGGCGTTAATTATTCCCTTGGCGCATATTCCTACGGAGTGGGATATCAGGTTGGTATAAAAAGCATTGTAACGGGTACTGAGGCAAACGCAACCAATACAATGCAGACCTTACTCAACCACGCAAAAGCGATTATTGACAATAAGGACTACGCAGGCACGGGAATT
>JAFUOY010000022.1 GCA_017481595.1 Clostridia bacterium | reverse complement strand
GAACAAGAGCACCTTGAACACTATTTGAATAAAATCGCAGAACGAATGGTTATTTCCGTTATTGATGATAAAATTGGCGACAAGGTTATTGATGAGGACGATCGGATGTTTACTGCCCAGATTTGCTCTCATGTATTGATAGGAGCGCTTGTGAGTTGGGTAAGCCGAGGTATGAAGGAAGATCCCGAAATCATAGTAAAACGAACAGGCAGACTGCTTGACGGAATGATTGAAAAAACGATAAATGAATAAAACCCGAGAAAATCTCGGGTTTTATTCTTGGCATCTTTTTTGTCAAGACAGAATGGATCTGTAACGACTACTACCCTATCCGTGAGCCGAAGGCTCGCTTCACAGGGCGAAGCGCACATCACTTGCGAAGCAAATATCACTCGGCGCAAGCCGAATACCGCTGCGAAGCAATAGAACTCGCCCAAGGCCAATAAAACTGCCCAACTTCCTTATGAGAAGTTGGGCAAATCCTCGGTATTTTTGTTATTCGATAATGAACAAGAAGTAAACGTTATCGTCGGTATTATTTGCATCAATGGAGAATGTGATCCGATAAGTGCCTGCTCTAAGACCCCTGCCGAATTTTGCCGTTATGCCGTTATCAGTTTGCTCAAGACTGATATCCTCAACGGGTATATATCCTGCCTCGTCCGTATGCATTTCTCCTATCATTTCCATCTTCGCATTTGATGAAAGTGTGTAACTGAAGGTTGCAATATGCTCGCTTCCCGCACTAAGAGTTCTGTCTGTTTCCCTTTGTCCGTCAACCGTAAGAAGAATTATGCTCATCTCCTCCTTAATGGTCTGTTCAACGGTAAAGCCGCCTCCTTGTGTGGTTATGGTATTACCCATAATATTGTCATCCGCCGATGTTGATCTTACCAGTATCCATTCCGCTACATATTCTCCTGCGCCAAAGCCCTCGAAGAATGGTGTTATCTCCATGCTTACGTCGTTCTTTGCCTCTCCTATCTCCACGTACCAGCTATGCTTATTCAGTCTGACTACGTGTGTCAATTTGTCGAAGCCTACGTATGCGTTTAACGGTATTTCAGTCTTACCGTTTACATTTACGATAAGATACAGCTTCTCGCCGTCATACTGTGTATCTCCCTTATGGTCGATCACTACCTTGCCGTCTTCTCCTACCTTTATCTCAGAGGAGAACGTGGTATTGTAGCTTACCTTGTCGTTTGATGCCACCGTGCTGCCCGCTACAACAACGCTGAGTGTCATCTTATGGGAGGTTACGTCTTCATTTCCGTTTACTCCCGTAAAGTCGGCTACGATAACCAATACATCTGCAAGTGCTGTTCCTGCAGCATCGCTAAGAAGCGTAGGAGCTTCTTTACTTGTACCCATCTTAGCAAAGCTTGAAAGCTCTATCTCCGTTTCCATGCCGTTACAATAGTAGTAATAGAACGAGGGAATATTATCGCTTATCACTCCGAGTGTCAATACAGTACCTGCCTTAAAGGGTGTATCAAGGGTTATTACGTAGCTGCTGTTTGCCATCACAGTACCGCTTACCGTATACATCGCAGTAAATGCGCCCGTAGGATAGATTGTTACCGTATTTGCAGTAGCATTAAATTCATCATAGATATTACCCGATGATACTATGCCCTCAATAGTGATATTTACCCAAGCGTAAAGCTTAAGTGTTCTTGTTCCGTCAGTATCCTTGGCCTCCGCATAATCTATTTCGTCCTTTGTAAGGCCGTCAATATATTCAGTAACTCCGTCTGCTTTATCACCTATTCCGATCTTATTCTCTCCGTCAAGGTAATACCAGAACAAGAAGTTTGTATCTCCCGTAGGTCCGTCTGGAACTGAAGGCATATACGTTACCGTACCGCTGTTGGTTACTGAACGAAGAACCTTAGGAAGATCATTTGTGCCGAAGGCCGTGTTATAGCTTAATCTGTAATGATCCTGTGCAAGCGTACCGTTTACTGTGGGAGTATTTTCAAGGACTACGAAGGTAAATGTCTCCGAGTGCTTACCAAGTGCGCCTATCGTACCTTCTGCGGAGGTCACGCTGCCGCCGTCGATAGTTACTGTGGTTACACCGCCTACACCAAAGGAGCCTATATACTCACTTGCGCTTGCCGTTACGTTTGTTAGGGTCATATTTCCGCCGATACCAAGCTTATCTCCGCTTAAGGTACCGCCCTCTTGCTCGTAGCTGCCGCTTGTAGTACCGTCAATTTCGGTAATTACAAGTGTAGCTCCGCTTGTTGCATCCATTGTAGCCGTTTTATTATCAGCCACAGTAAGCTTATTAAGCTTTATTGCTCCGTCAAGCAATATCTCAACGTCTGTGTTGATAATTACGTTATCAAAGTCTGCATCATCGACCGTAATGATAGTCGTATTTGTAATTGAACCTACGGTCAGGTCATTTGCCGCTCCGCTTATCTCCTTGATTATGAGATATCTGTTGGTATGCGCAAAATATTCGGTTCCCTGAGTTACGCCCGATGACGTGATAGTAATATCACCGTGCTTTGCCTCAAGTATCCTTGTATTGGCGATAACCACGCAGGAAGCCGCATCGTTAATAAGGAGCTTACCGGTATAGAGCGCGTCTACGTTAATGACCATACTGCTTATATTACTGTTGGTCACGCTTACCGTACCGCCTTCATCCGTACCTATTGCAGTACCCTTATTAAAGCTCTGATAAATGCTTGTGTCAGTTATTGTTAAACTGTTCTTTGCGTGAATGGGATCGATAAGAGGAGCTGATTCAGTTCCTATACCGCATCCTACGAGTGTAACGGAATCTCCGTCAAGGACCTTAGGACCTAAGATCATATCGCTACCGTCTCCAAGTAATACGTTCGTATTATCAAGGGTTACGCTGCCTACTCCGTTGCCGCCTATCCACGTGCCGCTATAGGAGGATCCGATTCCCGCCTTTTCCGTAACGGTTACCGTACAGCCGTTAAGGTCGATATTACCGCCGCCGCTTACCTTATCTGCAGGGCCTATACCCGATGATACGGAGGGCTCCATAGTAAGCTTGACTGTTACGTTGTTAAGCGTGATGGTACCGTTTCTTGTATCAGTGCTTATACCACCGATGCCTGCCGCACCCGATACGGGTGTCAGATCAAGGCTTCCGTTATCCATTATCATGGAGGACGTGGATGAAACTCTGATGTTTTTCGCCTTGATACTGCTTTCCTTACCGTCATATTTTGCAGTAAGAGTTGCCTTTGCATCATCAAGACTTACGGAGTTTTCAGAGGTTATATTCAAGTTGCCGAGATATATTTCTCTGTCACTAAGATCTCCCGTCAGGGTAAGTACGTTTGCGGTCTCGCTTTGGTCGGTATTATTATTTTCATCCATAAGGATGGCGTAATCGCCTCTCCAAACGAAATCTTCATCATCAAGGGAGTAGCCGCCTGCGTTTACGGTGATACTACCAAGCTCAAGATAAAGCTTAGTAAGTCTGCTGTAATAGGATGCTACGTTATCGGCAGGCATTGTAAATACGTATTTTCCGTAGCTTAGGGCTCCGTACGTGTCTACTCTTTGTCCGTCGGTATTACCTATTCTTATCCAAGCAAACTCGGGATATTCCCCTGCCTGTGTCTTTAATTCAAAGCTGATTCCCGTTCTGTAGTCTACCTCTACGGGGCTTGTGCCCGTAAGCTGCTCTCCGCCGTAGTAGATATTCCACTTACTAAGAAGCTCTTGGGTTGCGCTTAGCTTGAATTTCTTGATTATCCATTCCGTTGTAAGTCTGATTACGTTTGTTCCACCGTCTACCGCATTCTTTGCATCCGTATCCGCGATAAGACTGCTACCGTAGGAAAGTTCCTTCAGGGTATCGGTCTTCCACTTACCGTTTGCATCATAGCCCTCAACTACGGGCACCGTTGAAGTAAGGGTGTCACCGTATTTAAAGTCCTCTGCCATCAAAACGTAGGGGGATGTGTCTCTAAATCCGTTCCAATTCTCTACTACGGGATCGGTTGGCAATACTGCCTCGTATTCCACGTCGTAAAGAGACGGAGTCATATTAATTGTTGTATTAAGGGTAATGTGCTGATCCTTAAGATCATCGGACTCAAATCCGAGGGTGAACTTAAACCGGTACGCTCCCTCCGTCTTCATAACCGAGGAGTGATAAAGAGTAAGCTTTACGACCCAGCCGCTGCCGACAAGTATGTCAAACAGCTTGGTAGCGTTTACTGTTGCGGATTCAAGCCATTTTTCATCCTGCTTTATACCGTTGGTATCATACAGCTCAGCAAGGATAGCCACCTTTTTGTCGCTGACTGTGTTGTCAAAGCGGTTAAGGGAGGATGAATTTACAATTGTGAATTCGCCATTGGCATCCAATCTTTCAACCTTGTAGTTAAGGACGCCAGCCTGCATACTGTTGGGGATAACGTACTCAAATGCATCACTTGTGTTATCAAGAGGATCCGAGCCTGCGTTAAGCGCCGCATTCTCTACTACCTGAGCAACAAATATGGTGTATACCATAATGTCGTAGGTACCAAGATCCTGCGCGGCTTTCTTATATCCCTCGACCTTTGCATTATAATCGTCTGCATTCTTTGGATATTCGGATGCGTTTACGTCCTTGGAGTTTACGCCAAGCTTAAGAAGTGTGTATCCGTAGCCCTCGATCCTCTCTTCAACGGAGCGGAACTCGCCAGTTGTGGGATATTCACTCCACTCGGTCCAGGGGAAAGCCTTAAGCACCTTTTGCTGAATATCACCGTTATTGTCGGTATAGTATTCAACGAATACGAGAGAACGCTCTCTGTATACGGCGTACATTTCAACCGTGGATCCGTTGGGGTAGTCGGGAACCGTATCATCAATACCGTCAATATTGATGTTACCGTTGTAATCATCATTTGAGGGTAAGCCGAAAATACTACCTACTGTCTTTTTGTTTTCATGAGTGTAGATGCAACCGCGGTTAATAAGGTCGGTTACGTCCTCACTGTACTTATGGTAAACCGCAAAGCCGTCTGTGTTTGCGTCATCGTTAACACCGGGGTCAAGAGCATCAAAGGTAAATCCAAGGAGGTAACGCTTATCGTTATCCGCCAAGGCGTTTTTATCCTTCGTTGCGTCGTACGCAAACCAAGGATCGAGAGCCTCCGTTTCTCTGCTTGGCCACAAGGCATCAAGGCCTTCTATCTCCATGCCTACCGTCAGCGTTACGGGGACGATATCGTCCACCCCGTGGCTGAATTCCGCATATGGAGACTTATTGTTGACATCATAGGGGTTAAGGTTGATGTTGTAGGTGTTAGCCTCCCATACTGCCTGAACTATTACGTCCTTGTATCTGGGGAAGCAGCCTATATACACGTCGTTTCCTTCTTCCTTCTTAGGCTGAAGGACACCGCCGCCGATCTCCTCCATAAGGCGCCAGCCCTTGAAGGTATAGCCCTTATTACTGATCTGACCACGGTAATCGTTTGTAACATAATTGGGATTTGCACTGAAGTAGCTAACGCTTGTGCTGATAACGTAGAAGCTTTCTCCATGGTCGTTTACGACCGTGCTTATGCTATCGTAATCTGCCGCGATTTCGGGGGTAGTGGTTGAATAACCGATAAGCGCCTTATTCGGTTCCTTGATCACAGTCTCGTATCTGCCGTGCTTTTCTTCAAAGGAATCATAATTTGCCTTCCAGTCTTCTCCAACAAGATGTCCGCCGTTAAGATCATATGTGATCTTTATTCTTGCGTACTTGGGCAAGAAGGTGATTGCCGACACGGGGTCGCCCATATTTACAGTATTTTCATACCAGGACGTTCCGTCATTGATATTCGTTACGTTAAAGACTACGTTCTTCGTAATATTTCTTTCGTAGCCTAAATTATCGGTATAATGCCACTCACCGTTAAAGGTGTAGCCCTCCTTCCAAGCGGAAGGAAGCACGCTAAGAGCTATCTCGGGGGATATCTCGACGTATGATCCGTTATCGAGCTTAAAGAAATATTTAGCCGTATCAATTCTGTTGTTATAGGTTATTTTAGCAACGAGCCTTGAGGTCGCATCGCTTACTAAAGGAACAGAGCCGTCAGACGTTATATCGTTGCCCTCTCCCGCATCGAATTCGATATAATACTCATTGGCTATCCATTTAGCATAGATCATTCCGTTAAAGTCTGCGCTTACTACGTAGTCCTCGCTTACCTTATATTCGTTGGCGAAGGATTTGTCCGTGTACCAGCCACCGAAGGTAAAGCCTGCCGCGGTAGGTACGATAAGCTTATTAAGAGCATCAACGAAGCCGTTTGCCGAGGATACCGTTGCTCCGATATCAACATAGGATGATCTTAAGGTTACTGAATCCTCCTCGTCGAAATCTCTTATATTGTTGTATTTACTGTAGGAATGCTCTCCCTTGACAACAAGGTTAAGATCAAGAGAAAGCTTGATTTTTGTTTTTGCAACCTTTGTAACCAAAAGAACAAGCTCGTCACCAAGCATTTCTTTAGTTATAATGGTATTACCGTCTACGTACTGGTTTGCATATCCCTCTATCTTAAGCTCCTTAACGCCCAAGGTAGCAAGCATATAATTCGCAAGGTTGATATGTCCGTTGCCCTCACCGAGAATCTTATCACGGTAGGATACGTTTGCAGTTCTTACATAGGTAAAAACGTTGCCGCTTATAGTACCTAATCCCACTGTTTCCGCTTCAAGAGTGCCTGCGCTCATACCAACTTCTGCGGCATTGATCTTTATAACCACCTTAACAGTCTTGGGAGTCCACTTAGCGTAAAGAGTTATATTTCTTGCTGCATTTGCCGCAATGCTCGTAACTCTTTCGTCACTGTAATCCTCCGTACCGTACCAGCCTGCAAAATCGTAGCCCGGTCTTGTAGGATCGTAAAGATCGATATTGTATTCGCCCCAGTTGTATTCGATCCAGTTGCTTCCGCTGTTTTCTGCTTTGTCTATATCGTCATCCATAAGGACGTACGTAATATAGTAAATTTTGTTACCGTAAATATATCCGTCGGTAACGATTATTACCTCTGCCGTTCCGTTTCCACGGGAGCCATGCTCGGTTCCGATATAAAGATGGGCTTTGTTTGACACCTTAAGCATACCGTTCTTACCTAAGTCCGCTGTTGTATACGCATTGTTTGCATATACTACCGCTTTATTGTCAATAAGAACGTTAAGACCGTCAAGAGTATCGTTTATAACGACACCCGCATACATATCATCCTCATCCGCACCCGTATACGGGTTTTCATAGCTAAGGTCGGAGGTGGTGACGGTAATGCTTCCGTTTGCTGCCGTTAGGTTGTCAACCTTTACAGAGGCAGTACCGGAAATAACCGTGCTACCATAAGGAGTATTCACCGTATCTCCCTCTATTTGTCCGCCGCTTGCATTTACGGTTACCGCATTTGTAAGAGGCTGACCCTTAGAGGTTGCGTTGTTATACATAAGAGTCTTTTGCGCTTCGCTTACACCAAGCACAGCGCCGTTGCCAAGAGATATTTCACCATCCGTAATATTTACAGTTGAGAACATACCTCCGAGATATCCGCCGTCGGCTACGTTTACAGTACCGCCGTTTACGTTTACCGTTGCTCCCATATTTTCGGGAATTACGGAATAGGTGTACATAAATACGTTTTCTGATTTTGGCGGGATCTTTACCCAGTATCCGTAATATTCACCAAGAGTGCCAAGTGCCGATGTGTTTACAGTACCGCCGTTTACGGTTATCTTAGCATTCTTTGCGCCGCCTATGACGCTTGCATTTACGGTACCGCCGTTAATTATAAGTCCCTGATATGATGCTCCGTTAAGCACCGCATCATCGCTTCCGCCAGCCATAGCATCAAAAAGCTTAGCCTCGGTATCATAGGAGCTTTTAACGAATCCCGAAATTATCAGGTATCCAACGTCAATTTCCGCATTGTCGCTGACTGTTACGTCGGGACAAAGGAGATATCCGTCTTCCGAAATGAATTTTGCATTATCGGAAAGCTTAATACTCTTCAGCATAATTCTTTCCGTAGAGTTGATAACGCTATTACCGCTCACTACAAGATTGCCTCGGAATTCAATACTTTCCTTATTGCTTTGAGTATCTTGACGGATGTATTTAATAGTAAAGGTAGAATCCTTTAAGTATATCGTAGCATTATCATTATGGTTAAAGGTAGGCACACTACCTCTTGCACCACCGAAGGTATGGTTTACCACGGTGTTAATATAACTAACGTCTCCGCAGTTAAGAAAAATCCTACCGCCAACGTCAGAGCTTGTGGAAACAGTCATTTCACAATTTCTGATGACTACGCTTCCCATATTTAGGCCAAGGGTATCGGAGGAATAGTTGCTATTGTCCGTGATAATACAATCCTCAAACAAAAGCTGAGCCGTGGTTTTTGATACGCTATAACCGAATACGCATCTGGTTGCTGCATCATTGGTAACGGTTAGATTCAGGTTTTTGTAAGAAATATTACCTGATTTTCCCGAGAAGCTGCCTGCCACTGCGCCTACGCCGGTTTTTCCTGTGCCGAAATGTAAGCGGTCTTTATCCACTCCCTTTATAGTAAAGGATGAGTTTTGCGGCACAAGAATAGGAGCAATTACAGTTCGCTTAGTCGCATTTGAATTGGATACGGTAATATCAACAATTGCGCCGTCTGCCAATTCTATACCTGCGAGCACGCCAAGAGTTGATTGGTTAACGTCTGTTAAGGTTATTTTTATTCCTCTTGTAACGTTACCCGAATCTGCAGTTTCAAAAACGATTCTGTTATTTGTTGCCTTTGCGGGCGTAGTCTGAGTTATTCTTATATTGCCGTAATATTCAAATACGCTGTCTTGGCGTCGTGCAGCAGAATACTCCTCAACTGCAAAGCCCGTATTTGTAAATGATATAGAGGATTCGTCAAGATTATGTATATACTCACTCATTACGAATATTTCCACATCTGCAAAGGGCATTGAGAACGTATAGGTGTTAGTGTAGGGATCGGACGTTGATCCGCTTGCCTTAAGAATATTATGGATTACTCCCGCAGCATCCTTATACCTTATTACCGTTTCTCCGTACAGGATATCGTTTTCAAGCTTGACTGTAACCTGTGATCTTACGGGAACGGATGCACTTTCGTTTGCATTAAGAGTATTTTCCCCAAATGAAACCGTAAATCCGCTGTTATAATCACTGCTTATTGTAAGATTATAGTTTGCCTTTGCCGCGTACAAGCTTATGGAAAGCTGTCCGTCGAATACGATTCCTTTACTTGAGTCACCGTTTACGTAGCCGTATACGTTAATGGATCCTATCTTTTCACCGTTAGCATCGTTATACAGCCACATGGCGGCTTCACTATTGGATTTTATTACAGGGTTTATAAGATTTACATTTCCGCTTTGGGTAAGAGTGTTAATGACTCCGCCCGAGTAGGTTGAGGTAAAGCAAAGATCGGTGGGATTTACACCGTCTACATTATATACGTTTTTATCGTACAAATAGTTAACGTAAATGTAAGTTTTTACCGTAACGGCAGCTTCCGTTCTCGGGGTAAGGGCTGCGCCTATATTATCAAGAACAAGAACTCCTCTTGCGTCAACGTTATTAATTCCCTTTGTAAGCGCGCCGATATGGTTGGTGTTTATGTTACCACCCTTTAGCGTAAGAGTTGCATACCTTAATGCGCCGTTTTCAGATACTGTAATAGCGTCCGCTATGCCGACCTCGTTTGCGGTTATATTTCCACCGCTTATCACAACATCTCGCTTGGATGAGAAGGTGCCGCCGCAAACAACGGTGCCTCCCGTTACTGTTGTTTCGTTAAAGAAGGTAATATTTCCTGCGGCGTATATTTCACCACCGGAAATTTTAACACTCTTCGGATAAACTGTTTCTGCTGTGTGAGTTGCATCACCGATCTGAACGCATTCCTTATTCGTGTACGTTTTAGCAGTAATGCTGTCCTCAATAGCCTTCTTCGCGCTATTATATACAGCGTTTTTATCGGGTGCGTTTCTTAGTTCCTTCTTAAGGTCTCCGTTTGCATCAAGCAAGGGATCAAGTATCGCCTTTACGGGATTATTGTTATCATCCTTAAGATTGGAGGTAACGTCATAAACGTTCGCCTTTCCGCTATCCCTATAATAGCCGAAGAGGAACATCCTGACTCCGTTAAACAGATATTGTGACGTTTCCTTCCTATCATTACTTACATTAAAGAAGGGATAAGTAGAATCGGATGCTTTTGATGTATACGCATTTACCGTGTAATCCACACCGGATAGGCTTGGTACCTTAACGGGTGGGTTAAGCAGTTGGTTAGCAATAATAGTACCTTTTTCAAAATTAGAGCCTTTATTTGCGGTCACCATATTTGCAATGACCACTGAGTTGGCATTCTTCACGTTTAACTGAGTACCAATAAGGCCAAGACCCTTTACGATAACGTATCCGTTAATGTTAATGTCCGCATCACCGTAGGAGTCCTCAATCCTGTGAGTGTGGATCATACCGTCTACCACAAGGGATGTTTTACCTGAAAGCTCCAGGTTGAAGAAGAAGAAGAAAAGATCTCCTCTTATTCTCATATACGTATTTTTCGATCCGTTTGTTACATATTCATATCCCACAAAGGCACTGCCGACATCCATTTCAACAGCGTACTCAGAGGTATTAAAGCCGAACTGCCCGTTTGGAAGGTATAATCTCTTATTCCTTGCGTACAGGTTGGTGTCCTTAAAATAGACGTCAGCCGCACCAAGTTGTCCTGCCACGTTGTATATAAGATATTCATAAGTGCTACCCGAATACTCGTTTACGATAAGGTTATTGACTCTTAAAACACCCACGTTGGTAATATGGTCAAGTGTTAACTGACCGTTGTCTTCGCCCGTAATTCTAAGAGTTGGAGTAAACTGGTTATTGATCTTATCAGGGAATATTGCCGCAATGGTATTACTACCGTGTACGATAATGTCTGTAACGTAGGAGTTATTTATGCTGTAATCGATAACGATATTGCCGTAGCCTCTCATATCGATTGTCATCAAGACGGTATCAATAGTATACTTATTTCTTTCCATCTTGGTGCCATTAAGGTATCTTCCAACAGCATCCTCTACGTATTCGTCTCGCTTTTCCATAATACACTTAGTTAAATGGACGCCTCCATTCATTTGCTGTACTATGGTAAGCTGATTCTTGGTAGGTACGTTATTCGTAGTTACGAAGAATGACTCGTCAGGATTCCAGATATAGAAATACGCGCCCTTTACGTCATCGTAATACAAGGGAGTCATATCATCCGCGTCAACGTCATACCAGAAGCCGCTATGAGTTCTTTCATTATACTTAACGCCCGTAGCAAATTCTATATCACTTATAGCAAGGTCCACAGTAATGGGGTCCGTGCTTTCAGAGGTGTTGACGCTGCTTAGATTTATGTTAATGTCCTCATCGGGCATTATGAAGTCGTAAAATACGTTACCGTTACTATCGGGCTTTCCACGCTCCGTAACCTTTCCTGCCGATGCAGGGATCGACCAATGGGTAATTGACGTTTTCGCAACGTCGATGTCACAGCTGAGAGTTACGGTAGAGCCAACGGAAACCTCAATTTGAGTGCTTGCATTGGAGGTACCGTCAATAAGGACGGTCCATTCTCCTCTGCTCTGAACTGTAAGAGTATACTTATGGTCTGTTTCTCTCCAGATGGTTGAGAAGCTGATGGGGTTTTTCTTAAGTGCAGTCTTCCAATCGTCAAGAGTGCTTATTGTGTCGGGCATAATAAGGAAGCCGTCACCGTATCTGTATTCCTCGTCGGGAGAAACGGGGGTAGCTGTATCCGTAAGCATCCATCCCGTAAAGGTATATATTCCCGTGGTGTCCTTAATAAGCACCTCTCCGCCGAATATTCTCTTTACGTATTCATCAAGAGTTTCACCGTAATTTATAAATTCTTTTGGTGAAAAAATACCGTTTTCATAAGGTATGGTATCGGGTAAAAGGGAAATAAAATTGGAAAGCTTAAGCCAATTAACGCCGCCGTTTACCGAAATTTCAATATCGTTTTCTCTAACCGTTGACGTTAAAATAAATCTTACGGGGAAGGAGTCCTCCTCCCACTGCGCCTCCATTTTAAGAATGAAGGTCTCCGTATCTCCAACCTTATCAAGATCCTCTGTGTTAACGGTGTAAGAGCCATCTACGATGTCGTGCCTTGTACCGCTTATTATCTTCCAGCCCTTGAACACGTAACCGAAGCGCTCAGGCTCATCAAGAGTGATGGTTCCGTTGGTTTCCACTGTGGTCGTATGGTTTTTGGGCGGAATGGGTGCGTCGTTTGTGCTTGAATCGGGTGTATAGCCAAGATCCATATCTACGGTAACCGTATAGGGATCAAGCTCTGCAATAAGAGTAACGTCGCCGTTTTGCGTAACGGCAAGCTCCGTTATGGGAGTGTCGTTAAGAAGCCAGCCTGCGTAGCCGTAGAATGCGTCTACGTCATATCCGGGGAGCACAACGCTATCAGAGCTTGTAAATATACCGTTCGCAACGTAGCCAAGCACCTCTGTGCTTGTATCAGTCGGAGATTCGTGCTCGACTCTGTATGAGGTGGGCCATGTATCCAAGGGAGTAAGTACGGTATCCGCCGCCTTGTAGGTTATAAGGTAATCAAAAACATACCTTGTGCTTTTCGAGGAAACGATGCCGCCGAGTCCGCTGACCGTGACAACGGCATTGGACGCTTTATCCACGCCAACGGTGGAAACGTTATCGAAATTACCTCCGTTAAAGGTAATGGACTTTCTGCCCGTTGCGGAGGAATTAAATCCAAACAACGAAATGTCCTTGACCGTTGCGCCGTTTACCGTTATGGTCTTATTTGCGGTCACACTGCTGTCGCCGCCACCCTGTACGGTAGCTGCGTTAAGAATAATATTCTCTGCGCTTACGCTTTCTGTGGAAAGATGTCCGTTACCGGAAACGGTAAGGTCACCGTATCCGCTTACGGTATCCACGTCTGCCGTATGGCCGTTTGTATTGATTTCAAGTGAAGAGCCCTCACCAAGGGTGATAAGGTCTATTGTTACGTTTGAATAAAGAGTGATGGTTACCTTTGCCTTATCCTCAATAACGAGGGTAGGTATTGTGGGAGAGCTGCGAACGGTTACGTCAAGCTCTCTCTTGCCGCCGTTGATTGGGGAAACGATAAGCTTTTTATCGGGCGCCATTGAAAGACCGCTTAATTCAACGTCTATATCGCTATCCATGGGGCGCTTATCTCCCTCTGCATCCTTAACGTCACCGATATGGATGTCAAAGCTGGAGCTACCCTGGATTACGAACATTCCTCCGGAGGAATTTGTTCTTACAGTACCCGTACCGTCGGTATAGCAAAGGTAGTTGTAAATATAAAGATCGGAGGAATAGGTATTCATCTGCAGCTCTGTGCTTTGAACCGATGCCGCAAAAGTAGTGGGTATAAATGCAAATTGAGTTACCAGCATGCACACAAGCAAAGCTATTGAAAGTATGCGTGTGCCAAGCTTCTTTGCTCTTTTGCTCATCTCTATTTCCTCCTTTCATAAAATTTCTTGTTTTGGCTTAATCGCCTATCTGTATGGTTTTAGTTCCCTTCTCCAGGGCCTTTGAATAATTTTCAGCAGTGGTCTTAAAGAATATCAGCTCATAGGTGTGATTCTTTGAGGCTATAAGGGTTGCCGTATTTACATCTACCCAACCACTCATTATCGGGTCCGCGTTATTCGGCAAAAATTTATTCGTCCAGTTTACCGTTACGTTACCCTCGTAAAGATTCGTATACACGGTTACGAGAACGTAGGTGCTGTTGTTTTCTATCTTGTAGTCCGGTAATGGTGAGCCGATAAGTGTAAAGTCCGTTGACAGCTCCGTTACGTAGGGTGTCTTTGTTCTTACCTTTACGCTTAAGGGATTACTTACGTTTACGATTTCCGGATCTGTGGGCTTAATGGTAACTGTGTGATACTTCTTTTCGGGTGAGCCCGATATTTTGTATACCTCTCCTACCTTAGCGACCGTATTACCGTTATCGTCGATAACACTGTCTACCTCCCAGCCTGAAGGAAGTATTACGGAATACTCTATATCGTTATCGGACACGAGGGCAGGGTTCGATACCTCGTAGTTATACAGCTTAAAGGTTATTCCGTCCACCCAGTTGTTTGCATCCTTTTCGTTGGTTGTCTTCTTTAAGGTATCGGAGCTGAAGTAGAAATTGCCCGATACGGCATCATCCGTTTCAAGTCTTTCTGCCATATATTTAGCAAACACCGCTCCCGTTATGGAAAGAACGATAACGATACCTATGACCAAAAGAACGATTACTCTCTTACTTGATCCTTTTCTGTTTCTTACTGTCATACCGTCACCTTAATCCTTCTGCACGGAGGTAACGGTAATAGTTACCTTACCTATTGCCATACCGTTTGCATATTGAGCGCCGTTTTCATCCGAGGGCCATTCAACTCTTAAAGTGAAGGTATCCTCCTCTTCCACCCCTGCGGCAAGCTCTCCCGTCAGGGATGCGCTATACGTTAGGATGGGTGGGGTATTGTCAAGGGATGCGATGTTCGACCCATCCGTAAGAGTACACACAAAGGGCATATTTCCGTAAACCGTAACGTTTACCGTATATTCCTGAGCTATCTCACAAACGTTTACTCCGTCCTTATTGCACACCTTAAAGGTATACTCAATATTATCTCCAGGCTTTTTGATGCTGCTTATATCAAGCTCCGCTGCGCTGACGCCCTGGGTATCAAACACGAAGCGCGCTACGTTTGCGCTATCGTCTCCACCCTTTTCAGTAGTATAGCGCGCAAGTATTCCGGAGGAAAGATGTGTCGTTACTATTACCAAGCAAAAAAGCGCTATGCATACATACATAAGCTTTCGGCTTCTTATTACGCCCATCCTTGCACACCTCCCTACCGTATTATGGCTCTTACGCGCGCGTATAAACGCGCGTGCCGCGTCCGTGTTTTCATATATAATATCATATTTTGTGGGGAAAGTAAATACTTTTAGTAAAATTTTAATAAAAAATATAAACGGTAAGCTGTTTTTATGTTCAATTTAACCAAATAACCGTATAAATCAAAGGTGCTTCTCTCATTTAAATCGGATAAAAATTTCAAAAATCATCCACTCCCCTGAGGATTTTTGCTTTTTCCTTGCAGTAATGGCTGCTTACGGCAATTTAAATTCATATAACACCACACAGTATGAATATTTTTATTTTGAAAGGCCCTGCAATTTTTATAAAAATTCAAAAAAAGCCACCCTGTGGCGTTTATTTTACAAAAAAACTCAAAAAAGCACCCGACTCGGGTGCTTTTTTATAATTTAAAAATCAATTTTATTCTGCCGCAGGGCGAATAACAAGATCGCTTTCAGAAGCAAACTTAATTGTTTTTTCTCCTGCGCCTACAGTGTACTGCGAGCCGTCGTTCACTACTCCGTCAAACTCCACCTTAACGCTCTTTGGTGACATTTTGTAGTTAAAGCGATCCTTTTCCTTAATGCTCAGCTTAAAGGATGCATCCGGAGAAAGAATAAGCTCACACGGCGCCTCAAAGGTTTCAATATCTATGGAATCAAACTCAAGAACTGTGGCATAGATCTTGTTTCTGGAATTGGTAAGCGTAAGATCCCTTACCTTTTGGGATTTGAAAATAACGTCAGCAAAAACGCTTCCAACGTCTCCGATTCTTACGGATTTTACGTCCACGTCAACCATTGCATAGGAGGAGCTGACTCCAAGGTCGTACACCGTACCGTTTGCCTTAAGAGAAAATTCACGGTTTTCCTGAGGTACACCCTCGTCATTTTGTCCCGAGATGCGCACCTGGTCGGCGCTATCTATCTTTGCGGAAAGCCTACCGCTGTTAGTACAGAAAACAAACTCCTTTATAGTGTTTTCAAATCCGCTTGTATCAACGTCTACCGAGGCTGTATCCGTGGTAAAGGTCAAGTCCATTTCGTCATTTTCGGGCAAATATATGGTAATGTCCTTTTTAAGGTCACTAAAATCATAATCACCCGAGGCGGAATAATAAACGTAGAGAACATTTCCGTAGCCCTCAACGTAGTAATAACGCCAATGTAGGCGGAAGGTGTCGTCGATATCCTTATTTGCGGTTTCCTCTATCTTAACGGTGTTTTCCTTATGCGTTTTCAAGGTTACCTTTCCGTGGTGCCACCAGATGCTAAAGGTATCAACCTTGCCCTCAAATTCTGCGTTTCCCGCCGTGTACTTATCCGCATCGTCATATTTTGTGGGCACCAATTCAAAAAGCGCATCAAAAAGTCCGCATCCGGACATAAAACAGGTTGAGCAAAGCATAAGCGCGATCAATAAAACAGATAAAAACTTTTTCATAAGCCTTCCTCCCGATTATTCAATTTACAAGGTGATAAATCCTTTTATAGCTCCTTGATAAAATAATTATAGCATACCCGTATGCGCTTTTCAAGGCTTTTGTTTTGACGTTGTTATAAAAAGGATGCCGTTAATCTTCAGGCTTTGTTATGCTCCAACTTGAAACAAAATCGGGATTTTCAATCTGTTTCCCGTTGGATTTAAGTGTGTAAATTCCTTTTTCAGCTTTTTTCAATGATTTAATATCGGGCGGTAGCGTTGCTATTTCTCCGTCATCGGTTTTGATTGAAATTACATCATCAATCGAAACGATTTCACCGAAATACTGATATCTATCCAACAATTCATCGTCGTGAGAAAAAACAGATATTCCGACTAAAACTGTTTTACCTATATATTTTTTATAATTAGGCATATTATCACCGCCTTTCTTGCCTTTAACGCTTGCGTCAAATTATTATAGCACACTTCCCCGCGGAGTGCAAGAGGCTAGGCAAAATCCGTTTGCGCGTAGCGCACATCACGCCGAAGGCGTGAATATCATCAATTCCGAAGGAATTGCATATCATCAACACGAAGTGTTGTATATCATCAAGCCGCAGGAGAATCCAGCCCCAAAGGGGCTGATGAGATACAAGGGCGGCTTGCCGCCCTTGATGATATACACCGCACTTCGTGTGTCGATGATATACCAAGCCTGCGGCTTGGATAAAAAAATTCCGAAAGCTAATGCTTTCGGAATTTTTTGGAGGCGCCCACACCGCTCTCGTCGCATAGTCGCCTTCTTCGTTTCGATACACTCAACTCGCAACGCTCCTTGCTTAGGAGAGAGAAACTTAGAAAAAACGATACTCAATCGTTTTTTCGTTGTTTCCAAATTAGAACCGACCACTTGCGTGGCGCTTAAATGCGGTAGCATCTCCAAAACAAAAAGCACCCGATTTGGGTGCTTTTTGTTTTGGAGGCGCCACTCGGATTTGAACCGAGGAATAGAGGTTTTGCAGACCTGTGCCTTACCACTTGGCCATGGCGCCGAATATTTTGTTTTGGGGGTTTTGGTAAAAAACAACATCCGTGAGGATGTTGTTTTTTAATGGAGCGGATTACGGGGCTCGAACCCGCCACCTCAACCTTGGCAAGGTTGCGCTCTACCAAATGAGCTAAATCCGCATATATGGTGCCTCCGGTCGGAATTGAACCAACGACACGGGGATTTTCAGTCCCCTGCTCTACCAACTGAGCTACAGAGGCTTATTTTGGCGACCTGAAAGGGACTCGAACCCTTGACCTCTAGCGTGACAGGCTAGCGTTCTAACCAGCTGAACTACCAGGCCGTAATTTAAAGCGGATACGAGGTATCCGCTTTAGTTGGTGGTGGAAACAATAGGGCTCGAACCTATGACCCTCTGCTTGTAAGGCAGATGCTCTCCCAACTGAGCTATGCTTCCATGTCTTTGCGTTTTCTCTCTGCAACGGATATGATTATAGCATAGTCTTTTTTATTTGTCAATACCTTTTTTCAAATTTTTTTAAATTTTTTTCAATTTTATTTTTTGCCCAAAAATACCCCGTTTTTTTACTGAAAATAGGCATTTTTCAACTAAACTATTGACAAGTAAAATTTCTTATGATACAATATTTAGGCAAAAAAGTGAAAACGCACAACGCAAGGCAAGTTTTAAGATATATTTTGTGTTTGTTAAAAACGGACAGCCGAGGACGTCTGTCCCTACAGAAATGATAAAAAATAATATTTACTTATCGAGGTTAATGAGTTTCCGAGAACACGAGTGAAGCGAAGTGCGATTGGCTAAAACGAATTATCCAGCGATACGCAGCAAGTCCTTTGAGACGAAGCTAAGTGAGTCGGAGTAGCGCAGTTGGGGACGTTTCCGAACGCACCCTGTGGGTGATGAAGTGAGGAAAAAGGAGTGGCAGTAACTTGGCGAGTGACTAGCAAATCTCATTTGCGACGGCAGAGCCTTAGTTACAACAGGAAGCGCAGCGGACAACTGCGAATTTAAAAAATAACTTAAATATTTATCGAGGTGTAGCGCAGTTGGTAGCGCGCCAGTTTCGGGTACTGGAGGCCTGGAGTTCGAATCTCCACACTTCGACCATAAACAAAGCACATCCTTTTTGGGTGTGCTTTGTTTATTATCGGTGTGGCTGTTATTCGAACTCTACTTTTCGTCCGCGACGAAAATGGAGTGCGCCTAGCGAGCGAAGTCAATGGGAGCTGGCTCACAATTGACGCGCGAAGTGTTACGAGCAACGTAGTTGCGATGCTTCTCCACACTTCGACTGAAATACGGCAATCTCCTTTGTTTGCGGACAGTCGAGGACGTAGCGAAGCGGCGACACGGTAGTGAATGGATGCCAGTGGCAGGCAGAGCCGTGGCGTGACCGAACCGCAGTAGACCGCCCCCTACAACGATGTGGTCGATTCAACGGAACGCAGTGACGTCATCTCCACACAAGCCCACTCCGTATGGGGTGTTTTTTGTTTTTAAAGAATATTTGAAGCTTACGCTCTTTGTTCGCTGTAAAAAGTGTAGTTATTTTTCTAAAAATCGTTGTATTTTTTGCAATTATATGATATACTTATACTTGAATTATAATGACGGAGGTGCGTGTATGTACAGAATTGCTATTGAAAAGCTATTAAAATGGAAACAAAATAAACGCCGTAAGCCTTTGATTATCGAAGGCGCTCGCCAAGTTGGTAAAACTTGGCTGATGAAAGAATTTGGCAAAGTGGCGTATGCGGATACCGTATATATCAATTTTGACTCCAATTCCAGAATGGCAGAGTTGTTTGCGTCTGATCTGGATACGGAACGCTTGATTATGGGATTGGAGCTGTACGTAGGTCACAAAATCGATCCTGACAACTCTTTGCTGATTTTTGATGAAGTGCAAGAGGTTCCGAGAGCGTTGTCGTCTCTTAAATATTTCTATGAAAATGCGCCTCAATATCACATTGTATGCGCCGGTTCGTTGCTTGGCATTGCCTTGCATCAAGGTACGTCCTTCCCTGTGGGCAAGGTGGATTTTTTAAAGCTGTATCCCCTTTCCTTCAAGGAATTTTTGATGGCAACGGGTAAAGAACGATTTGCCGAATTGCTTGATAAACGAGATTTTCAGATGATCACAAGCTTTAAACAAACGTATATTGACGCCTTGAAGCACTATTACTTTGTTGGAGGTATGCCTGAAGCCGTGCAAAGCTTTGCAGAGAATAAGGACTTTAACGAGGTTCGTGAAATTCAAAAGCGGATCCTTGCTGCGTATGAACAAGATTTCTCTAAACACGCTCCTAACGAAATCGTGCCGAGACTCCGTATGCTGTGGAATAGCATACCTTCTCAGTTGGCTAAAGAAAACAAGAAGTTTATCTACGGTCTTGTTCGTGAAGGCGCTCGCGCAAAGGACTATGAAACTGCAATTATGTGGCTGAGCGATTGCGGTCTTGTTCATAAGGTTAGCCGTGTCAATGCGGCAGGCATCCCCTTGCGGGCATATGAGGACTTAAAGGCGTTTAAGCTGTTTGTGGTAGACGTTGGGCTCCTTAGCTGTATGGTTGGACTTCGTCAGCGTACTTTGCTTGATGGCAATGATCTTTTTGTTGAATTCAAGGGTGCGCTTACAGAACAGTACGTTTGCCAGCAGTTAAAGTGCATTCAAGACTTGGGCGTTTATTACTATACCAACGACAGAGGCTCCTGTGAGGTTGACTTTATTGTCGATACGGGTGAGCTGATCGTGCCCGTCGAAGTAAAGGCAGAGATAAATCTCAGAGCAAAGAGCCTTAAGACTTACCAAGAAAAATTCTCTCCCGAGGTTTCCGTTCGTACGTCTATGGCGGATTTCAAGAAAGAAGAATGGCTCGTTAATTTGCCACTCTATGCCATAGATCAGATCACCAAGATATAAAATGGTCGATTTAGCTAAGCGGGGTGATTTATTTTATAAAATCGTGCATTTGCATAAAATCACAAAACGTAAAGCTGAACAATTGGGGTAAAAAGGTATAAAGATGAATTTTCACCGCAAAATTATATAAAAATAAAGCGCCGATGGATCTCATTGGCGCTTTAAAATTTTATTCGGTTTATTCCACGTCTGTGGTAAAGCTGAGTGTAAGAATATCACCGAAGGTGAGAGTGTTCATCCAAGAGCCGTATGCATCGTAATAATCATACTTAGCGGATTTTAACACATTATCAGCTACGCGGCGAAGTGCTGCATCCTCGGGCAAGTTTGTATATGCAAAGGTGAAATTATTTTCGTTCTTTGTATAAGTACCGTTAAGGGTGTATTCCGCAGAAAGCTCACCGTCTATGGCGCCTGCCTGATATTTAACAGTTACCTTATTATCGCTTGTTAAGGTAGCGCTGGAAAGCTTAACCTTAGTAAAGGAAACTGGCATAAATATCTTAACATCAAATTGTGCCATTTTTTCATTAGAATAACCAAATTCATTTTTAATACTATTAAGAAGCTCTGATTTTATTGCTTCAGGAGTTTTTTCGCCTGTGTATTCTCCGCTGTAATCATAATACAGCTCTCCATCATTAGAAGCCAAAACATAATACGCTTTATAATCGAAGCGTATTTCATTTTTCTTTTGGAAAACAACTGTTTTTTTACCCGAAAAATACTCCGTATATTCACTAAGAATACATTCTCGCGCACCGATTGGCATATAAGTTCCTACGGTTGTAACAGTACCTTCGGGCTCGTAATCGGGATCATACATAGGGTCATCATCCATAGTGTTATTTATGCGGCCAAGTATTACTGCAAACACTATGCCTGCGATAATCAATATCAAGGCAACGGCAGCAATTACAATATGCCACCATTTTACCCAAGCAAAGCGCTCCTTAAAGCTACGCTTGGAGCCTCCCTCGGAAAGCTTACCGCCACCTTTAGAAAAATCGTTTGAAATCTTGCCTTCTTTTTCTTTCTTTTTAAAGCTAAAGGAAAGAGATTTTTTTTCTTTCTTTGGAGCTTTATCGGAAAGCTTACCTCCCGACTCCTTACCAAACCCCTTACCTCCAAAAAGCTTGCCGCCCTCCTTTTTTTCCTTAGGGGCTTTTTCTGCTTTTTCCTTTTTAGCCTTTTTTTCAGGCTTTGAGGTATTTAATTTATATTTATTATCTTTGTTAAACATTGTTTAACCTCCGTAGAGATATTAAAAAATAGAGATTATTTGTCAAAAAGGTCGTCGCCGTAAAGCGACGACCTTTTTTTAATTTAGCCTATTGTCCAGCCAGTATCATTACCTTTAAATGTGTATTGTCCAGCTGTTGTAGGAAGGTTCGTGTATGTATTTACTCCAGTCTGCAACTGAGCTTGAGTTATCATACCATTAACTTGATGGGTACACAATTCAAGGTCTTTCCAGCCTCTTCTATGAGAACCCTCCAAAATAACATCACAACTACCGTTATTACTGTTGGATATTTTTATAGTACCACTGGTACCTTGGATTTTTCCTCCAAATCGAGCGTTGGACTTAAGATCAAGAGTTCCTGATACTGTAAATGTCGCTTTTGAACTTGTAAATGCACCTTCGTATTCTCTTGGTCCAACAGGCGAAGTGTTACAAGTTTCTGTTTTGGTTTGCCACCACTCCTCAAATTGACGCACATTAGATATCTCAAAATTTTCATAAACAGCTACTGTGGTATTAACATTCAATGTTCCATTAACAACCCAGTCAGATCCGGGAAGAATTTTGTAAATACAGTTTGAAAGCGTAAGGTTCGCACCTGTTGCTACAGTAACGTCAAAATCTCCAAGAGGAAGTGGCACTTTGGTAAAGTCTACTCCGTAACCCATAACTTCAGTTTTTTTAGCGCAGTCGGTTACTGTACCATTAATCGTTAAATGCATACCAGTATTATCATCAAAGGTTTTTACAATGTCTCCAGAATCAATGTTAAAAACAGGGTTTGCCTTCATACGATCGTCTTTATTGTTTGCAGTTGAAGGTATACCTGCAATTTTCAAGCTTACAGCCTGATTTCCATCGTTTACAGTTACAAATCCAACGGACGTGTATTCTGCGCCCGCACAGACTTTCAATGACAAGCGAATGCTTTCTGCTCTAAAGCGATTAAATGGTGTTTTATTATTAAGTACGCAAAAACTTGTAAAAGTACCACCATTCAAGTCAAGAACGGTTAAAGGTTCCACAACGGAGCTACCGCTTTCAGCTATTACTTCACCATCGCCTTTTACAATACCGAATGCATTAAATCCTGCACCACTCTTAAGATTGATTTTTGCACCTGAATTTACTTGCAAAACACTTATATCGTCTGCAATAAAGCCAAAATAAGTATTTGAATATCCATACAATTTCGCATCAACTATTACACGTCCATAAACATCTAACTTTGTATTATCTGCAACAGTTAATTTATAAACACCATTTTCACCGTCTCTATCGGCACTATTGTAGTAATTAAGTTTGGCGCTTACTCCTGTATTACTAGAGCTGTCTCCATACAAGTAGTTAGGCTGATTCGTGCCGAAATTGTAGCCCTCGCTCATACTATAAGGAATGTAAAGAGTAACACCTGCAGGAAGTTTAAGAGTTTTATTTGTTTCGTTTAATGTAGCCCCTGTTGAAACTACAGTAATGTTGGTTGTGCCACTTGGCAATTTATCATTAGCCAACATATGTGTAACGGCTGTAGAAGAGTACATTGTGTTGTTAATCTTAAAATCTTCGTTTGCGGGTACAACAGTAACGTAAAGGTTCAAAACTCCACCGTATATCAAATACTGTTCTTCATCTTTGAGAGTGTATCCGTTGGTTCCGGTTGTAATAGTATTTGAGCCGTTTTTGAACAAGGAATATGAAACGAAATCATAAGCTTCTGTTGCTGTACCAAAGTATTGATAAGGGAACTCGTACGGTAATACGAATTTACCAATTTCAAAATCAAGTCCGTCTACAGGTTTACTATAAATTGGTTCATCCTTGCCCTGCTCGATAAATACTAAATTAAGGCTTCCTATATATTTAGGACGATCTTCTTTAGGAACAAGACGATCAATATCGGGGTTTGTATCATATTTTGTTTTAATATCATCGTTGTCATAAACAAAAAATTTTGTTCCCACTTTTATTTCGTTCAACGCATTATTTTCTGCGGTATTTTCTATTTCAACAACGCCGGAGTGAAGGTCAACTACAATAATGTTCTTGTAAGCGGACATAGATGTAATATCTTTTTTAAACAACGTAGTCTTTTCAGAGCTTACAATAACTTTCGTTACAACATCCTTATTGCTACCTACAAATACTGCATCGTTATCTTTTGTTAAGACAACAGTTCTGTCCATAAGGGAAGAAAGCTTTTCACCAAGGGTAGGATTCATTTCAGCGATTTCACCCAAAGCCTTGGTTATAGAAGAAGCATCTACAGGGTTACGCAAATCGTAGATTGCTTCTGCAAGGCCATCCTCCGATTCGTCGGACAAGAATACGTAGCCGTCGATAAAGAGCTCGGGAGCGGTTGCTTCTTTAAACTTACCCTTTGTTGCGGATGCTTTAGGGTCCTTATCGTTATCGTTAAGGAAAACTATACCATTTGCATCAAGGCCTGCAAGGATAACCTTGTTCTGATCGATATCATACCAAATGTATTTGCCCTCGGACTTGGTCTTAAGACTAACACCGTTGTCCTTGAGCATCTTTTTGATTTCAACTGCGTCGTTGGGGTCGTCACCCTTTATGATGTTATCCACAACGAGAAGCTTATTAACGGTAGCAACTACCTGGTTGTCATTGGATTCGTTCGCTCTTTCGATAATACCTCCAAAGGTAGGAATCAATACGCCTGCCAAAACGGCGATAACCGCAATTACGATGACTAATTCAACGATGGTAAAACCGCTGCGTTTTATCGTTTTTTTCATGATTTTTCTCCTTTTTTTGGTGATTGTACGGAGCGGAAGATTTGCTCCCTCACACCATATTATGCTTGATAAGTCCTTACCGATTGTGATTTTTTCGTATTTCGATAGGGATACTTATACCTTATCATAGCATATTTTGTGTGAAAAATCAATAGGTTTGTTGAAATTTGGTGTTTGAGGGGGGATTTCGTTGATATATGGCAAGGCTTTATGAATGCAGAATGCAGAATGCAAAATGCAAAATGTCCCACGGGGACTAGGACTTCGTCCGTTGAACCGTCCTCGACCGCACCCTGTGGGTGAAAAAGGGAGAGGTAAGGTGTGGCAGTCGTCGCCAAATCCAACCGAGAACTGACCGAGGGTAGGATGAGGCGGTAACGACAACAGATAGAATGTCACACGGTTTGCGTCGTAAATTTTGGGTTTTTACACCTCATCCACCACAAGTGGTCCCCCTTCCCCCGCTGGGGAAGGCTATCGAGGGCACCGACCCCTACGGCTGTGCGTTGCAAATGCAAAATTCAAAATGCAAAATGCAAAATTAAACAAAAAATTCGGGCGAGGTTGCCCGAATTTTTATGATTTTATTGTTTGACACCTCATCCGTCTGCTACGCATCCACCTTCCCCTCAAGGTGAAGGCTATCGAAGGCACCGACCCCTACGGCGAAGCCATCTGATCACGTCTCACTCATCACTCCTCACTTTCAAAGCCCTCTCACCCACTGTGTGGTAGCTCTCCCAGAGGGCGAGCCTTGAACAATGCGGACGACCAATGGTCGCCCCTACGAAGGTAGAAAGTAAAAAATTCGGGCGAGGTTGCCCGAATTTTTTGTTTTTCAATCCCTCCGTCACGGAGTACCGTGACACCTCCCTTTACACAAAGGAGGCTATGGGAGTAGCCGAATTTTTAAGATTATATTTTTTGACACCTCATCCGTCTGCTACGCATTCACCTTCCCCTCAAGGTGAAGGCTTAAAGGAGTGACCGAATTTTTAAGGTTTTATTTTTTTGACACCTCATCCACCACAAGTGGTCCCCCTTCCCCCGCTGGGGAAGGCTTAGAGGAGTGCCCGAATTTTTAGATATTCAACAGGAGCGCCCAGGCGAGGCCGTAGTAGCTGATTACGGCGACGAGGTCATTGATGGTGGTGATAAGGGGTCCTGAGGCTACGGCGGGGTCTACGCCGAAGCGGTACAGGCAGACGGGGATGGCTGCGCCTGTGAGTCCAGAAATTGCCATAGCGAAGCACATGGCAAGTCCCACGCATCCTGCGGCGGAGAGGACAAAGGCGGTTCCGTATGAGGCTATTGCAAAGAGATATACGCTTACAATAACGAAGGAAATTGCGCCAAGGACGACGCCGTTAAGCAAAGCGACTCTTACCTCTCTTAAAATTGTAACAAATTGCTTTTTAAAGGTATTATCCTCACTACTGCCGAGGGAGCGTACGGTTACGGCAAGGGACTGGGTTCCTACGTTACCCGCCATACCGAGAATCAAGGACTGGAAGGAAACTATCATAGGGAGGGCATCCACAACCTTTTCAAAGGCGCCGACAACGGCGGATACGGCAAGTCCCATAAACAGAAGGGCAATAAGCCAGGGGACTCTCTTTTTCAAGCTGGCAAAAAGGGTTTCGTCGGGCTCTTCCTCTGCGCTCAAGGCAGCGAGCTTTGCGTAGTCGTCACCGCGTTCCTCGTCGACGAGTTCAACGATATCCGTGGAGGTAATAACTCCAAGGAGGGTATTATCTTTTGAAGAGAGGACGGGTATCATATTTTCGGAATAGCCGCGAAGTCTTTCAATATTATCTGAAATGATATCCTTATCGTAAACGTAGGGGAAGGAATTTGTTATAATGGTTTCAATATCAACGGTGCTTCTTGCCACGATAAGATCCTTAAGATCGATAACTCCGTAGAAGGTATCGTCCTCGTTTACTACGAAAAGGGTGTAGATATTATCGTTTTCGGCAGCTTCCCTTACCATTGTCTTCATTGTTTCTTTAATAGTAAGGTTTCGTTTAACGGCGATAAAGTTGGTACTCATTCTGCTACCGAACTCGTTATCCTCGTAGGAGTTGATAAGCTCGATATCCTCTTTTATCTCCTCGTCCTCGATAAGCTCAAAGATCTCGCTTCTCGTTTCCTCATCAAGGTCCTCGAGGGCTTCAACGGCGTCATCGGCGTCCATTTGCTCAATGATCTCCGCCGCGTCATCCGCGTCAATTTCGGAAAGGTATTCGCCCGCGTCCTCCAGGAAGGAAACGACCTCTGACATTATCTCATTACCGAGGATCTGACGCAGGCGCTCTCTTTCCTCGGTTTCAAGCTCTTCAAAGATGCTTGCAATATCGTTTTCGTGGTATTCCTGAAGCTGTTCTTTTATTTCTTCATCTGTGCAATTACTTCGGACGATGCCAAGGATCTCCGCACCGTAGTCGCGCTCTTGTATTAAATTTTCAAGCTTTTCGTCCATTTCAGCATCCTCCTTGTAGTATTTATTCTATTATAACATTTTATTTTTGACAATACAATATTAAATATGGAAATATTGTGGATTGAGAAATTCTTTAGTTAGTTTTGTTTTTAGTACATACTCATCCACCACTGACGTGGATTGCCCTTTCCAAAACATAGTCGCCTCGCGCGCCTCGATACACTCGGCTTCGACGTTCCTTGTTTTGGTTACACACTCGACAAATTAACACACCGTGTTGATTTGTCTTCGCTCACCCCTTCCCTTCCTTAGGGAAGGCTGTTAATCAAAGGCAAGTCCAAAGTAAAAAATGGGGGGACGTGTCTGATTTTCAAGTGGGAAACACATTGAAAAGGGTGTTTTTTCACCACTTATACGGAATGTGCCGTTTTGGCAGCTTAAGGCATTTAAGATAAGGGGAGCCTTCTCCTTATTTCCGAGAAGCTCAATGCCGAAGAGCGCGCCGTTATTTACACGGCAGGAGAGCAAAAAGTCCTTACCTGTGTACAGATTTGACTGTTTTTCAAGGTATTTTATATTTTCGTTTTCCTGTATTACGCTGTTTTCGGGAAGATATTTTCTGCGCAGAGCTGCATACTCTTCTCCGCTTATTTCTCTTATCTCGATATTACCCTCTTGGGCGGTACATTCGATTGTATCTACATATGTTGAGATTTCGTAGCCGAGCTTTTTATAAAAGTCAAAAAGTCCCTTACTTCCCGGCACGAGCATAGCGTAGGAATAGCCGAGGTCCTTTAAGCGTTTATGGGCTTCATCCATAAGGCGGGAGCAGATGCCCTTACCTCTGTGAGTTATTTTTGTGGCTATGGCGTAAAAATATGCCACACGTGTGTCCAGATAAGAGGCGTCAAACCAATAAAGCATAGCGGCAACGCCATTTTCCTCGGCGATAAGACACCTGCTTTCGCTATAGGCGGTATCAAAAAATACGTCTATATATTCGTCGGTATCGAAAAAGGCTTCCTTCCAGAGCGCTTTTAACTCGGGGATATCCTCTGTATGGGGCGGTCTAATCTTCATCATCCGTCTCCCTTAAATACATTCTGTACTTTTCAACCATATGGTGGGGGTAGTAGCTTTCCTTTGCTTTGCGAAGTCCCGCAAGTCCCATATCCTCTTCTCTGTTAAGATACTCTATCTGAGGGTATTTATTTTTTAGGTAATTTGCAAACTCCTTGTTTATTGCGGCGTAGGCTCCGTTTACTCCTGATACTGCCTTTTCAAAATTGATATCAAAGGTGTTGTAGGTAAGAAAATTGCCGATAGTAAATGCCAAGGGCGCGCCGTTATCAAAAATTGCGATGCCGTCAAGGTCCATAAGAAAATAATTTTCAAACGCCTTGAAAATTGCCGCCTTTTCTCCGCTGAAATCAGTATCGGGGGCGGTCATTTCCTTATCCTTATACCATTCCTCCGTCATTTTTACAAGGGCGGCTATATTTTCTCTTGAAATTTCCTCCACGGAGTAGCCCTGATGCTCCTTTACAAAATTGGCAAAGTGGTTTCTTTTGCCGTGGTATTTTTTGCCGCTAAGGGTTGCAAGATCCTCAATATCGTACACGTAGTCAAAGGAATTTCTTCTTTCTACAAGCTCTATCTCGTCACCGTACCAATTTAAAAGAAGGTCCTTACCCTCCTTGGTTATACCGCCCATTGAAAAATTGATGCCGCGCCTTGACGCGTCGACCATAAGGGCGTCTATTACCTCTTTTTTATCTCCGTTGCCTATGGGGTAGGAGTAAAACTCAAAATTGCCAAATCTTGCAAGGCGCAAAACGTGACCGCAAAGGTAGGCGATCTTCTGATCTCCCCACAGAAAGATATTTGCAAAGGAGTTTTCACATCCGATATCCTCGGAGCTTAGCATATATGAATTATAAAGCTCCTTATCGGAAAGAGTTACGGGCGCAAAATTTATGATCTCATTGCACATACAGGGGCTTTTTCTTTCTTGCTTTTTATTATAAACCGTCTTTAAGCTCATATATGCCTCCTTCTTTCGTAATTTGCCAATTTAATGATACAACCAAAAATAAGTTTTGTCAATAAAGAGTTTAAATGAATTATCAAAAATAATACAAGGTAATTGATTTTAAAATTATAAAATGCTATAATTAGAATATAACGATAGATTTTTTAAGGAGATAACTATGGTAAAAGCTATAAATCCTATTATTCCTGGGTTTCATCCCGACCCGTCAATTTGCAGAGTGGGAGACGATTATTATCTTGCAACCTCAACCTTTCAATGGTTTCCCGGCGTTCAGCTGTATCACTCCCGAGATCTTGTAAACTGGGAGGAGCTTCCCTCTCCGTTAAGACGAGTTTCTCAGCTTGATATGAAGGGAGATCCCAACTCGGGCGGTATCTGGGGACCCTGCCTTTCCTACTGTGACGGAACTTTTTATCTTATATACACAAACACGAAAAATTTCCACGGTATATTCAAGGATACGCCCAATTATCTCGTAACTACAACGGACCTTTACGGAGATTGGAGCGAGCCTATTTATCTTAATTCCAGCGGATTTGACCCCTCTATGTTCCACGATGACGACGGCAAAAAGTATCTTCTCAATATGCGTTGGGACTCCAGAATGGAAAATCACGATTTTTCGGGAATTATGCTTCAGGAGTATTCCGAGACGGAAAAGAAGCTTATCGGCAAGCCGACCGTCATCTTCAAGGGCACGGAGGTTGGCGCAACGGAGGCGCCCCACCTTTACAAAAAGGACGGATATTATTATCTTATGGTGGCTGAGGGCGGTACAATGTACAATCACGGCATCAGAATGGCAAGATCAAAGAATATTCTCGGTCCTTACGAGGCTGATCCTGCTCCGCTTCTTACCGTAAGACACAATCCCTACTCTCCATTGCAGCGCACGGGTCACGGCTCACTTACGGATACGAAGAACGGAGAGTGGTACGTTACCTATCTTTGCGGCAGACCAATTACCAAAAAGGGCAGATGTATTCTCGGCAGAGAAACGGCTATTGCAAGGGTTATCTGGGACAAAAAGGGATGGCTTCGCCTGGCGGAAAGCGGATTAACACCCCCTGTTGAGTGCGATATCGACCTCGAGGAGGTCAAATATCCTCCCTTGCCCGAAACTGTGACCTTTGATATTGACGAGCTGCCCCACACCTTTAAGACGCTTCGTATTCCTTTTGATGAAAAAATCGGCTCCCTTGCCGCAAGAAAGGGATATTTAAGGCTTTACGGCAAGGATTCCATAACCTCCTGGAATACACAGGCATTGGTGGCGCGCAGACTTCAGCACCATCACGCGGAGGCAACGGTGAAGATGGAATTCCATCCCGAAAATTTCCAGCAGATGGCGGGGCTTACCGTAATGTATGATACCTACAATTTCTTCTACCTTTATATGTCACAGGACGATAACGGCGGCAACACCCTTCGTGTTTTTGCCCGCGACAGTCTTAAGTTCTACAATCCTCTTATGGGCGGAATCAGTATTGGGGACGCAACCACGGTTTATTTGCGTGTCAATATTGATGAGCTTACACTCCGCTACTCCTACTCCCTTGACGGAGTGAATTATACGGACATTGGCGGTGAGCTTGATTGCTCCAACCTTTCAGACGAGGCATATGGAGATATCGGTCACGAGGGTCATACGGGCACATTTATAGGTATGTGCTGTCAGGATCTTTCAGGCGGAGAAAACGAGCCTGCCTGCTACGCCGATTTTGAATTCTTTACCTATACGAGCAAATGATTATGAAAAAACGAACAAAGCTTAAGTTATCCACAACCCACGTGATCCTGCTTGGCTTTCTACTCACGGTGCTTATAGGAAGCTTGCTTTTGTATCTCCCCATAAGCGTAAATGACGGAGTGTCGGTTTCCTACATTGACGCATTGTTTACGGCTACCACCTCAACCTGTGTAACCGGTCTTGTTACGGTGGTTACTGCCGACACGTGGAGCGTTTTCGGACAAGTCGTTATACTTTTGCTGATTCAGATAGGCGGCCTTGGAGTCATTACGGTTATGTCTGCCTTTATGCTTCTTCTTCGCAGAAGGATGGGATTAAATGATATTATTCTGATACAGGACTCCCTTAATTTAAACACAATGTCGGGGCTTGCGTCCTTTATTAAAAAGGTAGTTATGGGCACGTTTATCGTGGAGGGGGTTGGCGCGCTTTTATATATGACCGTATTCATACCCGAGTTCGGTATGAGGGGCGTATGGATATCAGTTTTCAATTCCGTCTCCGCCTTTTGTAATGCGGGTATAGATATAATAAGCGCGGATAGCCTCATGGCATACGCTTTAAATCCCATTGTAAACATAGTTACGAGCCTTCTTATAATTATTGGCGGTATCGGTTACGTGGTTTGGTGGGACGTAATACGTATAAGCAGGGAATTTAAAAAATCCGGCTTAAAGTCCTTACAAAAGCTGACCTTACACAGCAAAATAGCAATAATAACGTCCCTGATACTTATTTTTGCGGGCGGAATACTGATATTCATTTTTGAATACAACAATCCCTTGACTATCGGTAATCTGTCATTGTTTGACAAGCTGCAGGTATCCTTTTTCCAATCCGTAACCACGAGAACGGCGGGCTTTGCCACCGTATCTCAAAATCATCTTACAGACGCCACCTCTATTCTATGCTTGCTTCTTATGTTTATTGGCGGCTCTCCCGTCGGAACTGCGGGCGGAATTAAAACCGTGACCTTTACGGTTTTGATCCTTGCCGTTGTATCAACCATACGAAATAAAAACGAAACCGTGGCATTCCACAGAAATATCTCCAAGGACGCCATAGGAAAATCCCTGGCGGTAACGGGAATGGCGTTTTCCATAGTATTTATTTCTACTCTTCTGCTCTCCCTTTGCACAAGCGCGCCATTTCTCGATATCCTTTACGAAACGGTAAGCGCCACGGCAACGGTAGGTCTTACGAGAAATCTGACTCCTCTCCTTAACACCTTTGGAAAGATCATAATAATCTTTACTATGTATCTTGGAAGAGTCGGTCCTATTTCTCTTGCTATTGCATTCAATGTTAAAACAAGCGTACCAAATATAATTAAAAATCCAACGGAAAGCATCAGCGTTGGATAGGAGGAAATATGAGTATAAAAAACACATACGCCGTTTTCGGTCTTGGCAGATACGGTCTTGCAGTTGCAAAGGAGCTTGCGGCAAGCGGCGCCGAGGTCCTTGCGGTGGATATGAACCAATCTATCGTGAATAATGCTATTGAGCATCTTCCTATATGCAAGTGCGCGGATATTACCGACCCCGAGGTTATAAAGCAGCTTGGCATATCCAATATTGACACGGTAATTATAGCTATGGCAAGCAGCCTTGAAGCAAGCGTAATGGCAATAATGCTTTGCAAGGAGGCGGGGGTAAAGGAGATCATCGTAAAAAGCGGCTCGGAAATGCACCAGAAGATCTTCCTCCGCGTTGGCGCGGATAAGGTCATCTTCCCCGAGAGCGAATCGGGACAGCGCCTTGCAAAAAATCTCTTAAGCTCCGGTTTTGTGGACATTATAGAGCTTTCCGGTGAGATATCAATGATAGAGATAGACGTTAAGCCCGAATGGGTAGGAAAATCACTTATCGAGCTTAATTTAAGAAAGAAATATTCCATTAACATAGTTGCGGTGCGCAAGGGAGAGAGCCTTTCTACGGATATCGTTCCCGACGCTCCTCTTACTAAGGATATGAAATTGGTTCTCCTTATAAACAAATCAAAAATAAACAAGCTTGTATAATAAAAAATGCGACCACAGGGTCGCATTTTTTGTACACACGCAGTAAAAACAAAATTTCTACCGCAGGTAGATATGTGCCCTATTGAAGGAATACGCATTGAATGATATAATTTAATCAGCAAGCAGACGGAGGATGTTATGAGGGACTATAGTTTTTGTAATTTTCTGCATGAGTTGAGACTGCTGCGAGGCCTTACGCAGTATCAGCTCGGCGCGCTCGTCGGCGTTTCCGACAAGGCGGTTTCAAAATGGGAAAACGGCTTTTCCAAGCCGAAAAGCAGTATTTTATTTAAGCTCAGTGAGGTGCTTGAGATCAGCGTTGACGAGCTACTGACTTGCAAATATAATTCCCTTGAAAAAAGGGACAATAAAGGAGTATTTGCAATGAAAAAGCAATTATGGAAAAAGACGTATGACAAAATAAGCCAACTATATGGGGATAATACGCCTATTGAAATTACAAACAGATTTTTAACCGAGCAGGCAGAAATGCAGGACACGGATATGATAGTATATTTTGATATGCTCTCTGCTCTTACAAGGGATGCAAGAAGGCAAGGGGAGCATATTTGCGTGCGAGGCGGAGCGGGGGCGTCCTTCGTTGCCTATCTTTTGGGAGCAACGGATGTAAACCCGTTAAAGCCGCATTATTACTGTCCCGAATGTCACGCAGTTATATTTGATGATAGCGCTAAGGACGGATGGGATCTTGAAGGAAGAAGCTGCTCCTGTGGAAAAGCAATGCGCACGGATGGGCACAACATTCCCTTCGAGACGTATCGACACGTGGTGCATCGAAACACAAGCTTTAATATATCAGTATCTTTCGAATATCTTCCCTTGGCAACAAAATTTATTTTGGATTATTTTAAGGATCATAAAATCACAAAGGAAGAATTTGAACCAAACAAAATAACCGGATTCGAGGTTATATCAGAAAAATCCAAGTGCTCGGTAACCCTTTGCGTTAACGAGGAATTCCGACGTTACAGAGAATTGGAGCGCCAGACGGCTACCTCCTTTGAAAGAATACCATTTATCTCCGAGGAAATTTCAGAGGAATTTCGCAAATGCAATACCGACGGAATAAGTGATTTTAAGAGTGACTTTATGAAAAATATGTTACGCTTGATCTCTCCCGCATCCTATTGCGAGCTGATACAGATCTCGGGCTTTGCCCACGGCACAAACGTTTGGCTTAATAACGGAAATAAGCTTATCGAAAACGGTCACTCTATAGTAAACCTTGTCGCATATCGTGACGACGTATTCAACTATATACAGAAAAGGATAACCGACAAGGGATCTGCCGATACGGGATTTGCCTACAAGGTAATGGAGGACACGCGTAGGGGTATATATTGCAACAACGGCATGCCCGATAGCGTTAAGAACGGACTGAAATCAATTGGCGCGGAGGATTGGTTTATTGAATCTATTTGCAAGATCGCATATTTGTTTCCTAAGGCTCACGGTGTGACTTATACAAGGATAGCGCTAACCCTTATGTGGTATAAGATCCATTATCCTACGGAATTTAATAAAATAATGCTGTAATTTTTACTGATATGATTGATTTATATGTAAAAATGGATTTGGCGTACTTGTTTTGCAGGTACGCCAAATTTATTTTTCATTTTGACTTGACATTGACGCAACGTCAAGTGATATGATACAATATAGAAAGGGGTGAGTATATGCATCAGAATTCTTTATACGATATTGCAGAGGTTTGCAGGATGCTTGGCACAACGTCAAGGACTCTTCGGTTTTACGAAGAAAAGGGTATTATTCAAAGCACCACAGTTGGAATTTCATCCCGCAGGCAATATACGGAGGAACAAATTTCCAATATCAAAAACGTTCTTATTCTTCGCGCATTGGGATTGTCCGTAAAATCAATTTCGGAATTGCAAACCAAGGGAACTGACTTAAGGGACGCCGTTCTTTCCAAGCGCGCGGAAATATACGCTTTTATTGATTCCCGTATTCGTGAAATCAATCTTTTAAATGAAGCCTTATCGGTGATTGAATCGGGTAAGGATATATTTACCGAGGATTGGCAGCTTTCTTCTGTCACAAATGCTGAGGAAAAAGAAATTGCCCGAATTTGCACAGATGCTATTTTGAACGAAGATAACGAAACGCTTTATAAATATTTAAGTCCCCGCATGACAGAATATATGCCAAGATCCGTTTTCCTCGCAGTACGCAAGGATACACTATCTCCCCTTGGTAAATTTGTTTCCATTGATAAAACAGTTGCCGACGGTATGTTTTCAAATAAGCTGTATTGCTATGTCAGATTTTCAAAGCTTGGTCTTAAAATCACCTACGTATTCCACGGTGGTAAAATCGATGGGCTTTGGCTTGGATATTATGATCTGAATGCGAGGTAAGACAAATGAAAAGAATTATTGCTGCTATTTTACTTTTGTGCGCCGTTTTGCTTTACGGATGCAATACTGACGGAAATGAAACAAGCTCGAAGGACTCGACAAATATACCAAATCAGGACATTCCCCAAAGCAGTATTGAGGAAAAGCATTTCGTTTTAGAAAGTGACGGATATAAATTAAATGCCGTTTATACTTATATTGATGACGGAAAAGCCCATCCCGCCGTTTTGTTGATTGCAGGCTCCGGACCAAGTGATTACGACGAGGCTATCGGCGCATTGAAGCCCTTTAAGGATATTGCAAACGGACTTGCCAAAAAAGGTATAAATTCCCTAAGAGTGGATAAAAGAACCTTTAACTATGCCGCAAACTTTGATATAAGGTGCGGTATTGAAGAAGAATACCTAAATGATTGTACTGCCGCTATTGAATATTTAAGGTCGCAGAATATTTCGGGCTTGTATTTACTTGGGCACAGCCTTGGGGGTCAGATTGCCACCGAGCTTGCCGTAAGCAACGCGGATATTGACGGTATGATACTTTTTAACAGCTCCGCGCGGCATCTTGCGGATATTGCCTGCGATCAATATTCTGCGCTTGATCCTGTCAATAAAGTATCTTATACCACGTATGCAGAGGCTGCCAAAAACGCAACTGGTTCATCTGCAAAGGGATACTATTATTACGGCGCAAGCGATTACTATTGGGCATCCTATAATCAGATAGATACTATAAAAAATATTTCTGAGGCTAACATAAAAACACTTATAATTAACAGTAAATTCGATAAGCAATCCTTTGATAAGGATCTTGATCTATGGTCAACACACCTTTCAAATTCTTCAAGCGTATCAATACGCATATATGATGATATAAGCCATTTTGGGTATAAGATCGATACTACGGATGCTTCGTCATTATATACTCAGGCAGATTTTCCAAGCGAGGTTATCTCAGCCTTTGCTGATTTTATTAAAGGAGACTGATAAAATGAAAAAATTTATAGCTGTTTTACTAATACTTATTACGGTTCTTTCCTTGACCTCCTGTAAGGTAAATTGGTTCGATCGGCAATATGACGTTGCGTGGTGGGTTATTGCCGTTCCCGTGGCGGTTTTATTTGTTGTGCTTTATCTCTTTATAATTTCTAAAACATATGTTTGCCCGGAATGTAAAACAAAATTCAAGCCCAAATGGTACCATTTGTATATTACAATTCATCTTAACGGCTCACGTATAGCTAAGTGTCCAAATTGTGGAAGAAAGGGCTTTTGTCCTCCCTCAGAAGAAACGGAAGACTGATTTATACAGATTTCATTTAAAAAAAATGCGACCATGTGGTCGCATTTTTGTTAGTTATATTGCTCCAAGGTTTTTTGGAGGTGGGATTTTACTGCGTTTACGGTGGAGGGAGGGGACACTACCTTTAAGCGGGAATCAAAGGAGCAGCACCAGGCAATAAACATAGGTCCTGTCTGCACCTCGACCTTGCAAATAAGCTTGCCGTCCTTGTTTTCATACATTTCCACCCGGGAGCCGAATTTATCAAAAATTACGTCAAGAAGGGTCTTATCTGCTTCAAAGGAGACCGTTTGCGTTTCTCCCCCGAACATACCGAACATCTGACGGTTTCTTTCCGCCAGATCAATTCCCTCAATTTCCTTGTTCTCCCTTATAGCCTCATCAAGCTCCTTAACCTTTTCCATTCTGTCGATCCTGTAGTTGGCAAGACCCGTATGCTTATCGTCGTAGCACACGAGATAATACTGATCGTTTGCAAAAACCGTAGCCACAGGGTTGACCTTATACTGTCTTACTAAGGTGGGATCATCCTTACACATTCTGTAAGATTTCGACCTGCGGATATCAAGATTAAAGTAGTTGAAGCTTATCTTATTTTTATGCTCGATAGCCGAGGCAATAGTGTCAACGGAGTACAATATGGCTTCGTTTTCGCTTTTTACAGAGCCGAATCTTACTACCTTTTCTTTTAAGATCTCTCCCTTTTTGCTTCCTGCAAGGGATGAAATTTTATCAATAAGCTCCTCCGTTTTCTTTTCGGTAACGAAGGCGGAGCCCTGTACCGCATCCATAAGAATACGTACCTCGGGGAGATCAAAGCTTCTGTCCATTACGTAATATCTGTTTCTTCGGGATCTGTCCTTAAGCACCTCAAAGCCGAATTTATTCAGAGTATCTATATCGCTGTACAGTATCTTTCTGTCTACCTCGATGCCCTCTTTAGAAAGCTTATCAATTATCTCCACAGTATCCATAGGGTTGGTTTCGTCGGTTTCTCTTTTCAAAAGCTCCCATAATTTAAGCAGCTTGATTTTTCTTGTGTTTTCGTGCGTCATAGCTTTTCTCCCTTACAGATATTCTTTTCTAAGTATAGCACACAAAAATTATATTTTCAATATTACGGGCAAAATAAATGTACCAATAATAAGACATCAACAGGGATTTACAAAAAAATCCTTGACTATGTGTACGAAATAATGTAAAATGAATTTAAGGATAAGGAGGGATATTATGATAAAGCAGATATACGGAGGTATACTTGACTCCAACAGCTACGTCGTTTATAACGACAAGGGAAAGAGCGCAATGATAGTTGACTGCGGGTGCAAGCCGCAGCAGGCTATGGAATTTGTGACAAAAAACGGATACAGGGTCCTTTATATCGTCCTTACACACGGTCATTTTGATCACGCCCATTATATTGACGAGTACGCAAAAGCATTTCCCGATGCAAAAATAGTTTGCCACGTTGACGAATTGAAGGTCTTATACGATCCCGATGCAAATCTTTCTACCTTTATTTCAAGTGGAAGATCCTATGACCATCCTTACCTCACGGTGCGGGACGGGGATACGCTTACACTTGACGCGGCGAAGAAGGAGGACGAAATTTCATTTAAAATCATCCACGCCCCCGGACATACCCCCGGTTCTATGTGCCTTTTATGTGAGGAAAGCAGCCTTATGCTGACGGGTGACGTGCTTTTTGCAAACGGCTACGGAAGGACGGATTTTAAATACGGTAGCTTCTCCGATATGCGGCGCTCCCTTACAAAAATTTTGGCTCTTGACGGGGAGATAACCTTCTATTCCGGCCACGGAGACAGTTCAAAAATAAAATATGAAAGGTGAAAAATATGAACAATAAAAAATCCATAGAAAAGGGCTTCATCCCGCGCGTGGTCCTTACCGTAATAATTTGTGTACTTACCTTTGCTTTGGGCGCGGTTACCTCATTAAAGCTGACTGACGAGCAGGTTAACGTAATGGGCTACGTAGCCTTGGGTATGATACTCTTTATAGCAATAATATTGCTTCCGCTAAACTACTTTCTTGCAAAGGGATACAAGAAAAAGCTTGATATGAGCGTTGCCGACTCTCAAAATCTTTTCCTCGAAAGACAGGCGGAGGCACGCAAAAGCCTTGAAAGGGCTACGGGAAAAATAGTACGCCTACGCCTTTTTATTGGCTTGTATTCCTTTATCCTCTTTGCTGTCGCTTTATTTATCACATTTGCTTTGGGCATAAGTAAATTAAGCCCCGCAATAACTATTTTCCCCGCTTACGTAATTATCGGATATTTCAACAGAATACAGCTTGCAGGGGAAAAGTACGATTTTTCCGAGTACGTATCGGAAAGCGACTACCCACACATTTATTCCATAGCCTACAAGGCGCAAAAGACTGTTGGTATAAAGGGTGAAATTAAAATAGTGTTCCTTGCCGACTGTAATGCGGGCATTGCAAGAATCGGTAAGGTATTCTCTCTCCAGCTTGGCGTTGCGCTTCTTGATATACTTACGGAGGAGGAGCTTTACCAGGTGCTTCTTCACGAATTTGCCCACACGACAAAGCCCATGGACAAGGAGCAGCGCTTATTTAATTACATAACCCAGGCTGACGATACAAAATACAATAAAATAATCAGTATGCTGTTCCGCTATTGCGATTTTGTATACACCTTTGAGTATTTTTCATTCAGAACGACCTCTTCCCAGCTTATTGAGGAAATAGCCGACAGGATCATTCTGGAGCACGGCGACCCCGAGGCGTACGCATCCTCTCTTATAAAGCTTGCCTACAACGAATATTTCTCTAACGAGCTTTATATGCATATGAAGGATAATTTCTACGAGCCCGAAAGTCGCAGACCAAACGTTATAGAAATACTTTTAGGCGCGTTTCGCAAAGCGCTGCCCGAAAGAAAGGAATTTTGGAATAAGCTTATTTCTTCTGAAATACAGGCGCGAAGCGCATCCCATCCCATAGTGCGCAGCCGACTTGAGGCTGTGGGAGTAAGTGAGCTTAACACATTACCTCTTCCTTCTGACGGAGAGTACCGCAGGGAATTTGAAAAAGCTCTTGCCCGTATTGACAATCAGATATATGAAAATGGCAAGGACAACTACGAAAATGAGCGAAAAGAGGAATATCTTGAGCCCCTTAGTATAGTGAACGAATGGCGCGAAAACAAAAGAGAGCTTACCTCTGAGGAGGCGCGTCCAATCATGAGCGCGATGCACAAATTAAGTATGGTAGATGAGCTTTACGAGTTAAGTGACGAGCTTATTAAACGGAGCAAGACAAAGGCGTCCGTGGCTGAAGCCTATATGTCAAGAGGTCACGCCCTTCTTTTAAAATACGACAAGAGCGGCATTGACGATATTTACACGGCAATTGAGGAAAATTCCAATTACATCGATGCAGGGCTTGAGCTTATCGGTAAATTCCTTTGTATGATGGGATTACAGAAGGAGCTTGACGAATTTCGGGAGAAGAGCGTGGAGATACAGCAAAAGCAAAAAGACGTTTTCAGTCAGTTAAGCTACGTTTCGCCAGATGACGATCTTGCCCTTGACGATATGGACGAAGATCTTAAAAATGAGCTTACAGACCATATTGTAAACGTAGGACAGGGTAAAATAACCCATATCTATCTTGTAAAGAAGATAATTACCGAGGACTTTTTTGCAAGCACCTTTATTATCAGATTCCAAAATGATACGAGTGACGAGGATATTGACGAGATAATGAATAAGATATTTTACAGACTTGACTCCGGTGAGGAGGAAAGACAGTATTCCCTGTTTATCTTTGATTCCTATACTGCCCCCGTCGTTGCAAAGGTACAGGGCTGTTGTATATACGAAAAATAATAAAAACCGTGCATCCAATTGGCGTGATACTCTTAACGGAGTATTCACGCTAAACTATGATTGCCCTTGCGGGCAAGTTATGAGTTATGAGATACTTCGTATCGTTATGATTGGATTCGCCAAGTTATAGGTTAGATGGGCAATCATATCATAACGCTTGCTATGCAAGCTTATAACGGTGAGCGAAAGCGAGCCTCATAACTCTAAACTATACAAACAGAAAAAAGAGCAGACATACAAGATTTTCGTCTTGCGTGTTTGCTCTTTCTGTTCGTTATATGGGTTTGGGCTGAGCCCAATACGTCTCTAATTATACGCGTACGCGCGCGTGGTTTATCAAAAAAAGAAGTATGAAGGAGCCATACTTCTTTTTTAGTTAATCATCATTTGATGGAGTGTCGGTTTTACTAATGCCCTGCTTAAGCTCCTCAAGCTCCTTGCGGATATCGTCAAGGGCTTTGGCTTTTTTATTGACCTCTTCGTTTTCCTTTGCGTATGATTTTAAAAGCAGCCATACGGAAAGAAGAAGGAGGGCAATGGTTATAACGGGCATTTTTATTATCTTAACTACAATTCCTAAGCCGCCAAGAGTCAAGATAACCTTTCCCTTTACGTCTTTTATGGATATGGGGTCGTCGGGAGAGCCTGTCACCCTGCCTTGAGTGGTGATCTCTTCTCCGTCTATTTTGATTATTTCGTGTACTATCAGCTCTCCGTTGGCTTGATATACTACTATTTCGCCAAGGTGATATTCATCCTGTGACTTTACGAGTATAACGTCGTTTATGCTAAGGACGGGCTCCATACTGCCCGACATTACTACGCCCAAGCCAAGACCAAAGGGCATTGGCATCTGATTATTACCTACGTTGCTGGCGTTAATGGTATATATACCGCCGCCAAGCAATACGCTTATAAGCACGAAAAGAATTATTCTTACTATTAACTGTTTCTTATTTACCATTTGTTCATTCGCTTGTTAAGGATCCATGATATGTAGAAGATTATCATAGCTATGTTCAAGAATAAAAGTATGAGCCAGATCCAACGGATAGTGCCGCCGTGTTCAACGTCAACGGGTTGACCGTTTTCCTGTATTTTAGTGCCGCCCTCGGCTTCGGGGTCGATATGCTCCTCTGCTACGGTATTGATACCCATAGTGATAAGAACGCCGTCACCGCCTGCCAAAGAGCCCTCTGCGGAAAGATTGCCAAGGAGGGTATCAAGCTCGTCGTTACCGCCCTCGTATTCCCACTTTATTTCAAGGGTAAAATGCTCATAGGAGCTTGCGCCAAGCTGACTTACGTAGCTGTCTATTTTCGCCTTGCTTACGCTTACCCATTCGGTTTCAGAGCCCATTAAGTATCTTCCGCCGTCCTCGTCCGTGGTTAATCTTACAAGAAGGGGAAAATCATCTGAATAGTGGGATTCATCTCCGTTTACGGTAAGTGAAAAATCAATATCTGTTTCGTACTTTAACGCCACGTTACCGTCGTTAAAAAGCGCGAACATATATTTCGTTGTAGTACCGGGGGCGATTATTTTGTCACCGTCTTGTGAGGCAACGGTAATCTGTCCCTCTCCGTTTTTGTAGTCGGTTTTAAAAATGTCTACGTTTTCTTCGTTTTTCCATTTTTTACCGTCCTGATCCGTTATTTCAAGGGACGGGTCCTTGCCTACGATATAGAATATATCAGCTCCCTCGGGTAAAACGTTACTCACCTTAAGGGCAATTACTGCGATAGTAATAAGAAGTAATATAAATACTATGTTCACCATAAGCATAACACGGACGTAGGTGTTTCTTTGCTCCGTCTTATAGCTTTCCAGGGTCTGGCGCTCCTGGTTTGACAATATTATTACCCCCTTTCCTTAATTTGCTTTTTTTCTTTTCAAATCATCCGATATTCGGGTGCTTTGAAAAACAAGAAAGCTTTTTCTTAACTTACCCCCACCCCATATGGAGTGGGGGCAAATTAAGTGATAAATTACATAAACTTAAAACTTAAATAGATATGGATTAGTCTACCTGGTCAACTACAATGTTAAGGCTAAAATTAACTGTAGGAATGTTAGCTCCTGTAGTGTTACCGAGAATTGTATCTTTTGCATCATTTGCTTCACTTGTTGAAAAATCCCATCTCCAGTTAACTGTTAAATCAGTTTCGCCCTCAGTACCAAAATCATGGTTAACAACATGGTCAAGATTTGCTGAAGATATACCTGAACCATTAGGTGTATAGTCTGCTGTAGTGTTCAAAATTATATCCAATATAGCATCTTCAACTGCTGCCTCAAGTTTAGCGGTTGTATCGTTTGTTGCGTCAATCTTATACTCCGTACCGTTAACAGTAAAGATAAGGGGACAATACACATCTGCTCCATCTGTTGTCCATTTATCACCAAGGCTAAGGTCTACTGTAACCTTAACATTAGTTCTAACCTCGGATTGACCGTAAATTTTTGCTGTGGAAAGTACGCCGTTTGTACCGGGAGCTATAACGCTATCTCCAACACCACCCAAGGTAGAAACTGTGTTAACCCCTGCGCCTGCAGTTCCTTCATAATTGTCTTTAAACGCAGTATCACCTTCAACAACTACTGTCAAGCCCCATTTAGCTACTCTTGCGGAGTCTTGCGCAGAATCGCTTGTGGTGTACTTAGCGAAAGTACCGCTGATAGCGCATGTGGTGATGAGACAAAGCATGAGCATTACGGATGCAAGTCTCATAAATTTGTTCTTCTTCATAATTTTTCTCCTTTAAATTTTGTTTGGTTTTTTATTTTCTATTTAAGTTTATGATCTATATCATTGTGCAAGCACAATAAATACCTTATTCGTTGGGCTTGTTAGCGTCCTTATCCTCTGCGCCTGCAGACTGATCTGCCTGAGCCTGCTTCAACGCCTGAAGCTCTGCCATAAGGGCTTCAATATCGCTATCCTTTACCTTATCCTGTTTCTTTCTGCGAATGAATTCAAAGCTTAAGAGTGCCGCCAAGGGAATGAAAATACAAATGATAAGTCCCCAAGTGGACTGCATAAACATAGCAACGTTACCTATGAAGGGAATTCTTGTACCGCGATAGATACCAACCACCTTGGATGCGGGAACTGGAACGTTATCCGTATCGGGTGTGCCATCGGGCTTTACGTTGTTTACACCCCAGGTATCAAAATAGAGCTTACCGTTTTTCATATATGGGTCGGAGTATATCTGGTGAGTTACAACACTTGTGCCGCCTCTTGGGTCAAAGAAGGAAATGATATCTCCTTTCTTGAGGTTTTGAATATCCTCCTCACTTGGTACGTGGCATATAATAATGTCACCGCCTTTTATTTTCGGCTCCATTGACTCGGTAAGAACGATAAGAGGTATTCTTCCGCCGATGCTTGGCACGTCATCACTTACAAGGCTTTTTACAAGCAAGGTGCAGTTTACAATAAGGATCGGAATCATAAGCACGCAAAGAACGATACCTATTATATTCCAGGTCTTCATTTTCTTGTCAACTACAGCTTCCTTATTATCCGACGTCGTATTTGGTGTTGGTGTTTTATTAGTCATTAGTTTGTTCCTTCTGTTTCTTTATTTTCTGTGCCCGCTTCAGCCTCTGCCATTTTCTTACGCTGCTCTCTGCGTTTTTCTCTTGCGAGCTGCTTTTTGTATTCCTTTTCTTCCTCTATCTGCTGACATACAAGGTCGATACCGTCCTTGGCAACGCCAACTGCAGAGGGCTCAACTATCTTAACGGAGGTAGCGGAGGGCTTCATCTTTACGTTATTTGCGCTTGCGTAGTTTTTGAAATCTCTGTCAATAAACATAAACTCACAAATTACCTCACCGCGCTTGATAAAGATACGGACAAGACGCTGGGCGCCTATCTTGTAATCGTAGTAGTTGTTATTTTTGAACTCGCGAACGCCTTCCTTGGAGAGCGCATGCTTTACGATAGAATCAAAATACTCTCTGTAAGCGGATGAAATGGACGCGTATTTTTCTGCCATTGTCATATGTGTTTTGTTAAACGTAACCTCGCTTTCGTCACGTTCAACATCTTCTGCCTCTGCTACGGGGGCTACTTCCTCGGGCTCTGTAATCACGTCGGGCTCAATCGCCTCAGGCAGGTTTTTTTCTTCGATTTCCTTGTCCCCTTTCTTAAACTGTCTTGATGATTCACGAACGATGTCTCTGACGATAACGAGGATACAAAACAGACAAAGCGTACACAAGAAAACCATAAAGATGATCAACATAATTTCCAAAAAGGTACTCATAAGCTACTCCTTTTGTTATAATTTTCCGTAAATTCTCCATTATGCAAGTGAATATTTTCACCGCAATACACATGTACGTGCTCGAAAGCACGCGCACTTGCGAGATTCTCAGTAAAATAATTATATATTAAATTTTTTTATCTGTCAATATAAAATATCCCCGTATTGGACAAATTTGCTAAATTTATTGCATTTTTCTCATTAATTTCGTTTAAAATCCACACAAAAGTTGTGAAATATTAATAACGTATGCTGATTTTTATGACATGGCGCAATATTCCTGACAATAAAAAAACATAGATCCCGCATTATTTGCAGGATCTATGTCAAATATTTATTCACTGAGGGAGTTTATATAATCCTCCAGCTCGCTTTTGATGACGGATACCTGTGGACCGTAGACCACCTGTACGCCGACACCCTTTTTGATAACTCCGCGGGCTCCGCTTTGCTTAAGGAGGGTATCGTCTACTATTTCAATATTTTTTACCGTAACGCGCAGTCTTGTAGCGCAGCAATCAAGCCCCGTAATATTGTCCTTACCTCCAAGGCCGTCAAGAATAAGCTCGGAAACTGCGTTTGATTTGCCGCCGACCTTTTTCTTTTCGTTATAATCCGCCCTTGTGTAGAGCTTGACGTCGCCGTCGCCCTCCTCTCTGCCAGGGGTGGGGTAATTTCTCTTTTTGATAAGATATCTGAAAAGGAAGAAATAAATAACGAAGTATACGGCGCCCACAAGGGGTATCATTATCCAGTTGGTTTTTGCATTTCCCTGCAAGATTCCAAAGAGGGCAAGGTCGATAATACCGCCCGAGAAGGTCATTCCCACGCCTACGTTAAGGATATGCATAAGCATATACGAAAGTCCCGCAAGGACGGAGTGGATAACGTAAAGAATGGGAGCTACAAAGAGGAAGGTAAACTCAATAGGCTCTGTAATTCCCGTAAGCATTGAGGTAAGTGCGGCGGAAAGAAGCAAGCCGCCCGCTACCTTTTTCTTCTTATCGTCGGCGCAGGTGTACATTGCAAGGGCGGCACCCGGCAAGCCAAAGATCATAAAGGGGAATTTTCCGCTCATAAATCTGGTTGCGGAGACGGAGAATTTCGTTACCGCAGGGGATGCAAGCTCTGCAAAGAAGATGTTCTGCGCGCCGTAGACCATTACACCGTCAATAAGCGCTGAGCCGCCCACTCCCGTTTGCCAGAAGGGTAGATAAAACACGTGGTGCAAGCCAAAGGGAATAAGAATACGCTCTATAAATCCGTAAATAAGAGTGCCCGCGTAGCCCGATCGAAGAACGAGATCCCCAAGGGCGAAAATACCCGACTGTACAAAGGGCCACAGGAAAAACATTAAAATGCCCACTAAAATATACACCGTAGTTGAAATTATGGGTATAAATCGGGTTCCGCCAAAGAAGGAAATTACGTTTGGTAGCTTGATCTTATAAAAGCGGTTCGTAAGATATGCAACCCCAAGTCCGACTATAATACCGCCGAAAACTCCCATTTGAAGTGACTCTATTCCCACTACGTTGGCAATGGAGCCCTCCGCAAGCTCTCCCGACTCAAGCTTGCCCGTTATCTGAAGAAGGGAGCTGATGGTCTTATGCATTACAAAAAAGGCGATAGCGGCGGAAAGAGTTGCCGTTGCCTTTTCGTTTTCTGCCATACCGAGGGCAACGCCCATCGCAAAAAGCAGGGGGAGGTTGTCAAAAATTACCGTACCTACCGAGGACAAAAGGGTGAAGCAGGAATACAAAAAGGTACCCGGACCCATAATGCCCATAAGATTAAACGCCTCCAGGGTGGTTACGTTTGTAAAGGAGGCGCCAATACCTAAAAGTAAGCCCGCAATGGGCAAAAGGGCAATAGGTAGCATAAACGCCCTACCGACCCTTTGTAAAACGGAAAACGCCTTACCCGTGGCTTTTTCCTTGACCTTCATATCAGCCATAATCATCCTTTCCTGCGGTAATATAAAACGGGGGTGCTGCCTGCCGTTGCCATACCGCATTCACACATTTTTATTTCAAATTCCTCACAGTTAGTTATAATCACCGCCGTCACAGTAGGAAAACCGTGGGAGCCGATATATTCCATATCCGCATTACATATTTCGTCCCCCGCCTTTACCCTTTGTCCCTCGGTAACGCGGGGAGTAAAGCCCTTACCCTCAAGGGAAACGGTATCTATACCAATATGAATAAGTATTTCCGCACCATCGTCACTTTTTATGGTGTAGGCGTGGGATGTATCCGTCACCACCTCCACGATTCCCGACACGGGGCTGACGATTTTTCCGTTTTTCGGCTTTATTCCATATCCCTGCCCAAGCATTCCTTGGGAAAAGACCTCGTCGGGAATAAGCGAGGTTTTTATGGCTTCTCCGTCACACACCGCGTATACGGGCTTTTCCTTTTTTGATGAAAAAAGCATATTTTTCCTTTCTCCTTTATAAATTCAGCCACTCCATCGGCTTTTTTGCCCCTGAAGCGCTTTTATACTCTTATTTTTCCGTTTTTTTACCCCATTATGCATTTAAGACCATTTTTTTGAAATGTCCGCCACTTTTTCCTGCTTCGTTTTTTCTTGACAAGGGCATACAATTATGATAAAATTAAATAAACGTAAAAATTTAAAAACATTACACTTTCATTACAAATTCAAGACAGTTTGATTACAAACCCCATTTAAACTATAAAAAGATAAGGATGTAATACGTTTTCAGGCCTTATCCCATTTTCAGGAGGTTGTTATATGAGCGCTCTTCCCTCATTTTTAGGTAATTCTCGTAAAAAGGAAATATCACAAAAGGTCTTTGCCGACCTTCAGCTTGATACTCTTCTTTCCCCTACGGCAAAAAAGGTGCTTTCCGCTCCCTGTGAGGCGAAGGAAATCAAGAGAAGGCAGGAGTTTTTTGCCGCCTTGCGCAACGACTCCGAGTTTGAGAAGGTAAAGGAGCTTGTTCTTGCGCTGAACTCATATCAGACCGCCTTTGGCGTTTATGACGCATCCTCCATACCCGCCGACAAGAATCATTTGTTTGTAAAGCTGCTTGAGGAGTATCTGAAGGTGTGCGACGCCCTTTGCACTCTTGAGAATTTCGGCTCCATCGGCAGGGAGGTATCGGAGTATTTCAACTCCGATATGATGATGTCAAGAAGGACGAAAATGGCGCAGGCGATACGAAATGCAAAGATCGTCCTTTCCAAGGTTAGCAAATACGTTTTCACCTACGGAGAGATCTCTCAGGTGTCAAAATTCAACGCTCCAAACACGTTTTACGAATACGGGTCGGCACTTTTTTCAAAATTGGGGCTGACAACACCCCCCAAGAGAAAGATGAACGGCAAGCTTCATATTACTCTTTCCGACGGAGTTACCGAGCTTTTCGGCGAGGAGTATTTCCGCTTGAACGCAATTCTTAATCCATTTAAGGATATAAATTTCAGAGAGTTTTTCGGCTATATAAGAGAGCTTAATTTTTATAAGGAAATGAGAGCCTTTTATGAAAAGGCGGCGGAATACAACGTACGCACCTGCATTCCTGAAATTTCAAGCAAAAAAAGATATTTCTGCCACAGCCTGTACGATATTTCCCTTATGGTAAAGGAATGTGACAATATAGTACCAAACGATACCTGGTTCGATAAGGACAGCATTTTCTTCTTCCTTACGGGCGCTAACGGAGGTGGTAAAACCACTTATCTTCGCTCTGTGGGAATAAATCTTATTCTTTTCCTTGGCGGTATGCCCATATTTGCAAGGGATGCGTCTATTTATCCCTTCTCCTCCGTTTACACGCATTTTCCCAAGGATGAGCGATTTGGCTCTACGGGCAGGCTTCACGAGGAGCTTACAAGAACGAAGGAAATACTTGCCGAGTGTGATAACGACGCCTTTATACTCTTTAACGAAACCTTCAGCGGTACGGACGACAAAAAGGGATACGAGCTTCTTACCGAAACCGCAGAGGAGATCAAAAGCCGCGGTATCGGCGGTCTTTACGTAACGCATTTCCACGAAATTTCAGACACGTCCTTCCCCATTTTGGGTGTTGAGGTAAACAAAGAGGACGAAAACAAGCGTACCTTTAAGATCACGAGAAAGAATGACGAAAGAAGCTCCTATGCTCACGATATTCTTGTAAAATACGGTCTTGATATTGAAAGTCTTATGGAAAGGGGATAAATTATGTATATTGATATTTTATACAGGGACGAGAGCACACTTGAATGCGCGGGACATATGAACAAAAGAGCCATTTACCATTTGTGCCTTGACAAATCATTACAGCTGTTTTTCCCCGACCTTAACAGAGCGAACACTTTTTTTGATATTCTTACCCACCCATTGACAAGGGCGGAGGATATAAAATTCCGACAGGATATTTTTAAGGATTTTATAGAGAATCCCAACCTTTTCAAATCCCTTTACGCCACCTTTGAAAATTTCAAGACCGCAAGAGATTCACACTCCAGATCAAAGAGCGCCGCTTACGGCGGTATAGTAAGCTCGGGCGGTTCCCTTGGTATCGTAACCTCTACGCTGCAGATGAACGCCCTGTTTTTAAAAAGAGCCCTTCTCTACGTAAGGGAGCTTAACAAGGTGCTGGAGGGAGCGGAGCTGAAATCCGAGGGACTTATCCGCGTAAGGGATGAGATAGCGGATCTTGCCTGCAACGAAAACGTACCCGAGGCGTTGAAATTCTGCGCAAAGTTCGAGGGCTTTTCTATTTACAGAAACACGGACTACAAAATCGAAATAAATGAGGACGGAGCGATCAAGTCCGTTTCCGCCATTGATGACGCCTACGTGCAGTACGCCGTACAGGAGTCAAAGAGTATTTTCTCCTTCTTTAAAAAGCCAAAGGAAGAGGAGGAAAAGAACTACGCTATTATTTCCGACGTCAATGCGGAGTTTTACTCCAACATTGTAAGCGGAGCCTTATCCGAGCTTTCCTCCGCCTTTGAAAGCTGGGGCGAGCAGGTATACAAAAAGTTTATCGGCGTATACAATCAGCTTTACTTTTACGAGATCGGTCTTAAATATATGTCAAGGCTTACCCACTATGGCGCGCCTTCGGTATTCCCCGAGATCACCGACTCAAAGGGATTTGACTACGAGGAGCTTTACGATATGCTTCTTGTATTCAGAGATCAGAGCCACAAAAAGGTAGTACCCAACACCATATCCGTAGACGATAAAAAGGAAGGCATTCTTATCTTCGGTAGCAACGGAAGCGGTAAGACCGTATTTCTTCGCTCTCTTGCCTGTATGCAGGTTTTGGGTCAGGCGGGCTTCCCCGTGCCTTGCAGAAGATGCAGCATCTTCCCCTATAAATCCATCCACACCCAATTTTCCGAGGGAGAAAAAATGTTTACCCAGGGTAACGATGCGGGTAGGTTTGAGCAGGAGGTGAGCGAGATAAAGGAGATGGTTGATAACCTTACGGAAAACTCTCTTATCATATTAAACGAAACCTTCCAGACCACCGCCTACGACGAGGGCGCAACGGGCCTTTACGGTATACTTAAATACTTTACCAAAAAGGACGTTGTATGGATACTTGTTTCCCATCTTACCCAGCTTAAGGATCACTACACAAGGACCGATGCGTACCATATGCACACAGACGGCGCTTACCGTGTAATTCCCGATTAAAAATACAAAAAAGCCTTGAAAACCAAGGCTTTTTTAATATATTAACATATGTTCATATATTCGTAATTATAAAAATTCAAACAAAATCAAATCGGTTGGAGAGCTTTATCTCCAACCGATTTTTGCTATAATTATTTAAGCATTTTTTCAATTTCTGCCTGAGGCGCAAAGCCTACTCTTTCCGCAACTATGGTCTTGTTTTTTACAACGAAAAGGGACGGAATGCTGCTTACCTGGAACTTGGCTGCAAGCTCTTCTTCCTCGTCTACGTTTACCTTGCAAACCTTGATATCAGGGTTTTCCGCCGCGATCTTATCAATTACGGGAGAAAGCATTTTACAGGGTCCGCACCATACAGCGTAAAAGTCTATAAGCACGGTCTTATCGCTGTTTAAAACCTCGTTTTCAAAATTGTCCTTTGTAAGAATCAAAGCGTTACTCATAATTATTCCTCCTTATTTTCTATATCCAATATCTCCGCCGCCTCACCGTCGGGAAGGGTTGAGATATCTCTTAATTTTCTTTGAATTGCTCTCGTTCTTGTTCCTGCAAGATTGCTAAGCTCACGGCTTGCCTCCTCGACCTTCTTATTCGCCTTTTCAAGTATTCCCGCAAATTTTTCAAACTCGGTCTTTACCGCGGAAAGAAGAACGAATACCTCGCTTGACCTCTTTTGAATAGCCAAGGTCTTGAAGCCCATCTGAAGGGCGTTTAAGAGGGCGGTAAGAGTGGAGGGCCCTGCAATATTTACCTTATAATCCTTCTGAAGCTCCTCGAAAAGTCCCATATCGATAGCCTCTACGTAAAGTCCCTCAATGGGGAGGAACATAATTGCAAAGTCCGTGGTGTTTGGCGGATCGATATACTTATCGTGAATATCCTTTGCAAACCTTTTAAGATTCTGCTTAAGTTCCTTCTTGGACGCTTCTATCTTTTCCTTATCGCACTCCTCCATTGCCTCCTTAAGCCTTGTATAGCTCTCAAGAGGGAATTTGGAGTCGATGGGCAGATAGACTGCCGTTTCATTTCCCGGCATCTTAATGGCAAATTCAACGGGATCGTGGGAGCCGTCCTTAGTTACCTTATTTTCCTCGTATTGCTCATTGGTAAGAATCTCGCTTATAATATTACCGAGAATCACCTCACCAACGATACCCTTTATCTTTACGTTTGAAAGCACCTTGTTAAGGGAGCCTACGTCCTTGGCAAGTCCCTTGATCTCGCCAATGGCGTTATTTACCTCACCGATCTGCTTAATTACACTTTCAAAGGACTGCTGAAGCCTTGTGTTAAGGGTCTTTTCAAGCTTTTCGTCAACGGTCTTTTGAATATTTTCAAGCTTTTCCGCATTTTCCTTGCGGATGGCGGCAAGATTTTCCTTTACGTCGTTATTGATTTTTTCGATAAGAGCGGAAAGGGTCTTTGCAAAGTCCTCTAATTTTTCCTTTATACCCTTTGCAATGGCTTCATTGCTTTGGGCGTTTAACTGCATAATATCCTTAAAGGAATTATTAAGGGTGTTAAGCATTTCTATATGACTCTTTGCCTGTGACTCCGTAAGCTTGTTCATATTATCCGTAAGCTTGGTTATTTCCCTTTCAACTCCTGCCCCATAACTACTGTTTGCATTATTTATTCCCGTAAGAAGCATTGCGCCCATTTCGTTTACGGATGAGGAGACCGCCTTTCTTATTTCTCCCTTTGCTTCCTCGTCGATACCGCTTTTTTTATTTTTCAAGGTAAGAACGATAAGAAGGGAAACAAGGGCGATTAAAATTACGTTTAATACTACTAAAATTATGTCCATTTTATCTCCTTGAATACTGTTATTTAATTTAAGTATATCATTTAATTCATATTTTTTCAAGTAATGTAAAATTTTTCTTTGAATTTTGATATTATATGTGTTATACTTATAATAGATAAATATTGTTTAACCCTAAGAAAGGATAAAAAATGGCTAAATACAGACAAAACAGAATAAATGACGCCGTAAAGGAAGAAATGGCTCAAATAATGCGTGACGTTAAGGACCCGAGAATTGCGGAGGCCCTTGTTTCCATCACTGCCGCAGACGTAAGCGCAGACCTTAAATTTGCAAAAATATTCTATTCCGTATACGGCGGAGATCAGGCTGAGATAGCAAAGGCGCTTAAAAACGCCACGGGGTTTTTCCGTTCCGAGCTGGCAAAGAGGATCAATTTAAGAATCACTCCAAATCTTACCTTCGTTTACGATTCCTCTGCGGAGTACGGCGCGAATATTTCAAAGATACTCAAGGGACTTGACATAAAGCCCTTTGAGGATGAGGATGAAAATGAATAATATAGAGTTTTCCGAGGTATTAAAAAGAGTCAGCACCCCCTGTAAAACTGCTATCGTATGCCACAAAAACCCCGATCCCGACTGCATAGGCTCTGCAGTTGGACTTTCCTGTATTCTTGAGCATTTTGGCTCAGATACGGCTATTCTTTGCTCAGAAAAGCTCCCCGCAAGGCTTTCCTTTATGACGGATGGCAAGGAAATTTACTATAACGGTGATTTTTCCGAATACGGCAGGGTGTTCTGCGTTGACGTTGCTTCCCCATCCCAGATGGGTGAGCTTGATAAGCTTTGCGACAAGGTGGATATGACTATTGACCACCACGCAATGAGCACCCGCTTTTCCGATTTTTATATGGAAAATTCCGCCGCCTGCGCCCAGATAATATACAAAATAGGTGAGGCTCTTGGTATTCTTGACGATATGCCAAAGAACTTTTTTGAGGCTATTTACGCAGGCATTTCCGGTGATACGGGATGCTTTAAATACTCAAACGTAACGGACGAGACCCATATTATTGCATCCTCCCTTGTAAGCAGGGATATTGACTATGCGGAGATAAACAGGCTTATATTTGACTCCAAGACCATAGGTGAAATAGAGGCTGAAAAGCTTACATATCAGAATATGCAGTTAAAATGTGACGGCAAGCTTGCAATAATTTCGTTTACAAATGAAATGAAGCAAAAAAACAACGTTACCGATGAGGATATCGGAGATATTGTAAACCACATAAGACAAATTGAGGGGGTTTCGGTCGCTATATCCATAAAGCAATCCTCCAAGAATGAAAACAAGTTTTCCGTTTCCTCAAGATCAAACAAGGACGTAGACGTATCTATGCTTTGCGCTAAGCTTGGCGGAGGCGGACATATACGCGCCGCAGGATGCACCGTAACCGCGGAATCACCGAAAGAGGCGGAGGAAAAGATAATTTCCGTTTTTGCCGAGGAGATAGTTAAAAATGGCTGATGAATTAAACGGTGTAATTATCGTAAACAAGCATAAGGGCGTTACCTCCCACGATATAGTATTCAAGATAAGAAAGCTTTTTTGCACCAAAAAGGTAGGACATACGGGCACTCTTGACCCTATGGCAGAGGGTGTTTTGCCTATTCTTATCGGCAGAGCCGCAAAGGCAGCGGAATATCTTACCGCGGAGGACAAGGAATATCTTGCAGAAATTCAGCTTGGAATCACTACCGATACAGAGGATACAAGCGGTAATATTCTGACAAAATGCGACACCCTCCCCACAAAAAATGAGTTTTTTGAATCTTGTACGAAATTTTTGGGCGATATAAAGCAGATACCCCCTATGTACAGCGCATTAAAGGTAAACGGCAAAAAGCTATGCGATCTTGCAAGGGAGGGCATCGAGATAGAGCGAGAGGCAAGAGATATCCGTATTTTTTCAATTATCCCCCGTGAGGTGGATGAAAAAAGCGGAAGATACACCCTGCTTGTCCGTTGCTCCAAGGGAACCTACATCCGTACCCTTTGCGCAGATATTGGCGCGTATTTAGGCTGCGGCGCCGCAATGAGTGGCCTTTTAAGAACGAAAAGCGGTAATTTTTCCATTGATAGCTCCTATACGATAGATGAGCTTGATAAAATGAGCTACGAGGAAAGATGCTCTCTTTTAATGCCGACGGAGTCCCTTTTTACCGATTGTGAAAAGGTTGTTTTACCAGATTTTTATACCCGTCTTGCAAAAAGCGGATGCGAAATTTATCAGGAAAAGATAAAAACCGCCTACCCTGTGGATACTTTTGTAACAATGTGGGATAAAAACGGCTTCTTTGCCCTCGGCAAGGTAAAGGAGTACGAAAAGGGCACCGCCATTAAGGCTGTTAAATTATTTGTATTATAAATAAAAGAGGTCGTTGCAATTAGCACAGACCAAAACAGACTGTCTTAAGCGACAGTCTGTTTTTATATTTTAGAAAAAATCTATTGACATATTCGCTTTGATGTGATAGAATCTAATTAGATAGATGTATTATAAAGACATTATAATAGTTTTATTTTGAAAAAGGAGGACAAATTATGAAAAAATTAATGTCAATATTGTTAGTGTTACTTATGCTGACGTCCGTACTTGCCTCCTGCGGTGGAAATGATGAGTCCACAACTACGGAAGCGCCAACAACTAAGACTCCTACTACGGAGATTCCTACAACTGAAGCGCCAACAACCGAGACCCCTACAACAGAAGCGCCTACTACCGAGGCTCCAACAACAGAAGCTCCTACAACTGAAGTTCCTACAACTGAAGCTCCTTCTACAAAAGGCCCCAAAGTTATTTGGTCATCCAAAAATGACGTAAGAGATACTTGGAACGGTAAGACGCTTAACGTTGCCTGCTCCACGTGGTATGCTACGGGTGCGCCATGGGCAATGCCTGAGGTTTTTATCACTGAGGAAAACGATGCCAAATTCGGCGTTCAGATCCAGCAGGCAGTTCTCGACCGTAACGAGTTTATTGAAAACACGTACGGTGTTAAGGTTAATTGGATAAACGCTACCAAGGCGGGTATGCCCAAAGCGCTTGAAGAAGCAACCCTTGCGAAAAACATCTACTACGACCTTGCCGCTCCCCGTATGATGAACGTGCAAGCAATCGTTGCGGGCGGATACGTATACGACCTTGCAGACAGAGAATTTATAGATTTCAGAAATTCATATTACAATGATAATTCTGTAGAAGCCTACACAGCATACGGTCACACCTTCTTTGTAACAGGTAGCTTTTCCAATTTAGAAAAGCATACGGCATACTTGCTTTACGTTAATAAAAATCTTATGGGTGAAGTAAGTGAAAACGGCATTGAGGACCTTTATAAATTAGTAAAGGAAGGCAAATGGACCTATGACAAGTTAGTTGGCTACTGTGAGGCTGTATATTCCGACAACGGCGATAGCGAAGATAGATTCAGATACGTGCATGGACTTCGCAATTATTCATCAGATCGGTTTTTCAACTTTTTTGACGTTACCCGAGGGGGAGTGAATAAGGCTACAGGTGAATGGGAGCTTATAACAAATGATGAAAACGTTGACGGTATTATTGACGCTATAATCTATACAAGCAAAGCAAATTGGTACAAGGATTATAGTGGATACGGAAGTTGGGGTCCCAACGATGCAGACGGATTTAAAAAAGACAAGATCTTGTTTTTAAGTGACACCTTAAGTTATTCTGATCAGTTGGAGGATAAAGGAATAGTTCCGTTTCCTATGCTTAATGAGGAGCAAGGCAGATACCGTGTTCCTTGCTCAACACAGATGTCCGTCGCTATGTGTATTCCAAAAATAACACAGGACAGAAACATGTCAGATTACTTTATGGACGTACTTTTCTGGACGGGTGAAGAATACGTTATGAAGGAATATATCAAAATCTTGAAAACGGGCTTTTCCTCCGATAAGGATATTGAAATGTTAACCGATTATATCATACCGAATATTTCATATGATCCGGGTGAAGCGGTAGGCTGGGGTAGCCTTTTCTCTCTTTTCGGTACATACGCTAACTACAAAAACAACTTTGATGAGTACTACGAAAAAAGGTCTCCCGCAGCTCTTGAAACAATAGCGGAGTGGAACAAGGCTTGGGGCAGTTACACTGAGGAATAAAACTTACAAATAGAAAGAGGACGGATTTTAGCGTAGTGCCCTTAAGGACACTACGCAACGAAATAAATCCCTTACGGGATTTGTGAAATGCACTTCGTGTGTGAAATTCGCTTTCAGCGAGTGAAATGCCTGCGGGCGTGAGGGGATTTATTTCATTTCACATCGAGCAGAGCGAGATATTTCACAATGTTCGACAGAACATTATTTCACATTTTGCAAAGCAAAATATTTCACTATATGCATTTGTGTCTACAAATGCAGTTCTTGTCAAGAAAAGAGGACAGAGAATGTAAAAACATTCTCTGTCCTTTTCCTGTCGGTAGGTACTATATTCTATTGAACTTAAAACTGTCCTTAAGAGTACAGCCCTTTACTCCGTCCTCTTTTTTATCAGTAAGATACCTTGAAGGTATATTCTCCGCCGTCGGTTATTTCGGTGGAATATGCTCCTGTAAGAGCGTACTCACCGTCTATGTACAATGCCCAATAGGATTTATCAATATCATAATCCTGGGTTATACCGTTTACCTTTTTTACGTAAATGCCAAAGTCACCGTTTTCCCCTTCTATAAGGCTATGCTCCAAAAGAGCGTCGGAAAGCAGGGATTTGTCCGTTTTGATGGTGAACTTGATTTTCGTTCCATCCTTATGCTCTACGTTAAAGGTAATGGTTTTTGCTCCCGTACCAAGGGTAGTATCCTCGGTATAAAGCATTTTTTCGTTGGTTTCACCGCAGGAAACGGTGAAGATGCACATACTGCATATCATCAGCAGCGCAAGGGTGAGTGATAGAAGTCTTTTCATTTTTTCTTCCTCTTTTCTTTTATCTATATATGATAAAACAAAGAGAGCAAGACACAAAAAAATCTGCGCCTGTTTTTTATTAACCTACGGCGAGCATTTTAAAGCGTCTCCTTTTCTTTGGCTCCTCCCTTCTCTCCTTACGGATATTGCCCAAGGGTGGTTTTACCATTCGGCCTTTTGCCAAAAATATACGCGTGGCATTCCGACTGTGACGGCAATGGCTGTTGCGACGGACTTACACCGTTACTTTCCCCCACGTATATCTATATACAAGTATTTATCCGTTACTTTTTAAGAAAGTGCTGAAGCTCCTGCATAAAGGTCTCCACGTCCTTAAATTCACGGTATACGGATGCAAAGCGAACGTATGCCACCGCATCCTTATCACGAAGCTCCTTCATAACCATTTCACCTATTTCGTAGGAGGTGATCTCGGTTTTAAGGGAGTTCTGAAGCTCGGCTTCAATTTTATCCGCTATTTTAGCGGAATCAACGGGGCGCTTCTGACACGCCTTCATAAGGCCTGACAAAAGCTTACTTTTATTAAAATATTCTCTTGAGCCATCCTTTTTTATAACTATTGTCTGAATGGTTTCAATAGTTTCATAGGTTGTAAATCTCGCCTGGCAGTTAAGACATTCTCTTCTTCTTTTGATGCTGGAGTTTTCATCAACAGGACGGGAGTCCGTTACCTTACTTTCCTCGTGGCCGCAATGGGGACATTTCATATTAAGTACCTCATTTTGTTTTTATTTATTATATTGTAGCATATTATAACAAAAAAGTAAAGAGTGCGACGTAAAATCGCACTCTTTTCTTAACTTAAATGTTCTTTGCAGCCTTCTTTTTTGTAACCGTCCTGATTACGATAACCGTACCAACGAGAAGAACGATGGATACGGGAATTGCAAGGTATGCAGCCCAATCAGCAACGGATGCAAGCACGCCTGCAATAATGAAGGAAACGAAGGATACAGCCGCTACTGTAATAGCGTAAGGAAGCTGCGTCTGTACGTGCTCAACGTGGTTGCACTGCGCTCCTGCAGATGCCATAATGGTAGTATCGGAGATGGGTGAGCAATGGTCACCGCATACTGCGCCTGCAAGGCAAGCGGACATACCGATAGTACCGAGGACTGTGCCTGCGGGGAATACGGCAAGAACGATAGGAATAAGAATACCGAAGGTACCCCATGATGTTCCTGTGGAGAATGCTATTACGCAAGCTACTACGAAGATAATAGCGGGAAGGAAGAATGTAAGTCCTTCAGCACCGCTGAGAAGGTTATCAACGAATACGTCGGAGCCAAGGAGACCTGTCATATTCTTAAGGGAGGTTGCAAAGGTAAGGATAAGGATTGCGGGTACCATTGCGATAAAGCCCTTGGGAATGGAATCCATAGCTTCCTTAAACGTGATAGCCTTACGGCACATAAGATACGCTATTGTAAAGATAAGAGCGATAAGTGAGCCCCAAGGCAAGCCAACGGTTGCGTCTGTGTTACCGAAGGAGCCGATAAAGTCAAGGTGGTATTCGCTGGATGCGTCAAAGAAGCCGCCGTTATAAATAAGGGCAACAACACAAGCAACGATAAGAACAACGATAGGAAGAATAAGGTCGATTACTCTGCCTCTGTCGGATGCAGTATCCTGCTCTGCATCAGCTTCGATAGCGCCAAGGTCACCATTCTGCGCCTTGAATTCAACGCCTGCCATCTTGCCGTAGTCAAAGCCCATTACTGCGATAAGTACAACAAAGATAAGAGTAAGGATGGAGTAGAAGTTAAAGGGGATAGCCGTTACGAACATCTTAAGTCCGCTTGTACCCTCGGGAGCGTATGCGGAAACTGCCGCAGCCCAGGAGGAGATAGGAGCGATCATACATACGGGAGCAGCCGTTGCGTCGATAATAAACGCAAGCTTGCCTCTTGAGATCTTATGGCTGTCTGTAACGGGACGCATAACTGAGCCAACCGTAAGACAGTTAAAGTAGTCGTCAATGAAGATAAGAACGCCGAGAATAAAGGTAGCGATAGCGGCGCCTACCTTTGATTTGATGTTCTTATGCGCCCATTTACCAAACGCCTTTGAGCCGCCTGCCTTGTTAACGAGAACTACCATTGCGCCAAGGACAACGAGGAAGATAAAGATACCTGCCGTGCCCGAAACCGCAGAGATAAGACCGTCGTTTACCGCTATATCAAGAGTTGCAGAAAGGTTATAGTTTGCGTTAAGAAGCGCACCTATAACGATACCGATGAAGAGTGAGGAATAAACCTCTTTTGTGATGAGTGCAAGAACGATAGCAATGATGGGAGCCGCAAGGGACATAAAGGTACCGAAGTAACGGCTGTCCATTGTTCCGTCTCCGCCACAGGTCTCACAAAGGAGTCCTGTGCCGCCGCAGTCAGGGCAGTTGCCCTCCTCTGCTCTTACAACAAAGCTGCATACTACAAGAGCAATAAGCAATACTGCAAGCACGGATGTCATCACAATATTCTTCTTGCTTTTGAAGAACTGATTAAACATTTGTGTTTTCCTTTCAAATTGTTTATATTAAATTTTATTTTTATTCTTCTTCAGTTGCAATAACCGCAATGCCAAGCTCCTTCAAATCGTCGGGGTTAGCAAATGAGGGGCACTTGGACATAAGCTCGGATGCGTTTTGCATCTTGGGGAATGCAATAACCTCACGAATATCCTCAAGTCCCAAAAGGAGTGTCACAAGTCTGTCAAGACCGAAGGCAAGACCGCCGTGAGGAGGTACGCCGTACTTGAAGGCGTCAAGAAGGAAGCCGAATTTCTCCTGCGCTTCTTCCTTGCCGATGCCGAGGATGGAGAACATATGCTCCTGCATTTCGGTGGTGTGGATACGAATGGAGCCGCCGCCAAGCTCAGTACCGTTAAGAACGATATCATATGCTCTTGCGCGCACTCTGCCGGGATCTGTGTCGATAAATTCATAGTCCTCATCCATAGGAGCGGTAAAGGGATGGTGCATAGCGTAGTATCTGCCATCCTCCTCACTGTACTCAAAGAGGGGGAATTCAGTTACCCAAAGGAACTTGAATTCATTGGGGTTAAGAAGTCCGAGACGCTTTGCACATTCGCAACGGAGAGCGCCGAGAGTATCGAATACGACCTTATTTTTATCGGCAACAACGAGAACGAGGTCCCCGTCCTCTACCTCCATAATTCTGAGAATTTCAGCATTTTCAGCCTCTGTAAGGAACTTAGCATAGGAGGAGGAAATCTCTCCGTTAGCCTTTTTGAGCCAAGCAAGGCCCTTTGCCTTATACTGCTTTGCAACCTCAGTAAGAGAGTCGATCTCTTTTCTTGAGAACTTAGCGCCGCCCTTAACGTTGATAGCTCTTACGCTGCCGCCGTTTGCGATGGCGCCTGCAAATACCTTGAATTCCGTGTTCTTAACAGCCTCGGAAATATTCTTAAGCTCAAAGCCGAATCTCATATCGGGCTTATCGGAGCCAAAGCGCTCCATAGCCTCATGCCATGTGATTCTTTCAAAGGGTGTGGTGATCTCCTTACCCATAAAGTTATCGAAGATGTACTTGATAAAGCCCTCGTTGATGGAAATGATCTCGTCCTCGTCAGTAAAGGAGATCTCCATATCTATCTGTGTAAACTCGGGCTGACGGTCAGCGCGAAGGTCCTCGTCACGGAAGCAACGCGCGATCTGAATGTAACGGTCAAAGCCTGAGTACATAAGAAGCTGCTTATAGATCTGAGGTGACTGAGGAAGTGCATAGAACTTACCGTTGTGAACACGGCTGGGAACGAGATAGTCACGAGCTCCCTCGGGTGTGGGACGGATAAGGTTAGGTGTTTCTATGTCGATAAATCCGTTTTCGTTAAAGTAATTTCTCGTAAGATTTGTGATCTTGGAGCGGGCGATAATGTTTCTCTGCATATCGGGACGGCGAAGGTCAAGATATCTGTGCTTCAAGCGAAGGTCTGCCTTTACGTCGCTGTTTTCAACGATCTCAAAGGGAGGAGTCTGCGCCTTTGTAAGCACCTTGAACTCGTCAACCGCAATTTCAATTTCACCTGTGGGGATGTTTTTGTTAACTGCACCCTCTCCTCTTGCTCTTACGATACCCTTAGCACAAAGAACGAACTCTGCTCTTACGCCGAAAGCCTTGTCAAAGATCTCTCTGTCCGTGCTATCGTCAAAGGCAAGCTGAACGATACCGCTTCTGTCACGAAGGTCAATGAAGATAAGAGAGCCTAAGTCTCTCTGCTTCTGCGCCCAACCGAGAACGCAAACGCGCTTACCAAGGTCATTTTTGGTTAAAGTACCGCAATAATGGGTACGCTTGTCATTCTTTTCAAATTTTTCCATATTATATCTCCTCTGCAAGAACGCCGTAAATATTGTCTATCTCTATTTCGCGTTGCTCGCTCTTTTTCATATTCTTAAGCTGCGCCTTACCGCTTTCAAGCTCACTATCTCCGATAATAAGCGTATACTCAGCGCCTATCTTATCCGCGTATTTCATCTGCGCCTTTAAGCTACGGGAGCAGATATCACACTCTGCGTAGATACCCTTATCGCGAAGCTTAGCCACGATGGAGAGCGCCTTTGCCACAGCACCGTTGCCCAAGGGAGCGATATAAAGCAGGGGCTTGTTTTCCTCTACGTCGGCGCAACCGCTTTCCTTCATCGCAAGGATAACGCGGGTAAGTCCCATACCGAAGCCGATACCGGGGAGGGCAGGACCGTCAAGCTGCTTCATAAGTCCGTCGTAGCGTCCGCCGCCGCAAACCGTGCTCTGCGCGCCGATACCCTCGCAAATGAACTCAAATACAGTCTTTGTATAGTAGTCAAGACCGCGCACTATTCTTGTATCCACGGTGTACTCAATGCCCATAGCGTCAAGGTAAGTCTTCAAGCTTTCAAAGTGGTCGTGACACTCTGTGCAAAGGTAATCAATGGTGTTGGGTGCATCCTTTGCGATCTCGGAGCAAATGGGGCTCTTACAGTCGAGGACACGCAAGGGATTTGTCTTAAGTCTTTCCTTACAGGTATCGCAAAGCTCGTTTTCGTGCTGACTGAAATAGTCAACCAATGCCTGTCTGTAATTGGGACGGCATTCGGGACAGCCGATGGAGTTTATATGAAGCTTAACGTTCTTTATTCCAAGCTCCTTAAGAAGCGTATGCGCCAAGGAAATAACCGTTGCGTCAGCGGAGGGCGCCGCAGCACCAAACATTTCCGTGCCGAACTGGAAAAACTCACGGCTTCTGCCTGCCTGAGGCTTCTCATAACGGAAGCAATTTATAAGGTAATAGTATTTAAGGGGCATAGCGTCGGAGGTCTTGCCGTTTTCAATAATCGCTCTTACAACGGAGGCAGTTCCCTCAGGACGGAGAGCAAACACTCTGTTTTCCTTATCGGTAAGAGTGTACATTTCCTTTTGTACAACGTCGGTAACCTCACCAACTCCTCTTTTGAACAGCGCAAGCTCCTCAAAGGTGGGAGTTCTGATCTCTCCAAAGCCAAAACGCTTTGCCACGTCTCTTGCTTTTTCTTCAATTTTGTGCCAAAGAGCAACGTCCTCGGGGAATATATCCATCGTTCCTCTCGGCTTCTGAATCTTATTTGCCATTTCAACCTCTTTTGTGATATTACGCGCATATATGCGCATAATATATTGTTACAATACTTTTATAGCATATATTATAGCAATTTAAGCATTGTGTGTCAATACTATTAAATAAATTTATTAAACAAAAAGGAGATCTGCAAAAATGCAAATCTCCGCTCATATTTACCGCGCAAAAACGCCTTAAAGCTCTGCCATCTGGAAGTTATCTTCCTCGTTCATTGCGTATTTTGCGTCCTCAAGCTGATCAAAGTACGCCTTTATTACCGCGCCCTCAAGCTCAGATCTGAACTCTGCGTTAATAGGATGAACGATATCTCTGAAGGTTCCGTCAGGATTTTTTCTGCTAGGCATTACAATAAAATACTTATCTCTTGCGTTTATAACCTTTATATCGTGAACCGCAAGGGCGCCGTCAAAGGTTACCGATACGACCGCCTTCATAGGTCCGTCGTCAAAAAACTTTCTTATTTTGATATCTGAAATTACCATTTTTATGTCCTCCGTATTGGTAAATATCGGCTTGTACCGTTTACAAATACATTATATCAACTAATTGTGAACTGTGTTGGTAAAAAATGAAATCTTTATGTGAAATCATTTGATTTTTTTTGTGAATATCCATTGAAATATGTAGTATTAAGGAGAAACGTGAAATGCGAGGCGCAAACAGACCGACGGAAAAAGAGCTTACCAAAATATTCGATGATGCCAAAAAGATATTTTTTGTGGGTATCGGGGGAATCAGCATGAGCTCCCTTGCGGAATACTGTATTTACCTTGGCAAGGAGGTATACGGCTACGACAGGGAGAGGAACGAGGCGTGCAAAAAGCTGGAGCAGGTGGCAAAAAACATAAAATACTGCTCCACTCCCGACAGCGCAAGTCATATGGACCTTGTTGTGTATACGACGGCAGTTCCCTTTGATAATTTTGAAATACAGTGCGCCATAAGGGAGGGCTTGCCCCTTATATCGAGGGCGGAGCTTCTTAACTGTATTATGCAGGGGTACAAAAACAGAATAGGCGTTGCAGGTATGCACGGAAAAAGCACGGTGTCCGCTATGATAGGACATATATACGAGGAGGCGGACCGCGACCCCACCATATTTTGCGGAGCGGTAATGAAGGGCTTTTTAAGTCCCTATAAATTCGGTAAGACAAACGATTTTATATTCGAGGCGTGTGAATACAAGGACGCGTTTTTAAAATTCTCTCAAACGGATGCGGTAATTTTAAATATGGATCTTGACCACCCCGATTATTTTACCTCGAGGGAGCAAATTATCTCTTCATTCCAAAAATACGCAAAAAAGAGTAAGAGAGTCTTCTTATGCGCGGATGACGAAATGTCAAGGGAGCTTAAGGTATCCCCGTCAAGGGCGGTAAGATTCGGCATTTACAACGAAGCCGACTACGTAGCCAAGGAAATATCCTTAGGGGAGTGTACGTCCTTCAGCATTTTTAAGGAGGGAGTTCCTATCGTAAGATGTAAGATGCGCGGGGCGGGATTACATACGGTATACAACGGGCTTTGCGCCTTTGCCGTAGCTTACGAAAACGGAATAAACAAGGAGGCTGTAAAAAATGCCCTTTATTCCTTTTCGGGTACGGAAAGGCGGCTTGAATATTATAAAAAAAGCCGAGGGGGTGGACGGATCTTCATTGATTACGCCCATCACCCAAGGGAAATAAGCGCAACTCTTTCCGCCTTGAAAAATATGGGATACTCAAACATCCTTTGCGTTTTTCAGCCCCACACGTTTTCACGCACTCACTTTCTTTACAAGGAATTTTGCAGGTGCTTTGGCGACGCATCACGTCTGATAATTACGGACACCTACTCTGCAAGGGAGGAAAACGTATACGGCATAAAGGAAAGAGAGCTTGCAAGGGCGGCAGGGGGAGAGTACGTAAAAAGCATTGAAAAAATAGGTGAAATAATAAGCGAATGCTCAAACGACGCCATAATAATAATGGGCGCGGGAGATATTATAAAAATAAAAAATTTCATTAAATAAGCGCAGCTCTATTTACTTTACGCCTCTTATGTGGTAAAATAATAAGGATAAACACAAAGGAGGACAAAATGGAAAACAGACAATACTCTTCTCTTTCTTACGTATACGATTCTCTTAATTCCGATTTTGATTACGAGGGATATGCAAAATATCTTGACAAGGAAATAAGAGAAAATGAAAAAATACGCTCCTCCTTGGTATTGGACCTTGCCTGCGGAACGGGTAAAATCACCTTTGCCCTAAGGGAGCTTGGGTACGATATGACGGGCGTTGACTTAAGCGAGGATATGCTGTCGGAGGCGCGGAAAATATGCTACGAAAAGGATATTAACGATATATTGTGGCTTTGCCAGGATATGAGAGAATTTGAGCTTTACGGTACGGTGGATGCTTGTGTTTGCTGTCTTGACAGCTTAAATTATCTTACAAGATATGAGGACTTAAAAAAGTGCTTCAGCCTTGTACATAATTACCTTATCCCCGACGGTGTGTTTGTTTTTGATATGAATACGCCCTATAAATTCGAGCGGGTGTACGGAGATAACGCCTATATTCTTGAGGATGAGGGCTCACTTTGCGCCTGGCAGAATGAATACAACAAGAAAACGGGAATATGCAAGTTTTACTTAAGCATATTTACGGAAAACGAAAACGGCACCTACGAAAGATTTGACGAAATACAAAGGGAAAAATGCTATTCGATCAAGAGGATCAAAAAGGCTCTTCTGGATTGCGGATTTGAAATAATAAAAATAAACGGAGACCTTAACGGAAAAGAGCTTACCGATACGGACGAAAGATGCTACTTTACCGTAAGGTGTATAAAATAAGAGGGAAATATGGAAAAGAAAAGATCAACTATTTTACGCGCTATGACAAGGGACGGCAGCGCAAGAGCTTACGTAATCAACTCAAAGGAAATCGTAAACGAGGCAATAAAATATCATAAGACCGCCCCCACGGCATCCGCCCTTCTCGGCAGATTGCTTACGGCTACATCCGTTATGGGCACTATGCTTCCCGAGGATGGATGCAAGCTTACTGCAACTATCAAGGGTAACGGCATTGCAGGTACTACCCTTGCTTGCGCGGATTACTACGGAAACGTAAAGGGCTATATTCAGAATCCTATGGCAGACGTACCCAACAAGCCAAACGGCAAGCTTGACGTATCGGGTATCGTAGGCGGCGGACTCTTCTGCGTGTCGAAGGACGTGGGAGACGACGTACCCTTTAACGGCACTATCGAGCTTGTAAGCGGTGAGGTTGCGGAGGATATTGCCCAGTATTACGCGGTAAGTGAGCAGACGCCCACACTTTGCGCTCTCGGTGTTTTGGTGGATACGGATCACACCTGCCGCGCCGCGGGAGGAGTTTTTGTACAGCTTCTTCCCTTCCCCGACGAAAACGTTATTGCAAGACTGGAGGAAAACTCTAAGTTCTTAAACAATATATCAACGAAGTTTGACGAGGGTATGTCAAACGAGGATATTTTAAAGATAGCCTTGAACGGAATTGAATACGATATTTTTGACGAGCTTGAGGTTGAATATAAGTGCGACTGCTCCGTTGAGAGAACGAAAAGAGCCGTAATAAGCCTTGGCAAGACGGAAATTGAAAAGATATTTGCCGAGCAAAGAGAAAACGGCGAGGAAGAAAAGATCAGCCTTGAGTGTCATTTCTGCGACAAGAAATACGACTTTTACAGGGAAGATATAGAAAAGATGTTCCAATGATCATAGAAGAAATTGCAAGGATAAAAACCGATTTTCCCACCAAGTTCGGTATTCCACGCCAAAGCGGTTTAGTAAAGGATCTTAAAGGGACTATTGTCTTTGAGAAGAAATATCAGGACCCTAACGCCATCCGCGGTCTTGAGGGCTTTTCCCACATTTGGGTAATATGGGGCTTTTCCGAAAATTACGGCAAGGAATATTCTCCAACGGTGCGCCCACCGAGGCTTGGAGGTAATGAGCGAATGGGTGTTTTTGCCACAAGATCCCCTTTTCGCCCCAACAATCTCGGTCTTTCCTGTCTTAAGCTTGATAAAATTGAGTTGACGAAGGAAAACGGATACGTGCTTCACGTTTCGGGCGCGGATATGATGGACAACTCTCCCATATACGATATAAAGCCTTATCTTGCCTTTTCAGACAGTATTGCCGAGGCGACAGGCGGCTTTTGTGCGGAAATTGGCGAATACAAGCTGACAGTAAAGGTGGACAAGGACCTGTTAAATGGCTTTCCAGAGGAAAAATCCGACACCCTGTGTCGCATTTTGGCAGAGGATCCACGTCCTGCGTACATAGATGACGAGAACAGAATTTTCGGATTTTTATTCTATGATCACGAGATAAAATTCAAGGTAAAGGAAAAAGAACTGACCGTAATATCGGTAGAAAAGAGGACCAGATGAAAAGAATTCTTGTAGTAAGCTCCGCCAATATGGACATGGTAATGAACGTGGATTTCGTTCCCGTTGGGGGACAGACCGTAATAGATAAGGGCAGCTACTCCTACGTGCCCGGCGGAAAGGGAGCAAACTCTGCCGTTGCTTTTTCAAGGCTTGGAGCAAAGTGCGTTTTCCTTACCAAGCTTGGCAAGGATGCAAACGGTGACGCTCTTTTAAGCCTTTATGAAAAAGAGGGTATGGACGTTTCTTACATCAAGAGAGACCCAACCGTGGCAAGCGGTCTTGCGGCTATACTTGTGGAAAATACGGGACAAAACAGAATTATCGTTTTCCCCGGCGCAAACTCAAAAATCGAGCTTGATACGGTAAGTGAAGCTATAAAAAGCAAGCCCGACGCCCTTTATATGCAATTTGAAATAAATTACGATGCAATTATCCACGCGGCAAATGAGGCATCAAAGGCGGGTATTCCCATTTTTATTGACGCAGGCCCTGCAAACAAGGACTTCCCTCTTGACAAGCTGCCTGAGGTGACGGTATTCTCTCCCAATGAAAGCGAAACAGAAGCCTTTACGGGTATTGCGCCCACAAGTGAGGAAAAATGTAAGGAAGCGGCGCTTAAGCTTCTTGACCTTGTAAAAGCAAAATACATAGTTATCAAGCTTGGCGGCAGGGGCGCGTACATTTTTGACGGTGTAAACGGAGTTATAAAAGCTCCCTACGATATGCCCGTTATTGACACTACCGCGGCGGGAGATGCCTTTACTGCGGCTTTGACTCTTGAATATCTTCGCTCGGGCGATATGATGAGCGCTTGCGATTTTGCCAATGCGGCAGGCTCTATAACCGTCAGCAGACACGGCGCGTCAAGCTCCATTCCCAACGAGGCTGAAGTAACGGAATTTTTAAATTTAAGAAGGGAAAATAAATGAATACTATAAAATTCGATAAAAAAAGCACCCTTGTAATAGCTCACAGAGGGCTTTCGGGTATAGAAAAGGAAAACACAAATTCCGCCTTTGTTGCGGCGGGCAATCGCTCCTACTACGGCATTGAAACGGACATTCACAAGACACGTGACGGACATTTTGTAATAAATCACGACGGAGATTTTAACCGTGTGGCAGGAGAAAATATCGTAATTGAAGACTCCACCCTTGAGGAAATACAGAATATAGTTCTTTTCAACGTAAACGGAGAAAAGGACAGATACGATCTGCGCCCAACCAAGCTTGAGAACTACCTTAGCATATGTAAAAAGTATGAAAAGCACTCCGTTCTGGAGCTTAAATCCAATTTTACCGATGAAGATATTTGCAAGATAATAGAAATAATCAAATCATATGATTATCTTGAAAATGTGACCTTTATCTCCTTTGAATACAATAATCTTTTAAAGGTGCGTAAAATTCTTCCCAATCAGCCCTGTCAGTATCTTTTCTGGAAGCTTACCGACGAGGAGATCGAAAGACTCGTAAAGGACAAAATAGATGCGGACGTGTGGTGCGTTGAGCTTACCAAGGAGCAAATCGACAACGCCCACAAAAAAGGTCTTAAGGTAAACTGCTGGACAGTAAACGAAAAGGAAAACGGCGAAAAGTTTGCTGATTGGGGTATTGATTATATAACCTCAAATATTCTTGAATAAAAAATCCGTTTTGGCTTTTCTTAAGCTATAGTTAAAATTATGAAAGGATTTTTTAGATATGCCTATCATTCATGAACATAACATTACATTACACGGAAATAAGGATATTGTCTTAAGACCGCTTACAGATAAGCATTTACCATTGCTTTACAAATGGAATTCCGATTTAGAAGTCTTATATTGGAGTGATGGAGATGACATTATAGAGCCGTACAATGAATCTACTGTTAACCTAATATATGGCAATGTGTCACAAAATGCATTTTGCTTTTTAATCGAGGTCGCAGGTATTCCTGTTGGAGATTGTTGGTTACAAAAGATGAATATAAAGAATATATCCGACAGATACCCCGATAATGTGGATGTTAGACGTATAGATTATTGCATTGGAGCAAAGGAAAACTGGGGTAAGGGAATTGGAACAGAATGTTTGCAGATGCTTCTCAATTTTGCTTTTTATGTACAGAAGGTAGATGTACTTTACATTATGGTGTACGACTATAATATAAGATCTGTGCGCATGGTAGAACATGCCGGTTTCAAACTGGAAATAACAAATTCTATATGCGATAGTAAGAAAGCAAAATATGAGTTCCTGTATAAAATGTCAAGAAATGACTACTGTTGCTAAGGCGTTGCCGATAACTTTGATTTATAACTAAGAATTAGATAAGATTTCTAAATGTCAACGCTTGTAGCGAAATTGCATACGAACGTGTATAGACGATTGAGATAAGATCCGTTATAATTACGGTGTAAGGAGGTATTTATGACGTTGGCTGAAAAACTTTACAATTTGCGCCGTAAACAAGGATTATCTCAAGAAGCTCTTGCCGAGAAATTAGATTGCTCAAGACAAGTAATTTCAAAATGGGAAAACGGAACGACAACCCCCGATGCTGAAATGCTGCAAAAATACAGTGATCTTTTCTGTGTGAGCATAGATTATCTCGTAAAAGAAGATATTTCAGAGCCGACAAGCGTGCAACCTACCGAGAAGAACAGCCAAAACAGGAAGCTTCTTGGAATATTGGGCCTTGTAATTTCGCTTTTGGGATGCGCTTCGTTAATTGTTTTCGGTGCTATTTCGGTATTTAGCTCCGAGGCTGCTGATAAAATAGCGCAATCATCTATGATTGTCATTGACGGAACGTTTATAGCGATGCTAGTATCGGTGTTGCTTGTAGTATTTGGAGCTGTAATACTTATTAAAACTATGAAACATAAGTAGGAGGTTTCAATGAAAAAATTATCAAATGCTTTTGCTTTGCTTGCAATTCTGCTTACAAACATTATGTGCGTTGTAGTAACTAATGTTTGCACAAGCTCATATTATGCCGGTATGTACGGATTAACGAGCGCCCCTTGGGAAGTAGGTCTTTTGTTTATTATTCCATTTGCCATTGCTATCATAGCCTGCTCCATCGTCTCGTATAGCGCAAAGAAAAAATCAAAATAGATATAAAAAAGGACGGAGAGTGTAAAAACATTCTCTGTCTTTTTTTATGAGTTTTTAATGCCGACAAACATCTTTACGGTAGGGTTTTACCTGTGGATTTATAAAGTTCATACCATTCTGCGCGGGACATTTCAATATCGGCGCATTTTGCAATATCCTTAATTCTTTGAATATTTACCGAGCCGATTATGGGCTGCATACACGCGCTATGGCGTAAGATCCATAAAATTGCGGCAGACGTGGCTGTAATTCCGTATTTTTCACCTATTTCATTAAGCTTTTTGTTAAGCGCCTCATAGTCGGGATTGTTTATAAACGTACCGCCGAAAAATCCGTGCTGAAGAGGTGACCAAGGCTGAATGGTAATATCCTTTAAGCGGCAGTATTCAAGCACGCCTCCGTCACGGTCGATAGCCTCGCTCTTTTCCGTATTTACGTTAAGTCCGCTATCAACAATGCCCGTATTGGTTATACTGAACTGAAGCTGATTTATACACAGCCTTATATCCTTAAGATATTTTTGCAAAAGCTCCATCTGATAGGGGCTTTGATTTGACACTCCAAAGCATTTTACCTTACCCTGTGTGGATAAAAGCTCAAACGCCTCTGCGACCTCGCAAGGGTCCATAAGGGTATCGGGGCGGTGCAAAAGCAGAAAATCAACGGAGTCAACTCCAAGACGGGAAAGGCTGCCCTCCACGCTTTTTATTATATGCTCTTTGGAAAAATCGTAATATCCGTTTGTAATACCGCATTTTGTCTGTATAATCATCTGATCCTTTAAGGCGGGGTTATTTTTCAAAAATTCACCGAATTTTCTTTCGCACTCTCCTCCGCCGTAAATATCCGCGTGGTCAAAGAAATTTATACCGCATTCGAGGTCCGTTTTTATAAGTGTGTCTATTTCCTTATCCGAAAGAGATGCTATTCTCATACATCCCTGGGCAATACGGGATGCGCTATAGGATTGCAAGTTAAAGTATCTCATATTCTTCCTTTCAAAAACGGTAGCGAAAGCTCGCTACCGTTTTATGTTATTTAGTCGTTTTTAGCCTCTGCGATTATCTTATCTGTAAGTGAAGCGGGAACCTCATCATATCTGATAAATTCAAAGTCGAACTTACCTCTGCCCTGGGTGGAAGCACGGAGAGCTATAACGTAGTCAGTCATTTCGGAGAAGGGAACCTCTGCCAAAACTGCCTGCTTACCGTTATCCATAGGATCAATACCCATTACTCTGCCTCTACGCTTGTTAAGATCACCCATTACGTCGCCAACGTACGCCTCGGGAACGTAAACCTTAAGGGAGCCAACAGGCTCAAGAAGTACGGGATTAGCCTTAGGCATACCCTCACGGTATGCAAGAGCTGCAGCAAGCTTAAAGGAAATTTCGTTGGAGTCAACGTCGTGGTAGGAGCCGTCGTAAAGGTTAGCGCTGAGGTTAGCCATAGGATAACCTGCCAAAACGCCCTTAAGCATACAATCCTTAAGACCCTGCTCAACTGCGGGGAAGTAGTTCTTGGGAACTGCGCCGCCTACAACGCTTGTTGTAAATGTAAGACCGTCCTCAAAGCCGGGTCCGAACTTGATCTTAACGTGACCGTACTGACCTGAACCGCCGGACTGCTTCTTATGCTTACCTTCAACGTCAACGTTCTTCTTAATAGCCTCTCTGTAAGCGAGCTTGGGCTTGGAAAGCTCAACAGCTACGCCATAGCGCGCCTGAAGCTTGGAAACGAGAACGTCAAGGTGAATGTCGCCAAGACCTGAGATAGTAAGCTGCTTGGTCTCTGCGTTGTTTACGTACTTAAGTGTAGGATCTTCCTCAAGAAGTCTTGCAATACCCATAGAGATCTTATCCTCGTCACCCTTGGATCTGGGGGCGATAGCCTTTGTGAAATAAGGAACGGGATACTTAATGGGAGCATACTTGATATTTTCAGATACTGTTGTAAGAGTATCGTTTGTATTTGTATTATTAAGCTTAGCAACAACACCGATATCACCGCAAGCAAATGCGTCAACGTCGATCTGTCTCTTACCGCGCATCATAAAGATCTTGCCGAGCTTTTCATTTGCGCCTGTTGTGGTGTTACGAAGAACCATATCCTTCTTAACCTCACCGTTCATAACCTTGAAGAAGGACATCTTACCAACGAAGGGATCGGCTACTGTCTTGAATACGAAAATAGAAGTGTCAGCGCTGTCCATGTCAATAGGAACCTCACGAACGTCACCGTCTTCACCGATAACGTGCTCAACCTTACGGGCAAGAGGTCTTGGGAAGGACTCTGCAATAGTGTCAAGGAATGTCTTGATACCCCAGTTCTTGATAGCGGAGCCGCAGAATACGGGAACGATATCACCTGAGATAATACCAAGGTGGATAGCCTCAAGAGCTTCCTCACGGGAGATGGGCTCTTCATTGAAGAATTTATTCATAAGGTCTTCGCTTGTCTGAGCGATAGCCTCAAGAAGCATATTATGATATTCGTCGCAAACGTCCTTGAACTTGTCGGGAATCTTACTCTTTGCATATTCACCCGTCTGTCTTTCAAATGTGTAAACGCACATTTCAACAAGGTTAGCAAAGCCAATTACGTTACCCTCATCAATAATCGGGATCTGAATAGGACAAACTGTAAGACCGTACTTTTCACGAATGGCACCGAATACCTTATAGAAACGAGCCTCGGGATCGTCAAAGTTATTGATAAAGAAAGCCTTCGGAATTTTTTCCTCAGATGCAAGGTCCCAAGCGATCTCAGTACCAACCTGAATACCGGCCTTACCGTCAACAACGATAATAGCGGCGTCAGCAGCTCTTACGCACTGACGAGCCTCACCCTCAAAGTCAAAGAAACCGGGAGTGTCAAGAATATTTATCTTTGTACCGTTCCAAAGCATAGGTGCTGTTGCTGCGGATAATGAATATCCTCTTTTAATTTCTTCGGGATCATAGTCACATACGGTATTTCCATCTGAAACATTACCAAGACGGTCTGTAAGTCTTGAAATATAAAGCATTGACTCAGCAAGTGATGTTTTTCCGCCCCCACTGTGTCCGAGGAGCGCTACGTTACGAATACTTTTCGTATAAACCTTTTCCATAATAAAAAGATCTCCTTGTATAACTATATTTCTTGTATACTGCACCCTGAAAATGCAGCACCTGCTTTGATTATACTATATATAAAAAGACTTTGCAAGTGCTTTTTGAAGATTTTGAACATAAAAATTGCGAAAAAACAAATATTTTTGTGCAACTCGTACAAATAACATTCATATTTCCTTGATTGCTTTACTTTTGCGCAAAAAAGAGACCCTGCAAAGCAAGGTCTCCTTCAATTTTATTATATTATTCCGTTGTGTAATTATCAAAGTAGCCCTGGATAAATACGATAGGTGTACCCTTATCGCCTGAGCCTGATGTAAGGTCACAGAGTGAACCGATAAGGTCTGTAAGACGACGGGGTGTTGTACCCTCGGACGCCATATTACCTACAAGGTCGTTATCCTTGGAAACTATCTTTTCCTTGATTGCCTCCTTAAGCGCATCACCGGAAAGATCTGCAAAATCGTTATCTGCAAGATACTTAAGCTTAAGCTCGTTAGGTGTGCCCTCAAGTCCTGATGTGTAAGCGGGGGAAACGATGGGGTCAGCAAGCTCCCAGATCTTACCTACTGGATCCTTGAACGCGCCGTCACCGTAAACCATAACCTCAACAGTCTTGCCTGTCTTATCGTAAAGCTTCTTCTGAATAGCGTCTACGATGGGCTGACAGTCGCGGGGGAAGAGCTTAACCTGATCCTCAGTAGCCTTGTTAGAGCCAAGAAGACCGTAATCAGCATTATAGCCGCTACCGTTTACAGAAGCGCTAAGCACCTCATCAAGACCGTAAACGATCTCAGCTCCTGCATTACGAAGAAGTCTCTTTGTACGGAAGCGAGAGTGGATATCACAGTTAAGAACGTTCTTTGTATACTTAAGAACAGCGCGGGGATCGTTAGCAAAGATGATCTCAACGTCTGCTCCGCATTCACGGATAAGTCCCTCATAATACTCTACGTAGTCAACGCCTGTAAAGGGATGCTTTTCATAACCAAAAAGCTCACGGTACTTTTCAAGGCTGAGAACGTCAGTATAAGGGGTAATACCCTTTTCGTCAAGCATATCAAGACTGATAAGATGGTTACCAACCTCGTCAGAGGGGTAAGAAAGCATAAGAACTACCTTTTTAACACCCATAGCAATACCGCGAAGACAAATAGCAAAGCGGTTACGGCTCAAGATGGGGAATATAACACCGACTGTGCCGCCGTTAAACTTCGCGCGGACATCCTCGGCAATATCGTTTACGGAAGCATAGTTACCCTGTGCTCTTGCAACGATAGCCTCTGTCATAGCGACGATATCACGGTCGTGGATCTCAAATCCTGCATCCTCAGAAGCTTCAAGTATGGAATTTGTAACGATATCTACTATATCGTCACCTTTACGAATGATAGGGGCACGAATGCCTCTTGATATTGTGCCGACCATACGACTCATAAGTTTATACACTCCTTTTATATTGTCTGAAAGGTCAAATCAGGCAAAACAATTTATTAACATACATAGTATAGCAAAAAAATCGTCAAATGTAAAGAAAAATTTTTATATTATATTAAATTTTTTTAATTACCCAACGCTGTGCGGGTATGTATCAAATACCGTAGCCGCCTACGTCGTACATATCGTGATCCATACTCAAAACGCGGATAAAGGCGCTAAGACCGTGTACCTTAAAGCCTGTGTGAAGTCTGTCGCCATCGTGTATTTCCGTATGGGTGGTGCCGTAGGTGATGCACACCGTATTGGGGGCGGGATTCAATATACAAATTCCCTTATGTAGCGGATATTTATTGACAATATCGTTGAAGCGGAGCTTTATCTTTCCCTTGTATACAACTCCCAAATTAAACTGCATACTTCTTCCGTATACGCCTCTACCGTTTCGGTTTACGGGTGCGCGCATAAATATGCTTCTCTTTTTCCAGATTTCCATACGGTCGCTATAGAACAGGTATTTACCGTTTCTGTGTCGGGAGGTAAGTATTACAACGGCGTATTTTTCCGTTTCCGACTCTACGAGCACGTCAAGTCTGCCCTTGAGGAAAAAGACGGAAAGGAAGGGAAATCTTGCAAATTTTACCTTGAAGCCGTACTTTCTGCCTGCGCGCTTAAGCTTTATTATGAGCAACAATCTTTTCCATATCGTCTGAATATACTCCACTATAATAAGAAGGCAAAGCAGTGTAAAAAGAATTGAAAGATATACTAAAAAGGGCATTTTTCCTTTCCTCCTTCCGTTTGTTTATTTTATTGTACCATAGCGCCATATAAAAGTCAACAAAATCCGAGGCTCGGTCCATATAAAAAGTTTTATTTATATTTAGTTATAATTTCCTTGATATTTTCATATTCTTATGATATTATTTTATATAAGAACGTTTACAAAGGACGGTATACTATGAAAAACATTGAAAACGTAGCTAAAGAAATGGCTGAATCCTATAAGAGCTCCGATATTACCATGTTCAATTCCGAGCTTGGCTTGCCCGTAAGAGACCAGGTTATTGAGGTGCTTAACGATATAAAGAAGCTTATGTTCCCCGCGTATTTTGCCCCCGAGGAGGCAAAGGGAGACGCGGTGCTTTTTACACATCCCCTTATGAATTCCATTTATTTTAAAATAAGAAGACAGATCTATCTTGCTCTTTCCTTCCACACAAAGCGCGACGTTTCTGCCGAGGCATCTGCTATCGCCTCGGATTTTGTGTCCGCCTTGCCAAGAATACACAAAATTCTTTTAACCGACGCCCAGGCAACCTTTGAGGGTGACCCTGCGGCGCAGAGCAAGGAGGAGATCATATTCTCCTATCCCGGCTTTTACGCCATTTTTGTGTATCGCGTGGCTAATCTCCTTTACAAATCGGGCGTTCCCTTCGTTCCCCGTATGATGACAGAGTACGCCCACGGAAAAACAGGTATTGATATTAACCCCGGCGCTACCATTGGCGAATACTTCTTTATTGACCACGGTACGGGCGTTGTTATCGGTGAGACCACTATAATCGGAAACAGAGTAAAGATATACCAGGGCGTTACCCTTGGCGCTCTTTCTCCCCGTAAGGGACAGTCCCTTGCAGGAGTTAAAAGACATCCTACGGTACGGGATAACGTTACTATCTATTCGGGCGCTTCCATTCTTGGCGGTGACACCGTAATAGGAGAGGGCGCAGTTATCGGAGGTAACTCCTTTATAACGGAAAGCGTTGGAGAAAATACACGCGTAAGCGTAAAACAGCCGGAGTTGATAATAAAATGAGATGTAAATTAAAAATGACCACCTCTCAGGAGGAATATATTCCCAAGGATCTGTCTGCTGAGCTTAAAATGGGTATGAACGAGCCCGAGACGGCAAACAGTGAGATCGACAGCTTTACGGTTTACGCCGAGGGCGAGATCCTTCGCGATGGGAACAAAATAATTATAAGATACGAGGAAAACGACAATGCGGGTATGGGCAATTCCGTAGCGGAGCTTTCCTTTGACAAAAACGAGCCAAAGTCCATAACCCTTGCCCGCACAGGCGCTATCAGCGTTATTATGTGCTTCAAGGAGGGCTTTCGCCACACCTGCGTTTACAATACGGAGATAATGCCCTTTGAGCTTTGCATTTACACAAAGCAGATCGATAACCGCCTTTTCGATATGAAATATATTGAGATCGTTTATCTCGTCGAGCTTGGCGGCTCCTGCGCGCAAAAGACCGTATTGAAAATGGAAATTGATACGATATGACAGAAAATGAATTCAAGCAGGAATTAAAGAGTCTTTCGGGTGGCTATCTTTTCCACGGGGATGAGGATTATTTAAAATACTCCTACTCAAAGGAGGTAAGAAAGCAGATCCTTGACGGCGCCTTTGATGAATTTAACCATATTATTCTCTATGGAGAGGACTTTTCTCCCTCTGCTCTTATTAACGCGTTGGCTACATTGCCTATGATGGCGGAAAAGAAGCTTGTAGAGGTAAGAGGCGTTGACTTTAAGTCACTTAAAAAGGACGAATGGGCAGAGCTTTCCGACGTGCTTTCCCACATTGACGAATACGACCACACGGTGCTTATCATAAGGGCGGATTCCTGGTGTTTTGACAGTGGCAAGCTGCCGAAGCGTCCAAGCGAAATGTACAAGCTCATTACGAAGCATATCAAGGCGGTGGAATTTAATTTCCCGCAGAGCGCAAGGCTTCGCGCCTGGATAATGCGCCATTTCTCCCACGGGGGCGTGGAGTTTGACACCGAGCTTTGCGATTACCTCGTTGACATATGCGGCCACGATATGTGGGCGTTATCGAATGAAATATCAAAGCTTTGCGCCTATGCTCTACAGAACAAAATAGCAATAAAGAATAAGGAAATAATCGACACAGTGTGCTGCAAATCCTCGGAATATGATGATTTCCAGCTTACCAATTCCCTACTTGAGGGACCGAGATCCTTGGTTTTTGAAACCCTTAAAAGGCAGAAGCTCAATCACGAGCCACCTAACCTTATTCTTTACAGTATTGTAAAAATGTATACGGAAATGTACGCGGTAATGCGCCTTTACAAATCGGGTATGAGCAAGGATAAAATAGCCGCGTCCTTAAAGATACACGAGTTCAAGGTGGGAAAATACCTTACCCGTATATCAAAAATGTCACCCCAAAGAATAGAGCGCTCTCTTGAATTGTGCAAGGAGGCTGACGTTGCATCAAAATCCTTTGGCAACCTTACGGGATATATCCCCGTTGAAAGGCTTGTCAGTATGCTTATAGTTTTAAGGGGAAACTGATTTTACAAAAGGCTTTTAAAAGAGGTGGAAATTATGAAGATTAAATACCCTGTTATCGTTGAGGGTAAGTATGACAAAATAAAAATAACCTCTCTTTTTGAGGCTACGGTCATAACCACGGACGGCTTTGGAATATTCAACAAAAAGGAAAAGCTTTCCCTTATTCGCTCCCTTGCGCAAAAGGGGAAAATCATACTACTTACCGACTCCGACGGGGGTGGGCACCTTATCCGCTCGTATATCAAGACGGCGGTAAGCCCCGATAAAATAATAAATCTGTACACACCGAAAATTGAGGGTAAGGAAAAAAGGAAAACGGAAGCGTCCAAGGAAGGTATTCTTGGAGTGGAGGGCACGGACAAGGATATTTTGTACAGTCTGCTTTCTCCCTTTTGTGAGGAAAACGGTGGGGGGAGTGTAGATAAAACGCCCATTACAAAGGCGGATCTTTACGCTTACGGCTTAAGCGGACGAGCCGACAGTAAGGAAAAAAGAGCCAACCTTTTAACAAGGCTTGGTCTTCCTAACGATATGACGTCAAACGCAATGCTCTCTGCTATCAATATACTTTATTCAAGGGAAGAGTTTGAAAAGCTATTATAAATAAAAAACACTTGCGACACGTAGTCGCAAGTGTTTTTTATTATTTTACTTTGTACCCCAAACTACAGGTATATTTGTAGAGTTCCATTCGGATCTCCAGAACGTTGGCTTGCTGGCTATTTCACAACGTACCGTAAGGGAAGAACAACCTATAAATACGTCTTTACCCATAGCAGTAACGCTTTCGGGAATTGTAATGCTTGTAAGAGACGTACATCCCTCAAAGGCGCGGCCGCCTATAGATAAAGCACTGCTTGGTATTTTAATGTCGGTAAGAGCAGTACAGCCCTTAAACGCATTCCAACCTATAGAAACAACGCTATCCGGTATTGTAATACTCTTAAGAGACGTGCAGCCTTCAAATGCATCTTCATTTATGGAAACAACACTATCCGGTATCGTAATGCTCTTAAGAGACGTGCATCCGTCAAGCCCATCTACAACAGCGCCGCCGGAAATGGTAACCGTTTTCAACTTGTCTTTTGGAATATATTTTAATGCCATTGCAGGAGCTGTAGCATTTGTAATGGAAGTACAGCCCTCAAACGCGCGTTTGTGTATCTTAGTAACTCTATTGGAAATTGTAAGACTTTCAATAGACGTGCAATCCTTGAAGGCGGAGTCGCCTATAGATAGAGCACTATTTTGCATAGTAACATTCTTAAGAGATTTGCAACCGGAGAATGCGTAGTCACCTATAGATGTAACGCTATCGGGTATTGTAATACTTGTAAGAGATTCGCAACCTGCAAATGCATCATCACCTATAGATAAAACACCGTTTTGCAGTGTAACATTCGCAAGGGAAGTACAATTAAGAAACGCATTCCATTCTATAGAAGTAACGCTATTGGGGATTGTAACACTTGTAAGAGAAGAACAACCGCGAAATGCATTTTCACCCATAGAAGTAACACTATCGGGTATTGTAACGCTTGCAAGAGAAGAACAACCGTAAAATGCGCCATAACCTATAGAAGTAACGTGATTTGGTATACTATATGACGTTCCTTTTCCTGCCGGATAAGCAATTAAGGTTTTTCCGTCTTTGCTGAACAATACACCGTCTATGGATTTATAATTCTCGTTATTTTCACCAACATTTATACTTGTAAGAGAAGTGCACTCATAAAACGCTTCATAACCTATAGATGTAACGCTATCGGGTATTGTAATACTTGTAAGAGATTCGCAACCTGAAAAAACACTGTTATCTATGGAAGTAATGCTATTGGGTATCGTAATACTTGTAAGGGATGAGCAACAGGCAAACGCACCAAAACCTATAGACGTAACGCCATTGGGTATTTTAATGCTTGTAAGAGAAGTGCACTCGTAAAACGCGCAGGCGCCTATAGAAGTAACACTATCAGGTATTGTAATATCTGTAAGAGAAGAGCACCTGTAAAACGCGTCAACACCTATAGAAGTAACGCTATTGGGTATTGTAATGCTTTTAAGATAATCACAGTATCTAAATGCACCGTCACCTATAGAGGTAACAGGCAACCCTTCGTGTGTTGCGGGAATTACCGCTTTATCTACATATTTTGCACATTTTGTTACTTTATATCCATTTCCATCGAGTACAAGTGTAAGTCCGTTAACACTTATACCTGTATTGTCAAATCCGTTATTACCTGTACTGCCAGATCCGTTATTACCTGTATCTGTATTATGATCATCCCATTTTGCATATAATACCAGATTTCCTATATCACCTTTTTTAATTTCGGTAATCTTATTTTTAAATTCGTAATCAGTATACCAACCAAGGAAGTTCGCGCCTTCCTTGACTGGGTCCTTCAATACAAATCCATCAGCCTCTATGGTATGTGAAGTTTTATTTTCTCCGTTATTTACGCCGCCGTTTAATACATATTTTATATTATATACTGCAGGAATCCATTTTGCTTCAACAACGGTATCTTCCTCAGCAACAAATCTGCCCAACCATTGTTTATCGTTTATGTACCAACCGTAAAAAATATAGCCTAATCTTGATGGACCATCAGGTTTTCTTACTAAGGAGCCTTTTTCTACTATTTGGCTCGGAATCGTTGGTCCTCCTTTAGTATCAAAGGTAATTGTAACCATTTCCTTCGGAGCGTTGTCATCTGCGGGAGGAAGTGTTGTAGGGACTTCCGTAGTGGGAGCTTCCGTTGTTGGTACTTCGGTTGTTGGCGCTTCCGTTGTAGGTGCTTCGGTTGTTGGCACTTCCGTTGTAGGAGCTTCCGTAGTTGGCGCTTCCGTAGTGGGAGCTTCGGTTGTTGGCGCTTCCGTTGTAGGTGCTTCTGTTGTGGGAAATTCCGTTGTTGTAGTTTCATCATTTCCACCGCAGGAGGCAAGAACGGACGTCAGCATAAGTAACACTAACAATATTGACATTAATTTTTTCATAAATTTTATCCTCCTTTTCAAAATAAATCCTTTATAGTGTTTTTATCACACATCTATCTAATTAGATTCTATCACATCAAAGCGAATATGTCAATAGTATTTTTAATAAAAATAGCGAGGACGGTTTTCCGTCCTCGTTTAATTATTTATTCAGTTGATTCTCTATCCAAGCCACAAGAAGGTTTACGCATTTTTCAATCTGGATATCGGTTAAGGGTACGCCCTTTTTTACCTTATACCATTTATACATACATCCGCGGCAGCACATAGCGCAGGCGTGCTGAGCTATGAATACGGGATGTCCCTTTGTGGGGGTCTGCTTTCCGTCGTTTGGAATTACGGCAGGGGCAAGGCGCTTTGTAATTATATCTCTTGCGTGGGCGCGTATTACCTCAATTCCCTTTTCCAAAACGTATTCCTTATCCTTTTTACTCAAATGAAAGGAGGAACGGAATTTTGACCCTTCAAGTCTTTTTAAAGCCTCGCTTACGGTCGCCATTAAAAGGTATAATCGGAAATAACTATCTCTTCCTTATGTCCCGTATTGCTTACTGCATAGAGCTTTCTGCCCTCTTTTACAAGAGTAACGTTTTCGGGATGCTCATAGGAATGGGGGGAAAGGATCGTATAAATAGTACACATCTTTCCGTTTGCCTTATACACAGCCGTAGGTGAGGGCTGATGTGAGTGGGGCGCGTTGGGATCAAGATGAGGATCGGGAGTCTTAACAGGCTTCCAGCCCATAAGGGATTTTACGGAAGAATGTGAAACCTCCGCGCGGAATTCCTCCCCAATAGCCAATCTTCCCTCTCCCGTAGAGGAGATAAGAAGTCTTGCGCCGTAGTTAAGGTAGGAAATTGCCTTATTATCCTCAAACTTGTAGGGCATTGCCTGCATATTGAAGATCACCTCACACTTATGGCTCTTATCGTCATTTGCCTTAAAGGTATCGCGAAGGAGGAAGAAGGGAGCCTTTATGCTGCCAATACCGTTTTTGAAGAAGATGATCCTTCTCTTATGTACAACGGGGATAAAGTCCTTACCGTAGCCGTCCTCATAAGCGCTTTCCGTAATTTCGTAATCGTCCTTTATGGAGAAGCGGAAATTGCTCTTTTTCTTTATGTCGCTATCCTTCCAGGTAAAGGTACCGTATCTTCTCTGCTCGCCGCCGTCAACAATACCCGTGGAGTGGCTGTAGGTTGAGCAGGCGTATCCTCTCATCTGAGAGCCGTCATAGGCGTATGCGCCGATATCGTCGATCATATCCTGACCGTACGCTGTCAATATAATAGCCAATTTATCCTCGTGCTGATGGGCTTTACCAAAGTGAGCGCCGTCAAAGAGCATATAAACACTATCCCAATCCCAGCCGTTTCTCATAACGGCAAAGCCTGAGTAATCAAGTCCTATGGACTTATATTCGGGAACGTGTCCCTCCTTACCGTCCGTTGCGAAGTACTTAAATACCTCGTTGTCGGGATCTATTGAAAGGGCGTCATTCATCTGCTGATTGATCTTTTTGTTGGTACCGTCATTGATGTCGGGCAGATGAAGGGTAGGCTTAACGAGAATGGGGAATATATGGTTCATTTTCTTTAAGATATTGGTTATCTTCTTTGGGAACTTATATCCCATTGCGTTACAAAGACGCATAGCCTTGTAATAGTTTTCCATACAAGCGTAATGGTAGTTTGTGGTAAGCTCAAACTGGAATCCGTCGGGGAACACCTGCTTTTGGATCTGCTCCGTAAGAGTGTCAAGAGCATATTTTGCCCAATAGTCACTATCCTTAATAAAGGAATAAAGAACACCCGAGTGCAAAAGTCCCGTCATTTCCATAATGAGCCAGTTTACGCCTGTGTGGTTGTCAATAAGTCTTTGCGCCTGCTCCCAAACGGACATGAATATCTTTTCAATAAGCTTATCGCTTACCTCGGGAGATCTTACAAAGGAAAAGATGGCGTAGGGCCAGCTTGAAGCCATTCTTATACCTACCTCAATGGTACGCCAGGTATTGGTGCTTCCGCCTCCCTGCTCAAATTCGGGAGTGCCTCTTACAGGCCATTTTGTCTGGTCAATAAAGGACTCGCAAAGGGACGCGAAGGCGCGGGTGTATCTTTCGTCCCCCGTTTCATTATAAAGCTTTGCAATATGACGGAACTCGTGGTGGCGGTTAAGCTGATAGGTCCACTCCACGTTACCCTCATAGGTGGGGTTAAAATCCCAGATGACCTTATCTCCGAAATTATGCTCGTACTCACAGGAGGTAAGAATATTTTTAAGTATCTTTTCACCCGTTACGTATGGGTCCTCTCCCTCTGCGTGCCACTTATTTTCCTCGGGGGGATAGGGTATTGTAAAATAATTATCAAAGGGGAGGCTTGTTCTAACGTAGTTGGCAAAGCGTATTCTTGCCGCCTCTTCTCCCTCATTTGCAAAGGTCTTATCAATATCCTTAAGACCTGCAATATCGTTTTTTAAAATTTCCGTGTAAAATTTTTCTGTAGTTATGGTAAGCATTTCTCTACTCCATTTCTTTAAACGAAGAGCTGTCTTATGGCATCCTTACTGATGCCTGCAGTTTTGTATATATTTTCTTCCGTTGTCTGTACCGCAAAGCTATCCTTAATGGCAAGAACGGAGATTTTTCCGTTAAAGCCGTTTTCCTTCAAGCCTTGGGAAAGATTTACCGCAAGGGAGCCGTTATACACACCCTCCTCGGCAAATATAAGATTTTTTCCGTTAACGTATGGCAAAACAGCCTTGGCAAGAGTGCCAAGATCGGAAAGATGCTCAAGGAGGATAAGTCCTGCCCTGTCGCTATCCTTCTTTGCTTCTATTGCTTCGGCGCACAGTCTGCCATAGGTAACTATTATATTATCGGGAGCATTTTCGGGGGTGAAGTCCGCATACACTCCGCAAGTAATATCAAACGTATTGTTTTTAAGATATGAGGTTATAGCTTCACACTCAGAGCCCGCAGGATAACGGATAGCCGTGGGGCGCTTTTTCTCCGAGGAGAAATATCCGTCCATCATTTTCTCAAATGAGTCAAAGGAAAGGGGCTCCCATATATCCATTCCGGGTATTTGTAAAAGGAACGATACGTCAAAAATACCGTGATGTGTGGCTCCGTCCCTTGCGTTTAGCCCTGCTCTGTCAATGCAGAACAAAACGGGAAGATTCTGCAAGGCAACGTCGTGAATGATATTATCATAGGACCTTTGTAAAAAGGTGGAATAAATTGCCACAACGGGCAAATATCCGTTGGCGCTCAGACCTGCGGCAAAGGTTACCGCGTGGGATTCCGCAATACCAATATCGTAAAAGCGCTCGGGGTGATTTTCCTTAAAGGGTGTAAGTCCCGTGCCCTGCATCATAGCGGCGGTAATTGCGCATACCTTATCGTTGCCGTTTGCAATTTCGGTAAGCCTGTTACCAAATACGGAGGAAAAGGTTTTTTCCGTCTGTACCGTACCCTTGGGAGCAAGACCGTGATAGAAGTCGGGGTTTTTCTCCGCAGGCTCATAGCCCTTACCCTTAACTGTTTTAAAGTGAACGACGCAGCATCTTTTACGCGCCTTTGCCGCGCGGAGATAGTCCTCAACCGTTTCCTCCTTATTTCCGTTAACGGGTCCGAAGTAGCTGAGTCCAAGCTGCTCAAAGTAATTTCCACTGTAGAAAAGAGCCTTGAATTTGTTCTTTATAAATCTTAAGATTTTAATTATAGTGTTGCCAACGAGGGGCACGTGCTCAAAGAACTTTTCCACCGCGCCCTTGGTCTTGTAATATCCGGGGTGGGAGCGAAGCTTTGAAAGATTACGGGCAAAGAGTCCCGTATTTTTGGATATTGACATTTCATTTTCGTTAATAACGAGTATTAAGCGCAGACCTCTTTTACAGTTGTTAAGCGCCTCGTGTATCATACCGCCCGTAAAGGCACCATCCCCGAGGACAACAACGGTATAAGCGTCTGAGCCGTTTAGCTTATCTGCCTCCGCAAAGCCAAGTCCCGCAGAAAGAGAGGTGGAGGAGTGTCCCGTGCCGAAGGCATCATGCTCACTCTCCGTCCTTTTCGGGAAGCCCGAAAGTCCGCCGCCCTTACGGAGGGTGGAGAACTCTTCTCTTCTGCCCGTTAAAAGCTTATGAGTGTAGCTCTGATGTCCGACGTCGAAAATAATATGATCCTTTGGAGAATCAAAGACCCTGTGTATTGCCACGCTTAATTCCACAACGCCAAGATTAGAGGATAGGTGTCCGCCGTTTTCCGTAACAGTACCTATAATCTCCTCTCTTATCTCGTCGCAAAGCCTTGGAATATCCTTTTCGTTTATCTTCTTTACGTCGGATGGAGAATTTATATTGCAAAGTAATGGATTATTCAATTTTTCTTTTGATTTTTTTATGTCCATCACATCCTTTTGTACATAGGTTTTCATTATATTCTACCATATATATATTATTTTTTCAACACTTAATAAAAAAATACGGAGATAAACTCCGTATTTTTTAAGAATTATTTTATTTTGTCCGCTTCCTCGTATATCCTTTCGTTTATGCTTTTCATAAATTCAACGGGGACCTTTATTTTGGCTCTGTCATAGGTGATAAGACCGTTTATCTCCTCCTCAACGTCGGAGAGCTGGGTATATACGCAGGCGGACAAGCCTTTTTTAATAAGGGGAAGAAGCTTTTTTAAATAAAGGGTAGATAGCGCCTTGCAAATGGATTCTTCATCCTTGAAGATCTTATAGCCGAATTCCTTTTCGCTGTACACGTGGTCGGCTATTTTCATAGAATAGCCGCCAAATTCACTAAGAACAACGGGGCGGGGGTCCTTTGGCGCTTTCAAGGGTGTATAGTAGGTATGAAGGCTGAGCATAGTGGTCTTATCCTTTCCTTGATCGTGCCATCCGCTGACGGAATCTATGATTCTCGTGTCGTCAAGGGAAAGGAGCTTTTTCGTTACCTCAAAGGAGTCAAACTGTCCCCATCCTTCGTTAAAGGGAACCCATACACCGATGGAGGGTACGTTTTTTAAGGCTGACACCGTTTCCTCCATTGCCTGATAGTATTCGTCCCTGCCCTCCTTATTTTCTCTTGAAAAATATTTGTAGTCGCTGTCCTTGTGCTTGAAGCCGAGAAAGGGCATAACGCCAATATGGGAGAATTTGTATTCTCCGCCCCCGTTTACAAAGTCCTGCCATACTATCATTCCAAGTCTGTCGCAATGATAATACCAACGCATGGGCTCGATCTTAATATGCTTTCTTATCATATTAAAGCCCATATCCTTAAGCATTTTTATCTCGTCATACATTGCCTTGTCCGAGGGAGGGGTCAAAAGTCCGTCGCTGAAATATCCCTGATCCAAAACTCCGTTCATAAAGCAGGGCTTACCGTTTAAGAAAAGACGCTTCTTACCATTTTCGTCCATCTCCACGGAGAAGGTACGCATACCGAAATAGGACTCTACTTTGTCACCGTATTCGTTTTCAATTACCATATCATAAAGCTTGGGGCTCCTTGGTGACCAGGGCTCAAAATCATATTCAAGGGTGATTTCCTTATTACAAAATTCCTTTTTTAATATTTCCTTACCCGAGTCAAGGACGGTAATTATCTGCTTGCCCTCGCTTTCAGAACATACATACAGCTGTTTTTTGTCAAAAAAGGTCTTTACAGTAATATCCCTTATGTGTTGAGTCGGTACGTTTTCCATCCATACGCTCTGCCAGATTCCGCTTTGAGCGGTGTACCATATTTTACCGGGATGGGAGCTTTGCTTTCCTCTTGCCCCGTGTGAGTCCTCCGTTATATCCGTACACTCCACACGGATAAGGTTTTTGCCTTCAACCAACAGATCCTGTATCTCAAGGGAAAAGGGAGTATAACCGCCGCGGTGAGTGAGCGCGTATTTTCCGTTAATATACACCTTACAGCTTTGGTCAACGGCGCCAAAATGCAAATACGTGACACCCTGTGTCAGTTTTTTGTCACATTCAAGCTCCTTTTCATAAACGAGCATCTCATCCTTACCGAGAACAAAATCGCCCTCTATTCCGCTATTTAAGGTCTCGGGAGAAAAGGGAACGAGGATTTTTTTGTCAAATTCAGACACGTCCCCGCCCGTTTTGACCTTTTTAAAGCTCCAATATCCGTTTAAACAGATATAACTGTCTCTTTTGAACTGAGGTCTTGGATATTCACTGTGGGGAATACTGCCAACCTCATATACGGTCTTTAATCTCATACCTTCATACTCCTTCTTAAAAGGGGAATAATTCCTATCATAACAAGGGAAATAATAGCAGCCGCCAAGAATATTTCGGGGGCAGGAATATACATTGTGGTCATTACGTCGGCAGAATCAAGGTCGGGCAAGGGAATATTTTTTGCCTTGTTTATAGCGTTACCTATCATAGGTCCTAAAACCATAGGTATAAGCACGCTGAATACCATTCTTACGCCCTGAAGCTTACCTACCGCCTCCTTGGGAGTGTAATCCCTTATAATGGAGCCGCAAAGAGCGGATATAAGAATATATCCAGTTATCATAATAAAGCCGCCAAGACCAAAGGTGATAAGCAAGGAGGTCTTGCTACCCTTATTGAATATGTACATAAGGAAAAGGCCGAGGGTAAATACTCCGCCCGCTATGTAAAGCATAAGGCTCTTGTCCTTTCTGTCGGACAATCTTGTAAGATAAAGATTTATAATAGCGCCGAGAATAATGCACGCGCCAAATACAACGCTGTATTCTATAACGGAAAAACCAAGATATGTCTTCATATATATAATGAGGTAGGGCATAAAGGTCTGGCAAGCCACGCCGTATATCATAATCAGACACAGGGTGAGGTAAAATGGCGCATTTCCCTTAATTGAGGACGGCTTAAAGCCGTAGAAAATATCCTTAAGAGTGCCGCTTTTTGAAAGCTCGTCACTATCCTTTACCAAAAATATGCCGATGACACCGCAAAGGGAAATAACTATACCGAGGACTAAGAACAGGGTGGAATATCCCATAATGGAAACGAGTATACCAAATCCTCCCGCTACGATAAGCATAGCCGCCAAGGGGAGAATGGACAAAACGCCCTCTACAGTTCCTCTTATGCTTTTCGTTGTGTTATCCGTAACCCAGGCATTAAAGCAGGCGTCGTTTGCGCCCGAGCCGAAAAGGGTCATAATACAGTCGCCAACGACTACGGCGCCAAGGGTAAAGGTTACCGCCCTACTCATTTCCATGCCGAAAAGCTTACTCGTAAGCTCGGGTGACATATATCCGAAGAGAGCCACGCTGACGCCCCAGATAATATATCCGACGGAAATAAAGGTGCGTCTGTTTCCCGCCTTGTCGGAAAAGGTACCGACGATAAGCGTAGCAACCGTTGCCACGATACCGCTTAACTGTACCATAAGAGTTACGGTATCAAGGGAGGGCGCAACCGTTTCAAAAACGAAAAGGTTGAAATACATATTCTCAACGCTCCAGGCAATCTGTCCAACCAAGCCAAAGAGGATGAGAATTGTCCATTTGGACCTTGTAAATACGTTTTCCTTCATAATTTATACCTCATAGTCAAGGGAGAGCCTTGCGCTGACAGAGGGGCGCACAATACCGTTTGCAATCTCCACGTGGAGGGGGTGCTGTTGATACGCCATAAGAGCGTCATTGCTTTCAAACTCGGAATCCATCATTATATCTCCCGAGGATGAGGGGAGCTTATCTATAATTATCTCCATTTTCGTAAGTCCGTCTATTTTGCCAACAAGACCCTCAAGGGCTGATTTGATATTAAGGGCGGTAGCCTCCTTATTTTCGATATCATCCTTAAGCTTCCAAACGATCATATGCTTTACCATAATTTTTTACCTCTCAAAACTGATTTTGTAATTTTAGTATATCACAAAAATATGAAAATTTCAATGCGCATTGATTTTAAGATGGAAATATGATAAAATAAAGTAAACACAAGCATTTGGAGGTATTATATGGACTGGAATGAAATTATGACAGTGCTTAATTATATATCGGGACCCCTTATCGGCGCTCTGATAGGCTATATTACAAACTTTATTGCGGTAAAAATGCTTTTTCACCCATATAAGCCCATAAAAATATTCGGTCTTACTCTCCCATTTACACCCGGTATTATACCAAGAAGAAAGCCAAAGCTGGCAAAGGCTATCAGTAACGCGGTGGGAAACGAGCTTTTTACGGAGGACGACCTTAAGGAAATACTTATCTCCGACAACATAAAGAATACCGTCAGCGACGCCATATACGCAAAGGCTGAGGAGCTTATATCAAAAACTCCTATGGAGCTTAGCCTTAATATCACAAGCGAGGAAAAATCCCTTGAATTAAAGGACAAAACCTGCACCCTTGTTACCGATAAAATAATCGAGGGGGCAAGGGAGATAGATATCGGGGCTATTATTTCCGAAAGAGGCGCAGACGTAATCAAAGAAAAGCGCTCCTCCCTCGGAATGTTTGGTATGTTTATCACCGACGAGCTGATAAATTCCTTACTTGAGCAGTTAAAGGACAAGGTAAACGAATTCATTGACACGGACGGAAGCGAGGTTATCCGTCTTAAGGCGGAGGAAAAGCTTAGCAGCGTGTACGAGACTCCCATTTCACAGTATTTTGAGGGCTACGAAATAGATAAGGACCTTATCAAGAACAAAATCGAAGAAATTTACGAGGTGATAATAAAAAAATCACTCTCTACCCTGAAGGGAAAAATAGATATTGCCTCCGTGGTTGAGCGCAAGGTAAACGATATGTCCGTCAAGGAGCTTGAGGAACTTTGTATGTCCGTTATGAAAAGGGAGCTTGGCGCGGTTATAAACCTTGGCGCCCTTATTGGATTTGTAATCGGTATAATAAATATTTTCGTGTAAAAAAAGAGTTGCCGTGTGGCAACTCTTTTTTATTGCATATCGGGACTAACGTAAATAAATATAAGGTCATCTCTGTATATTTCCTTATATCCTGCCTGCTTGAATTGGGGGATACTGTTCTTTTCATTCTGTGACATAGCGCCGCGTGTGAAATAAACAACGTAGTCAACGTCCGTCTTTACGTTTCCGTTTTTGTCAAAGTGATAATAAATTTCATATATCTCTTCTCTGTTGCTCAAGTGGGACAAAAGGTAGGTGTTACAGGCAACGGAAGCATCGTCGGGTATCTGGGTTTCAAGTACCTCATCAAGATTTTTGTACATTTCCTTATCATTGCGCCAGGCTTCGTATCTGCCGCCCACGTTTGGGAAGAAAACCGCAACATACAAAAATACTGACACCATAACGGCAACTATAGTAAGATATCTTTTCAGATTGGGCTTAAGATCCGCAAGGTTAAGCACCGTAGCGTAAAAGAGGAACGCCGTAATTCCGAAATGATACTGAAATCCGATTTCACATTGATAGCGGTAAGCGGACAAAAGATTTATAAGGATGGGAGCGATCAAAATATATCTTGACATCTTTTTCGTAATGAAGGGCAAGAATGCAAGAGCGCCCAGCATCTCAATAATGTAGATTATTTTGGTAAGTCCGTTATTTCCGTCCACAAACATCTGGGATAAGGTGTAGGCGGGGTTTGTAAAGAAGGTCTTTACAACGCCTACAAGTCCGCCATCCCCAAATATAAGATTACCAAAGCGGGAGTCATCCATTATGCCCAATCCGTTTTTGGTAAGGATGGTATACGCCATTACAAAGTATGCAATAGCCCCTGCGCACATTATAGAGCCGAGCTTGTATTTTCTTCTTGAGGCTATAAGAAAGATGCCGTATATCACAATGTATATAAATACGTCCTCCTTAACCATTAAGGCAAGGACGGTAAAGATAGCCATAGGAATATATTTTTCCCTCTCGCAGAAGTAGAACATCCACAAAAGGAGGGGAAGGAGGAAGCAATTTTCGTGGAAGTCGAAATTACATCCCATAGAAAGGGCGGGATATGCGCAGTAAATAACGGTCAAGGCGGCGCTTAACTTATTGCTTAAACCCTTTTCCTTTGCCAAAAGGAGCAATGGAATAATTCCGCTATATAAAATGACCGCCTGGGAGATTTGCAGCGTCTCCGCAAAGGGGAATATCCAATATACAGGCAAAAGAAGGTAATAAATAGGCGAAAAATGAACGGCAAAGTGGGAAAGAAGATAATCTCTTTCACAGGTGGTGTTGGGAATCAAGGTCTTGCTCAGATTGTAATACATCTGGCAGAAAATACCGAAGTCGTAGTTTGGCGCGCTGTAGGTCCAATATCTCAAAACTCCGTAGGATGCAAGGACAAATGCAAAAACAGATGTGATAATAGCAACGTATATTATTTTTGTTCTTTTATTTATATCCGCATTTCCAAAATCAAAGCATCCCTTGTTTACCGCATAGGCGGCAACCATGGCGCCGACTATACAAAGAGCCAAGGCGGTGCCAAAATCAGCATTACCCTCGTATAAGGTCATAAGGGCAAACGCCACAAAGGAGAAAATTAAGGAATATTCCGTAATTTTCTTTCCCTCCAAGTAATACTCTATTGCAGTTAAGCCAAGAGTAAGCACCAGCATTATGACCGCCGTCAATACGATATATAAGATTTTCTCCTGTACGAAGGCAAGATCGGTGTACTTTTTCTCATAAAACAAGAAATTTAAAAAGCTTGTAAAAAACCAAGAGCATATAACCGTCTTAAAAAATATCTCGGGGGTATATTTAAAGCCCTTGTTTCTGAATATTTTTTCTTTTAACATTTATATTTCCTTCTTTTATCATTCTTTTACCCATATACTACGGTTATAATGCAAAAAGCTACAAGCAAAAGAAAAATTTTATTTAATTACATTGAAAATACCATTTTTAAAATTGTATCATATTTTTCATACATTGTAAATACATAAAACAGAAAAAATGCAGAAGCGGTATCTCTTCTGCATTTTTTATCATTTTACGTGAAATTTCACTTCACACACACTTCTTTTTCTGTTTTCATTTTACCAAGCTCGTTACATCTTTCACAAAGGTTTTTTGCAATTTGCTCCTTGCTTTCATCTCCTGCGCTAAGCTGTGAATACATAACAGGCTTATCGATTATGTAGGTGTTTTTGCTCTTTTTGAAGTAGCTAACGTAAATAGGCACGTCATAGCCTTTTCTCTTACAGTATTCGCAAAGCATTACAAAGCCCGCGTGAAATCCCTCCAGCTCCGCAAGGTATCCATTTGTAGAGTCCTCGGGATAAATAATAATATTTTCCCCGCTTTTTAAGGTGGCGTAGCTTTCCTTTACAGTTTTTGCAAAGCGGGAATCCTTATAGGTGGAAATAAGATTAAGTCCGCTGTAAAAGAGATTCGTTAACGGGCTTGCGATCAAGCAAAACGCCCTTGCCGCGTATATATTCCAATGCTTCTTTTCGTGATAATACACCTTTGTCTGGTACTTGTATAAGGGGATAAGTCCCGAATTCATTTCGTGAGCGCCCCACATTCTGAATTTGCTCTTATGATAGATTTCAAACGCCATTGGAGCATCCGTACCCTCGTGGTTGCTTAAAATTATGCTTCCTTCTTTTAATTTTTCATTTCCGTCAAGGTAAATAAAGGTAGGCTCCTTATATTTTATCTTCATTACCTTCTTTAAGGCTCTGAAATACCATTTTCTTTTTCCTGTGTCAATATTGTTTTTATTTTTGGACATAGTAAAACCGCCTTGATTTATATTTGTACACTATACATTTTATATTTTAAATATAAACCGAAAATAAACGTTTTACCATATTTTAATTATTTATTGACATTTAATATATCTTGTGCTAAAATTTAGTAAACTGCCACCGGGTAGGAATGCTATGCATTCGTTACACATCATTAGGTCATTGAAGATGTGTTGCGGATGCTGTTTTTGTTTTGGAGGGATCATGAAAAGGATCAAGGAGCTTATCTTATCGCTGACCTTGTTTGAAAAAATACTGTGGCTATGCTCTATTTTGGGAGTTATTATTTCCTACGCCATATCGGGCACGGGAGAAATTATGACCGTTTTAGCCTCTGTAATAGGACTTACCGCCCTTATTTTCGTTGCCAAGGGTATGGTGGTTGGACAGGTGCTTATTATAATATTCTCTGTTTTTTACGGAATAATTTCTTTGCGCCTGCGCTACTACGGAGAGATGATAACATACCTTGGTATGAGCGCGCCTATGGCGGTGCTTTCCCTTATCTCCTGGATGAAAAATCCTTACGGAGAAACAAATGAGGTAAAAATAAGCCGCGTTACGAAAAAGCAGATAGCAATAATGCTTATTATATCCGCTTTTGTAACCGTTGGGTTCTTTTTCATTCTCAAGGCGTTAAATAACGCAAAGCTTATCGTTAGCACCCTTTCCGTTCTCACAAGCTTTATTGCGGCTTATCTTACGTTTTTAAGAAGCCCATTTTACGCAATCGGCTACGCTTGTAACGATCTTATTCTTATTATCCTCTGGGTGTTTGCCGCATTAAGCGACCCTTCCTACACTCCTATGATAATCTGCTTTACTATGTTTTTGATAAACGACCTTTACGGATTTATCAGCTGGCACCGAAGACAAAAGCGCCAGATGATGTTTTTCAGGGATGAAATATAGCTTATTTATAAATATCAACAGTTTGGATCTTATCTGAATCCGCATTAAAATGATCCATACGCACAAGATGGGTATTTATACTGCCGTAGGTACGGAAATAATAAATACATTCCGACGTATCAATACAGCTTTGGTAAAGAGTGTAATGGTATTCTCCGCTTCCGTTTATAACCGCGCCCTTCGGTACGGCAACACTATCTAACAGGTGTAGCATCTGTGATATCTCCTCACCCTTTTCCCATACTGAAAAATGCTTCAGGTACACAGCGCGGACAAATCTTGAGCTTGAGGAAAAGTCCCCCGGCAAGCCATAGGAGGAAAGCCCAAGGGAATAGGGCTTACCTAGGGAAAAAGCGCCGATACGTGGCTGATTTGTCAAATTTTCATAGTTTGCAAGAGAGTCCATTTGCGCACTAAAGGGAGGATTATTAGTAAGAACCCCTACGAAATTATCGTATATATGATTTCCGTTTTTCATAGCTTCAAAAACCAACGCTCCGTGTTGATCCGCTATATAAAAATGCAACGTGGGAAGGGGTACGTTTTCTTTAAATGGAACGGAAATCAAGCTTATATATTCAAGTCGGCGCTTTGCCTCCCTTACGCTTTTACAGGTGGAAAGTATTAAGGGAATAAGCTCGTAGGGGGCTACGTTTTCTTTTTTATCCTTTATATCCCCGTAAAATGCGTTCCCCACGAAATTGAGCCCCGCCATACAAAGTCCGTGCTCGTTTACTCCCTCCGCCATCATTGGATAGCCGTCCATAACAGCGCCTATTCCCATGAAAGCATTGTGATGCTCTACCGTCCTCTCTGCCTTAAAGCTAAGAGGAAAATTGCGGGGTATGAATACCATCTCCTCGCCAAAGCCTTTTTCTATATCCATATTTCTGCCAAAATAAAGACAGTCAATAGATTTTGATATAACGGTACACATAAACCCTCCACATTGATTTTGATATAAAAATAGTATACCCTGTGTATGATTTTCATACACAGGGTATCGTTTTTTATCCTTTTGTCCAGTGTAGGAGTCCATCAACTCGTTTACCGAGGGGTGTGGGAGCTTTTCCTTCAAAGAGGGCTTTTGCATTGTCGCTAAAGTCCTTTGGGCAGAGGTCTCTGTCTCTTTTGATCGTCCAAGGGCAGCCAAAATCTATTTCATAGAGCCAGATGCCACCGTAATTTACGTCCTTAAGAGCGGAAATAAGCTCCTGCCAATCTATATCTCCCTCTTTTGGGAGCCAATGCCTTTCATTATTGAAATCATAATCGGAAATATGGGTGGTCACTATTTTATCCCCTACCCTGTGGATAAATTTAACTATTTCCTCGTCAAGAAGATGGTTAGTATCAAAGCATACCCTTAAATTCTCGTGAACGGAAATAAGCTCTAAAATATCATCTGAGCTTCTGCCGAGGCAGGTACGGGGGAGGTCCTCAACACAGATAATACTATCGTATTCCTTTGCTATCTCCGCAAGCTTGAAAAGGCTGCTTTTGGCGCACTCCATACGAGCCCTTCTGTCCTTTTCGTCTATAGGCTCACCGCTTGCGTGAATAATATATTTATGAATACCGATCCTTGATGCCTTTTCTATAAATTCCTTAAAATAATCCACACTCTTTTCCGCAAGGAGGGGATTTGAAATATCTATTTCCGAAAACGGATAAAAGGGAAGATGGAAGGACCAAAGATTTACGCCGTATTTTTCCGACCATTCCTTGAGCTTCCCGTAATCAAGAGCGTCGCTTTGCCGCTTATCAACTGAAATTTCAATATGCTTTATCCCCGCATCTGCCATGTCGGAAAAAAGCTGCTCATTTATAAATCCCGGGGTGGAAAGTCCTATTTCGTACACAATTATTCCTCCGTTATCTTTTTTATAAGATCATACATAAGCTCATCCCTGTTTATACAGTAAACGTATTCCATCGTATAGGAAAGCGGTTCTTTTTCGTACATTCCGTCATAATCTGACAAAAGCATCTTTTCCTTTCGGGAACGTAAAAATCTGCCGTTTTCGTTAAAGAGCCAGGCAACTGCGCACACGTCCCATATAATTCTTGTCCAGGGTCTGCCCTTTGCGTAGCTTTCCGCCTCCTTTATAGTATATCTGCCAAGATAATCGGAAAGGGGCGTTTTACCAAGAAGCCATTTTTCTATTTCCGCGTGGGAAAGCCTGAATTCGCTGACTACACCCATACAGGGAAGCTGAACAAAGGGTACTCCGCTACCCATTACCACTCTTGATGCGGCAATATCCTGGTACATATTAAATTCCTTAGTGTCGGAGAAATGTCGGGCGTTACCTCCAAGCCATACCACAACTATTCTTTCGTATATTTCGGGATTTATCAAAATTGCGGAGGCAATATTGGTAATAGCGCCGATAGCAACCACGTAAAGAGGGCTCTCCTTACTGTAATTCATAGCCAATTTTGCAAGATGCTCCGCCGCCTCCGAGCATATCGGCGCGCTTTCGTTACTCAAAAACCCATTTGAGCCGCGATAAACGGGAGTATCGCTTTTTACAAGAGTAAGAATACTTTTTATTTCGTTATAGCTAAGCTCCATCCCCACGCCGCTATTATATTGGCTTTTTGGGTTTGAAAAGGGTGCTGCGTATATTGCCTTAAGATTTACTCTTTCGGGGGATCTTAACATATAGGCAATAGCGTACTGGTCATCAACCTCATTATATGCATCCGTATCAAGCACCGCATCCACTACGTGAGAAGGAGCCGTAAGATTTTTTATTCTTTCCGTATCTGTCATTTTCTTTCCATATACTCCTTAAGTATTTCGCCCGATACCCAATCGTTGGTCTTGCCAAGATAATGAATCAGATCCCAACGGAAAATACCGAAGTCCCACTGATTTGCATCGTAGAAGGGGCATTTTGTAGGATCGAAAACTGATGTGTCCTTAAGCTCGGCGCTGAGCTTTGCAAACACGTCGTTTATATAATGCATGGTTGCAAGGCATCCGCCTGTGGGATCCTCCTTTGTAAACACCTTTTCAAAGGGCATTTTATGAACTACAACAGGAAAATCGTATGAAACCGCCTCACGAAGGCTTGTAAAGAATTTTATATATTCATTTTTAAGATCTATTTTTTCAAGGTAATCAATTCCGCGGCGGACCTCCTCCTCGCCTCCGCGCCAATGCAAGCCCACAAAGTCGGGCTCAAGACCGTTATCCTTACAATATTTATTAAAAAGTCCAAGGACGTGGATGGCAAGTGGGTACATTGAAACATCTACAGTACCGAGAATACCGGGCTTTATTACCTTTTCTCTGCTCATATTCCACATATCAAGAAGTCCCTGAGAGCCTATGGCAATGTGAATAATATAAAGGTCGGGCAAGGCGCTGTTACCTCTGTCGATCTCGTCCTGCCAACGTCTTGCAAGGCAGTTGGCAACGGAGTAGGTATTGTCCTGTGTTTCCGCAAGATTCATACCGAAGCTTGTATATCCCGTAAATTTAAGCTCAGTCGTATCGTAGGACTGATTAGGATCTCTGTTAAGTCCATATACGTTTTTAAGAGGCTCGGAAATATAGTCCTTTTCCTCCATTGGCATAGCGTGGCCAACCGCATTTGACTGACCGAACAACATAAATACTGCTATTTTTTTCATTTTCTCCTCCTTAATTGCCTTATTTCCTATATATTTCTTGTACTTTTATGATACTACACTTAAAGGAATTTTTCAATAATTACCGTATAATTTAAATAAAATATCCGTCGGCGCTGACCGACGGATATCTTTATCTTACCTGTAAGCTTGAATTTGTTTCGTTATATATTTTTAGCTTGTTTATAAATTTCATAGCAAGCTTGCCGTCGGACAAAACGCAACGGTAAATATCGTATCCGTGCTGCAGCTCGATATGTCTGCCCGGCTTAAAGGGTAGGGACGCAAGGTTGGAAACGGGAACTGAAATATCAATTTCCTCTCCCTTTACCTCTCCCTTAAGGAAGAATCTTTCCTTAGTAAGGGTAAGGACTCCGTGTCCTGCCTCGCGGAACTTCTTTTTACAAAAATCTATCATATGTATATCGGTCTCACAGGACAGCTCCCCCTCCGTACCGTTAAGCATCTTATCCTTTAAATCATTATAGATAATCCTGCTCCAATCGGAGGGATAGCGAATTTCACTGCCGATACCCTTTTTATTATGTAAAAATCCGTACTCGTCTGCCTTTTCCTCAAATCCGCATTTTTCACAGTAAATTACGCTTTTATCCTTAACGCGGACGGAATACTCCGTCTTGCAATGGGGACACATATAAAGCACGTTTTCAAGTCCCTCTATATTATTACCCTTTGCATACTTGACAAGATATTTTTCCTGCTCTCTGTACGCATCAAAAAGCATTGCCTTATCGGTTATTTCCTTTATTTCATCAATTTCAAGCTTTTCAATCTCATCCTTATCAAAGAGCTTGTAAACGTCAAGAAATGTCCTGCCTCTGCGCATACCCTTAGTCCACTTGGGCATGGAAAAATACGTGCCAATAGTTTTTGCAAAGTAGATATCCGCCTTAAGCCACTTTAAGAATTTATATGTGCCATAGGGGATAGGAGTTGAAAGGCCATCCTCACTCATAAGTCCCGCAGGATAGACACAAAGGATGCCGCCATCCTCTATAACACCCTTCATTCTCTTAAGGTCGGTTATATTGGTCTGAAACTGCTGCTTGGGAATGACGCCTATTTTCTCCATTACGCCCTTAACGGGCAAGGTATTGTAAAACGAATTGCTGACAACGAAGGTGATAGGACGCTTGGTAGCCGCCATAAGGTTTACAAAATCGAGGGACGCCTGATGATTTGCAATTATAACGAAGGGACCCTTGACATTTTTTATCTCATTGCGAAGAAACCTTCTTTTAAAGATAAATCTTGCCACAAAGCTTGCCGCAAGCTTTGTAATTCTGTACCAAAGCATACTTATTTTTTTCTTTTTCAAATTGTCACCACCCTCGCACTTTTTCTACATTTTATCACATTTTAATCACAAAATCAACACTTTTTGACAAAAAATGTTGAGATGTCAATAAAAGCCATAAAATACTCTGTGAAAAGCTTATCACTCAAGGGTAGGATAATCCAAAAATTCAACCACGCCCTCGCCCTTTTTACCGTCGGACTCAAAAACAACTATCTCGTTTTCGCCCTCTTTTAACAAAGATGCGGGAACGTAAAGGCTTCTTTGAGGTCCTATTTCCCAATATCTGCCGATATTGAATCCGTTTATGGTAACGAAGCCCTTTGTAAAATTATCAAGATATAAAAACGTATCCGCGCATTTATCAACCGTAAAGCTGCCGCGATAGAAACAGGATCTTTCCTTTGGCTCATCATTACCGTATACGACCTTATCAAGATTATCCATAGGCAAGGGGTAAACGTCCCAGTTGAAGTGTATTTTTCCGTCAAGAAGACATCTGCCCGCTATACCCTTTTTACGCATCATTTTGGGACCAAAGTTTGCTCTGCCCATATTTTCGCAAAGAATGGTAAGCACGTCTCCCGCCTTTGCGCTGATGTTCACCTTAAGCTCATAATCGTTTATATACACGATACCGCAAAGGTCTTTATTTATATACACCTGAGCTCTGTCGCCGAGGCTTTCAAAATAAAGAGTCTTGTTTTCATAATCCCTGTTAAGCGTGGTTCTGTAGGCGATATAACCGTAGCCGTGTCCGTAATTTTCCATACACTTTGGTACGTTTGAAAATACGGGAGAGGAAAGACGGTCAAGATTATCAAAAAAGCCGCCGAATTCAGTAAGAGCAACCTTGCCATAGGATCTTTTCTCTCTGTTTTTCGGTATCTCGGGAAGCTCCTTATCCACGTATTTTGATATTACCTCGCGCAGGGCGTGATATTTGGGAGTTACGTCACCGCATTCGGAAAGCACCGCGTCATAATCGTAGCTGGTTACGTCGGGAGCGAACTTTTCATAATGGTTAGCTCCGCTTGTAAATCCGAAATTGGTGCCGCCGATAAACATATACATATTAAGGCTGCCGCGCTTAAGCATATCGTCAACTACCTTAGCGTAGTCCTCTGCGGAGGTGGTGTGATGCTTGCCGCAGCCCCATGCGTCAAACCATCCGTCCCACATTTCCATACACATTTTAGGGCTGTTGGGATACAGCTCATCGTGAGCGCGGAAATTTTCCTCTACTCTGCTGCCGAAATTGAGGGTCGAAAGGCATCCCTCTATACTGCCGTCAAGAATATCGCTTCTTGAGGTACCGTCGGAGGTGAACAAGGGCACGTCAATGCCAAGTCTGCGATAGCAATCGTAAAGATACTTAAGGTAGGTCTTATCGTCGCCGTAATATCCGTACTCGTTTTCACATTGCATCATTATAATAGGTCCGCCGTTGGTGGAAAGTAAGGGGCGTATCTCGTCAAAAAGCCTTGAAAGATATTTTTCAAAATGCTTTATGTAGGTGGGATTTGAGCATCTTATCTCCATATCGTCGTAGGTCTGTATCCACCAGGGCAGACCGCCGAATTCCCACTCTGCACAGATGTAGGGGCCGGGACGGACAATTACCATAAGTCCCTCCCTTTCCGCTGTTTTTATAAATTTTGCAATATCAAGATTGTTTGTAAAATCGTACTCACCCGGGTGCTTTTCGTGCATATTCCACGCGCAATAGGTCTCCACACAGTTAAGTCCCATAGCCTTCATTTTCTTGAAAATATCACCCCATGTATCGGGCATATTTCTGAAATAATGTACCGCGCCTGAAATTATTTTCGTCTTTTTTCCGTCGCAAAGAAAATCCTTGCCGCATATTTCAAATTTCATATTGCCTCCTTAAAAGCTTGATTTGATTACATTTTATCATAAAACTCCAAATTTATCAATAATTTCAGGAATTTAGCCATTTTTATTAAAGATTTAGTATTGCTTATTTCAAAAAGGGTATGGTACAATGGACGTAACTACTAATAGCCAAGCGAGGTAAAGGCAATGATTGAAAACAACCATAAAAGATACGCTACCTTTAACAGTGATTATTTATCACTTACCGTTAACAAGAAAACGGGTAAGGTAGCATTCATTGGCATTGAGTCAAGCGGACGTGACCGTGACAGACACGCAACCTATAATTTGCTTCTCCCGGGTAAAGCAGCTATTCCGGGCGCTTACGTAAAGGAATCCCAGCTTTCCTTTGAAGCAACGGAAAATTCCTTCCGCTTTGCAAACGAAAAGGGGGAGAAGGTAAATATGGAATTTACCTCCGACAAGAGCTTTGTATGGGAATTTGAAAATGCCCCTGTCAGCAATATCGTTTCTCTTGATTTTTCTATAAGAAGGGCTCCCCTTACGGTATGGTGCAAATCCGTATGTAAGAATATGAAGCATCTTAAATCAAGAAATCCAAAGTGCGTTGGAAAGCATAGATACGATCTTCCCCTTTACATTCATTTTCCGGACTATGGATACATTAAAGTAGAGTCCGACAAGGACGATGTATACTGCGAGGAGGAGCTTATAAAGAGCACGGAATACGAGGGCCTCGGTCTTGGATACGCTAACTTCGGTTATCATAACGCAATGAACGCGCTCCATTTCGGCTCAAGCTGTCTTAAATTCAAATCAAAGACGTCAAGTGCCGTAAAGCTTACCTTCACAGTCCTTGACGAGGTATATCCCACACTTCCCTTTGACGAGGGTGAGGATTGGAACGGTCTTAAGCGCTGCTGGATGAACTCCTTCTCCCTTAACAGAGAAATGTTTGATATGGGTGACAATATTTCCCTCCACGGTACGGCTCATTTGGCGGTACATATGAAATCCGACCTTTTACAGGTAATGGGCGAGGACAAGGAACGCTTTAAGCTGGTGCGCAAGGTATTTGAAAAGCAGATACTTAACAGCTTCCTACTCGGCATGGCGGAGGACGGAGAGGTAAACTACACCTACATCCACAACAAGAAAAAGAAAAATCCTATGTGCAACTACATAGACTCCGTTCCCGGTGTTATAATATCAACTGCGGGTATTTCCCATTGGAATATGCCCTTTGCAAAGAAGCTGGTTCCCTACGCTATGAAAACGGCGGACTTTATTATGAGCCTTGACAGTGACGGCGACGGAATATTTGAGGTTCCCTTCCCCGGTGATTTTATGGAGCAGGAAAAGGAGGTTGGCTACCGTCAGTGTAACTGGTGGGACAACTTCGCCTTCGGTCACAAGGATATTTATTTCAACTATCTCTGCTACAGAGCGTTAAGAGAGCTTGCAGAGCTTTTGCGTAAGCTTAAAAAGAATGCCGATGCCGAAAGGTACGAGGCGCAGACAAGGAAGTTCAGAGAAAGCTTCTATAAGACCTTCTACAATCCCGAAACGACCCTTATGGCAGGTTGGGTAAGCCGTGACGGTAAGATGCACGACTATATGTTTACCTTTGCGGTTTCTATGGGTATTGATGAGGGACTTATCCCCGAGGACGAGGGCAGAAGAATGCTCTTAAAACTCCTTGATCAGATGGAAAAGGAGGGCTACGGCGACCTTCGTTACGGTATACCCGGTAACGTTAAGCCAATTGACCCCGTTGACACCTATGATTGGGCTCCTATGATGGCTTGGGGACAGTATGAAAACGGCGGTCTTAGCGGTATGAACGGCTTCCACTTCCTCACCTCTATGTACAAGGTAGGCCTTGATAAGGAGGCTGACGCAATATTCAAGGCAATTCTTAACACATATGAAAAGGAATTTACACATTCAGGTCTTATGCCCGGCTACATACAGAGCGTTGACTGGCGTACAAAGGACGGTAAGCCCTGCGGATACAACTATCTTGCGGATAACTACTATTTCCTCCTTGCCGCATACACAGGTAAGGCAAAGATGGAGCATCCTGCAGTTGTAAAATAATATTAAATTAAAAACGGCGTATTACGGTATCGTGCTACGCCGTTTTATTTTTTATAAATCCTATTACCCTTGGTACAAATACCGCCGCTATGACCAAAACGGAAAAGCCAATGGAAATTGCGCCATTTATTAAAAATCTTGTAAAGGCGGCGCCGCCCGAATATAAGAATCTGTCCATATAGATAAGCGCCAAGGTAAATAAGCCTATACCGATATAACTTTTAAAGTAATGGGACCTTGGGGTAATATCAAAAGCGTATTTAAAAAGAACGTAGGGCTCAATAATATGGCACACGGCAAGATTTGTAATAACCGTTGCGAAAATTACGCCCGTACTTGCCACCTCATCTCCGAAGGCGTGTCTGAAAATAATGACCAAAAGAACGGATAGGATCGCATTTACGCTTCCTTCAAGAAGGGGCTTCCATCTGTCCTTATAAAATATTCCCGTTGCATCCCTGAACACAAGGGTTGTCTGCCGCATAAACTGAATAAAATAATTTACCGTCATTACAAAGACTACGGGACGGGCAAGACGGAGTCCCTCTCCGAAAAGCAATTCAATAAGACTGTCGGCGACGGCGTAAAAGCCAAGATAGAAAAACACCCCTATTACGTAATTAAGAAAATAAAGCTGTCTGTACCGTACAATTACCCTTTCTCTGTCCGCGACAAAGGTGTGACCGATAATGGATATAAGAGGAGTAAACAAAAGGGATAATACTGCCGTTGCGTTAGTGACTATTGAGGAGTAGTTTGAGTATCTGCCAAGAAGCTCCACACCTAAAAAGGCGGAAATGATTATACTGTCAAGAGTGTTTACCATAGTTCCGCCGATCTTGTGCATAAGCATAGCGGAGGAATTTCTTTTTACCTCTTTTCTTTCCTCGGAGGTAAGCCTTACTTTTTTGTTTGCAACGATATCTCCGTATAAGATCCTCGTAATAAGCTCCGTACCAACCCATTGTATTGCAAGAGATACAAAGGCGCAAAGAAGATATCCGTCAAAGGAGGGAGTAAAAATAAGGACCAATGCCTGAAGAATATACTGTCCTATCATACCGAGGGACAAAAGGGCGGTGGTAATGTAATTATTCTTATGGGCGTTTATAAGAGAAAGCTTCGCCCCGAACATATAGGAGGCGGCAACGGATATAAGCAGGATTATATAGGATGAATAAAGCTCTGAGGTGTAGATATTATGCCCCTCCGCAAGGAAAGGGAGGGCGGGCATAATAAGAACGCCCAAGGAGAAAATAACGATACCGATTATAAAATACGCCCTTTTAAAATAATTGAAAAGGGCACAGACCCGTTCTTTATTTCCCTCCACAATGGGCTTATACATACAATAGGTTATAGCACCCCCTACTCCAAGCTCCGCCACGGACAAAAGTCCGATTATGCTTATATAAAGGGAATTTATTCCGTTTATGCCGTTGCCAAGGCGCTCGATCAGAAGCCTGCGGATAATAATCGAGCCTGCAAGTAATATAAGCTTGAACAGGATGGAGACCGCTACATTTAAGATACCTTTTTTCTTATCCAAATCTCACCTCAGATGCTATAAAGTAGCTTTTCCCACTCTGAAATAACGGATTCTATATTGAATTTATAAAGATTTTGTCTTGTGTTTTCCGAAAAGAGCTTTCTTAACTGTCTGCTTTCGGTCAATTTTAAGATCCTTTCCCCAAGTCTGTTAACGTCCATGGGAGGAACTAAAAAGCCGTTTTTATCGTGGGATATAATTTCCGAGGGACCCGAGGGACAGTCAAAGCTGATGGCGGGGATACCCTTTGCCATTGCCTCCGCAAGGACGAGCCCGAAGCCCTCGTATCTTGATGAAAGAACGAATATGGACGCCTTATCCATTTCCTCACCTAAATTCTCCGAATATCCCGCAAGGAATACGTTATCAAGTCCGTAGGAATCTATCATCCCCTGTAGCTTTTCTCTATCCTCTCCCTCGCCGTAAATATACAGCTCCCAATCCATAACCCTGTCGTATATTTTGCTCCATGCTTCAATAAGAAGATCAAAGCCCTTTTGCTCCGTAAGTCTGCCTGCCGCTATTATTCGCTTGTTATCCACGTTTACGGTAGGCTCCTCCTCCATAAAAACGGGATCGTATATCCTTACAATGCTTCTTGATTTGGGATATCTGTTTTTATACGCCAAAAGGTCTCTGTCGCTTATTACCACGGTATAGGCTCCGTTTTTTACCGACAGATCTCTTGAATAAGAAATAAGAGCGCCCTTTCTTGATTCAAGACAATAATGCTCCCATCCTATACCGTATGCATTTATTCTTTTGCACAGATAATCTACATAGTGATAAAGAACGATATCAACCGCCACTATTACCTTTGGTTTTTCGGTTTTTAATACTCCAAGCATAGCTTTTCGCACCTGAAAAATAGTTTTTAATTCTTTTATTCTACTTTTTCTTCCGTCATTACCCATATCAAGCTCACGGAGCTTTATTTTTTCGGAGGTATGAAAGCGAGGAGATTTTCCCTTACCTATGCTCAATATCATAATATCGTATCCTCTCTTAACAAGTCCGTTTGCCACGGAGGAAAGAGCCATTTCCGTCCCACCACCGTTATTATATTGCTGTATCAAAAAGCATATTTTCATAAAACCTCCAAGATCCCGACATATCTGTAGGGAAAAATTTCATTACTGCCCACGTAATACGAGGAATACCAGAAATAAAAGCCAAAAAACAGGGTAACACAAGCAAAAAGCAGGCAGGCGTGTCTGTTTTTCGTCATGCTTTTACAAATAATAGGGAACGTGAACATATTGGCAAAATCAAAATAATATATAAGCCTTTGAAAATAAGAAAAGCTATATCCAAGCATTAAAACGGGTACTGACAAAAGAGAAACAAGGAAGAAAATACTGTTTTCATCCCTGCCCTTTATGAAAAACAAATAACAGATAGCGGGTATCAATACAAGAAGAAGGGATGGCAGAATATCAACTAAAAATTCAAAATCAACCACACGTCCCAAGGAATTTGTAAAATATTTTCCGTATTTTGTCCTTATAAACTCGGGCAGCAGACTTAAAATTCTGCCGCCGAAAAGAGCAAATATCAATGAGGCTGCTCCGTTTAATGCAAGGTAGATATATATACCCCTTTTGCTCCTTGAAAGAAGATACGCAAAAAGAAAGGAAAAGCCTACTACTGCGCTTATATGAAAAAAGGTGGCTATGGAAGTAAGGATCATAAATATTGCAATTCTACCCTTTTTCAAATTTGCAAGAGCAAATATAACAAAGGAAAGAGCAATTATCTGCCGCATCACGTTAAGTGAAGCGGAAAAATACACGCAGTAAAATATCCACATAGAAAGCCCGCTTCTCCACCCCGAAAACACGGCGGTTGCAGACAGGTATACAAGGGTACAGGTTAACAGAGAGGAAAGAAAAAGCACGCCCCTGTATCTGTTAAATATGAGAAACGACAGATAATTAAGGGCAGCAAAAAGAGGCTCCATATCCGTGCTTATATTTCCCGATGCCACCTCGCCGTAATAATAGGAATAGGAAAAATAGTCCGTGCCTATGCCGTATCTCAAGGTGGAAATAAGAACGGGCAACAACACGGCAAAAACGTATTTTAGCCGTTTACTTTTAATGACCCTGTCGGAATATGAGCTTATTACCGAGGAGCAGCCAAAGGCGGTATAGTAAAGAACAAGGGACTCCACTATTTGACCTTCCTGTATACGGACGCCATAAGCAAAAGGACGGATGGCTTATTTGATTTCATAAAGGCGTAAAAAACGCGGTCGCCAAAGGAAAGGCGCGAGGTATCAAGGTGTTTTAGTCTTTCCTTTATTTCATCATCAGAAAATACTGCCTTAAGATACGGTGCTTTTCTTTTCATATCGGACTTTGACACAGAGTTTACAAGGGTGCGCATATTTACGTAATAAATATGGCTTAAAAAAGCTTTATCACTCTTAAAAAACCGCGAAAGGATCTCGTATATAAGGTTATAATCCTTAAGATAATTTTTATTAAAGCTCTGCGTCATTGAGTTGGGATTTATATTGTAGTAAATAAGGGGCTTATCAATATAGTAGACCGATCTCATAGAATATATAAGGGGCGCGGTAAAGACAATGTCCTCCCCGATCCTTACCCTCTCGTCATAAAGCTCCATTATCCTATCCACAAGCTCTTTTTTTATTACCTTATTCCATCTGCAGGGGGAAATTCCTCCCCTTTCCATATATCTTCCGCGAACATCAATGCATCCCTCTCCGCTGCTGAGTCCTCTTGGAATCAAGACACTCCCCTCCACGTTTTTTATATCCGTGCCGTATATAACGCGGTAAAAATCAAATAATATTATATCCGCATTATATTTATTTATAATATCAAGGATGTTTTTTATATAGGAATCATCTACGTAATCGTCCCCATCGCAAAAGCCGATATATTCTCCCCTTGATTCCATTATTCCCGCCTTGACCGCAGACACAAGTCCGCCGTTTTTCTTGTGTATCACCTTGATATTTTCTTTTAAAAACGCATATTCGTCGCATATTATGGGGCATTTATCGTCACTCCCGTCGTCTACCAAAATCAGCTCCACTCCTTTGTTCATTTGACCTACAAAGGACTCAATACACTTTCTTAAAAATCCTTCCACCCTGAAAACGGGAACTACTATACTAAGCCTTATACCCATATTTTCCATCATAATTTCCCCTGTAAATATCTATCATCTGAGAATTTATATTTTCCACCGAGTACGGAATTATCCGCTTCATATTATAATCCCCCATTTTTTCCTTATCCATTTTGGTTATTTTTGAAATGGAGCTTTGGCACTCGGTTATATTATAAGGGTCAAAAAGCAAGGCGCCCTCCCCCTTTGCAAGCTCGGTGCAGCCTCTTGTATCCGATACCAAAACAGGCAGTCCCGTTGCCATTGCCTCCATTATGGAAACGGGCAAGCCCTCTCTGAAGGATGGGTGAATATAGTAGTCACTCACCTTACAAAGCTCCGCAATATCCGTTCGGAAGCCTAAAAGATGCACCCTATCCTCCACTCCGATGGATCTGGCGAGGGATATAAGCTCATCCCGTAGCTCTCCCGTGCCTGCCACCGCGTAATGAATATTTTTGTTTTCCATTCGGGCAAGGGCGTAAATAACCGTTTTATGGTTTTTATTTTCGTTAAGCTCCCCTATGGAAAGAAGAAGAGGCGCTCTTACAGGCACGCCGATCTCCCTTTTCTTCTTTGCTTTATTTACCTTTACCGTAGCAAATCTTTTCGTATCTATGCCAACGCCTGGTACGTATAAGGTCCTTTTTGCATTCATTTTTTCTGCGGCGCGGTAATAGTCCTCCTTATTTATGGTTATTAGCACGTCGGTAAATCTTGAAAGAATCTTTTCTATAGGATAATAAATCAACCAGTTTTTCAGTGGCGCTCCATTGTAAAAATGGAAGCCGTGGGCGGTATAAACCACCTTAAGACCTTTTTTCCGTTCTCCCATACAGGCAATCCTGGTACACATCGAGGCTATGGGGGAGTGACAATGCACAATATCGTATCCCTGATGCTTAACTATTCTTTTTATATCGTACACCGCCTTAACAGTACCCGTGCATACGGGATTTCTCGTGCAGGAGATGGAATAAATTCTGCACCCAAGCTCCCTGTATAGCTTAGGTACGGCATCCGTATGATTACAGGCTATGTCAACTGTGTGCCCCTCCTTTATAAGTCTGTATATAAAGGATTTAAAAAAATTCATCATACCGCCAACCGTGGTAACGTATAAGATCCTCATTTTTCTTCCGCCTTTTGTTTTTTTATATTATTCGCCTTTGACGTTATTTTATCCAAGCATAAAAAAAGGATGCAGACGAAATTTCGTCTGCATCCTTTATTTTTTTATCTACCTATGTTATACACAGTTTTTATCTTAATTTGCTTTTTAAGCTCCTCTATGCTTACACCCGTTGAAGCGTCTATTCTTACCTTTTCCTTATTTACTATATCGAAGAAATTGTCGGAAAGAACGGGGTCGCAGTTATCGAAGTCTATAAATACGCCCTTTGTAAACACGTCGGAGGAAAGCTCAATTATAGCGCCGCTCTCTTTTTCGTACACGTCCACCGAGATATTTGGCTTTTTCCACTCAAAATGCTTGGGCTTTACGTAAAGCTCTGTCTGTCGCATTATGAAATTGCCGTCCTTGTCATAAAGCTCTGCGTACATATATTCGCCGTATTTGTTTTCGTACGCCGTATCCGTCGTATATACGTCAAGGGAGGAAAGGGCGCCTACGGCTACGTCCTTTTCACAGCTTACACTTACGTTGAATTCGCAATCGCTGAAGCATACCTTTATGCTGCCCTTAAAATCGGACATTGTTTCGTTTGCAATATTGACAGTAAGCTTATCGTTTTCAAGGAAAAGTCCCATAGCAACGGGGGCGTAGAATTTCTTTGCCGCGTAGTGAAGCGCCTTGTATCTGCCAAGACTGTCCACGCTTGACCAGGATGCAACGGGCCAGCAATCGTTAAACTGCCAATAAACTGAGCCCATTGTATATCCGCGGCATCTTCTGAAATGCTCAACGCCGTACTTTATGGCGTCCGCCTGAAGAAGCTGGGATGCGTACACAAGGTCCTCAAAGGAGTTGGGATAGAGGTAAACGTCTGCAAGGTACATAAGTATCTTCATATTTCCCGATTTGCATTTCTGATGGTTTTCCATCACTCGGGAGAAGCAGTTCATGTCCTCTTCCTCGGCAAAGGTCTTTATGGTCTTCATAGAGGGATAGCTTTCAAATCCGTACTCGGAGCAGAAGCGGAATTTACGCTTTCTGTACTCGGTAAAGGGCTTGCTTCCGTGCCATACCTCCCAAAAATGGGTGTCACCTCTGTGGCCGCAGCTTGGATCATCAAATCCTCCGCCCGATGAGGGACTTGCCTGCCAATAGAAGGTCTCGGGGGCGTATTTATCCACAAGTGCGGGGAAAATCCGTTCGTAAAGTTCTATGTAGTCCTCTCTTACAAGGGCGTTGTTTCCTCCGTAATCGTCCCAATACATTACCGCCTCTTCCATTTCGTTGTTGCCGCACCAGATACCAAGGGACGGATGGTGTCTTAATCTCTTGAGATTGTAGATCATCTCCTCCGTAAGCTCCTCCGTCATTTCCTCGTTCAGCCACACGTTGCAGCAGGCGATCATACTGTCCTGCCATACCATAAGACCGTACTCGTCGCAAAGATCGTAAAATTCGTCCTCGGGATAGTAGCCGCCGCCCCAGATACGGATGCAGTTGAAATTGGCATCAAGCGCCATTTTAAGAAGCTCTTTTGTTCTTTCAGGATTTATTCTTGAAAGGATATTATCCTGGGGAATGTAGTTTGCGCCCATAGCAAAGACCTTTATGCCGTTTAAAACGAAGCAGAATTCGCTTCCGTTTTCATCTCTCTCGGTGCTGACGGTAAGGGTGCGAAGACCGATTTTTTGAGTTTTTTCATCCACGTCTGCGCCGTTTTTTGTAATTTTGGCGCTTATTTCATACAAATTCTGCTCTCCGTAGCCTCTTGCCCACCAGAGCCTTGGCTCTTTTATTACGGTTTTGCATTTTTTATTTTTATCAAGGGTAAGCTCCTCACCGTTTATAGACACGGTAATGGGAAGATCCTTATTATGTCTTGTTTCAACGCTTATGTCAAGATCAACCTCGTTTCCCTTATGGTACTGACGGACGAAGATATTTTCGATCTTGTCATCATCATAACATTCAAGCATAACGGGGCGGAAAATACCCATATCGGGAAGCATAGGTCCCCAGTCCCAGCCCGACATATAAAACGCCTTTCTTAAATGCGAAGCACCCGGGATAGTATCGTTATTGGTTTTAAGAAAATGCTTGTTATCCATCATCTTAAAATATTCGGTAGGTGATGAAAATTCAAGGCGAAGGGTGTTTTTGCCAAGTAAAAGTTGATTTTTAACGTCGAAAACATACCTTCTGTGCATATTTTTTGTGCTTGCGATAAGATTATCGTTTATATAAATACGGCAAAGGGTGTCAAGTCCCAAAAAGACAAGCTCTGTGTGTTCCTTATTAAGGTCAATTTCATCAACGGAAAATTCCGTAAAAAAGGCGCAATCCTTGTCGGAAAGTCCTGTCAGCTTAAGCTCGTTGATTCCGTAAAAGGGGTCCTCTATCAAGCCGTGCTGAAGAAGTACGCTGTACATTGAGCAGGGGGCAGTACACTCAAGGGCGCTGTATCCCTCATAATTCATTTTCCAATTATTAAGTACCATATTTATTCTCCTATTTTTTTAATTGTGTCCTTCGTTATTTCCTTATGAAGCTCCCTTGTCCATTCCGACCAGGATGCGTTTTCCTTACCGTAGATAATATTGTCATCATATTCCCTCGGCAGCCAGGTGGAAATGTCCGCTTCGTTGTGGGAAACCAAGGCTTCCATATTATCAAGGGCTTTAAAAAGCTTGGCTTCGGGAGTGGCTCTTTCCCTCATTTCGTCAAAAAGGGCGGAAATTTCTTTTCTTTCTGCCTCGGGCAAGGTGGCTAAAATAGTATTTACAGCCACATCCTCGGCTTTTTCGTGCTGATCCGTCTTTAAAAAGGCGGGAATATCTCCCGTAATTGCCTCCCCGAAATCGTGGACGAGGCACATTTTTATTACCTTATTTATATCAAGGTCGGGATATTCGTTTCCACAAAGCATAGCCATTACGGCAAGGCGCCAGGAATGCTCTGCTACGCTTTCCCGTCTGCCCGTGGACGTCCAGGAGTGGCGTGTGTTACATTTAAGCTTCTCTATTAAATTTAAAAAATCAATAAACTCTCTTTGCTCCATATCTGCCTCCCGTAGCCTTATTAAATTTATTATAGCATAAAAATACGGTATTGGGAAATTAAATATTTATTTTAGTAAAAAATCCTTTGTTTATTTATAAAAATGTAGTATAATTAAGTTACAAAGAGTAAAAAGGAGGGGAAAAATGAATAAATTAGTCTATTTATTTGAGCTTGATTCCGTAAGGACGTCAAGGAAGGAAATCGAAATAGCCCAAAAAGCAATGTATGACGAAATTATGGTTAAGGGCAATTCCCTTGTGCTTTCCTTTAATCAGCTTGCTGACTCCCGCGCCTTTTTATGCGCCCTTGAAAATAAAAAGCACTACGACAGTATAGTAAAGCTTTTTCAGCTTGACAAAATAAAAATATCCCTTTTCGGCAGCTACAAAACCGCGTCCCAATATATTATAAACGCAGTTCAAAAAAGCTACGATCACGTTATGGCGGCAAAGATAAAGGCAGAGGAAACAAAAACGCCCCTTATCGAGATACTTAAAAAGGAAAAATATAAGTTCGTCTTCTCTGCCTGGCCCATTGACCAAACGGATACGGACTTAATGAAGATAATAATAGACTCTATAAAATTTAACGATCTTAATACCTTAAAGGAGCTTTTGGAAAAGAAAAAGAAATCAAAGGACAAGACCGAGGCGGAGCTTCGGCAGATAGCCGACCTTGAAAAAATAATCAGCTACGTAAAGCTGATAGTCCATATTGATATGTCCGAGGTGCCCTACATCCGCGCAAAGCAGGAAAAGGGACCCTCTCTTGAGCAGTATATTGACAAGGTGCTGACAAGATACCTTACGGATATGCACGTGGTGGGTGAACAGATAAACGGACAAGATCTTCCATTTTCACATACGCAGCTTCTCTCCGCTTTTACAGAGGTAAGCAGAATAAGAAACGAATTTTTATCCTTGGATGAAAAGGGTAAAAAAGGCATAAATTCCAGAAGCGAATGGTACGGCAAAATAGAAAAAATTGAAGATACCGATCTTAATTTTTTAGTAACCTCTATTGTGGATATGTGCCATAACTACACCACCGAGAGCAGTATAAGCTGTGTGTCCAAAAGATATACAGATATATTCGGGGATGATTTTTGGCAGGATTTTGAAATACAATTTGTACGATATTTAAGCACCCACAGAGCAACAAAGGAAGAAGCAAATGTAAGAATACCGCGTTGGAGCGTGGCGGTGCGATTCCTTACCCCCACCTTTAAAAAGAGATTTTTAAAGAATAAGGAGAAATTGAGATGCGAGGGCAGTATTTACTCTCCTTGCCGTTTAGGTCAATTTTTCAACGTACTCAGAAAATCCCTTTTAAGAGTTGGAATTATATTTATATATATCGTTCTTGCGGTTTTTGTAAGCCCCCTTATAGATTGGATAGAAAGCCTTGAGATATTCAATGCGTTTTTGCCCTCTTTACTTGAAATCAAAATAATGGGCATAGATATAACAAGGATCCTTTTGTTCGGACTCCTTTCTTCCCTTGTGGAAAAGATATTCTTCGTCCACGATATTATCGATTCTATAATTGATTTCTTTTTACTTCTTTACGATTGGTGCTATTACCTCATCTATCTTATAATCAGCAACAAAAACGGTATCAAGCGTTACAAATTTATAAAACGAGGAAAGGACCCTATGCGAAGATCCTTAAAAAAATATTACAAATTAAGAAAAGAAAAGCCCGAGCTTTTTAAGAGCGAGGCTGATTTGCCCATTGAATTTAATATCAAGGCAATAAAGCAATTTATGAAGGACACTAAAAGGGAGATCGGCGTGGTGTATGAAAGCCCCTACCGTATGCTTATAGTTGACCTTATTCGTGACGAGGAAAACAAAAGATACTACGCCTATGAAAGAGTCGTATCCTTGCAAAAGGGCGGCGTCGTAATAATTCCAAAGCACAAGGACAAGCTTATTCTTCTTAAGCAATTCAGACACTCCCTAAGGGATTTTCAGTACGCGTTTCCCCGTGGATTTGGTGAGGTGGGAATTGATCCCTTGGAAAATGCGAAAAAGGAGCTTTGCGAGGAGCTGAATTTAAAGCCTGAAAATATTATAAGTGGCAAGCTTTTAGGTACGACGGTAGCGGATAGCGGTCTTTGCGGAGATACGGTTTATGTTTATCTTTGCGAAATAGACGCTGAAAATGTGGGAGTTGACAAGGTCATTGAGGGAATTAAAAGCTCCACAGAAAAAACTCCCGAGGAGCTTCTTTCTATGATACAAAATGGGGAGATAACCGACGGATTTACTCTCTCTGCCTATAGCTTGTATTCGTGTAAGAATATGATTCAATAATTGTTACTTGATATCTTTATGCCTTCCCTAAGGAAGGGAATCAGAAGAAGCCTTCACCTTGAGGGGAAGGTGGATGCGAAGCAGACGGATGAGGTGTTATTGTACACAAGCTATCTATTTTTATTGGCTATGAATCATCTACCATACCAATTATTTTACAAACTTTTTCCTTTTTCATTACTGATGCTTTGCATTCTACACCTCATCCGTCACCAATGGTGACACCTTCCCCTCAAGGTGAAGGCATATATAAGCATAATGTAGATAAAACCCGAGGGGCGGCGAAATTGCCGTCCCTCGGGTTTTTTAAAAGGATATATTATTATGAAAAGTTAATTTAAAACCTTTCTTTTTCCACTCTGTTTACTATTACTATAACTTTAGCGCCGTCCTTAAGTTCCTCGGGCCAAACGACCTCACCCTTTGGACCTTGTATTATCTTACCCGTATCGGGGTCTATTATAACGACATCATCAAAGCCACTTCCATCGCAGTCTTGGCTTATCAAGCTGCATCCGCCCGGAGTTTGAAATGAAAACAGATTTCCGTTTTTATCTACTATTAAATACGTACAATTATAGTACAGATCGGACGAATATGTATTTTTCATATATAGAGGCCAAGTTAATCCCTCTCCCCATATGTTACTTCCGTCCTCGTTCCTTCCTATAGGAGTACGTACCGTATGAAACTTACTGTCTGAGTATAAATCCACGTATTGAATAAGACACTCTCCGTCGTATTCCTCATATTCCACCGTGTAGGTGTAGCTTTTAAAGGCGGTGAGAGGGTAGAAGAAAAAGCTTTGGTTATAGCCTGCGGGAAGACCCTCGAAGCTTTTGGTAATGGTTCTTGTCATATCGTTTTCTCTTAAAAATTCCACGGTAACCTTAACGGTGCAATTTTTATCCGTGATATTTCTTACGTCAAGAACAAGGCTGTCGTATTTTCCATACGGATACGTTTTTTCGCTTATTTCAAATTTGTCATCCTTTGTTGTATTGTCGGGATTTTCTATAAGCGGTGGATTAGTTGTGCTTGCATCCTCTACGTTACCGCAAGAAACCAAGGCGGATACGCATAAGACAACGAGTATTAGTAATGCAAAAATTCTTTTTATCATCTTTTTTTCCTCCAAGGACGTGATAGCTTTTTTATAAAAGGTTATTTAGAAAGGTTCTTTTTCCACTCTGTTTACTATTATTATGACCTTAGCGCCGTCCTTAAGCTCTTCCGGCCAGACAAGCTCTCCCTTTGGAGCGGTTATTTGCTTACCAGTATCGGGATCTTCTACAACAAATGCATTTTCATCTTCCCCGGGCAGTATCTCTTGACCTCCGGTAAAACTATCAAACGAAAACAGATTTCCGTTTTTATCTACTATTAAAGTCGTTAAACTGCAATATAGCTTTTTCATATATGTATTTTTATTGCAAACATTAAAATTTAAGGCTTCTCCCCATATAATACTATTTCCGTTACCAACATTTCCTATAGGCCAACGAAACTCATAAAACTTACTGTCCGAGTAGATATCTACATATTGAATAAGACATTCTCCGTCGTATTCCTCATATTCCACCGTGTAGGTGTAGCTTTTAAAGGCGGTAAGAGGGTAGAAGAAAAAGCTTTGGTTATAGCCTGCGGGAAGACCCTCGAATGTTTTGGTAATGGTTCTTGTCATATCGTTTTCTCTTAAAAATTCCACGGTAACCTTAACGGTGCAATTTTTATCCGTGATATTTCTTACGTCAAGAACAAGGCTATCGTATTCTCCATACGGATACGTTTTTTCGCTTATTTCAAATTTTTCATCCTTGGTTGTATTGTCGGGGTTTTCTATAAGCGGGGGATTAGTTGTGCTTGCATCCTCCACATTACCGCAGGAAACCAAGGCAGATACGCATAAGATAACAAGTATTAGTAATGTAAATATTCTTTTAATCATCTCTTTATTCCTCCAAGGACGTATTTTCATTATCAGCTTTTATGTTATAAAAAGTCAATTAAGGAACATTTCCTTTTCAACTCTGTTTACTATAACTATAACCTTAGCGCCGTCCTTAAGCTCTTCCGGCCAAACGACCTCACCCTTTGGAGCGGTTATTATCTTGCCCGTTTTGGGATCCCTTACACTATAGGTACTGCGTCCCTCCCCTTGCGACACCAAATTAGATCCTGGCGGAGTATAAAATTGAAACAGATTTCCGTTTTTATCTATTATCAAAACCGTGGAGTTTGTATATAATGAAGCTCCATACGTGTTTTTTTCATACAGGTAAACCTCTATACCTTCTCCCCATATATTACTTCCGTCCTCGTTTCTTCCAATCGAAGTGCGACGTGCTTCAAACTTACTGTCAGTAGATATGTCTATATATTGAATAAGACACTCTCCGTCGTATTCCTCATATTCCACCGTATAAGTGTAGCTTTTAAAGGCGGTGAGAGGGTAGAAGAAAAAGCTTTGGTTATAGCCTGCGGGTAAGCCCTCGAATGTTTTGGTAAGTGTTCTTGTCATACCGTTTTCTCTTAAAAATTCCACGGTGACCTTAACGGTGCAATTTTTATCAGTAATATTTCTTACGTCAAGAACAAGGCTGTCATCTTCTCCATACGGATACGTTTTTTCGCTTATTTCGAATTTGTCATCCTTGGTTGTATTGTCGGGATTTTCTATAAGCGGGGGATTAGTTGTGCTTGCATCCTCTACGTTACCGCAAGAAACCAAGGCGGATACGCATAAGACAACAAGTATTAGTAATGTAAAAATTCTTTTAATCATCTTTTTATACCTCCAAGAGCAAAAATATATGCATCCTCCAAGGAGGGGGTAACGATGACGGATGCTTCCGTTACGGGCTTTTCAGAAACGTAGCGTACAAGGGGCTTGCCGTCTATATAGGCAACGGAGGTAACCACCGCTTCCTTACGGAGGATGTTTTCATCCCCGGGCTCACCGCTATGCTCCCAGGTCTTACCCTTTATACCGTCCATAAATTCCGTTTTATCGCCCAAGTATTTTACCTCTCCCGTTTCTATAACGCAGATATTTTTGCAAAGATGCTCAATATCCGCAATAATATGGGTGGAGAAAATAATAGTTCTGTCATTGGCTATTTTGGACAAGAGATTGAGGAAATACAGTCTTTCCTCGGGGTCAAGTCCTGTTGTAGGCTCGTCAATGATAAGAAGCTTGGGCTCGCTTATAAGCGCCTGAGCTATTCCCGCGCGGCGAAGCATACCGCCTGAATAGTTACCGAGGCGTTTTTTCTCCTCACCTACAAGTCCAACGGTTTCTATTGCTTCCTCTATTTTCGCCTTGCGCTCCGCTTTATCCTTAATACCCTTCATTATACATACGTAATCAAGAAATTCCACTATGTTAAGTCTTGGCATAAGCTTAGTGCTTTGGGGCAAGTATCCAAGGGAGCTGCGAAGCTCTTCCTTATTTGTTTTAAGCTCCTTGCCGTCGTAATATATTTCACCCTCGGTAGCGTCCATAATGGTGGCAATTATTCGCATAAGAGTTGTTTTTCCTGCGCCGTTTCTGCCGATAAGTCCGAAAATGCCCTCTCCTATTTCTATATTTACAGAGTCGAGGGCCTTCTTTTTTCCTCTTGGGTATATTTTGGTAAGATTTTTAATTTCTAATTTCATTGCAGATCTCCTATTCTCCAAATCCTTCGTGCAGCTTTTCTTTTCTTAAGATGAAATACGATGATACGATTAAAATAATGGCTACTACAAGAAAGCCGACTCTGTTCACCGTATAGGCGTGGCTCATATACTTAAGGTCCTCAAATTGCTCGGCATACATACGCGGTACGGTATCACCCATAAAGTATGCGGATAAATATGGGTCTACAAGGGACCAACCGATATAGGTGCTGCCTCCCTTTATACCCATACTATATGAATCAAAAAATACGGAAATAAACAGTCCGATCGCCACCGTTATATAACAGTTTTTTGTAAGCACTCTGATAAACAGGAAGATGGAAGCAAAAAACAGAATATTTATTAATAGCGACACAATTAAGTACACCTTATAATTTTCGGGAACGTAAATAGGTATTCTTATCCTGTACTGACCGTTTTCATTATTGAAGGGAAGGTTTTTGTGCAGAAGATAAATAAATGATGCGGGGATAAAGGAATATATAAGCACGGGCAAATATTTAAGCATTGCCAATTTTACTGTCTTTACACCGTTGACCAAGGCAAGCTCTATTTCAAAATTGTCGTGAAGTAAAAAGCTGATAAAAATCAGCACTACCACCGTTACCGTATTCTCTACGCAAGAGGAAAAGCTGATACCGGGTGAGGGCATAATAACGCTTTGGGGCTCCCACACCCTTGATGAAAACAAAAGTATAGCAAAAAGGACGATAGGCATAAAAAGGTATGATTTTAAATTTCTTTTAAATAGCATAATATTCACCTTAAACAGAACGCTTTCTTACACGAATATAGGATATTACGGAGCATATAACCGCCAAGCCCACAACGAAAGAGAAGCAAAGGGCGGCGTCCTTAAAGGACGTTTCATACCTCTTTATATAGTTTTCAAATCCATTTTCCCATTTGAAGTATTTAAGGTAATCTCTGATTTTACTTGCATTGTTAATACTGAAATAATCGTGATATATATCGGGTATGCGGAATCTTAACTGGAAGCCGCAAACGTAGGTGGCAATAACGTACGCCATACTACCTATTGCGCTTATCAAGCCGCTGTTAAATATACTGCCAAGAAAATACGTAAAGGTTATGTAGAAGAGAGTGGTGGGAAAAGGCATAAAGGTGATAAAGCGAATAAGCCTTTTTGACGAATCTAAAAATACCTCCCATCCTGTCATTTCCACAGGGCTGGCGCGGAAAAGCAGATACATATGCGTACCGAGAAAGCAGGCTATAGCAGCCAAGGCAAAATTTACGGTTACAAGGGCTGCCAAGCGTCCGCCCGTATAGGTTATGGCTTTTACACCCGAGGCTTTTTCTATTTCAAAAAACTGATCTCCGTAATCTCTGTTTAATACAAGCACCGTGGAAATTACCGTAAATATGGGCATTGCGTAATACATTACGTCGGATATGCATACGTTTCCTATAAGGTTTCTGTACTGATTCATTGCAAGGACAAATCTTGGGTCGGTATCGAGTATCATTTCGTTAAAAGTATAGCTATACTGACTGTAGTGTCCTTTTGAAAATTCATACACGGTTACTCCTATTACAAAGGCAGCCGCCAGCCAGAATATCAGCGAGCGAAAAAGATTTTTCAGGGTGGTTTTATACACGGACGAAAACATAATATTCTCCTTTATTCTGTATTGGAATCAAACAGGCATTTTAAGTCCCCTCGGTTTGCGTCCGAAAGGTTATAAACAAAGTATATATTTCCTTTGTAGAACCAAAAGCCGCTACCTACCGTACCCGATAGTATCTCCTTTATTTCTGAAATGACGAAGTGAGCATCATCCTTTTCGTCTGTCAAAAAATAATACACTACGGATATCCAATCCCTTGTGCTCAGATAGCTTGAGTCAACAAGCTCCGAGTCGCTGCCGATAACGAAGGTAACATCCCCTTGTCCCGTGCTTTGCAGGGCGACAAAGGAGCAAAGGGTCTCAATACGGCAAGAGGCAACCTCATATACGCCTTTTTTATTTTTTCCCTTTGTGTCATAGCTTTTTACGTAGCCGCAGTTTGATATACGCACCTCATCATACTCCTTAAAAAGGTTTATGGTATCGCTGATAAGGTACAATATCTCCTCATTGGTAAGGCGCATAGGCTCCCCGTATTCACGGCGGTATTTTAATTCCCAAGACTGCTCCATAGTGAAGAGCGTGGCTATGCTTTTACCGTTTTCATAGCTTATATGGGTGTAGATACCAAATTTTTGGTCATACTTTTGCTGACTGATGGGAACACCTCCCACGTTTATAATATTGGGAGATATTTCACCGGCATTTACAGCCTTGTCAGCGGGCTCCCTTGCGAAAACGCAATAGATCCCTAAGCTGAGGGTAAGCAGCGCCGTCACGAGCAACGACGCTATAATTCTTATAAATCCTTTTGTTTTTCCCATTTGTTCCTCTTTTATCTGTTTATAGTTTAAAGGGTGTTTGTAATAAAACTATCTTGAATTTGTAATGAAAGTGTAAGATTTTTAAAATTTTACCTTTACCTCGGTTCCCTCTCCTACGGTGGAGGTAAAGCAAAGCTCCGTTCCGTGCGCCTTGGCTATGGTGTCGCACAGGGCAAGACCCAAGCCCGTGCCTCCAAGAAGACGGCTTCTTGCCTTGTCGGTTCTGTAAAAGGGCTCCGTTACGTGTTCAAGCTGCTCCTTAGTCATTCCTACGCCATTGTCCTTTACGTAGAGGATGGCGCTATCGTTTTCCTGTCTTACGCCGATCTCAACTCTGCCGTTACCGTTACACGCCTTAATTGCGTTTTCCGTAAGGTTGGACAAAAGAAGCTCAATAAGTATCTTATTTCCCTGTACCACCGCGCTTTTATCTGCGTTGCATACTATTTTGACTCCGACGGAAATGGGCAGCGCCTCCATTCTTTTCTTTGTTTCCGTAAGGACGGTATAAAGGGGCACGTCATTTATTTCTATTTTATTTTCTCTTATAAATGCGGTATCGAGCAATATCTCGCTGATGCTTTTTAAGCGCATTGCTTCCTTCATTATATATTCGGTGGCGTCAATGCGCTCCTTATCAGAAATATTGGCGGTTTTAATATATTCCGCATAACCGTGGATGCCTGTTAAGGGCGTTCTCATTTCGTGGGCTAAATCATCAAGCATACGTTGCTTTTGAACTGCAGTATCCTCAAGCGCCTTTATCTGCTCCCTTATTTTGTCCGACATCAGATTAAAATCCTTGGCAAGACCGCCAAACTCGTCGTTCCCTCTTTCATCCGCGCGCACGGAAAAATCTCCCCCCGATATACTCCTTGTAACGGAGCTGAGCTTTTCCAAGGGGCTGTAAAGATTTCTTAAGGACAAATAAAGAAGGGCGGCAAGGACCAACGTGGTTATAGCCGAAGCGCCGATATACCAAAAGGCAAGGGTGGTAAATTCATTATAAAGGTAGCTTACGTCCTTTACGTAGGTTAAGGTCAAGGTATTATCTATGCTCTGCTTTATAAGCATATAGTGCTTTTCCCCCTGCTTTTCTGCGGACACGGTATCAAGGGCGGGCAGAGCTATACCCTCGGGAACTGTGGAAAGGGTGGCTTTACCGTTTTCCTCAAAGCAGAGGAATATTCCCTTTTCCGAATAAAAGCTGCCGTAGCTGACCTGCAAAAGATACAAGCCGTCCTTATCCAAGCCCTGCATATCGCTTTTGTAGGCGTTTTTTACCGCGCTTATCTCGGAGATGCAGGCGTTTTGCGTTGATTCTACGTTTCGGTTAAAGGTGAGAACGCAGAGAAAGATTATACAAAGATTTATAAATATAAGGAAAAGGGACAGGGCTATTACGTACGTTTTTTCAAAAACCTTCATTTTCATAGTTCAAACCTATATCCTATTTTATACATTGATTTTATTCTGTCCTTAAGACAAAGCTTTTTTCTTAACTGTTGGATGTGGATATCAACGGTTCTGGTATCTCCCGTAAAATCCATATTCCACACAAGGTCAAGAAGCTTATCTCTCGTAAGGGCGATATTTCTGTTTCTTATAAGGGTTTCGAGCAGATCGAACTCCTTGGGGGTCAGCTTTACCTCTGCTCCGTCAAGAAAAGCCTTTCTGCTGTCAAAATCCACAAGCACGTTGTCAAAGGAAATGGTGTTTACCTCCCGTTTTATCCTTCTTAAAACGGCGTTTACCCTGGCAAGAAGCTCCTGCATTTCAAAGGGCTTTACAATATAATCGTCAGCGCCGAGGGCAAGTCCCTTCAGCCTGTCGGAAAGCTCCGTTTTTGCGGTGACGAAGATAACGGGGATATCCTTTATATAGGATATCAGCTCAAAGCCGTTTAACCCCGGTAGCATAACGTCAAGAATAACAAGCTCAGGCTTGTTATCGTTAATAAGCTTCAGCGCCGTTATGCCGTCATAGGCGCTTATACAGGTATGCCCAACAAGGCTTAAATTTTTTGATATAAGATTATTTATGGAAAACTCATCCTCCACGATTAAAATACGAGCCATTTTGTCCTTCCCTTCCTTTAGCTTAAGTCTTTTTATTTATCTTAAAATATAATTGTAATGGATTTGTAAAATATTATTTATTTTCTGCTTGTATAACAGTAAGTAAACAAAAAGACGGGCTAATCCCGTCTTTTGTTATTATAATTCTTCGAATAGAAGCTTGCCGCTTTCGTCGGAGGTTGCCGCCTTAAAGGTCAAGGAGCCTGCATAGCCGTTTATAACCTTAAAGCCCGTAAATACAAGTCTGCCGCCCCACTCGGCGCATTTTGGCACGCCTGCGCAGGGGATAAGGGTATTATCTATCATTTTAAAGTCCTCAAAGGGCTTATTTGACACAACGTATCTTGCCCTGCCGCGAAGACTGAACACAAGATAGTATTTTCCACCGTATTTAAAGTAGTCGGGGCACTCGGGATGATCGCTGTTTTCAACCACGTATAAGGGGTTTTCTGCCTCCTCCCACTTTTCAAGATCCTTTGATACGTAGTGGGCAAGACAGCCCTTATCCTCCTTTACAAGGACGGTAGTTAAAATCATATGGTAAAGTCCCTCTTCGTCCTTTACTACCTTCGGATCCCTTGCCGCCTCTTTATTATATTTATCCGACACGGTAAAGCCAAAATCCTTGTCCTTTACAAAGTGATATCCGTCCTCGGACACGCTTCGGCTGATGATAGCGGGCAGACCTTTACCTCGTCTTACGGTATAATACAGATACTCCCTGCCATTTTTTTCGATCCAGGAGCCCGTACAGATAGATCCCTCCCAGGGCTCGGTTATAGGAACTGCCATTGGATGCACATTCCAGGTTTTAAAATCCTTAGTGGAGATATGCTCCCATTGGTGAGCGCCCAAGCCCCACTTACTTCTGTGGTGGTGGCGGTCCTTAAGGTAGAGGACGTGATACTCATCCCCTCTTAAATAGGGCATACAGTCGCCGACGAATACTCCGTTGCCGGGATACCAGCCCTCTGCGTTTTCAAAGCTTGAAATCACGTTTGGAAGTACCTTTTCGGCATCTGAAAACTCATTTATTTCTATATTCGCTTCGGTTGTGACGATGTCCCCAAGGCAAAAAAGTCGGTTGCCGTTGGGCCACTCCTCGTCCATTATTACGCCGTTTACGTAAAGCTCTATTCTATGATCAAGAAGAATTACCTCCACCCTGTCGCCGCGCTTGATCTCACCTTTCACCTCAAGCGGACGGGGATCGTAATCGTATTTCACAGAAACACTCAAGCCGCCGTCAAGGGTCTGTATCTCAAGGCTTTTTTCTCCGTTTTTTTGAGAAAGCGCGTAAAAGGGGAGCGCATTTATTTCAAACGATAATTTTAAATTACCCATTTTATTCCTCCATATAGCTTATATAGTCGGAAAATCCGTCTACGTAGTCGATTTTTCCCGTGGCGAAGGCGGAAAACAAAGCCGCGCCTGCCCCTGCCTCCTCCGTGGATCTATTGATATATACGGGCATAGAAAATCTGTCCGACAAAAGTCTTTTTAACAGATCATTCTTTTTAACTCCGCCGCCCGACGCCACGATACGGCTTTTTTTCTGCGGTACGGATGCGTAAAGGTCATAAAGCTCGTTACACATTCCCTTAAGCACCCCAAGAACAAGGGCGGAGGGCGTAAAATTCACCCTGTCGATATTTTTTATGGAGCCGCGAAGACTTGGGTCACTTCGCTTTCCCGAGAAAAAGGTGTCAACCGTGAGCCCCTCTTCTCCCCTTTCGTACGCCTCAGTGCCAAGCTGATTCATTATTTTGTACTGCGGGGTATTTTCCATCCCTGCGCAAACTACATAGGATCTGAAAAAGCTCTCAAGCATTGAATAGGCAAAGCCACCGCAAAGAGCCGAGCCGCAGATAAGATATTTTCCCTCAATAAAGGGGCGAAGCTCCGTGTCCTTTGATGGCTCTACGTAGTCGCAAACGGCAGAAATCTGGGACCCTGTGCCTATATTTACAAGAACCGTGTCGGAATTTTCCTTGACGGAGCCCAAAAAGCTCGCCTGATTATCCCCTATGGGAACGGAAACGGGAATACCCTTGCAATCGCCGATTACAAGGCTTTTTTCAGTAACCTCGGGCAAAAATCCGCTATCAATACCAAGCATTGATATTTTATCCGTCATAAAGCGCCCTGCCTTTATATCAAAAAGACCAAAGCTTGATGCTACGGACGTGTGGATGACGGGCTTTTTAATTTGGCAAATCTCCATAGCGAAAAGGTCCATAATGCTGACAAATCCAACCGCTTTTTCGGGTATTAAGCCATTTATTAAATTATAATAGTGCGTTGCCAAGCCGTAGCCTGTAAAAACGTCCACTCCCGTGAGCTTTTTTATTCTCTGACAGGCGCTTTCTCCGTTTTCAATGGGCAGATCCCCACGTTTGTCCTGCCAATTTATAAGGTCGGATACCGCTTTGCCATTCTCGTCCACGTATACGATACCGTGCATTTGCCCCGTTACGCCAATGCATACCACGTTATAGGTGTCGAGTATATTATAAAGAAGCTCCTTTGATCTATCCATAATCACGGTAACACTCTGAGTCGAAAAATCACCTGAGGCAATATACGAGCTGTGAGGAACGGTATATCCCTCCACCTGTTGCTTATTGTCAATATCGTAAACCAAGGCGCTGATGGTAGTAGTTCCAATATCTATCCCAACGCAAAGACGCGCTTTTTTAATTTCTGTTAACATAAAAAGCTCCTTTAGTATGATTCTTATACTATTATAAAACATAACTTTTTAAAAATGTCAATAGCTTTGGGAATATTTTCTTTCAAATCAACAAAAAAAAGCTTACTTGAAATTTCAAGTAAGCTTTTTTTAGTCTGCACTCATTGCAACAACCCAAATTTTATTCCACGTTCAAGGTCATAAGCTCCTGAATACTTGTGGTTCCCTTTTCAACAAGGGCCTTACAAGAGCTCCAAAGAGTTATCATTCCGTTGCGTCGCGCAAGGTCACGAAGCACCTCAAGGTTCTTTTCGTGAATAACCGCATTACGCATGCTTTCGTTCATATACATAATTTCGTGTATACCGATTCTTCCCTTGTAGCCTGTATTGTTACAGAACTGACAGCCGTGGGGACGGTAAATGCTGATAGGCTCGTCAATGCCGAGTATCTCCATTTCCTTTGCGTTTGTCTTACCCTTCTTCTTACATTCGGGGCACAAGCGCTTAACAAGTCGCTGAGCAATAACGCCTACCAAAGCGTCCGCAACAAGGTAGTCCGCAACACCCATATCCTCAAGACGGGTAATAGCGCCGGGGGCGTCGTTAGTATGCAATGTACTGAACACGATATGTCCCGTGATAGCGGCTCTAACCGCGATCTCAGCCGTTTCCTCGTCACGCATCTCACCGATCATTATTACGTCAGGGTCTTGTCGAAGGATGGAACGAAGCGCCGCCGCAAAGGTCATATTTGCTTTTGCGTTGATCTGTGTCTGGTTTATACCAGCCATAATATACTCAACAGGGTCCTCAACCGTAACAACGTTTACGGCAGGGGTGCTAACCTCTTTTAAGAATGAATACAATGTGGTTGACTTACCGCATCCCGTAGGACCTGTAAGAAGAATAATTCCGTGAGGTCTTGCAAGCATCTTGTCGATAAGTGTATTTTCATCATCGGTAAATCCAAGGTCTGTTCTCGTAAACTTAAAGGACGTCTTGTCAAGAACTCGAATAACGAATTTTTCGCCGAACACCGTAGGAAGTGAGGAAACACGGAAGTCGTATTCCTTACCGCCGATTACCATATTGATACGTCCGTCCTGCGGCACTCTGCGCTCCGCAATGTTAAGTCCCGCCATGATCTTGATACGGGCGCAAATAGCGCCGTAGGAGCTTGCGGGGAACTCCGCTCTTTCCTGGAGGTCACCGTCTATACGGTAACGTACCTTAACGACCTTTTCAAAGGGCTCAATGTGAATATCGCTGGCTCTGTACGGTACAGCCTCCTTGATAATGGAGTCTACAAGTCGTACGGAGGGGTTGTTAACAACGTCATTTTCCAAAATTCCGTCGTCGGTCTCTGCATCCTTGTCCGAGAACAATGCGGCATCACCCTCGCTATTCAAATCGTCAAGAGCAGCCGTGGTTGATACAACCGCAGATACGGAGTCAAGGTAACGCTCCATCTGAAGGGGCGGTACCAAAACGTAGTCAACAGGAGCGATGATTTGTGAACGGATAGCGGACATAGAAGCGCAGTCAAGAGGCTTTGCCGTTGCCACAAGGAGCTTTCCATCGGGGCTCATAGAAACGGGAATTATCTTATAACGCTTCATAAACTCAAAGGTAAACTTATCAAAAAGCTCCTTGTCTATGTCAAGCATATCCATTTCAAGATATGGCATACAGTAGAATTCACCCAAAGCGGGCAATTCCTTTTCCTCTGTATTATATTCCTTTGCAATCATATAATCGCGGACAAATACGCCTAAGCGGTCACAGTCCTCGATTATCTTTTCTACTTGGCTTTTTTTAATTACCTTTTTATATATATAGAACTGTAACAGTTCTCTTTGTAAATTCATACACTACCTCCCATATTAAGCAAGTGTAGTCATTATAGAAAGCATTGGTGAATAAATAGCAATAAACAAGGTTCCTATTACGCCACCCATGATCATAAGCATTACGGGCTGGATCAAGGACGTAAGTGAATTGAGTGAGCTTTCAACCTGCTCGTCAAAGAAGTTGCAGGAACGACCCAATACGTCCTCAAGTGCGGCTGTCTTTTCACCAACTGAGATCATTTGAAGCAGCATCTGCGGGAAGATCTTTTGCTTTTGGAATGCGTTTGTCAACGATACACCGTGTCGAACGTCATCCGCAGCCTCGTTAAACTTTTCTTCAACGTAGACGTTACCGAGAATAATGGATATATTGTCAAGCGCCGCCGCCATATCCATACCGCTTTCGAGAAGCAAGCTGAATGCGCGGGCAAAGCGGGCTGTGATCATATTGATCTGAACTCGTCCGAAATAGGGGCACTTGATTTTGAAAATATCAATGGCTTTCTTTCCCACCTTCGTGCGGGAGAATCCGTAGAATGCGCCTACAAGCACTATAACTACAAGAACGATTATCTGCCACCAATTCAAAACGAAATCCGAAATAGTGTATACCGCCGCGGTAATTCCCGTGGCTTCAACACCGAGGTCATCAAGAGTTTCTCTGAAGGTAGGAACAACGAATGCCAGCATCAATGCAACGATGGCAACAGTCATTGCGCCAAGCATCATAGGATATGCAAGGGCGCCCTTGATCTTTCGTTTGATCTTAGCATCCGACTCGTAGTAATCCGCAAGAGCGATAAATACGCTCTCAAGCTTTCCGCTGGCCTCACCAACGTGTACCATGCTTCTAAAGAAGTTGGGGAAAACGTTTTTGTGCTTATCAAGAGCCTCCGAAAACATAGAGCCGCCCTTTAAGTCCTCGTCAATAACCTGCAAAATGGACTTGAAATAAGCCGTATAGGGCTGATGCTTCAAGCTGGAAATACATTCAAGAAGGGGAATACCCGTTGAAAGCATTATGGAAAACTGTCGGCAGAAGGTAGTAAGCTCAGAAAGCTTTACCTTACCCGTACCGAGTGTAAAGAATGCAGACGGTGTGCCGCTTTTATAAACCTTTGCAGATACGAGATACAAATTCTGCTTTGTAAGCTGTACCGCAAGGTCCTGTTCATTTTCAGCAATAAATATGCCCTTATATTTTTTCTTGTGCAAATTTACCGCTACGTATTTATACGTTGGCATATACTTTCACCACTCCTTCCTATAATCCGAGCAAGGATAAATACCAACTGATGATCTGCGCCCCGAAAAGCATCGATATTCCGAAGCCGACCACAAGAAACGGGCCAAAGGGAAACTGTCTTCCTTCTCCCTCTTTCCCTCTTAAAGCTACTGACATAATTACGGCCGCGGGAACTGTGGATATTAAAAGTCCAAGCAGCAGCCTCTCCCAGCCGAGTAACAAACCGACCGCGCCTGCCAGCTTTACGTCACCGCCGCCAAGCCCTTCTCTGCCTGTGATCTTTTCAAAGCCCCAGGAGATAAGGAAGAACACCAAAAATCCTGCAACTCCGCCGATCACGTGGGAAACCCAGCCGTAGTCCGCATCAAAGAAAATACTTGCTATGCCGAGGACGGAAAGCATTATCTGAAATCTGTCGGGGATTATCTGATGCTCAAGGTCGATAAAGAAAATACAAATAAATATGGAGCATACTATCATATAGATGCACGCAAGGGGAATGCTTTCCTTCCAGAAAAGGAGAGCGCACAGGAGCCACAAAACCGTATTTGCAATCTCCACTGCCGTGTAGCGGAATGAAATATGCGTCTTACAGCTGCGGCATTTTCCACCCAGCATAATATATGAAAGCACGGGGATGTTGTCATACCAGCGAAGTTGGTACTTGCATTTCGGACAATGGGAGCTTGGCCTTGAAAGGCTCATTCCGTTTGGCAGACGGTATATGACAACGTTAAGAAAGCTGCCCACACACAGTCCCACAACACCCGAAAGCACGTATGCAATTATCAAATAGAAATTATCCATCGCTATTATAAGCGGCCTGTAGGACCGATAAGCTTGGGGAACAATCCGCCGTAAAGCTCGATATTTTCAATAACTCCCGTCTCGTCATCATTGGGCAAGCGAGTAAAGGTAATGCCGTTTTCCTTTTCCTCCTCGTTTACCTTGTCAAGCAAATATTCAAGCTCCTTAGGAATATTTACGCATATAAATTCAGGCTTATCAAGGGATACGAGTCTATCATTTCCCTGTAAGAGTGAAAGCGCCCACTTAACAAACACGCGGAAATTCTCCTGGGCGATGCCCTCCTTTGTTTCGGGTATCTCGCGTTGCATAAACTTAGGCAGCTTACGGGGAGATTTCTTTACAAACAGCTTCTGATTTGGCTGATTAGGCGCGGGAGCTTCTACAACAACGGGCTGCTCCTCAACCTCAAAATCCTCGTCCTCAAAATCCTCGTCATCCGTATTGTCCTCGGTAACCGTTTCCGTAGTTTCTCCCGCCATTGCCATAACGGTAAGCTTTTTGGATTTTGCCCTTTCCTTTGCGTTAAGAACCATAAGCTCCGCATAAGAATGGTCAAAAAGCATATCCTCCTGGGTTACCTTAGGCTTTGTAAGGAATTCAAGTCCGAAAGGAAGCTCGTAAGATCCAACGGGCTTGCCGTTTATAACGAATACAAAGCGGGAATATATGTCCTTGATGTCAAGCAAAACGTAGGTTGCGTTCTTAAGCTTGGGATTTATCATCGCCGCGCCTGCAACCGCCGCGCTTGAGGTAAAGGTCATAGTATCAACAATGTAATGGTTTTCTGAGCAAGCGGCGTAAATAGAGGAAATAATATTCTTCTGCGCCGCAGTTATTGCGAAGGTAGTGTGCTGCTTATTCTGCTGAATGGGGCAGAATGTAACACTAAGATCGCTGAAGTTTTTGTAAAGTCCGCCAAGAGTTGCGCCAAGGGTGCTTTCCATCTGGGCAAATCTTCTCATGGTGGGGACTCTTATAGTGTCTGTAAGAATTACGTTGTCGGGCAAAATAACTGTGATCTTTCTTACAGAATCGTCGGGAGTGTTAATAGAAAACTTTCTTAACGCATCCTTGAATCTGTTAAAGAATTTCTCGTCGTACTGATTGCCCGCGTAGCTTTTTATGTCATTTACAATCGTGCTTTTGTCGTTATCCACCATCTGAGAGAAACGAAGGGCGGAATGCTCTGCGTCGATTGCAATTGTTGTCGAATAAATAGTTTTTTGTTTCTGTTTCTGCATATTCTGTTCTCCGTTTTTAACGTAACAGATTACTCTGTCTGAGTTGGAAGCTAATCCGAGTAACGCCAAGCTTTGACGTTAAGTTGTCCATCGGTAAGCTCTGCTTCCACGTAAAGAACTACCGTTTTGTCTGTATCCTTTTCGCGCCATACCTTAAGAACGTTTCCGTCTACCTTGTAGGCGTATTTGTCATAGGTCTCATTAAATGCTTGTTCCGCATCAACGCTTGCTAAAAAGTCTTCTCCTATCTGGTCTATCTCTACGTCACGTAGAAGGAGCGCCTTTTCAAGCTTTACTTCATGAAATCCAAGCAATGTCAAGTTTGTTATCAAAGCGCAAAGGAAAAATATAACTATCATAAACAGTATGGCGTTTTCGATAGCTACACCCCGTTTGCTTTTAAATATTTGCTTAAGCTTCATATTCCGCCTCCCTCACCCTCAGAAGCTACAATAGCTCCCTTTGTGTAGTCAAACGAAATAATGTCCGTTCCGTCCTCGCCGGTTACGTTAACCTTTAATATGGGACGTTCTCCGTCTGCATACCTTACGGCAATCTCTGCCACAAATTGATAATTAGCAGACGTATGCGTGTATATATAGTACTGTGTACCATCTCTTTCGTCGTGATAAGGATCGCGATGTTGGTCGTTATCATTATCAATCACGGGAAGTAGACGTCCAAACTCTTCAGCATCATCCGCCGCCTTAAAACATTCCAACACGTTTTCAGCGAAGTTCTGAGCGTGGGTTCTGTTAATTGCTTTTACCTTTGTGGTTATGGAGGATAATGTGATAGAAAGTCCCGCGCCCATTACCATAACGATAATGGCAAGGGCAATTACTACCTCCACAAGGGAAAAGCCACCTTTATTTTTACGTTTCATTGGGTCCCTCCTGTATCATTGTGCCAAGTCGAAGGGATATCACAAATGCGTTGGTTATAACTGTTTTTCCTTCATCATTCTTGTGGTTAGTACCGCATCTTAAAAGCTTTTGACCGCCCTTTACCGAAAAGATCATCTGGTCTATTTCATCAAGATCGGTCTCAAGTACAATATTCTTTTGCTGTTCATAGTCGGAATAGTAGAGCCTGCCGTTAGAAAGACGCAAGGTCATTTTCTTTTCCGAGTTTTCAAAGGTCACCGTCAATGTGTCGCCATTTGCGGTAAATTTACTGCCCTCAACGTCATTTTCTGCCACCCAGGCGCAAATTGCATCTTTAAGCTCTGTGTTCTGCTCCAGAAACTCATATTCGTCTCTGTTATCTGCGGTTACATCCTTCATCAGTACAGAAAAAGAAACGGTAATCCCCGTAACGATTGCCAAAATTGCCATAACAATAGTAAGCTCAACAAGAGTAAAACCCCTCTTGTTGTTCTTTACTTTATCAGGTTTTTCAACAGTTTTGTTTCTCATTTTTCCGTACATATTTCTCATTCTTTCCTAATAAGTCGTAAGCACTCTGCACCCGCAAGGAGTGCAGAGTGCCTGCGTTATAATTTAGTTTTGTTTAAAAGTGTTTATTAGCCCTTCTTAGCTGTCCAAGCGCCATTATCGTAATCAAAGGTATATCCTTCAGCACCGCCAGCAGCTACTGCCCAATCAGTAACCTCTGTTCCGGCCGCATTCATGGTAATTGTAAACTTATAACCGCCTGCTTCGATACAGTTGTTTGCAGTATCTGTATCTTTTATTTTAGCGTTGTAGTCATCAGTATCAATCTTACCGTCATCAGCCATAGCAAGCGCATATGCTTCCTTGTAAGCTGCAGCTACCTTCTGCATTTCAGCGGATTCGTTAGCTCTGTCAATGATACCGCCGAATGTAGGGATAAGAACACCTGCAAGGATAGCGATAACAGCGATTACGATTACAAGCTCTACAATTGTAAAGCCCTTCTTGTTCATCTTGTTCATTGGATTTTTCTCCTTTTTAATTTTGTTTTTTTATGTGTTTGCAAACGTTTCGACAATATACCGTTGGTAAGTAAACAAACAGAATCAAAATTATCGGGATGACTGGTATTAAAAACTCCTTTAATCAATCTTCCATTGATGTCCACTTATTTCACAGAATACCGTCAGTCAACACATCCATTACAGTAAGGCGAGCATGAAATATTTACTCGTCTAAACGCCGTAACGGCTTGTTGCTATTAAAGTATAGCACAAATCTTATAAAAAGTCAAGATTTAACGCAAAATTTGTTCCATTATGCGCTTTTCCGCCAATTTTCAGCCCTTTTTTTGCCTTTTTTTAGCCCTTTTGTAATATTTTTTCGCCCAATTATATCTTACGCCTGCCATTTTTGGTTTATTACTCCAACTCAAAAATCACAAATTTCTTCCCCCAAATCAAAAAAATAGTGAAAAAATAGTGAAATTTTAGTGGAATTTTTAACGTACTATCTGTGGCAAAATACCCTCCTTCGATCTTCATAAAACGATTACATCGTATAATAGCCTTGACAAAGCTATCATTTTGTGCTAAAACACGATTGTATCGAATATTAGCCAAGGAGAACCTATTATGGCTTATATTAAAAGAGATATTGAGGAGAAGATTATTTCTCTTTATAAAACTTTCACAACGATAAAACGAGGTCGCACTTTTCATGCGGCCTCGTTGCTATTTGTTATTTGGTTTTACTTCGTGCCTTCTTGGCGTGAAGCATTATGCCACCGCATTTGCGTTAATCTTTTCAATCACGCTCCTGATACCCAACCAAATTGAAATATCGGTAAACACCTCGACAATACTACCCCTATCGGTAAACGGAGGCTCCTGAAGCACAGACATATCTTTCATTACACCGTTGCGCACGATATATTCAATGATTTGATTGACAAAATAAATTTGATCGGCATCAAGACTAACATTGTTCAAGTATTCGGCGAACGCTGATTTCGCCGCCGCCATATCGAGTCCTACGATCTCACGAACAAACTCACCAAGCGGCTTTTCACCATATTCTGCTTGGTAGTCCTTTTTACTGCCAACCTCGCTCCACAGAATACGTTCCAGCGCCTTAACGTCCTCCGCGCTCAACGGAACGTTACTCTTTAATTTTGCGATTGCCGTCTCATCCTGATGCTGACGAATATAGAACTCTGCTTTCGCCTTGTAATTTTTGAGATCATCGCTTTCAAGATCTGATTCGTTCCACTCAACCGAAAGAATCTCATCATCGAAATTGGTTATATACTTCACACCAGTTCTCGGAATATATTTCATCAAATCACGGAGATTCTCACGAATATGCTCGAATTCATTGATGCCCGCATTATCCAAATAATCGGTATGCAGAATCTTGTTGATAAGCTCGGACTGAACCATAATTTCGGGGATGTTTGCTACGCTTGCAATTCCGCTGACCTTTTTATAAAGATCGGTACGGGCGCGAGAATATTTCTTGCCTGCAAGATATGCAAGCTCAATGCCGTACATCAAAGCATCAAAGCGAACGGCGGACGCCTCGTCCTCGTCGGGCGTAATCAACGGAGCAAGTTCTTCCGCCATCAATAATGTATCTTCATAGGTAAGCGAATTGTAGTTGTCGGGATTTGCATATTGCTCAACGTAACGCAAATGCTGACGCACAGCAAAGTTCTCTTTGTTGAGTTCGCACACCTTACGCACCATATCGTCAACTAATGATTTGCGGAATGCAATCAAGTCAGCGGTCTGATACGCAAGATCCTGCAATTTAAACGCGATCTGTGCCTTGAGCTTAAAGATCGCGCCCTGCAGGGCAATCTGATTCGCAGTAGGACGTCCCTGATTCATACGAAAGAACTCAAAGTTTCCACAGAAATCGAAGATATAGAACTTGTCCTTATCCTTGCCGTCCATCAGTCCGTCGCAACGACGCGTACCACGGCCGATCATCTGCCAGAACTTCGCCTTACTCATCACTTTTTTGAAGAAGACAAGATTCAAAACTTCGGGCACGTCAATACCTGTATCAAGCATATCGACGGAGATTGCAATTTGAGGTAATTTCTTTGGATCGGAAAACTCATCGATCGCACTCTGTGCATAGGTCATATAGTTGTCAATAACCTTGGTATATCCGGGCAGATTGGGATATTCCTTGCCGAATATCTCGTGAATCTTTTCAGCGTGCTCGTGGTTCTTGGCAAAGATGATGGTCTTGCCCAACTTTTCGCCGTAATCGATGCGCAAACCGTCGTTCATCAAGATGTGGAGCACCTGGCGAATGGTATCCTCGTTAAATACCCACTCGTTGATAGCAGAGGAAGCGATGCTTTCGGGCAGATCACCGTTTTCATCTTCAAATGTATCCTCATATGCTTGTCTGTCTTCTTCGGAAAGATCATCGTATACGATACCTTGCTCGATGAATTTTAATTTACTTTCAACAGACATAAAGTCAACAAGAAAGCCATCAGTAACGGCTTGTCCAAGCTCGTAACCGTAGGTTGGAACACCGTTTTCAAGCTCGAAAATCTCATAGGTGTTCTTGTCAATCTCATCCTTTGGAGTTGCAGTAAGACCAACTAAAGGAGCATCGAAATAATTGAAAATATCCCTGTATTTGTTGTAGATGGAACGGTGCGCTTCGTCTACTATTACAAGGTCAAAGTGACCGACGGTAAAGAGCTTTTTCTCGTTCTCGTCCTTGACAGTATCAATGCAATTCATCATCGTCTGATAGGTCGAGAAAACACAACGGGAGTCAAAGTTCTCCTTATCTTCGCAGAGATTGGTCACAGAGAGGTCGGGAAGCATATTCACAAAGGCGCGCTTTGCCTGTGTCACAAGCGAGTTTCGGTCGGCAAGGAACAGAATGTTCTTCACCCAGCCGTGATCTAAGAGCACCTTGCAAAGAGCGATGACCGTTCTCGTTTTGCCCGAACCCGTTGCCATTACGAGAAGCGCCTTACGGCGATTCTTCTTATCAAACGATTCGCAAACAGCCTTAATTGCGCCCTCCTGATAGTAACGTCCGGCAATAGCCTTGTCCACCATTACGTTTTTGAGGCTTGTACGCATTGTATGCAGATTGAAAAGCTTTTCAAGATCGCGCTTGGAGTAAATAGATGCTACCTTGCGCTCGGGATAATATTTGTCATTCCAGATGCGCGTGTCAAAGCCGTTGGAGAGGAAAATGATAGGTCTGCGGCCGTATTTCTGCTCCAAAAGATCGGCATAAAGCTTTGCCTGCTGTCTGCCCTTGGCAACGTCCACGCAGGTGCGTTTGGCTTCCAAAACGGCAAGAGGTTTGCCGTCATCACCAAACAGAACGTAGTCGGCATAACCCACTTCGCTCTTATTTGGCATACCGTAAAGCTCGACCTCGTTGAGCCAATCCTTGCCCTCAATCCAGCCGGCATCCTGTAGCATAAAGTCGATGTATATCTTTCTCGTCTTGTACTCGGAGAGATCAAGGGGCTTGGGAACATAGGTCTGCTGTTGCTCGGCGCGGCGGGCAGTCAGCTCGTCCTTGAGAGCCTTGTTTTCCTCAATGAGCTTGGCAATATCAATTTCGTTTTCGGGAACGAATGAAAGAGCCTCGTCTACGGTGAGTGCAAGTAAGGATTTATCAAACTGCTGCTCGGTGTATTCGGGCGCGTAGAAATACGCCACACAGTCAAGGAAAACGAAAAGATTTTCAAGGCAAAGCTCTGCCTGCTCTTGCGTTATCTTTTTGCCGCCGTGAGCCGCATTGTTGCCGAGCTTGCGGATGAATTCCATACGACGCCAGATATCGTTTCCGATAATATCACGGAACTTCTCGTCATTCATAAGGCTGACAAGGTTGTCCTGATAAGGCATAACGAGATCACGGTCAACCGAATACATCCACTTGACCGCAAATTCCATAGCCCTGCGGCAGTTCAGCACGCAGGAATCCACGTCAATATGTAATATTTTCTCCGCCGAGATTGCCACGTCAGAAAACGTGTCAAAATCCGGGGTGTTTTTTAGGAAATCAAAGTTGGTCATTGTGAGTACCTCATAAATGTTTAAGTAATCTATAATATCTAAATAATTATTTAGTTGATTATTACTGTCCCATCCCAGTATTTTGTTTCCTTTTCAGTGGCTATAATTTGCTCCATATATTCTTTGACCTTATAAAGAGTGTCTTTTTCAAAATCAATGGAATCCCCTCTAACCCATCCTTTGGCAGGATAGTCTTTAATGCATTGGTATAGAGAAACTACAGCAGCAGCTTGAAGAGAACCGATATCTTGATAGAATTTTACGAGTTTACCCTTACATACTTTGGACCTAAACTCTTGCAACAATGATCGACCGACATCTGTGTTTTCGCATTTACCACTCGGTAGTTTTTCAGTGTCTTTCACAATAAAGCTCATAACAGGAATGCCTTTTGAAATTGCATAATCGTACTCTTTTTCGGTAAAACCAATACCATCGGAGTCAACTGAACCATAACGACCGGCAAGTATTAGGATATAATAATCACAATCATCAAGCATTTTTTTAATATATTCCATTTGGCTCATGTTGCTAGCAGGAAACCGCTCCATGCCAACCGGGATACATCCTATATCCAACAAACTTTGTGCCACAGCAGAACGCTCATCTTTTAAATCTTCGTATGTAGAACTAACGAATATTTGATATTTTTTCTCCATAATAAACCTCACAAAAAATATTTCTGTATTAAGACTTTGATAACTCTTTAGAAATTAAGCGACTTAATTTTTTCATTATTTCAGCCGCTTTCCCAAATTCTGCGTGACGTATGCATTCAGATAATGAATCTAAATCATCCCACCATTCAGAAGGAGAGTATATATACATTTTTTCTATGCTTGATCCTGCCAACGGAAGGTTTTCTTTTGTAGCGTGCGCAATTGAAGCTCCAACATAAAGTAAAAACTCTTCATAAGCGAGTACTTTCTTTTGCTTCTCTTCATACTGTAATTTTTCTCGTTGCATTTTTCGCTGATGACGGTTATTAGCAATTTGAGTAAATAACGGAACAAGGATTGAGAGCGCAAGTGTGAATGCAATTGCTATCCACGGAGCCAAATCTTCTAATTTCATAATGTCACCTCACCCAAAATATTTTTGCATCAATGCTTTTTTTAGTGTTTCGAGCTTTTCAAGGCTCTTTTGAATTTCAAATTTCGATTTGTCGACTTGTTCAATGAACGCCGCAAACTCGTTCTGCAACTCGATTGGTGGTGTTGTAACTCTCAATAATTTCAACTTTGCACCGGGCAAGTGGGCGATTGTTGCCTTTGCACCTTCAATAGCCGCAAATCCATTATGGTCG
>JAFUOY010000021.1 GCA_017481595.1 Clostridia bacterium | reverse complement strand
TATCGGCGGCGGTATGGCTTACACATTCTTCAAGTCCATGGGCTACAACGTTGGTACATCCCTCTGGGAGGATGACAAGGTTGATCTCGCTAAGGAAATGATGGATAAGGCTGCTGCTAAGGGCGTTAAGTTCCTTCTCCCCGTAGATAACAAGCTCGGTAAGGAATATGACGAAAATACAGAATCCATGTTCTGCGACTCCAACGCATTCCCTGAAGGCTGGATGGGTCTTGATATCGGTCCTAAGACACAGGCTCTCTTTGCAGAGGCTATCAAGGGCGCAGGCACAGTAGTATGGAACGGTCCTATGGGCGTTTCCGAATGGAAGAACTTTGCATCAGGTACAGAGGCAGTTGCTAACGCAGTTGCTGAAAGCGGCGCAATCTCCATCATCGGCGGCGGTGACTCTGCGGCTGCAGTTGAAAAGCTCGGCTTTGCTGACAAGATGACACACATCTCCACAGGCGGCGGCGCATCCCTCGAATTCCTTGAGGGTAAGGAGCTTCCCGGTATCGCTTGCCTTATGGACAAGGAATAATTTACACTGAATAATTTGTTGAGGGCTGTCGTAATGACAGCCCCCATAACTACAATCTGCATTAAGGGATAGCGAAATGAATGCAGAAGGCGTGAATGCGTACACGTCGGCGTACTGGCGTACGGTTGACCCATTCCCCAAAAATCCTCGCGGATTTTACGGGACCCCGTGGGCGTAGCAGTCGCGCCTAAAAACAGACATAATAATAAAAGATTTTGTTTAAGGCAAAATCTTTACATTGAATTTGCTCAGGTATTTTGGTAAATCATCGTTGGATTTAGGTCGTCTGTTTTGTTCTGCGTCATTGCAGCATCCCGCATTATATGTAAAAGTGAGGATTTTGAAATGAGAAGAAAAGTAATAGCAGGCAACTGGAAAATGAATATGACTCCCTCCCAGGCTAAGGCTCTTATCGAGGAGACAAAGCCCCTCGTTGCAGGTAAGGACAACTGCGACATCATCTTCTGCGTTCCCTTCGTTGACATTCACGCAGCGCAGGAGGCAGCGGCAGGCAGCAATATCAAGATCGGCGCAGAAAACGTTCACTTCGCTCCCAAGGGCGCATACACAGGTGAGATCTCTGCTGAAATGCTTAAGGAGTGCGGCGTTGACTACGTTATTATCGGTCATAGCGAGAGAAGACAGTACTTTGGTGAAACAGACGAAACTGTAAACCTTCGTACAAAGGCAGCTCTTGAGGCTGGTCTTAAGGTTCTTCTTTGCCTTGGTGAGGTTAAGGAAGAAAGAGTAAACGGTATCACAGACGAGATCGTTTCTATGCAGACAAAGCTTGATCTTAAGGACATCACAGAGGATCAGCTTGCTAACGTTATTATCGCTTACGAGCCTGTATGGGCTATCGGAACAGGTCTTACAGCTACTCCCGAGCAGGCTGACGAAACCTGCGGCGTTATCCGTAATACCATCGCAAAGATCTACAGCCAGGATGCAGCAGACAAGATCATTATCCAGTACGGCGGATCTATGAATGCAGCTAACGCTAAAGAGCTTCTTTCCAAGGAAAACGTTGACGGCGGTCTTATCGGCGGCGCTTCCCTCAAGGCAAAGGATTTCTCCATTATCGTTGACGCAGCTCAGTAATTATTCATAAAAACAAAAGCAAGAATGAAAATACTTCATTCTTGCTTTTTTTTATTTATTTGTATCAATTATAAACTCAAACTCTCCGTAGGACAGCACTTTAATATCCGTAAGATACACAAGAGTTTCATTTACAGTATCATCAAGGTTTTTGGTGTAGTGCATATCCGTGGTATAGGTGGCTTTTCCCTTTGAGGGATCAAATTTAACGTATACGCCGTCAATTTCAATAACACCGTCGGAGATTTTCGGCTTTTTGTAGGAAACAAATCGCTCGGTAAAGCTCCACTCTCCCGTAATTTCGAATTCCTCCGTAACCTTTACGCTTGTGTTTGTTGCTTTGAAGCGGCGGACAAGCTTTTTTAACTTTGGAATATTATAAAGCTCGCGGAAGTCAACGGAGAATACACCGTCGCAAAATGAGGTGTAGGAGCGCGTTTCGGGTACGTTTGCCTGATACTGACCGTTTATGATAGGACAGTTATGACCTCTTGATGAGGTTTCAAGATATTCGTATCTTTGAGGCAACAGAAAGTAATCTTTAGTATAATATCTTGTACCCATATCAATAAGCACCTGACGGTTGTCAACTGCAAATATAAATGAGCCTACGTCGTTGTGATTGTGGCTATCCCCATTCCATCCTCCTCTTGCAGCAAGAGAATAGGATGGCGTACGCTTGGTATACCAGCCTGCGTGCTCCATATAGTATTCCGCATTCTTAAGCTGGTCTGCCGTTACGTCGGGATCATAATTCTCAATGTAGAGAAGTATCTGGGCAAACTGATTTGTGGGAATATGTATACGACTTTCATTTGGTATCCATATATCATTCGGATATTCCTTTTTGAGAGAATGCATAAGGAAATCGTTTACCTTGATATCAACACCCGTATCGCCGTAGCAGGTTATAATATCGGGATACAGAGTAACCTTTTCAAAGAAGCAGCATATATTTTTTACCTTTTCATCCTTGAAATAATCTGTTTGTCCCTTGGTATATTCCTTAAGAAGCAGGGCGTACATAACAAAGGCGGAAAGGCCGTAGCCCCAATATCCCGCACCCTCGTAACATACTCCGTCATCAGAAAAGCCCGCTATAAATTTACGCATATTTTCGGAAAATCTCGGCAACAGCGCGTCAAACTCATCGGGATATTTAAGCATAAGGCAAACTGCCGTGCTTCCCGCGCATACGGATGTCCAGTTGTTATATCTGTCCTCCCAATGCCATATCTCACGTTTAAATGGCTCGAGTATTCTTCTTCTTAACTCTGTATCTATACGTTTTCTTAACTGTGGGTGCAGCTTATCTCCCAAAAGACAGTCAATGGTTGCAATCGTAGCTCCAAGCGCCGTTGATGCAAGATCAAGCTCGTAATAATTTTCCTCATTTATGTCGGGAACGTGAGCGGGGAGCGCCCAAACGTATATGGAGAGAACGTCATAAAGGGCATCCTCAAGCTTGGAAAGATGCTCGTCACCGTATACAATGGTGTTAAAGGCGTGAAGAGTAAGAGCATCAACGTGCTGATTAAAGGCGTATTCATAGAGATTTCTTTCTCCCTTTTCCGCAAAAAGACGGAATTTGGAAAATTTGCACATAAGGGGCTCGTCCTTTATGGTTTTTCACAATGCTCCTTATATTTTTTACGAAGGAGGGCGTATTTCTCGCCCTCCCGAACCTCTTTTATAAACACAGGGTCTTTGATTTTTTCAAACATTTTATGCCTCCACAGTAAATGTGAATGTGCCGTCCTTAATATCCTTTACGTTTATATTGATGCAGTAAACGTCGCAGCCCTTTGAGGTGTTGCCGTTTACGTCAAGCTCAATGGTGTGGGTGTCCATAATATAATCTGCGGTAGCCTTTTCTTTATCAAAGCTTATTGTAACACCGTCAACCGTTATTTTGCCATCAAGAATTTCGGGCTTTTCAAGGGCAATAAGTCTTTCGGTAAAGGTGCCCTCGCCCTCAAGAATAAACTCGTCGGTTATCTCAACGGAGGACTCATTCATTTTGCATCTTCGCACAAGCTTTTTAAGGGCGTCAATGCCGTAGATGTTTGCAAAATCAATGGTGAAAACGCCGTTTTCATAAGTGGTTACAGAGCGTTCACCGGGGATATTCTTCTGATACTCACCGTTGATAATGGGCACGTTGTGACCTCTTGATGACGCCTCTAAGAAGGTGTATCTTACGGGATGCTCAAAATACTGTCTTGTATAGGGACGAAGACCGATATCACAAAGCACCTGTCTGTTATCCTTGGAGAAGATAAATGATCCAACGTCGTTGTGGTTGTGGCTGTCTCCGTTCCATCCGCCCCTTGCGCCAAATCCGTAAGCGGGAGTTCTGTTTACAAACCAGCCCTCGTCAGCCATATAATAGGTTGCGTTTTTGGAAAGCTTTGTGCTAACGAAGCTCTTATTATAGTACAAAAATTCATCCATCATAAAGGGGAAATAATGGACGTCGTGGATAAGGATACCCTTGGGAGGCATTTCAACCACGTCACCGTAGATGCTCTTGAGCTTATACATAAATCCCATAGGAATGGAGAGATTTAAGCCCATATCGCCGTAGTTTGCAACTACGTTATCATCAAGGAAAAGCTTCTGTAGGAAGGATGCGATATTGTACAGCTTTTCAGAGTGGAGAAGATCCTCCTGTCCCTTTGTATAATCGTAAAGCATATCCGCATACTCAAGATAATAGCCAAAGCCGTAGCTCCAGTATCCCGCGCCCTCTACGCATACGCCGTCATCCTTGTAGCCCTTTAAATATTCCGCCATACCTCTGTTAAGTCTGTCCTTAACAAGCTCGAATACGTCGGGGCGGTTGAGCATAAGGGCGCAGCCCGATGCTCCCGCGCAAACAGTAGTCCAGTTGTTGGCTCTGTATTCCCAATGCCATCTCTGGGCAAGAAGCGGCTTAACGAGACGTCTGTCGATCTCCGCATCGATTCTTGCGTTGATGAGGGGATGGAATCTGTCGCCGAGCAAATGCTTCGCTACTGCAAGCGCCATTGACATTGTTGTTGCGTCAAGGTCAAGCTCCGTATTGTTATTTACGTCTATGTTTTCTATATGAGCGGGGAGAGCCCATACGTACTGATCACACATCTCAAAGATAGTGTCCTGAAGAAGCGTGAGGTAATCCTCCCTCTCGGGATAAATAAGGGAGAGGAATATACAGGTAAAGAGCCTGTGCTGACGGATGAAAAACGTCTTTTGATACGTTGTTCTGTCACCTATGTCCTTAAAAAGACGGAAGTGGCTGAATTTTGTTGCGGGAATTTCACCAATGCAGAAATCGTTGTAGCACTTGTCAAGATATTCAAGGGTCTCCTTAAAATCGGGATTTGCGCGGTATTCCTGCCATATGTTTTTATTATAAGATTTATTTAAAATACTCATTTTTCAATACCCATTATCTCTCTCAAGGTCTTTGCAGTCTCGGGCAAGGATTCGGGCTCGCCGTCGTGCATAAACTCAAGCATAAATACTCTGTCATCCTCTGTCTTAAGCACGTCAAAATACTCGCGCCAATCTTCAATTCCCTCGGATAAGGGCTTTTTATCCTGCTTTATCCAATGGCAAACGTGTACGTTTGTAACGTAGGGAAGAAGCGCCTTTGCCGCCTCAAGGTTGTATTCCTTTGACTCGTAGGGATTGGGCTGCCAGTACATCTTAAGATTGTCGCAGCCGACTCTCTTTATAAATTCAATGGATTTCTTATAGTTTTCCGTAAGAGTCCAGAAATGGCATTCCATAGAAAGGGTCAAGCCGTATTTTTTTGCAATATTGCATATTTCACGGGTGTGGATAACGGCTCTTCTGATATCATCCTCTGAGTAAGGCTGCATACCTGGGAAGCCGGGCCAGATGCGAACGGTCTTTGCGCCCAGGGCAACGGCTGTTTTACACACCTTTTTAAAGGGGTAGGGCTTGTGTACGCCTTTTCTGTAAATAATGCCGTAATAGGAGCCGTAGGATTCGCACTTAAGACCTGCGCCGTGCATAAGACTTCTTACCTTACGGGCAAGCTTTACCTCGCCCGCGTCTATGTGGGGAGTTGATCCCCATTCGATGGATTTTAATGAATTTTCCCTTGCAAGCTCAATTATTTCCTGTATGGTAAGCTTACGAAAGGTTACAGATACCAATCCGGTCTTCATAGCTTTTTCTCCTGAAAATCAATAAATATTCTTATTCTCTCTGTACTCACGCCATACGTTTTCAAAGAATCCGCCACCCTCGGGCAAGGGTCTTACCTGACGTGTGGTCGCCTTACATCCCTCTGCAAAGTTGATCTCAAGCACGGTAGTATCAAAATCTCCTGTGTCAAGCTCAAAGCGGAAGGTCTCCTCCATATTAGCGGGTACGTTACCGCTTTCGGAGGTGTAAATTGCAGATCCGCGGGACTTACCGCCTGCCTTTACGTATTCCTTCATTGCAGTCATATAGGTTATCTGTGAAATAAGAGCGTCACGGAGTCTGTATGCCTGCCAGAGCTTGAATGAGTTGCCTATCTTAACGCTTGAGGCAAAGGAGTCAAGCATTTCCTTAGCGGAGGAAATTGCGCCGTCAAGCAAGGATGCGTTTCTGATTGCACCCCCCGCCTCGCTCATCTTCTTTGTCGCCTTGTAGGACATTTCCGTAAGGTTATCCGTGTCGGAAATTATAGCTCTTGTAAGCTCAATGTGCTTAATAACTGCCTTTTCGGCAGGAGCGTCAAAGCCCTCGCAAAGAGGATTTGATCTGTGGGCGCTGATGTACTGCGCGCATCTCATAGAGCCGACCTGACCTGCGTTAAGGGCGCTTCCACCGGGACGGTAGATACCGTGGGAGCCTGCAACCTCACCGCACGCGAAAAGGTGCTTGATATTGGTCTGCCACCACATATCAACGTCAAGACCGCCGTTATTATGCTGAGCGCAGAGGGCGATCTCAAGCATTTCCTTTTCAAGGTCAACTCCCTTGTTAAGGTAAAGATCATATGCGGGCATATTCATAAACTGAAGACGCTGTAAGGGGTTGCCAAAGCAGGCGTGGGCGTTTTCAAGATACTCCCTTGCCTCATTATCGAGCTTATCGTAGGGAAGCTCCTCGAGTCCGTAGGGGTTCTTTCTGAAGTCAAGGTAAACTTTTCTGTCACGCAAAACGCACTCACGGAATACCAAAAGGTCGATAATTGAGGATCCGCTCATAACCTTCTTACAGTCGAAGGGCCACTCGTAGCCCTTTCTGAATATCTTGGAAAGGCAAGTACCTATATCGTCAAAATATTCGTTCAAAAATTCGTATTCATTGCCGTCCTTATCAACGGAAACGAAGCGGGGAAGCACCTGCATATAAGTGCCCGATACGTTCCAACGGGGAGCGGTGGAGGCAAGACCGTACTGCCACTCCGTAAGGTTCTTACCAAGCACGCCCGCTTCAAATGCAATACCCGAAGCGCCTGCGTGGCCGAGGGGGTAAACCGTATCCGCGTAAATTCCCGCAGGGCCGCCCGTTGCGGTAATGGTGTTTTCCGCGTTGAAAAGCACGAATCTTTCGTCCTCGTTCATTGCCGCCTTGTTAAGACAAAGCACGCCAACGCACTCGCCCTCATTTTTAATAAATTCAATAGCCTGAAGCTTGTCGTATATCTTGATATTGCGCTTCATAACCTCTTTTTCAAGGCATTCTGTCATCATCTTGGAGGTAAGAGGACCAACGCTTGTCGCTCTTGCGCGGGGATCGTGGTCGGTCTTGTAGCCTACGTATTCGCCAAGGCGGTTAACGGGGAACTCAACGCCAAGCTCACAAAGGTGGAGGAAGCAGGGGACGGACAATGACGCTTCAACATATGCGTTATCACCGTCAACGCACTTACCGTTGAAAAAGTCCTGCGCCATAGCCTTGGGTGAGTCGGGATAATCTGCGCAAAGGTTCATTTTATAGTAGGTCTGCTTGTCGGAGCCTGTATTACGGGAGGTACCCATATTGATGCCCTCGGTAATAACCGCAATATCCTCAACACCGTAATCTGTAAGACGCAAAGCGGCATTGTAACCTGCCGCTCCGCTTCCTATTATTGCTGTATTGAGAGTTACCCTTTTAACCGACACGCCGTTTATTTTAACAATGGTTTCAGTCATATAGCTCTCCTTAAAATTAAAGTGGGATGAAATCAAAGTCTCTGAATATGCATACCGCCGTCAACGTCAATGGACTGACCTGTGGTATATCCGAGTATGCCTGAGCAAAGGGCGTAAAGCGCGTTTGCACAGTCCTCGGGTGTGCCCCAACGGTTAAGGGGAACAAGACCCCCTGCAATAAGGTTGTCGTACTTTTCCTTTACCTTTTCCGTCATACCTGTTTCAATAATACCGGGGCAGATCTCGTTTACGAGGATGCCGTCCTTTGCAAGTCTGTCGGCAAAGAGCTTGGTCATCATAGACATACCTGCCTTGGACATACAGTATTCACCGCGGTTAACGGAGGACGTGTAGGCAGAGCAGGAGGATACGTTTGCAATATATCCCTTAATGCCCTCGCAAACTGCCTGACGTACCATCTGGTTAGCAACGAGCTGTGTAAGGAAGAATGTGCCTCTTAAGTTAATATCCATAACGAAATCGTAGCTTTCCTCACTCATTTCAAGAAGGTCAGCACGTACTCTCGGTGCAACGCCCGCTACGTTTACGAGAATGTTGATAACACCGTACTTATTTATAGCAGCCTTAACTGCGTTTTCTCTGTCCTCGCTCTTTGCAAGGTTACCGCTAACGTAAATAGCGTTTTCAAAGGAAGCAAACTTGTCTGCAACCTTTTCCTCGGGGACAATATCCATAGCTACGATGGCGTAGCCCTCTTTTGCAAATTTTTCAACGGTAGCGTATCCGATGCCGCCTGCCGCGCCTGTAATCAAAGCAACCTTCATTTTATTACTCCTTACCTAATACAAATTTTTTATAAAGTGGCATATAAACCTCGGAGTCACGTACTACGCAACCGGGAGTACCGCCCTTACATCTCATAATTTCAGTACATTTGCCGCAGCAGATACAGAGCTTCTTGGGATCAAGATTTGCGCCTGTATAAATATCCTTTGCGCAGTCGGGGTACGCAAGGGTCTCTCTGCCGTAGCCTGCAAAGTCAAACTTGCCCTCGTTGATATATCCTGCGCATACGTTTGCGGAAACGCCGCCAAGGAATGAAATACCCGAGGAAACGACGGGTGTGCCCTTGATCTCAGCCGCAATTTCGGAAATACCGTCAAGCATACGTTGTACGCCGAACATAGGATGCTCCGGAGGCTCGTATGTTCCCTTTGCAAAGGGACGGTTTACGTGGGGGTTGAAATATGGGTTACCCATAGTCATATCTATCATATCAATACCCTTGGCAACAAGGTCCTTGCAAAGGCGTTTTGCCTCTGTAAAGTCGGGATTGATGCCGTCACCGGGCTTAACGGAGAAGCCGTAGGGATATTCAAATCCGTCGTATACGTTAAGACGGGACGTAATAATAAAGCTTCTTCCTGTAGCGTTCTTTGCCTCGCCTACCGCGTTTGTAAGAAGGCGCGTACGGTTTTCGTAGCTGCCGCCATATCTTCCGTCCCTTTCATAAGCGGAAAGTATCTCGCTCAAAAGGTATCTGTGACAGCTCTTGATGTCTGCGCCGTCAAAGCCGCAGCTCTTTGCCATAATGGCGGATTTAACGAGAGCCTCACCAACGGAATCAAGGTATTCGTCAGTTACTATTCTTGACTTGTCAATGGGATTATCCTTTTCAAAAATAGGATTGTTGTAAGCGATAAGGGGAGCGGGAACGCCCTCGGGCTTGGAATATCTGCCCGAATGGGTAAGCTGCATAATAACCGTGGGCTCAAAGCCGTTTTCCCTTATGCAGGTCTCCTTTATATCGTTAAGAATACGCTCAAACTCGCCTCTTGTCTCGTTTGTAAGATACATCTGTCTGGGGTTGGCTCTTCCCTCGGGCTTAACTGCAGTAGCCTCAAACCATATAATACCCGCGCCACCCTTTGCAAAGCGGAGATATCTTCTTCTCGTAAGCTCATCGGGAGCTCCCTCGAGCGTACCGTCACAACCCTCCATAGCCTGATATACTATTCTGTTGTGTATTGTTTTTGTTCCAACTATAATTTTCTTGCCAAGGCAGGAAATATCCTCGGAGTAAGGGAACTTAGTATTGGATTCTGCGCACAGCTTTAAAAAAGCTTCTTTATTCTGCGGAACCTGGTATGCCATAAAAATATCCTCCAAAATATATTATTATTCATAATAAATGATATCATATTATAAATTCTTTGTCAAGTTTTTTCGCGTTGTAACTTATTTAAAAAGACGGCAAAGAATTATTTCTCCCACAAGGATAAGTTTTTTCACCGTAGCACTTGACATATTTTCTTTTTTGTGAGAAAATAAAAGAGTAAGGTTATTTTTAAGGAGAATAATTATGAAAGCGATTTTTTTGGCTAACTATAAGGGCAATATAGACTATGTCTATGCCGAGGAAAATATAAACAGAGTTGCTTCTCTTTGCGATATCGAAAAGGATAAGGTATATACGGAAAGCGAGATACTTGCAGACCCCGCACCCTTCAAGGACGTTGAGTACATATTCTCAACCTGGTCAATGCCGGGCGGCGGTGAAATAAAGCTTGTTGACTATTTACCCAACCTTAAGGCGGTATTCTACGCCGCAGGCAGCGTAAGATACTTCGCTAACGAATATTTTGAAAAGAACGTGAAAATTTTCAGCGCCTACGCGGCAAATGCTATTCCCGTTGCGGAATTTACCGTTGGACAGATCCTTCTTGCAAACAAGGGATATTTCCAGTCCTCAGTCCTTGCAAAATCAGGGGATTATAAGACCGCAGGCGAGATTTCCCACGCGCGCGTTGGCAACTACGGCGCAAATATTGGTATTATAGGCGCGGGAATGATAGGCCGCAAGGTTATTGAGCTTCTTAAGCCCTATAAGCTTAATATCCTCGTTTACGACGTGTTTATGACGGAGGAGCAGGCTGAAGCATTGGGCGTTAAAAAGTGCAGCCTTGAGGAGATCTTTTCAACCTGTCATATAGTTTCCAACCATCTTGCAAACGTACCCGCAACCGTTGGCATTCTTAAAAAGGAGCATTTTGCATCAATGATGCCCTACGCTACCTTTATCAACACGGGCAGAGGCGCTCAGGTTGATGAGGACGGTATGATCGAGGTGCTTGAGGAAAGAAAGGACATCTGCGCCCTTCTTGACGTTACCATCAGCGAGCCCCCCGCAGAGGGCAGTAAGCTCTTCACCCTTGAAAACGTATTCCTCTCCCCACATATTGCAGGTAGCCAGGGTTGGGAGGTTAGAAGAATGGCAGAGCTTGTTATTGACGAGTTTGAAAATTACTTAAACGGCAGACCCACCCCCTACGAGATCACTCCTGAAAAGCTTGCCAAAATGGCATAGATGGGATTGCTGCAACAAGCACGGACCAAAACAGACACGTTTAATGACTTGTTTGTATTTGTCAATGTATTTCATATTATTTAATGTTGAGATTTTGCTTTAGGGCAAAATCTCTTCTTTTTTATATGTCTGTTTTTATGGACGAATGCTTCTCCGGAGTACTAAGTACACCGACGAGTACGCATTCGCCCATTCTGTACTCGTTTCGCTAATCACTTTTTTCTTACAAAACATAAAATATAAGTAAAGAAGTTTAAATCACGAAAAAATGTCAATAATAGCTATACAGTAAAAGCGTGCAGGAGGAAAAAATGAACATAAAAAGAGGAGATGTGTATTATGCGGATCTGAGTCCCGTCATAGGCTCCGAGCAGGGAGGACTCCGTCCCGTACTTATAGTCCAGAACGACGTTGGAAATAAATACAGTCCAACGGTTATTGCCGCCGCAATAACAAGTAAAATGACAAAGGCAAAGCTGCCCACCCACATAGACGTTTCGGCGGACAGCGTAGGTCTTGCCAAGGACTCCGTAATACTTTTGGAGCAGATAAGAACTATTGATAAGGCAAGATTAAAGGAAAAAATGGGGCATCTTGACGATAATACAATGCTGAACGTAAATAACGCCATAACCGTCAGCTTCGGCCTCGGTATCGCCACTCCCACAGCCGATAACGTACATCAGTATTCTGAATCGTCAATTCCCAACATTATATGATAAAAAGCTCTTAAAAGCCTTGATTTTTGCTTTTTGACTTGACTTATCATTTGATTTATGGTACAATTTCATAGACTTTAAAACTATTTCGGGGGTAAAGCTATGAAGTGGGAAGAAAAATTCAAGGTAAGATTTCACGATACGGATGTAAATGAGATCCTTGGCGCAAGCCAGACCTTTAAATATATTCAGGAAGCGGCTATGCGTCAGCTAAATGAGCAAAGGCCCTCGTATACCGATCTTTTCAAGCAGGGTAAGGCATTTGTTTTAAGCGGTATCAGAGTGGAAATGTACTATCCCGTCCTTGCCTATGATGAAATAATTGCAAGAAGCTGGGCTTGTCCCAGTAAGGGAGTAAGCTTTATCCGTTCCTATGAAATGGAAAGAGACGGTGAGATCGTTTGTGAGGCGGTGTCCTCCTGGGCTCTCGTTTCCTTAAACGATAGAAAGCTTATTAAGGTTGACGATATAGATACAAGCAATTATTATATGGATGAGCCCATAAAGACAGAGCATCCCTTGCGTATCAGAATACCAACCGCCCTTCCTATGTCTCTTGTGGGAGAGTATACCGTAAGATATTCGGACACCGACTTAAACGGTCATATGAACAACACCAACTACGCGGATATGATATGCAACTATATTCCCGATATGGAAAATCTCCGTGTAAAGAGCATAGGCATCAACTACTCGGGCGAAGCCAAAAAGGACGAAACTATTAAGATATATATGTCAAAAATAGACGGTAAATACTATTTCAGAACGGTTCGCTCCGACGGTAAGACCAATATTGAGGCTGAGGTCATTACCGAAAGATTTGAGTAAAAAGTCAAGCCACGTGTCGTTTTTTAAAACAAAAAGCACTTGTGAGATTATCACAAGTGCTTTTATTATTGATTATTTCCATCCTGTCCAGCCGGAGGCCTTAGGATCTGTTACGGGGGCGGAATTCATAGGAACTTTCTTAAGAACGTTTAATCTTTCGGGACGCTTGGCAACGGTATAATTTTTGAATTCCTTGGTGGCAGCGGGTATTCGCTTTGATGCAGGAAATCCCACAAACTGAGTATATGGAAGAATTATTTCATTGTTTTCGGAATGAGAGTATACCTCAAGCTCCTTAAGGTAGGGGAATGTACCGCCGTTTGTCTTGAATACAACGCGGATATCGTCAGTAGTAACTGCGTCAAAGGAGAGGGAAATTATCGCCTTTCCGTATTTGCTGTCATAGGATGATGCGGAGGTGACGGTTACGTATTCACCCTTTGAATTCTTATACTGAACGTCAAAGGTGGAAACGTGGTTTTTACCGTCGGCATCAATACCGAATGCGTCGTTGAAGTAAAGAACAACGTTATCTACCGTTCTTGCTTTGTCGAGGACAACACCGCAGTAGGAGGGACAAGCGGGGGTTTCGGGAACCCAGATATAATCATCATTACCTGTTCTTCCGTCAGTAATGTATTTTACGTCGGACATATTGGAGAAGGTAAATACGGAGCTTGCGTAAGGAGTACCGAGGCAAGCAACGTTACCTGACGCAGCGGAAAGCTTTTGATCCGGAGTTACTGATGAACCTGGACACATACACTTTGTACCGTCGGATATAGTCGCATACAATTCGGAAAGCATAGCCGATATTCCGTTTGTATTCAGATAGGTCACCTTAATTGCGCTTACCTTTTTGGCAGAGTCAAGCGCCTTTTTGTAAACTGCATCCGATCCCTCGGAGGTGGATACCTCACCCTCATATGCGGTTTCCCACTTGCCGTTTACATTTATCTCTATCTTTACTGTGTACTTGTATACCTCGTTTACGGGATTTTCGTTCGTATCCAAAACTAATTTGATGGCGGAGAGGTTCATACCTACCTCACCAATGGTATATTCCTTATCAAAGTCAACCTGGTACCACTGATTGTTGGTTGTATCGTTGGATGCCCATTTTGTATAGAAATTGTCGTCATTGGCAAGGGCAGGATATTGTCTTGCTTTTGATGAGGAAGCAGAGGCAGTACCGCTGAGCACGGCGTTAGTTGTCATATACGCTCCCTCGGGCACATCAAATTCGGGTGCCTTACCGTCTGCGCCCATTACGATGCACTCGGATATCATGGGAGGATCCCATACGATATAGCCGGAAACGGATACGCGTATCTCCTTTGTTGTAACTCCGTAGGGAAGCTCAAGGGAAACCTCGTGTACCTTTTCGTATTCCTTGTATTGAGGGCTTTCTGAATATTTCTCAATACCGAGGAGTATCCATTCACCCTGTATAAGAGCCTCGAACTTTACCACAGTTTCGGTAGAGTAAGGAATCTCAACAAGGACGGTTATTTTGGATATTTCCTTATATTCCTTGAATTTATATCTAAACCAGGGGTCGGTTCCTGCAACGGATGGATCTCTGTCGGAGGTTTGGGGACGCCAGAACATATAGGAATTGATCTGACCGTCTATTATATTGTCATTAAGGTAAGATGCCTTACTGTAATCGTAATAGTTACTGAATACACTTGGTATAGCCTCGAGAGCTATGTTGGTGTGATTGGTAGTGTCGATGGGATCGCCGCTGTCCTGTGCAAACGTAAGAAATGTAAACTGAGTGGCAAGTAAGCACAAGCATAAAATCAATGACAAAAGCTTTTTCATACAAAATCTCCTTACGTAGTTTATTTTAAAAAGTAGTCCTTTGCCTGCTCTGTATCCCGCTTGATCTGTGAAATAAGCTCGTCAAGATCCGCAAATTTCTTTTCCTCTCTTAAGAATTTGTAGAAATTTACCTTGATAAAGGAGTAATAAAGGTCACCGTCAAAGCCGATAATATGTGTCTCCATATTTTCACAGGCGCCGTCGCCGTCCGTTGTGGGGCGCGTGCCTACGTTTGTAATGGAGGGATAAACGTCCTCCCCTATTTCACATTCGGTTATATATACGCCGCGCTTCGGACGAAGCTTATTTTCGGGTATACGCTGGTTTATGGTTGGGGTACCCATTTTTCTGCCAAGCTCCTTACCGTGCTCCACCATTGCGTATACGGTGTAGGGATCGGAGTAGGGAAGGATGCTTTCACACTCTCCGTTTTCGATAGCGCGCCTTATGTTCGTAGAGCTTATTGGCTCGTTATTATAAAGAATAGGAGGGCAAATATCCACACGTCCCCCGAGATTTTTCATAAATCTGTCAAGATCCTCAGCGCTTGATGACGCGTTTTTACCAAAGCGGTAATCGTATCCGCACACAGCGCCCACACAGCACAATTTCTTGTAAAGCACCTCTCTTACAAAATCCTCTCCCGACATATCTGATACGTTTGGAAACTCCTCGATTATCAGATAGTCCATACCCGTCCTTTGCATATATCTTATCTTTTCCTCAAGGGTGTGGATGGATTTTACCGACCCCGTGGCTGATTTTGGAACGGTGGAGAAGGTAAATATACCGCTTTTTGCTTTAAGCCTCATTGCCATACGGATGGCAGAGCCAAAAACCGCCCTGTGTCCCTCGTGACATCCGTCAAAGGTACCAAGGGCAAGAACTACGCTTTCCTTTATGTCACATATCTGCATCGTTTTAAGATCGTATACGGTCATTTTATCACCTCACGTACTTATTTTAATATAAACGGAGGGAAAATTCAACACATAAATAAAATAAGTTTAAATTATTGTAAAAATATTGCAAAAAAATATTGTACTTAAGAATAAAAAGTGGTATTATATAAAGAGAATCTACGCATAGGGAGGATTACTGATTGAAGGTTATTTGGTTAGGACAAAACGGATTGCTTTTTATCTCGGGTAAGACCAGAGTGCTGGTTGACCCGTATTTGAGTGACAGCTTACGTCAAATTGATAGTACCAAGGTGCGCAGATGGGCAGTAAATAAAAAATTCCACACGGTTGAGCCCAACGTGATAATTCTTACAAGCTCACGTCCCGATCATACCGATGCGGAGACTCTGCGCTATTACATAAACGGCAACAGACAGCTTGTTACCGTCCTTTGCTGCGAGGGTGCGTTTAAGAAGATCTCCTCCGCAACCTTTACGGGCAGGTATAACAAAGTCTTTATGGATAACAGCTCCCATTGGACACACGATAATTTGTATTTTCAGTCCGTACCCGCTTACACCAACGAAAGCGGCGCCTTCGGTATGATAATTACCGATTCATACGACGGAAAGAAATACTATATTACCTCCAATACGGTCTATACGGATGATATCCTTAAGTATATCCCCAAGGATATAGATACCCTTTTTGTGCCTATCAGCGGCGAAACGGGTGGTATGGATGCGGAAAAGGCGGCGTATTTTGCCAAAAAGATAAATGCAAAGCATACCGTTCCTCTTAAATTCGGTATGTTTGATAATATTGACCCCCTCTCCCTTGATCTTGATAATCTTATCGCGCCATTTATCTATAAAATAATCCCCATTGAGGATGAGGATACCACTTTGGCAGCTACCCCTTCAGTAACCAAGGCGGAGGAGAAAAACGAGGATATCAGTAAGATCGAGACAAAATCAGAGCAAACGGAAAAGGTAGAAGAAATGGAAAATTATAAGGACACAGAAAATATCAAGAACAATAAGGAAGAAGCAAACGCTTCCTTTGAAAATAAATTTGACCCCTTTGCAACCGATAAGTTTGAGGGCACGGTGGAAATAGACGCTGACCGTTATGCCGTTGCATTTGCCACTCTTGACAGCATTGAGGAAATGTCAAGGGGTGAAAAGCCCGTTTTGACTCCTCCCGTGACGGAAATCGAAGATACGGATGACGAGGAGGATGAAATTTTAGAGATAAAGGTTGATAACACGTCAAAGGACAACCCCTTTGACGATCCTGATTTCGACTTCCGTCAGTTCGTTTACGATCCTAACAGAAATAAAGAGGACGTAAAGAAGGAAATCCCTGCAGAAGCGGTTGAAGAGCCTTACGAGGAGATCGTAGAGGAAGCAGTGGAAGAAGCAGAAGAAGCTCCCGAACAGATCATTGAGGAAGCTGCTTTTGAAGCCGAGGATGACGAGGAAGAGGAAGAATTCGATAGCGAGTATGACGAATCGGATGACGAGGAGGATTACGATTACGACGAGGAATTTTACATAAAGGACAGCGAGTACGATAAGAAATACGCCATTGTTGACGGCGAATTTTATGACGAGGATGAAAACGATGCAGAGGAGCTTGACGCTATTGACGGTAACGTTGGAGACTCTGAAGATGTGGAGCTTTACACCGAGGAAGCCGCGCCCGACCATGAACAGATATCCCTCTTTGAGGAAGCGGTAGAGGAGGCAGTTGAGGAAATTGCCGAGGAAAATGCCGAGGAGGTAGCCGAAGAAACAATCGAGGAAGTGGCTGAAGAAACGGTGGAAGAGGTAATTGAGGAAACCGTAGAGGAAGTAACCAAGGAAGCTACCGAAGAAATTACAGAAGAAACGGTAGAAGAGCCTGTCGAGGAAGTTGCCGAAGAACCCATTGAAGAGCCTACTGAAGAAATCGCTGAAGAACCCGTTGAGGAGGCTATTGAGGAGCCCATTATAGAGGAAGAGGAAGAAATCGAGGCAGAGATCCTTTACGACGAGGATGGAAACGAGATTTGCACCTATGACGGAGTTGTTATGCACTATGATTCCGACGCAGACGACGAGGAGCTTTTCGGATTTGACGTAGGAGACGATTACTGCGATTACGAGCCCGAAAAGGATGACGAGGACGTTTCCCACATTATAGACGCCTACGTTAACGTGCTTGAAAAGCTGGATAACGGCGAGGACGTTGATTTCAATAGCATAGTATTCTAAAAAATATGGCTTTTGCAGTAAAATGCAAAAGCCTGTTTTTTTGTTTGTATAGAGTGAAAAACAAATGAAAAATAAGGAAAAAACATTGAAATTAAACGTATGCTGTGATAATATAAATGTAATAATGAAGATATAAGGAGACAGACTATGAACTACAATTTTTCAGATCTTGACAAATATCTTGACTCCGTATTGGTGACCGAGGACGTGCCCGGATATGACTGTATGGTCATTTTTGAAGGCAAGGAGGTTTACCGCCGTATGGGTGGCTACGCCGATAAGGAAAACAAGAAGCCCATTACCGAGGATACAATGTATTTTATCTACTCCGCATCAAAGGTAATTACCTGCGCGGCGGCTCTTCACGCTTACGAGGAGGGCTACTTCAGACCTGTGGAGCCTGTGTCAAAGTATTTGCCCGAGTTTAAGGATTGCCTTGTGAAGAAGTATGATGAAAATTGGAATCTTGAGCTTGTAAAGCTTAAGAGAGAAATGACTATTCAGGACCTTTTTGCAATGTCCGCAGGACTTAATTACGAGCTTTTTACCGATCATATCAAAAAAGTGATGGAACAAACCGACGGCAGAGCCCCCACAAGAGAAATAATGAAGGCTATTGCTAAAAACTCCCTTGAATATCAGCCCAAGGACCGCTGGGGCTACAGCCTTTGTCACGACGTCCTTGCAGGAGTGGTAGAGGTGGCAACGGGCGTTCGCTTTGCCGATTACGTTCAGAAAAACATCTTTGATAAGCTTGGTATGAAGGACTCTTATATGCACGTAAACGACGAAATAAAGCCAAGACTTGCTCAGCTCTACGTACACAATGAGGAGGATCATAAGTCCCACTTAAGAGAGCAGAAAAACGATTATATTCTCGGCACAGAGTACGATAGCGGAGGCGCGGGCGTTATTACCACCCTTAGCGATTACTCAAAATTTGCCTACGCAATGGTAAACGGAGGCGTTGGTGAAAACGGAGTGAGGATCCTTTCAAGACTTACAATAGACCTTATGAGGACCAACGTTCTTGACGAAAAGCGTCTTAAGGACTTTAAGACCTGGGATTCCAATGCGGAGTACGGCTACGGCTTTGGCGTTCGCACCAAGATCGACGAGGGCCGCGGCGGTAATCTGTGCCCCTTGGGTGAATTCGGTTGGGACGGCGCCGCAGGAGCTATGGTATCCCTCTCCCCCGAGAGAAAGCTTGCCATAGTTTATTTCCAGCATATGCTTAACCCCCACGGAGATATCATCCACCCGAGGATCAAAAATATTGTTAATATGGCGCTTGCCGATAAATTTGATAAATAAGGAGAAGAAAATTGAAATACTACACGGAAGAATACAGTAATGTTCTTTCTGAGCTTGACTCCTGCGAAAACGGATTAACCAATGATGAAGCCGCAAAAAGGCTTGAGAAAAACGGCAAAAACAAGTTAAAAGAGGGCAAAAAGGTAAGCCTTATCCGCAGATTTTTTGCTCAGCTCTGCGACCCTATGATAATAGTTTTGCTCGTTGCCGCAGGACTTTCCCTTGTTACCGCAATTTACGAAAACGAATCCTTAGCCGACGTATTTATTATCCTTTTCGTAGTAATACTTAACGCAGTTCTCGGCGTTTTGCAGGAGAGCAAGGCGGAAAAGGCGATAGAGGCTCTTAAGGAAATGACCGCCGCCAAATCAAAGGTGATTCGCGGCGGAGTTATGATGAGTATAGCAAGCGAGGATATCGTAGTCGGCGATATTATCGTTCTTGAGGCGGGGGATGCAGTTCCTGCCGATGCAAGAATTATTGAGTGCGCCTCTATGAAGGTGGAGGAGGCTGCCCTTACGGGAGAATCCGTCCCCGTAATCAAGCAGGCGGAGGCTCTTTTAAGCGGCAAGGACGAAACTCCCTTGGGAGACCGCAAAAATATGCTCTATATGGGCTCTACCGTAGTTTACGGCAGAGGTAAAGCCGTAGTTACCGCTTGCGGTATGGATACGGAAATGGGCAAGATAGCAGACGCTCTTACTCAGGCTCAGGACGAAGCCACACCCTTACAGCAGAAGCTTTCTCAGTTAAGTAAGATACTCACCTTTGCGGTGCTTGGTATTTGTATCCTTATCTTTGCGGTGGGTATTATCCGCGCAGGGGAATTTACCGTTCCCGTGGTTATTAACACCTTTATGCTGGCAATAAGCTTAGCCGTTGCGGCAATTCCCGAGGGACTTGCGGCGGTGGTTACCATCGTTCTTTCTATGGGCGTTACAAAAATGTCAAAGAGAAACGCGGTAATTCGTAAGCTTACCGCCGTAGAAACTCTTGGCTGTACGCAGGTTATCTGCTCCGATAAGACGGGTACCCTTACCCAAAACAAAATGACGGTTGTGGAGTCCTATTCCGAGGACGAGGGACTTCTTGCAGCCTCCCTTGCCCTTTGCTCCGACTCTGAGATCGACGATAAGGACGAGGTGATCGGCGAGCCTACGGAAAACGCTCTCGTTGCCTTTGCATATAAGCTTGGACTTGACAAGAGAAATATGAAAAAGGAAAATCCGAGAGTGGCAGAAGCGCCTTTTGATTCCTTGAGAAAAATGATGTCAACCGTAGTCAGGGCTGACGGAAAATATATTCAGTACACCAAGGGCGCTCCCGACGAGGTACTGAAAAGATGTAACAGAATCTATACAAAGAACGGCGTAAGAGATCTTACCTCAGAGGACAGAGAGGAAATTCTTAAGCTTAATAAAAATATGGCTGACAGAGCGCTTCGCGTTCTTTGCGGCTCTTATAAGGAATACGCACAGATCCCGGAGGAAAAGGCGGAGACAATGGAAAACGACCTTATCTACCTTGGTCTTGTGGGTATGATAGACCCCATAAGAGAAGAGGTAAAGGTAGCTATTGAGCAGTGCCACTCCGCAGGCATCCGCGTGGTTATGATAACGGGTGACCATAAGGACACCGCCATAGCCATTGCAAATCAGCTTGGCATTCTCGGAGAGGGACAGGAGGCTATTACGGGTACGGAGGTCGGTAAAATGACCGACGAGGAGCTTCTTATGAATATTCATAAATACTCCGTATACGCCCGCGTTCAGCCCGAGCATAAGGTAAGAATAGTTAAGGCGTGGAAGAGCGCCGAAAGGATCACCGCAATGACGGGTGACGGTGTAAACGATGCCCCAAGTATAAAGATTGCCGATATCGGCATCGGTATGGGCATTACGGGTACTGACGTTACCAAAAACGTAGCGGATATGATCCTTGCGGACGATAACTTTGCTACCATAGTCGGCGCGGTGGAGGAAGGAAGAAGAATCTATTCCAACATCCGTAAGTCCGTGCAGTTCCTTCTTGCCTCCAATTTAAGTGAGGTCATCAGTATCTTCTTTGCAACAATGGTCGGCTTTACCATTCTTAAGCCCACCCACATTCTGTGGATAAATCTTATTACCGACAGCTTGCCCGCCCTTGCCCTCGGTATGGAGGATTCGGAAAGCGATTCTATGAAGAAGCCCCCAAGAGACTCGAGCGAAAGCATTTTTGCAGGGGGACTTATCTTCGGCACAGTATATCAGGGTATTCTCGTGTCCGTTCTTACGGTGGTTGCCTACCTTGTGGGTCACTTTATTGAATCGGGCAGATGGGAGCTTGTAAACAGCCCCGACGGAATGACGATGGCATTCCTTACCCTTTCAATGGCGGAGATCTTCCATTCCTTTAATATGAGAAGCCGCCACGGCTCTATCTTTGCAATAAAGAAGCAAAACGCGGTCCTTTGGGGCTCGGCAATTCTTGCCGCCCTTCTCACCGCGGGAGTAATCTATATTCCCTTCCTTGCAAGGCTCTTTGACTTTACACCCGTTTCCGCAAAGGAATATCTTATTTCCATTGCCATAGCCTTTGCTGTAATTCCCATAGTGGAGATAGTAAAGCTTGTTGAACGCTTGATAAAGAATCGCAAAAAATAAAAAAATCCCTTGCCGACAGCTCGGCAAGGGATTTTTATTTTTGCTTTCCTCTTGAATTTTATGTTCTGATGAATGAAAAGTGAATATTCATTTTCGGCTTTTGTAAATATACAATTTTGGTGAAAACGTAGAATTTTAAAAAAGTCAAAAAAACTTTTATTTCGTTAGGAAACTAATATAAATTGTATAAATTTAACAATCTCGTTTGGTGCTTGCCTATAATCATCAAAAAAGGAAAAAAGTGGTGAAAACTTTTCCCTACCTGTTGAAAACTTAGTGGAGAATGTGTAAAACTCTTGATTTTCCACAAAAGTTATCAACTTTTCAACGTTGAAAGGTGTGGAAAAGTGGAAAAAATATGTGGAATATTTAGCGTTTGCCTAAAATGAAGGTGTAAAAGATAAAATATTTTCCAAAAAGGGGTTGACAAGTAATTATTCAAAAAAGCGGTGAATATTCACTCTCTTGATGAATATTGATTCGACATTTTGCACAAATTTCAAAAAAAGCCAATAAACACAAGGCTTGAGCCGAATAAAAAGAAATTGTACGCCATAATATCGTCGCACAGAGGACGTAAAAATTCCTCGCTTACGTATTGGTATCCCTCCGCTCCTTTATTGAGGGCAAGCTGCAATACGCAGAGCGATGCAATAATTATGGCTATGTAAAGTGTTTTGTATACAAGGAGAAAAAGCTGCTCCCTTGAAATATGTAAATTAAATTTTTTCATAAGAACATTATATAATTTCCGCCCCCTATTATCAATGATGTATTTCTGGCAGAAAAGAAAAATTTTGCCTTGCGCGAGTCATTTATGTGTTTTAAATGTGAAATAATTGAAAAACATTATGTATGAAGAGCGAAAACTCTGTGCAAATTTATCTTTTTTCGTTTTTTATATTGCTTTTTTATTTTTTTTATAGTATTATATAAAACGACATACGATTGGCTTTTGTACTTTATGCATAGCGCAGGGGGTAATATGGATAATAAAATTGAATATGCAATTTGCGCCCACGGTATGGATAAAGCGTATGGTAAGGTCATTATCGGGTTTTCGGGCGGAGCAGACTCCTCCCTCCTTTTACACTATTTTTCAAAAAAAGCGGAAAAGGTTGTGTGCGTCCACGTAAATCATATGATACGCGGTAAGGAAGCAGACAGGGATGAGGAGTTTTGCAAAAATGTCTGTGAAAAATACGGTGTTGAGCTTGCATCTTACAGGCTTGATATCCCCGCTCTTGCAAGGGAACGCGGCAAGGGAATCGAGGAGACTGCAAGGGATGAAAGATACCGTGTATTTGAAAAGGAGCGCTTTAGCCGCGGCTTTGACGCTATACTGACCGCCCATAATGCTGACGATAACGTTGAAAGCGTAATATTCAATCTGGCAAGAGGAACGGGACTAAACGGTCTTTGCGGTATAAAGCCCGTTAACGGATATATTCTCCGTCCCCTTATTTATTTAAGCAAGGACGAGATATTTTCCCTGTGTCGGGAGAATAATATAGAATACGTTACCGACTCCACCAATGCGGATACGGACTATACAAGAAATTATATCAGGCATAAGATCGTTCCTGCAATGAGGGAGCTTAATCCCGAGCTTGATTACGCGGTGTCCCGAATGAGCGAAGGGCTTATAAAGGATGAAGCGTTTATTTTAAGTCAGGCTAAGGATTTTATGTCAGAATATGAGGACGGATGCGTGAAAACGGAGGCTATTTCCTCCCTGCATCAGTCGGTCCGCGTAAGAGCGCTGAAGCTTATGGCAAAAACGAGCCTTGATTATAAAAGCCTGCGCGCCTGTGAGGATATTATTTTTAACTCCGAGTGCGGCGCCTACGCTGATATAGGCAAGGGTATGGTCTTTAAAAAGGAGAGGGACTACGTTCATTTTCTTGATAAAGCCGACACGTTGCCCGTTGAATACTCTTACGAGCTGAAGGATCTTACCTACATTGACGAAATATCTATGGCGGTATGTATTGGCGGCTCTGCGCCCGATAACTACTGTTTTGAATATTCCGTAAGGCTTGATAAAAAAGGCATCCGCGGAGACCTTTACCTAAGAAGCCGTAGGGACGGAGACAAAATAAAGGTCAACAACATGACAAAAAAGGTTAAAAGGATTTTGTGTGACAACCATATACCGTCGCATCTTAGGGATAAGCTTCCTATTATTTGTGACGAAGGCGGCATAGTTGCCCTGCCCGGGCTCTGCATCCGTGACGGATGCCGTACGGGCAAGGATTCAGATACTGTTGAGATCAATTTTTACAGACAAAAATAAAAGCATTTGGAGGAATGTGAAATGTTAGACGATATCAAGGAAATACTTTTAAGCGAAGAGGACATTGACAAGCTTACTACAGATCTTGCAAAAAGAATAGATGAGGATTATGCTGACAGAAACAGAAGATTGCTTCTTCTTGGCATCCTTAAGGGCAGCGTGGTATTCCTTGCCGACCTTATGAAAAAGATCAAAAGACCTATGGAGATCGACTTTATGAAGGTTTCCTCTTATCAGAGCGGTACTGTAAGCACGGGTAAGATCAATATTATTCTTGACCTTCACCGTTCCGATCTTTCCCAGCTCGACATCCTTGTTGTGGAGGATATTATTGACAGCGGTAAGACCTTGTCATATCTTATAGATTATCTTAAGCTTAACGGCGCTCGCTCCGTTAAGACCTGCACACTTCTTGATAAGCCCTCAAGAAGACAGGTAGACTTTACACCGGACTACTGCGGCGCGGAAATTCCCGACCACTTTGTAGTAGGCTACGGACTTGACTATGCGGAGCTTTACCGCACGTTACCCTTTGTTGGCATCCTTAAGCCCGAGGTGTACGAAAAATAACTACGTATAATTATTTTTGCACATTCCCTTGCAAAACGGAGGTATAGATGAAAAAGAAAAGCAGCTTTTATACTATTATCTTTTACGCGTGTCTTGCGGTGATAATAGTAGTTGCTGTTGCGGCGCTTTTTATGAATAACAACACGGAAGAGCCACCCGTATACAGCGACATTATCGGATATTTTGAAAAGGATAGCGTTAAGGAATTCGTTATAACCAACAGTACCATTAAGGCTATCATAATAAATGCCGATGGAACGGAAAAGGAGATAACTTATACTTTCCGTGATATAAATATTTTTTACAACGATTTTATTAAGCTGAAGGAGGACGGCGTACTTACAAAGCTTGAAAAGTACGATTTCCCGCCCGTTAAGGAAACATCATGGTTCCTTTCCTACCTTCCTATGATAATTCTCTTTGGCGTACTTATCGTGTTCTTTATTTTCACAATGCGTCAGTCATCAAATACGGGCGCAACAAAGAGAGGCAGCTTCGGTAAGACCAAGCAGAGAACCCCCGCCCCCGACGGAAAGAGAGTTCTTTTCAGCGACGTTGCGGGCGCTGATGAGGAAAAGGAAGAGCTTAAGGAGGTAGTAGAATACCTTCGCAACCCCTCTAAATTTACAAAATTGGGCGCAAAGATACCCCACGGCGTTCTTCTCGTTGGCCCTCCCGGTACGGGTAAGACCCTTCTTGCAAAGGCGGTAGCGGGTGAAGCAAACGTGCCCTTCTACTCAATGTCGGGCTCAGATTTCGTTGAGCTTTACGTTGGTGTGGGCGCATCAAGAGTAAGAGACCTTTTTGATACGGCAAGAAAAGCCCCCGCATCCATCATCTTCATAGATGAAATTGACGCAGTGGGCAGACAGCGTGGCGCAGGTCTTGGCGGCGGCCACGATGAAAGAGAGCAGACACTTAACCAGCTTCTCGTTGAAATGGACGGCTTCGACGGTCATAGCGGCACTATCGTAATTGCGGCTACCAACCGTCCCGACATTCTTGACTCCGCCCTTCTTCGTCCCGGTCGTTTCGACAGACAGATAACCGTTGGCTATCCCGACCTTCAGGGACGTGAGGATATTCTTAAGGTACACAGTAAGGATAAGCCCCTTGAGGATACCGTTGACCTTCGCAAAATTGCGCAGACCACTATCGGCTTTACAGGCGCTGACCTTGCCAACCTTCTTAACGAAGCGGCTATTATGGCGGCAAGAAACGGAAAATCTCTTATCGGTATGCCCGAAATTGAGGACGCAATGATAAGAGTTACCGTAGGTACACAGAAAAAATCCCGTAAGATGAGCGATAAGGAAAAGAGAAATACGGCAGTCCACGAGGTTGGTCACGCTATCCTTTCCCACGTTCTTCCTACGCAGGACCCCGTAAGACAGATCTCCATTATCCCCAGCGGAAGAGCGCTTGGCTACACTCTTACGCCTCCTACCGAGGATAAGTACAGCGAATCCAAGGGCGAAATGCTTGAAAGAATCGCTATGATGCTTGGCGGCCGCGTTGCAGAAAGACTTGTATTCGGTGACTACACAGGCGGCGCGTCAAACGATATTATGCGCGCAACGGAAACCGCCCGTAAGATGGTTACAATCTACGGTATGAGTGATGAGCTTGGCGCCGTAAGATACGCCTCCAACCACGCAGACGAGGGCGTATTCCTCGGCAGAGATTTCAGCAGCACGCCTAACTATTCCGATGCAACCGCATCAAAGATCGACTCTGAGATCAAGAGGATCATTGACGACGCGTATAAGCTCGCTGAGGAGACCCTTATCAAGTACAGACATAAGCTTGATTTCATTACTGAATTCTTGCTTGAGTTTGAATTGATGGACGACGCGCAGTTTGAGCTTGCTATGAAGGAAGAAACCACAATGGATGACCTTCGTGAGCTTGTGGCTGAAAAGAAGCGCAAGAGCGAGGAGGAAAACCGCCGCCGCGAGGAGCAGCTCGCAGAGCAGAAGCGCGTTGCGGAGGAGCAGAGAAAGGAGCTTGAAAAGGCTCTCGGTATCTACGACGGCGAGGAAGAGCCCGCCCTTACCGAGGGTGAGATCAAGGACCCCGTGGAGCTTGACTCCAACCCCTCCGACACCCCCGACCCCGAGGATAAGGAAGATAAGGAATAATACCTAAAATCCCCACATGATTTGTGGGGATTTTTTAATGCATAAAATCTGAATAAATCTTGTATTTATTCACAATGTATGAAAAAATATAAAAATACTCCTCTTTTTATATAAATTATATTGACAATCAATTTTAAGGGTAGTATAATAAATTTTATATTATATAAATAAAGTAATTATTCACCCTATACATACGGAGGCGTGTTCAGATGAGTGATCTTGACAATGCAAGAAAAATAATAAGCGAAACGGATAAGGAGATTGCTGCGCTTTTTGAAAAAAGAATGAAGGCGGCAGAGCTTGTAGCCAAATATAAAAAGGAACACGGCCTTTCCATTCTTGACACCGCAAGGGAGAGGGAGCTTATTGCAAAAAATGCGGAGTACATTGAGGACCCCGTTATAAGAGAATATTACGTTTGCTTCCTTAAGGAAACTATGGCACTGTCAAGAGATTATCAGTCCCGTCTTAACTTCGGTATGAAGGTGGCGTACAGCGGAGTTCCCGGCGCCTTTGCCTATATTGCGGCAAAGCGTATGTTCCCCGAAGCAACGCTTATTTCCTATCCTAATTTTGAGGATGCCTATCGCGCCGTTGAAAACGGAGAAGCCGACACGGTTGTTCTCCCTATTGAAAACAGCTTCGCAGGGGACGTTGGCACCGTTATGGACCTACTCTTTTCAGGCAGCCTTTACATAAATCAGGTAACGGATATCAGCATAGAGCATAATCTTATTGCCTGTGACGGAGCAAATCTTGATACTGTAAGAACGGTAATCAGCCACGAGCAGGCGCTTTCTCAATGCGCGGAATATATTAAGGCAAGGGGCTACGATACACAGGTATACCCCAATACTGCTATGGCGGCAAAGCACGTAAAGGAGTTAAACGACCTTTCCTTAGCCGCAGTTGCTTCAAGTGAGACCGCCGCAATTTACGGCCTTAAGATACTTGCAAGCAAGATAAATACAAGCAATACCAACACCACGCGCTTTGCGGCATTTTCCCGTTCTCAGCACACCCTTGACAAAAAGGCGGGTAAAATGAATCAGAGCTTTATTCTTGTGTTCACCGTAAGAAACGAGGCGGGCGCTCTTGCCAAGACCCTTGATATTATCGGCGCGCATAATTTCAATATGAGAAATCTTCGTTCCCGTCCCATGAAGGAGCTTATGTGGAATTACTACTTCTTCATTGAGGCAGAGGGAAATATAAATTCACAGGACGGCAAGGATATGTTAAGAGAGCTTAGCGCAACCTGTGACAAGCTTAAATTAGCAGGCGTATTCTATTCAAAATAATCGGAGGCGTATTATGATAATACCCGTTAGCCTTGGTGAAATGAGCTACGATATAGTTCTTTTGCGAGGCGCACTTAATAATCTTTCTTCCTATCTTGACCTTGACCGTAAGGCGCTTATTGTAACTGACTCGGGCGTACCGAGGGAGTACAGCGACAAGGTGGCATCCCATTGTAAATGCCCCACCGTTGCGGTTATAGACGAGGGAGAGGGAAGCAAGAATTTTGACAACTATAAAATGCTTCTTTCCTTAATGATAGAAAAGGGCTTTACCCGTACCGACTGCGTTATTGCCGTTGGCGGCGGCGTATGCGGTGATCTTGCGGGCTTCGTTGCCGCAAGCTATATGAGGGGCGTTGATTTTTATAATATCCCCACCACCTTTTTGTCCCAGGTGGATTCCTCTATCGGCGGTAAGGTAGCCATAGATTTTAACGGCGTGAAAAATATAATAGGCGCATTTTATCAGCCCAAGCGCGTGGTAATAGACTCCGACGTTTTGAAAACTCTTGATAAAAGACAGTTAAGCTCGGGCATTGCGGAAAGCATTAAAATGGCGGCAAACTTTGATAAGGACCTTTTTGAGCTTATTGAATTGACCAACGATTTTGATGCGGACGCGGATGAAATTATTGCCCGTTCCTTGAAAATCAAGAGGGACGTGGTTGAAAAGGACCCTAAGGAAAAGGGACTTCGCCGCGTTCTTAACTTCGGTCACACCGTTGGCCACGCCATAGAAAGCGACGCCAACCTTGGCGAGCTTTTGCACGGTGAATGCGTTGGACTCGGTATGATACCTATGTCAAGCCCCGAGGTTAAGGAAAGGATAATATCCGTTCTTGAAAAATATTCCTTGCCTACGGAAATATCAACAAGCGGAGACAAGCTTATTTCCTATATCCTCCACGATAAAAAGATGGCGGGGGATGAAATAAACGCGGTGTTCTGTAACGAAATAGGCACCTTTGAAATAAAGAAGATAAAGGCAGAGCTTATAAAAGAATATATAAACGAAAGCTTTTCAAGTAAGGGAGGGGAGAAAAAATGAAAAATACCTTTGGCTCGTCCGTTGCAATAACGGTATTCGGAGAAAGCCACGGTGAAGCTATCGGCGCAGTAATAGACGGCATTTGCCCGGGTATTACCGTTGACTACGGCTATATTGATTCTCAGCTTGCAAAAAGACGTCCCTCCTCCTCCATCGACACCGCAAGAGCAGAAAAGGATGAATATAAGATCGTAAGCGGTGTTTTTAACGGCAAAACAACGGGTACGCCCATTGCAATCATAATTCCCAATACGGATACAAGAAGCAAGGATTATTCCAAGCTTAAGGACACCCCAAGACCATCCCACGCGGACTATTCTGCAAGAATTAAGTATCACGGATACGAGGATTACAGAGGGGGCGGACATTTCTCCGGCAGAATCACCGCGGCAATAGTGGCAGCAGGCGCCATCTGTCAGATGGCTCTTAAGGAGCTCGGCATTACCATCGGCACCCATATTCTTAAGTGCGGCGGAGTATATGACAGACCCTTTGAAAACTATTCCTGCGATATTGCGCTTTTGAACAATAAAAAATTCCCCGTCCTTTCCGACGTAGAGGAAAAAATGACGGAGGCAATCCTTAAGGCAAAAAGCGAAAGAAACAGTGTGGGCGGTATTTTGCAGACCGCCATCTGCGGCGTTCCCGCAGGAGTGGGTGAGCCCTGGTTTGACAGCGTTGAAGGTATTCTTTCCCACGCGCTTTTCGGCATAGGCGGGGTCAAAGGCGTTGAATTCGGCGCAGGCTTCGGTATTGCCGATATGCTTGGCAGTCAGGCAAATGATGAGTTTACATACGAAAACGGTAAAATAACAACTAAAACCAACAATAACGGCGGTATAAACGGCGGCATTACAAACGGTATGCCCATTGTGTTTAATTGCGCCGTAAAGCCAACCCCGTCCATATCTATGGAGCAGAATACGGTTGATCTTCAGTCGGGAGAGAATACAAGCCTCGTTATCGAGGGCAGACACGATCCCGCAATAGTACGTCGCGCCTGCGCGGTGGTAGATAGTGTAAGCGCCATCTGTATTTGCGATATGATAGCGCAGAGGTTTGGCACAGACGTGTTCACAAGAGGTGAAAAAATATGAAATACGGTGTAATAGGAGAGCATCTTAAGCATAGCTTCTCCAAGGATATACACGAAAAAATAGCGGACTACAAGTACGATATATGTGAGATCGAGCCCGAAAAGCTTGACGATTTTATAAAAAGCGGAGAATTTGAGGGAATCAACGTAACAATTCCCTACAAGGAAAAGGTAATACCCCATCTTTACTCCGTTTCAAATAAGGCAAAAAGAATAGGAGCGGTAAATACCGTCGTAAATAAGGACGGTAAGCTTTACGGCTACAATACCGACTATATGGGTATGAGAGCTCTTATTTTACGAAACAAAATAGACCTAAAGGGCAAAAAAGCTCTTATTATGGGTAACGGCGGTACTGCAAAAACGGGCCGCGCCGTGCTTACCGATCTTGGCGCTTCACAGATAATTCACGTTGGCAGAGAGGGAGAGGGAGCGGACGTTTTGTACGGGGACGTGGTTGAATTACACTCCGATGCGGACTTTATCCTCAACACAACTCCTGTCGGTATGTTCCCCAAAAACGAAGGCAAGATCATAGATATAAAGCTTTTTCCAAAGCTTATGGGACTTATTGACGTGGTGTATAATCCCCTCCGCACAAATATAGTCCTTGACGCTATAGAAATGGGTATCCCTGCGGAAAGCGGACTTTATATGCTTGTTTCCCAGGCGGTATACGCATCCGAATTCTTCCTTGAAAAGAAGTATGATATATCAGTTTGTGAAAGCACCTTTAAGGAGATACTCAAAAGCAAGGAAAATATTGTCCTTACAGGTATGCCAAGCTCGGGCAAGACCACCGTCGGAAAATACCTTGCAGGTATAACGGGTAAGGAATTTATCGACACAGATGACGAGATAGTAAAGAAAATAGGTATGGATATCCCATCCTACTTTGCAAAATACGGCGAGAAAGCATTCCGCGACGTGGAAAGCGAGGTAATAGGTGAGATATCAAAGAAAAACGGACTTATTATTTCCACAGGCGGAGGCGCAATTCTCCGTAAGGAAAACGTAAGATCCTTAAAGCAAAACGGCAGAGTTTATTTCTTAAACCGCTCTTTGGAGCTTCTTACACCCACATCCTCCCGTCCCCTTTCCTCCGATATGGAGGCGCTTAAAAAACGCTTTGAGGAGAGATACGAGCTTTATCTTAGCTCCTGTGACGTTGAGATCAAGGCGGACGGAACGATAAAAGAGGTTGGCGACATTATAAGCGAGGAGTTTTACAAATGAAATTTCTTATACTTAACGGACCGAATATAAATTTTCTCGGCATAAGAGAGCCGGGCATCTACGGTAAAAGCACCTATAACGATCTTATAAGGACCATTACCGATTACGCGGTTACAAGGGGCGTTGACGTGACCTTTTATCAGTCCAACTGCGAGGGCGCCCTCGTTGACGCAATACAGAAGGCGTATTACGATAAGGTGGACGGAATCGTGTTCAATCCCGCCGCCTATACACATACCAGCGTGGCAATTCTTGACGCCGTAAAGGCGGTATCCATTCCCACGGTGGAGGTACATCTTTCAGATGTAAACTCAAGAGACGAATTCAGAAAGGTAAGCTACATAAGACAGGCATCAATCGCTATGTTTGCGGGTCACGGATTTGCAAGCTATACAATGGCTATTGACTGTCTTATAGATCACATAAACGGTTCAAAATAAAATGAAGGTTACAATAGGCAAGAGTGTGGCTCGCGGTGTGGTAAACGCCCCTCCGTCAAAAAGCTACGCTCACAGACTCCTTATATGCGCGTCCCTTTCGGGGGAGGACGTAAGAGTCGACGGTATATCGGATAGCGAGGATATGGGCGCTACCCTTGACTGTATTCGCGCCTTGGGCGTAAATGCGGTCAAGGAGGGTAATTGCGTAAAATTCAGCCACGTCTCGGGCTTTTTGGCAGACGGTAAGACGTTTTTATGTCGGGAAAGCGGCAGCACGGCAAGATTTTTTATCCCCATCGCCCTTGCCTTCGGCGGCAAAATGACCTTTTACGGCACAAAGAGGCTGATATCAAGAGGCTTTTCCGTATATGAGGATATCTGCAGAGAACAAAAAATAAAACTTGAATACGACGATCGATACCTTACCCTTGAGGGTAGGTTACATAGCGGAGAATTCAAGGTCAAGGGTAATATCAGCAGTCAGTTTATAAGCGGACTTATGTTTGCTCTCCCACTTCTTAAGGGGGATAGTGTGATAAGGGTCACGACGGAGCTTGAAAGCCGCCCGTATATAGATATTACCATTGACGCGCTCAGGCGTTACGGCATTGAGATAGAAGAAAAGGAAAATAACACCTTTTATATAAAGGGTGAGCAAAAATATAAACCGATAAATACGACGGTGGAGGGAGATTACTCAAACAGCGCGTTTTTAGACGCCTTTAACATTTTGGGCGGGGACGTGTCTGTTTTGGGGCTTGATCCAAATAGCTATCAAGGGGATAAGGCGTACTTATCAATGCTTGATTGCATAAAAAACGGCTGCCCCACTCTTGATATCTCCTCCTGTCCCGATCTTGGGCCCATTGTCTTTGCTCTTGCAGGCGTATCAAACGGCGCTACCGTAAACGGTACTGCAAGGCTCAGGATAAAGGAAAGCGACAGATGTGAGGCTATGAGATCGGAGCTGTCCAAATTCGGTATCGACGTACGCGTGGATGATAATTGCGTACAGATAATAGCCCCAAAGGAATTAAGAAAGCCAAGAGAGGTATTGCTCGGGCACAACGATCACAGGATAGTTATGGCGCTTTCAGTTATTTCAACCCTTGTAGGTGCAACCATTGATGGCGCTGAGGCAATTTCAAAAAGCTTCCCCGATTTCTTCGACGTGATAAGATCTCTTGGCGTTGAGGTCACATATGAACAAGCTGAATAAAGACACAAAAATTTTGATCGTGGGTCTTGGTCTTATCGGCGGCAGCTACGCAGAGGCGCTTACTGACAAGGGTTATGAGGTAGGCGCTGTGGCAAGACGTAAGGAAACCATAGATTACGCCCTTGAAAAGGGGCTTATCGCCCACGGAACCACAAAGGTTGATAAGGAATACGTATCAAAATTTGATATTATCGTTTTTGCCCTTTATCCAAAGATATTCGTTGAATGGATAAGGGAAAATCAGGAGTATATCAAGGACGGCGCTATCCTTACCGACGTTACGGGTGTAAAAACGAGCATCGTATACGATATACAGGCTATGCTTAAGGAGGGTATCGAGTTTATCGGCGCTCATCCTATGGCAGGTAAGGAGGTATACGGCGTCGAAAACAGTGACAAGCGCATTTTTGAAAATGCAAACTATATCGTAACACCCACAGATAAGAATACTAAAAACGCCATCGACGTGTGCAAGGAGCTTGGATATGAGCTTGGATTTAAAACCGTAACCGAGCTCAGCCCCGAGAGCCACGATGAGATGATAGGCTTTCTTTCTCAGCTTACCCACTGTATTGCGGTATCGCTTATGTGCTGCAAGGAGTCGGAAAGGCTGGTTGATTACACGGGTGACTCCTTCCGTGATCTTACAAGGATCGCAAAAATAAACGATGCTATGTGGAGCGAGCTTTTTATGCTCAACAGAGAGGAGCTTCTTTCTCAGATGGAGCTTTTCTCAGAAAAATTCACAGAGCTTAAGGAAACCCTTAAAAACGGAGATACGGAAAAAATGAGAGAAATGATGCGCATCTCCACAGAACGCAGAAAGTATTTTGACAAGAGGTAACTAACTATGAATATGGATTTTAAGAGAAAATTGCCCACACCTAAGGAAATTAAGGAAATGTACCCACTTTCCGACGAGCTTGCGGCAATCAAGCAGAAAAACGATGAAGAAATAAACGCTATTTTCACAGGCAACAGCGATAAGCTTGCCCTCGTTATCGGTCCTTGCTCTGCAGACCGTGAGGATGCGGTGCTTGACTATATTTCAAGACTTCGCAAGGTGCAGGAGCAGGTTAAGGATAAGATAGTTATCATCCCCAGAATCTACACAAACAAGCCCCGTACAACGGGTGACGGATATAAGGGAATGCTTCATCAGCCCGACCCCCACGAAAACCCCGATATGCTTAAGGGACTTATCTCCATTCGTAAGCTTCATATGAAGGCTATTGAGGAAACAGGATTCTCCTGCGCTGACGAAATGCTTTATCCCGATAACCACCGTTATCTTTCCGACCTTCTTTCCTACGTTGCCGTAGGCGCGCGCTCCGTTGAAAATCAGAGCCACCGTCTTACTGCCAGCGGTCTTGACCTTCCCGTAGGTATGAAGAACCCCACAAGCGGCGACCTTTCCGTTATGATGAACTCCATTACCGCAGGACAGCATAAGCATACCTTTATCTACCGTGGATGGGAGGTACAGAGCAAGGGTAACCCCATGACTCACGCCATCCTTCGCGGATATGTAAACAAGCACGGTCAGTCACTTCCCAACTACCACTACGAGGATCTTGTTCACCTGATCGAGCTTTACAACAAGACAAACCTTGTAAACCCCGGCGTAGTAGTTGACGTAAACCACGCAAACTCAGGCAAAAAGTGGGCAGAGCAGCCCCGTATCGCCAAGGAGATCGTTCGTAACGCATCTCTTAATAAGGACATCTTTAAGATCCTTAAGGGTCTTATGATCGAGTCCTATATTGAGGACGGCGCGCAAAAGATGGACGAATGTATCTACGGTAAGTCCATTACTGACCCCTGCCTCGGCTGGGAAAAAACGGAAAAGCTTATTTTGGAGCTTGCCGACTTGAGATAAAAACAAACGGACTGTCAGTTTATCGACAGTCCGTTTTTTATATTTTGTTCTTTTTGAATTTTTTAACTATAAAATCAATTATTACAGATACTCCCCAAGGCAAAATTACGTAAGTGATAGATACCACAATAGTATAAATTACGGGAAGATTTTCTGCAAGATAGTTAAGAATATATACGGGAACATTTACGGGGAAGGATAAAAGCATAAGATTAGAGCCTGTCAGAAGATTAAGAATTATGGCAACCACCGATGTACCGAGGATAAAGGCGGAAAAAATGAGAAAGGATCTTTTCGATACCCTTTCCTTGCCTCGGATGGTAAAAAGAATTCCAAGATATACCATTGCAGAGTGGAAAAGCATTGAATGTATGCTTAAATAATGGTAAATGGGATGCAGCATAAGGGAGGTGGCAGGCACGATAAGAAAGGCAAGACCGCCCGTAATACAGCCAAAGCTCATAAAAACCGAGCCGAGCTTATAAATAATTCCCTTTCCGTATCCGCAAAACCAAAGGCAGTATATAAAAAGCGAGCAAAATGATATGGGTACAAAGTAATCAAGCTTATCCGTATATCCAAGGGCAAGCTTATAAATTATCTTTATTATTTCCATAGCCGTAAAGACTACGGCAAATATCCTTATTATCTTCGTTATGCTTTTTTCACTTAAATTACGTGAAAAATAAACCGCAATACCAATAGAAATCAGACACAGGGTGAGGAAAATCAAGTGGGGAGGGGTAAACATTCCCGCCGCCGTCTCCGCGTTTTCCGGTGAGAAAAATATCTTTAGCATTTATACTCCTGAGTTATTAAGAATAAGAATAGCGCTGAGGGTTACGCCAAGGGCAAAGGAAATTACTATGGATAGGTATGTAATAATTCCGAGAAGATGGGACTTATCCTTAGTTTCAATAAGCTTTGCGATCCTTTCACACATAGAGCGCATATTACCCGTACACATGGTGGTGGCAAGGTCAACGCCGTTTACGCGTCTTATTATCTGAAGCTGAATTCCAACGCCGTAGGCAAGAAGCGCGATAGCAACAAAATCAAGTGAGCCAAAGGGTATCAAAACGCCCGCTATGTAGCTTACGGGAATAAGTATCCACGTGATAATGGTGCCGCGCTTTGTTTTTGAAATAAAATAATGGGAGATAATACCCGCCCAAAACGCCATGATGGGTACAAAATAGCGATACAGGGTGGCGTATTTTCCTGCGGCAATATCAAAGCAGGCCTTAATTATGTTTCCCGTATGCATGGATGCAAATACCTCTCCGCGAAGGAAATAGGTATAGGAATTCATAATTCCGATAACGAATATCATAAAAAGAGACAAGGCGAATTTTTTCTTTTCCATTTTAACTTCCATAGTAAACCTCCTTAAGTAGGCATTACATCTCTCTGACACTATATTTTATCATATTATAAGAGCTAAAGCAATATATTTTTTCAAGCAATATTACAAAAATTTTCCGAATATTTGACTTTATTATAAGTATTTTTATATAAACTTATAAAATTTAATAAAAATCTATTTACAAAATTTTAAAATTAGAGTATAATTCTTTTATTACGGGCAATAATATTTGATTGCACTACTTTTATTTTAAGGAGAGGTACAATGGGTACAATTTTTGAGCTTTTCGGCAGTATGGTCTTTAATGACGACGTTATGAAGGAGCGCCTTCCCGAAAACGTATATAACTCTATCCAGAATACTATAAAAAACGGTAAGCATCTTGACCTTACCTCCGCTAATGTGGTGGCTGAGGCTATGATGAATTGGGCTATAGAAAAGGGAGCCACACATTTTACTCATTGGTTCCAGCCTATGACGGGTATCACCGCGGAGAAGCACGACAGCTTTATCTCCTTTAAAAATAATAAGGCAATTACTGAGTTCAAGGGCAAGGAGCTTGTACAGGGTGAAAGCGATGCTTCATCCTTCCCCTCCGGCGGCATCCGCGCAACCTTTGAGGCAAGAGGCTACACAGCCTGGGACCCCTCCTCCTACGCCTTTATAAAAGACAGAACCCTCTGTATTCCTACCGCATTCTGCTCCTACGGCGGTGAGGCTCTTGATAAAAAGACTCCTCTCCTTCGCTCAATGGAGGTGCTTGGTAAGGCGGCGCTTAAGATACTTAAGCTCTTTGGTAACGAGGACGTTACCTCCGTTAAAACAACGGTAGGCGCAGAGCAGGAATATTTCCTCGTTGACAAGGACGTTTTCTATAAAAGACCCGACCTTGTGTACACAGGAAGAACCCTTTTCGGCACTAAGCCTCCCAAGGGACAGGAGCTTGATGACCATTATTTCGGCTCTATCAAGCCAAGAGTTCAGGCGTTTATGAAGGAGCTTGACGAGGAGCTTTGGAAGGTTGGCGTTCTTGCAAAAACCGAGCATAACGAGGCTGCTCCTGCTCAGCACGAGCTTGCCCCCATATTTACTACAACAAACCTGGCTACCGACCATAACCAGATCATGATGGAGTATATGCAGAAGATCGCCAAAAAGTTCGATCTTGTGTGTCTCCTTCACGAAAAGCCCTTTAAGGGAGTTAACGGTAGCGGTAAGCATAATAACTGGTCTATGTCCACAAATACGGGCGTAAACCTCTTTGAGCCCGGTGAAACCCCCTACGAAAACGCGCAGTTCCTTTTGTTCCTTTGCGCGGTTATCAAGGCGGTTGACGAATATCAGGATCTCCTTCGTATCTCCGTTGCCAGCGCAAGCAACGATCACCGTCTCGGCGCTCACGAGGCTCCCCCCGCGGTAGTTTCCATTTTCCTCGGCGATGAGTTGAACGGCGTTCTTGAGGCTATTGAAAAGGATGAAAAATACGACGCAAAGGAAAAGGAAACCATGCGTATCGGCGTTCACATCCTTCCTAAATTCCCCAAGGATACTACGGACAGAAACAGAACCTCACCCTTCGCCTTTACGGGTAATAAATTTGAGTTCCGTATGCTTGGCTCCTCCGCTTCCATTGCGGACACAAACACCTTCCTTAACACCGCGGTTACGCAGGTGCTTAACGAGTTTTATGAGGTGCTCAGCGTAGCGGACGACTTTATGCCCGCCCTTCATAACCTTGTAAGAGATACTATCAAAAAGCATAAGAGAATCCTCTTTAACGGTAACGGATATGACGATGCGTGGATAAAGGAAGCAGAGAAGAGAGGACTTTCCAACTATAAATCCACTCCCGACGCCCTCCCCCATCTTCTTGACGAAAAGAATATCAAGCTCTTTAAGGACAATAAGGTATTCAACGAGGTTGAGCTTAAGGCAAGATGCGAAATATTGCTTGAAAGCTATTCAAAGCTCGTTAATATTGAGGCGCTCACCGCTATCGATATGTCAAATCAGCTTATTATGCCCGCAGTTTCTGCATATACCAAGGAGCTTCTTCAGACCATTAAGCTTAAAAAGGATCTTTATATGGACGGCGGCTATGAGGAGCAGGTTGCAGGCAAGCTTGCAAGCCTTAACGCAAAGGCGTATCAGCTTACCAAGGAGCTTGAGCTTAATCTTGCCCTCGTTAAACGTCTTACAGGTGCGGAAAAGATTGCCAAATCCTATGAAAGAGACGTCCTTGGCGTTATGAATAAGCTCCGTGATGTAGTGGACGAAATGGAATCTATGATGTCCATTGACTATTGGCCCATTCCCACCTACGGACAGCTTCTTTTCAGCGTAAAATAAGACACGTCTACCACTCTTTTTAATTGAATATAAAAAACAGGACAAGAATGGGTGTTGTCTTTGTCGGAGAAATTAAATAAGGGTATGGCAAAGACCTGCGCATTTGTTAAACAAATGCGAAACTTGCGCGATAAAATACAGAAGAGAGTTAATGGTTTTTAGCCATTAACTCTCTTTTTCTGCTTTGTGAAGTTTTTGCTGACGCAAAAGTGAAGTTGTGCTATGCACAGTGAAGTTAAGTTTGCCTTTACTTCGCCGCAAGGCGAAACTTCACTCACGAAGTGAACTTCACTATCGCAGATAACTTCACTTGCCCGAAGGGCAAACTTAGTTTTAGCGTGTTCTCCGTTAAGGATAACACGCTAAATTGTCCTGTTTTTTGTTATTTTATTTATTCTTCCAGATGAAATCAGAAAGTCTGCCTTTAATATCTTTTGCGTTTGTTTCAATGTTGCTTACGTCAACGCTTGTTTCATTTGCATCATCCTTATCGGCTGCAACAAACCAACCGCTTGTCTTTGTAAATGTTACCTCCTCAAGCAAGGAGCAGCTCTTGAATGCTCCGCTACCGATATATGTAAGGCTACTTGGAAGCGTAACCTTTTCAAGATAGTAGCAGGTGGTAAATGCATTATCTCTAATGGTAGTTACACCCTCGGGAATAATGAAGGTATCGCTTGTTTTACCGGATGCGTATGCTAAAAGTGTCTTTCCGTCCTTTGTATAAAGGTTGCCGTCTATACTCTTGAATTCCTTGTTGCTCTCACTGATCTGGTAAGATGTGATGGCAGTACAGTTAAGGAATATGGTTGTATTTATTTCTTTAATACCTGAACCAATGCTAACGGTGTTGAGCATTTCGCAATCTGTAAAGGCGTTGTCTCCTATAGAAGTAACTGTATCGGGAATCACAACTGCAGTAATTCCTGAATAGAAGAATGAGTAGCTTCCGATTTTTGTAATACCTGAAGGAATTGTAATCGTCTTAAGGTTGCGGCTTCTTGAAAATGCCTCGTCACCTATTGTAGTAACGCCTGCGGGGATTACAAAGGAATCTGCCTCCTTGCCTATTGCATAAGCTAATATGGTTTTGCCATCCTTTGTATAGAGGTCACCGTTTACACTCTTATACGAGGTGTTGCCTGACGCCACATCAATAGCGGTAAGAGAATCGCAGTTTGTAAATGCTCTGTCTCCGATTTCAGTAGCGCCTGCGGGAACTGTAACACTTGTAAGTGATTTACAGAAGTAAAATGCTTTTTCACCAATGGATGTTACGCTGTTTGGAAGTACCACCTTTGTTATCTCGTCACAATCTGCAAATGCAGCGTCGCCAATGGTTTTTATTCCGTTTCCAAGGGTAAGAGTCTGGAGCTTGTCACAGTTGGAGAATGCATAAGAACCAATTGATGTTACCTTATCGTGAATTGTAACTGCTGTAATATTCTTGCAGCCGTAGAATGCACTGTCACCTATAGCGGTTACTGTGTTGGGAATGTTGATGGTTTCGGTGCTCTTGCCGGGAGCGTGGAATACAAGTGTTTTTCCGTCAAGGGAGTAAACATCACCCTCTACGGTCTTGAAGCTTTTACTGTTTGACGTAACTATAAACTCAGTAAGAGAGGGACAGTCGGCAAAGGGAGCGAAACCGAATGCTTCAACTGCATCGGGAATTACAAGAGATTTAAGGGATTTACAGTGTAAAAATGCGTTGTCTCCGATAGATGTTACGCCCGTGCCAATATGTATCTTTGAAAGGGATGTACATTCGGAAAATGCACTATTTCCTATAGATTTTACAGAGTTGGGAATAATTATTTCCACAATGCTGCCTTTATAGTAAAATGCCTTATCGCCTATTGCCGTAACGGGAAGACCGTTATATTTCTCGGGAATGATTATTTTTTTGTCCGTACAGGAACCAATGCTTACAAGGGTATATTCCGTGCCGTTCGCATTTAATTCATATACCATACCGTTTGAGAAGTTGATTGTACTCTTACATCTGTCACACTGGTTGCCGTTTTTACAATCGTGACCAAGAGCCTGTGTAACCTCCTGCTTAGCGGCTACAAAACCACATATAGTACAGGTCTTTCCTTCTGTAAGACCTGTTGTAGTACAGGTTGCTGCAAGACTTGAAGCAGTTTTCAATTTATGCTCTGCGGGAATGATTTCTTGCTTCACTAATACTGTGTTGCAAAGAAGGCAGAACTTACCCTCAGTAAGTCCGTTTGAGTAGCAGGTTGCAGCAACTGCGGGCATGGTTGCCACGAGATGCTCCTCGCATATGTCAGGTGCTGTTGTTGGCTGCTCTGTGTAATAGGGGTCTTCCCAATACGGAGGATACGTAGTTGGTGCTTCCGTGGTGGGTGCTTCCGTTGTGGGAGCCTCGGTTGTGGGGGCTTCTGTTGTGGGTGTTTCTGCTGTAGTTGTATCATCCTCGCCAAAGCAGGACGTCATTGTAAGACATAACGCAAGACAAAGGAAGACGATAAGCAATACTTCATAAATTTTCTTCATATCTTTCTCCTTATTACAAAGTGATAAAATTCATATATACAGGTATTATAGCATTTTCATTCACCTAAGTCAATGAATTTGTCATAATATTATATTCTTAATTATTAAAATATATGGAAAACAGGGGGTGCTGTATGATACAGCACCCCCGTTTTGTTGAATTTTGGAAGCTTTTGACTATTATTGCAGAATTATCTCGTCACTAATTTTCCGTTTTCAATATCCACGGTAATAGTGGTTTCGGGAGATATATCCTCGGATATTATTTTCCTTGCAATAAGAGTTTCAATATTGGACTGCAAATATTTTTTCAGCGGTCTTGCGCCGTACATAGGATCGTAGGCGGCATCAATGACGTATTCCTTTGCGCTATTTGTAATTTCAAGGAAAAGACGCTTTTTAATAAGCCTGCCTGAAAGGTCTTTAATAAGAAGATCAATAATGCTCTTTATATTTTCCTTGGTAAGGGGCTTATAGAATACTATTTCGTCAAGTCTGTTTAAAAACTCGGGGCGGAAGGATCTCTTAAGCAGGGCGGTAACTCCGCTTCTTGCCTCGTTACTTATCTCGCCGTTTTCCGTAATACCCTCAAGTATAATGTCAGAGCCTAAATTGGATGTCATTATAATAATGGTATTCTTAAAGTCAACCGTGCGACCCTGAGAATCCGTGATACGTCCGTCGTCAAGCACCTGCAAAAGGAGGTTGAATACATCGGGATGCGCCTTTTCGATCTCGTCAAAGAGAATGACGGAGTAGGGTCTGCGCCTTACCGCCTCAGTAAGCTGACCGCCCTCCTCGTATCCAACGTATCCGGGAGGCGCGCCTATAAGACGGGATACGGAGTATTTTTCCATATACTCGCTCATATCTATTCTTACCATATTGCGCTCGTCATCAAACAAAGCCTCCGCAATGGATTTTGCAAGCTCCGTTTTACCAACACCCGTAGGACCGAGGAACATAAATGAGCCAATGGGTCTGTCGGGGTCCTGAATTCCCGCGCGGGAGCGGAGAATTGCATCGCAAACGGAATTTACCGCCTCATCCTGTCCGATCACGCGCTGATGGAGTATCTTATCAAGGCTAAGAAGCTTTTCTCTCTCTCCCTCTACAAGCTTTGATACGGGTATTCCCGTCCAACGGGAGATTATTCTTGCAATCTCCTCCTCAGTAACCTGGTCGCGAAGCAGAGTAGTCTTTGCGGTCTTGTCCTGAGCCTCCGCCTTGTTAAGCTCCTTTTGAAGCTGGGGCAGAATACCGTATTTCAGCTCTGCGGCGCGGTTAAGATCGTATTCGTTCTGCGCCTTTTCGATTTTTGCGTTGGTCTCCTCGATCCTCTCACGCAGCTTCTGTACCTTGCCAATGGAGTCCTTTTCATTTTCCCATCTTACCTTCATTTCATTAAAGGAATCACGAAGGGTGGAAAGCTCCTTGCGTATTACCTCAAGATGCTCAAGGGATAATTTGTCCGTTTCCTTCTTAAGGGCAGCCTCCTCAATTTCAAGCTGCATTATCTTGTGGGAGATCTCGTCCATTTCCGTAGGCATGGAGTTCATTTCCGTTTTTATAAGGGAACAAGCCTCGTCGATCAGGTCAATAGCCTTATCGGGCAAAAATCTGTCGGAAATATATCTGTCGGAGAGGGTAGCGGCGGCAATTATTGCTCCGTCGTGTATCTTTACTCCGTGATATACCTCGTATCTTTCCTTAAGACCGCGCAAAATGGAGATAGTGTCCTCCACGTTTGGCTCGTTTACCATAACGGGCTGATATCTTCTTTCAAGGGCGGGGTCCTTTTCAATATATTTTCTGTATTCGTTAAGGGTGGTTGCGCCGATACAATGAAGCTCACCCCTTGCAAGCATAGGCTTAAGAATGTTTCCCGCATCCATCGCTCCATCCGTTTTGCCTGCGCCCACTATCAAATGAAGCTCGTCAATAAAGAGTATTATTCTGCCCTCGCTTGACTTTACCTCGTTAAGCACCGCCTTAAGCCTTTCCTCAAACTCGCCGCGGTACTTCGCTCCTGCCACAAGCGAACCCATATCAAGGGAGAAGAGAGTGCGGTTTTTAAGGCTTTCGGGCACATCCCCTCTTACGATGCGAAGCGCCAAGCCCTCTGCAATGGCGGTCTTACCGACACCGGGCTCACCAATAAGGCAGGGATTGTTCTTCGTCTTTCTTGAAAGGATACGGATAACGTTTCGTATCTCCTCGTCACGTCCGATAACGGGGTCAAGCTTCTGATTCCTTGCAAGAGCGCAAAGGTCCTGTCCGTATTTTTTAAGTGCGTCATACTTTGCCTCGGGATTTTCCGAGTCCACCCGCTGATTTCCGCGGATGTCCTTAAGCACACCAAGGATTTTATCTCTTTTTATTCCGTTTTTCTCAAAAATCTTCTTTAAATTGGGGCTCGGCTTGGATATCATACCAAGTAAAATATGCTCAACGGAGATAAAGGTATCTCCCATAGCCCCCGCTTCCCTTTCACTTTCGCCAAGGGCAGAGTCAAGAGCGCCCGACATATAAAGATTGGTTGCGCTCGCCCCCGATACCCTGGGCAAACGGGAAATTGCATCCTCAAGGTCGGATTTTAAATTGGAGAGGTCCACTCCGCATCTTTTCAGCATCTCGGGTATAAGCCCCTCCGTCTGCTCCGTAAGGGCGTATAAAAGATGCTCGCTCTCAAGGGCTTGGTTTCCTCTTTCCTTTGCTATTCTTTGCGCGCTATTAAGCGCCTCTATGCTTTTTTCTGTAAAATTCTGTGCGTTCATATAATACCTCCTATATCTGTACCTCGTGCTCTCTTAAATAAGCGATATAAATATGCTCAATTTCGTAGTACGCTCTTTGAATATCGTTTATATTGTAGAAATACGATTTCATACAATTATCAAATACACGTATGTATTCCGCAATAACCGTACCAAGCTCGTCTGCGGTAACGGGACCCTTGGCTCTCAGCTTCAGCTTGCGGACAAATCTGTCGTTTTCAAGATAGTATTCCGTTCCCTTAACGTATAAGGACTCCATCCGCGCAAACAGCTTATAAAATTCCATCATATAAGTAATCAAGGCAGAGTTCTTCGTGCGCATGGATATTTTAAGAGTGCCTATCTCGTTTTCCTCGGTTCTGTTAAGCTCCACCGTATATTTAACGGATGGGTTGTATTTAAAATCAAGAGAGGAGCGAAGATTCATTACGGATACGGAATTGTTTACCAGCCTTTGAAAATTATCCCCGCCAAGCAGCATTTGCTCAAGGGAAGAAAATATCTTTCCCATTCTCATCTCGGGGGTGGTATAGGAAACGTATTCCGCAAGTATCTGATTTATCATATTTGATCTGTTAGTGCCCGTCTTGTATGCAAGTCGGTCTATTTCACTTACTATTTCATCTGTCAAAATCAAAGAGTACAGGCTCTTTGCCATATTATCATCTCCTTTTCAAGCACATATTATCACAAAAAAGAAAACTTGTCAATGGGTTTATATAAATTTCACTACAATTTCTTTGAAACGTCACACAAAATGCTAAAAAAAGGTAATTTTTGCCTTATGTTAATAAATAATAAACATATGAACAAATGTACATAAGAAATATATAAAACTAATTTTCAAAAAGTTACTTGACTTTTTCATTATAATATGATAGTATCATTTTGCTTTGAATTTTATTATATACGGTATGGAGGAATTATGTTTATTCTGCTTATTGCGGTACTGTACCTTGCCTTTATAGGTCTTGGCTTACCCGATACGGTTCTTGGCTCTGCGTGGCCCTCTATGTTTGAGGAGATGAACGTGCCCGTTTCCTTTGCGGGTATTATCTCACCCATCATTTCCATCGGCACTATTATTTCAAGCCTTATGAGTGACCGTATCACCTTAAAGCTTGGCTCGGGTAAAACCACCTTTATCAGTATTTTTATGACGGCGGCTGCGCTCTTTGGCTTTTCCTTAAGCACAGAATTCTGGATGCTTTGCCTCTTTGCCATTCCCTTCGGTCTTGGGGCGGGAAGCGTTGATGCGGCTCTTAACAATTACGTTGCCCTCCATTACAGCAGTAAGCATATGAGCTGGCTCCATTGTATGTGGGGCGTGGGCGCATCCATCGGCCCCGCTATTATGAGCTTCGCCCTGACCTCGGGCAGAGGCTGGAGCAAGGGCTACCTTTACATATCCATAATTCAGTTTATAATTTGCTTTATCGTTCTTATCAGCCTTCCTCTTTGGAAAAACAGAATTGAGAAAAAAGAGGAAAACGACAACAAGGACAGAAAGCCCGTTTCCTTTTTCAAGGTGCTTTCAATGGGCGGAGCAAAGCCCCTTCTTTTGTCCTTCTTCTGCTATTGCGCCTTAGAGGTGGTTATCATCCTTTGGGCAAGCACCTACCTCCACCTTGACCGTGGTATAGATGCGGAAATTGCCGCCGCCTGGGCAAGCCTTTACGTCCTTGGTATCACCGTTGGCAGAGCTATAAACGGCTTTGCGTCAATGAAGCTTTCGGACACTACCTTGATAAGAATCGGCTTTGTTATTTGTACGGTAGGTATGCTTATGATAATCCTTCCCATAAGTAACACCGTGTCCCTCGTCGGTCTCGTTGTGGCAGGCTTGGGCAGTGCGCCTATCTACCCCTGCATCATTCATTCAACCCCCATACGCTTCGGCGCGGATAAATCTCAAGCCATAATCGGTATGCAGATGGCAAGCGCCTATACGGGCTCCTGTCTTATGCCTCCCCTTTTCGGACTGATTGCAAATCATATCAGTATATCTCTTTTTCCCTTCTATGCAGGAGCAATACTTATAACTATGATTATCTCTTATGAGTATCTTTGCCATAAATTTCCGTTAAAAACCAATTAAATAAACAACAAACTGGGGTGCTGTATCATACAGCACCCCCTGTTTTTATTCATTTTTCATCCAACGGGGTTGGATTTCATCACGAAAGTGATATCATCCGAGGTACGAGGATATCATCCATCTAAGGATGGATATCATTCACGAATGCATTTTTTCAAATGCATTTGTGTGTACAGCACCCCCTGTTTTTATTCATTTTTCATCCAACGGGGTTGGATTTCATCACGAAAGTGATATCATCCGGGGTACGAGAATATCATCCATCTAAGGATGGATATCATTCATAAATGCATATTTGTAGATGCATTTGTGTGTACAGCACCCCCTGTTTTTATTGTTTTTAGTTAATTTTATTCGTCATCCTTATGTGATTTGTTTTTTCTCTTTGCCTTAAGAATAAAGAGAAGCAGCAATGCAAAGTACACTATAATTATTCCAAGAGTTGCAAAGCACATAATGGTTGACTGCGCCGCAAGACCTACGAGAATGAGCATAGGCGCGCCGAATACGATACCGTAGCTTGAGCCTAACACAAGGTTGTTGGATGCGGGAGTTTTGAACTCGGGGTCAAGCTCACGAAGGAGAAGCACGCCCGAGGAGATAGTTCCCGTAAGCATACCGTACATGGAGATAAGTCCCTCGTAGAAATAATTCTTGTATACCTTTTTGCAAATGAATGCAAGATACAACCAGGTAGCAACACCGCCTGCAACTGCAAGAAGAATAAAGGGAAGCCAAAGACCGCTGAGCTTTTCGATCTCGATGGATGCAATACCCGCAACTATCATAATGTCAAAGAAGAAGCCTGAAATTCTGCTGAGAAGATAGTTGTTCTGCTGCTGTCTTCTGAAGATCTTTTTCTGATTTGCCTTCTTAAGCAATAATTTAATAAGGAGAGCAATTACGGAGGCGATAATAAAGTTAAAGCCCCAGATAAGGGAGTTTACAGTTTTTGCAAGTCCCTCGGAAATTGCGGAGATACCTGAGGTAAGTCCCCACATTGTGAGATAAGTAAGGAAGTAAACACCGAGAATAAGCGCAACCTGAACGGAAAGCTTGTCAACGGAATCAGATACGGGAATTTCGTTGTTGTCCTGGAAATCACCAACGGAAATTTTAGGATCATCGGAGGTGAATACGCGCTTGGAAATTATCTTTCCCTTCTTGGCAAGGACGTTTATCATAATAACGCCTACCACACACGCGCATATGTAGCCTGCTGCTGCAACGGCAAGACCGAAGCTTTGTCCGTTTACAAATCCAAGCTGCTCGTATGTGTTACCTACGTTACTTGCCTGACCGGGACCCTGACCGAAGCCCATGGGGAGGAGAAGACCTGCCGCCTTGAAGAAATCGGGCTTGATGGTGTATGCAAGACCGAGAGAAATAATAAGACCGACAATACCCTGTACAAGATAGGTGGAAACTATAATCGCGCCCGACTTAGGTCCTGTCAGACTGCCCTTTTCCTCCTGTCCCTCCTTTGTCGTACGCAGGGACATAGCGATAAAGCCGAGGGCAATACTGTGGTAAACGAGTATTTCCATAAGGTCTGTGTTAACGTTAACTACGCCCACGCTCTTCAAAATAAGAATAATGAAGCCTGCCATAACGCCAATGGGCATTCTCAATCCGCGGAATAGCTTTACTTTAGAGGTAAGAAGCTCTGAAATAAGCACCGCTCCTGCGATCATACCGAGCTGGATAATAAAATTCCAAACCCCGGGGTTAGCTGCTGAATAATCCATATTATACCTCACCTTCAGATGAATTTTTTAATTCTTCATTGTAATTTTGCCAATGGAATAAATATTTTCTCATATTGATAAATTGCTTTTTGTCCGTGCGCAGCTCGTAATATTTGCTTCCACAGGTAAATACCAATATAGATGCCTGTATAATAGACATGGAGGAAATATCCTTAAGTAAAAATTCGTTTTCACCTATTTTTAATTTGTCGCTATACTGTGTAAGGGTGTCCTTGGTTATCTTTTTGGTCTTATGACCGCCAAGCACCTCGGTAAGCTTTACGTTACGATCGTCAAAAAGTGTCTCCCCGTGTACGTAATCGCCCTTTTTAAGACATTCTTTCTGCCACATATCCCACTCGTAAATATTTTCAAAGGGGGATTTTGGCTCGTAGGTGCCGTACTCCGTATATGTCACCTTATGTCCGCAGGAGGAGCAGATCACCTCGTTGCCATGACCCTTAATAGTGCCTATCCTCTTACATTCCGGGCAAAGAAACAGCGCGCTTTCCATTCTTACGGCTCTGTTCTTACCCTTAAACGCCACAGGGTCGGACTTTTGTCTTTCCCACGCGTTTTCATATATATCACGGTTAATAGCTCCCAGAATTTCGTCAACGGACATAGTCTTAAGTACCTCGGGAGGATAAATATTAACCACTCCCCCGTGCATTTTGCCCGTTCTTATGCCCTTACCCCAACGGGGATTTGATAAATGTCCACCCTCAAAGCGGTAGGTAATAAGGGCAACTCTTGACGATTTTGCAAGGTTCGCCGTTGAGGGAACGATCTCGTCGGTCAATCCGTTCCAGGTGGAATCTCCCTCTGCAAATATGCATACTGAATCTCCCGCCTTGAAATGACGTAAGCACTTAAGCACCGTATCCACCGCGCTTGATCCCTTGCTTCTCGGTATGGGCTCAAAATATCTGTTAAGCAGCTTGGTCTTAAGTCCCATTCTGAAAAGATGCTCGCTGGCTACGAAATATGTTGGCTTTTTTGGAAAGCTGAGTCCCACAAGCACAGGGTCCCAGTTCGTAACGTGATTGGACACGATAAGGCACGGCCCGTCGTAATCACATATGTCACTTGTAAGGTTAAACTTTTTTTCAAGGTGCCTGTGTAAAAGAGTATATGCCAGCCTCCAGGCGCGTCTGTGTCGTTTACGTTTATCCATAGAGTTACCGTCCTTAACCAATTTTTGTCTATTTTAATTATACACCAAAATTGTAGATATGTCAATATTTTATCATTTCAAGCTAAACTCAAACTAAAATAAATAATATTTTAAAAATAAGTTAACTTAAAAATATAAAATTTAATAGGTTTTAATAAAAATATTGAACCGATTGTAAAAAAGTGATATAATATAGAAAAACATGAAAGGAGTATAGATTATGGCTAAAAAAACAAATTCAGAGTTGATTTCTTCTTTACTTTACATAATCATCGGTGTGATACTCGTTATTTTCCGTTCTGAGACGTTAGGATGGGCTATGACTATTGCAGGTGTATTCTTTGTAATCTGCGGTATTATAGATCTTGTTAAAACTAACTGGGCGGGTGGAGCCGTAAGCTTGATTATAGGTATTGCGATTTTGGTGCTCGGTTGGGCTGCAACAAAGATCGTTTTGCTCGTTTTAGGTATCCTTATTACGGTTAAGAGTATAGTTCTTCTTGTTAGCGTGCTTAAGGCGAAGAAGAAAAACGCTCTCGACATTGTGTTCCCGATCATTTCCGCAGTTGTGGGCATTATGCTTGCCTTTGGTAACGGACTTGATATTATGATAATTATTGTCGGTGTGCTTCTCGCCATTGACGGTGTTATCGGACTTGTTGGATCAATAAAAAAATAATTTAAACGAAATGCGAGGCAGTTTAGCTGCCTCGCATTTTTTATACAACGAAAACCCCGCCATAGTGGCGGGGTTCCATAAAGGCTTTGCCGATGAGCAGAAAGCAGATAAAAGATAAGCGTAGAATGTATTTGTGAGAAAGGCTCCCTCCGGGAGGGAGCTGGCACGGCTTGCCGTGACTGAGGGAGAGTGCGGGACTAAGGGAAATCAACTGTGATATGGCGAGATATCAATTTTAGTACACGCGGGCTCCTTCCGTCACGCTCCGCGTGCCACCTTCCTCCCGGAGGAAGGCTTGTGTAGTAACCCGTTTACGGATAGCAAGTAACAGTTGCATGGCTGGCAGTCCAATCTTAAGCGCACCCCAGCGTAGCCAGTAATATTAGGGCTATGCCCGAAACTGAAATACCCCCCTTTACGGGGGGATATTTATTATACTTATCGTTAACGCTTTACGCATCTTTGGTAACTATAAGGGATTTTACACGGTCGCAAAGCTTGATAAATTCAGCCTCGCCGCGTACAGGATCAAAGGAACTGTCCTTAAGCATATCATAATAATTGCTGGGGAATATGCAATAACAAGTACACATACCGTTCATTCGAGTGTCCATATAGATCATTCGCTCTTCCGTACTGTCGGGATTATTATCACGATTCATCCACATCTCTTTGGCTCGCCATTCCATTCCGTTAAGGAAACGGCAGGACGTTGGCAATAGAACATCATCGGTGATCTTCATTGTATCCTCTAATAACTTTACTACAGCTTCTATTTGCGAAAGAGCCGCATCTTGATTGCCCAAAGATATTGATCGTATTGCGGATTTAAGTCCGAGTTCAATACGATCCGTTATCCATATATCGGGACGGTCATCCTCAGCGTCACAGCGAATTAACGAAAGCATGTTTTCCATAAATGTATCCACAGCTTGTTTATGTTCGGTGCTTTCTCCCCACTTTATCAAATAGCGTGGGCAAAGTAACGTGCTGAATGCATGATACAATTGATATCTACGCTCAGGCTCAAATTTTTCTGCATCGCCGCGTCGTAAATACCTGTTAAACAACAACGCTCGCGCGGAGCAATCAAAGGGTGTCGTATATTTACCCAAAAAGTGTTCTAAATGTTCTTCATCCTCGATTTCCGCCATTGTTTCTATTACATGCGGCTGCATGGGGTGACGTTCGAGGTAGGCTTCTGCCAGCAAGCGTGCCTCGGGCAAAATTTTTGGGTCACGGAAGGCTCGGTCATTACCCTCACACCAAGGACGCCAAGATGACTCGGAGTCTAAAAAATTTAATCTTATATCCTTTAAAAGCGCTACTATTTTGTCGCTATCGTAATCCTTTTTTATACATTCACGGCGGAGACTATCGTAGGCTTCTGTCGCGCGGTTTTCCTTTTCAATGTCTGACATACCCATAAGCTCGTCCATGGTGATCTTTAAAATATTGGCTATAACGGGTAAAAGCTCAATATCGGGATAGGTGTTACCGTTTTCCCAACGGCTTACCGATTGATAAGTAACGCCAAGCATTTCTGCAAATTCTTCCTGCGTAAGGTCCTTTTTCTTTCGATATACACGAATGTTTTCACCAATTTGTAATTTCATATTTTTCTCCTTTTTGTACCCTGCAAGGAACTGTTCTTTGTCGACGTCTATATTGTAACACACCAAAGCAGAGAATACAACAACGCATAAAGTGAAAATTTTTATCACTTTGTGTTATATGATAAATTCAACTTGGATGATTCTATACCGTTGCCTCCACCTTAATATCCTCAAAGGAAACGGAAAATGTAGTAAGGCCTTTATACTTTTCCTTTAATTCCTCCGATATTTCGTATATAAGAAATACGGCGCTAAACCCACTTGGAAGAGGTCTTTTCAGAAAAATATAGCCCTTGTCCGACTGTAGCTCGTCAAGATTTAAAAAAGAGTTTTTTGGCGAAGCGTTTGAAAAGCTTGCGCCTATAAGACAGGCGTTGCTTTTCGTAATCTCCTCATAAAGCTCGTTTTTGTGATAAATTTTAATTATCATAGTCAACAACCTCTATTTTAACGGTTGTATCATCGGTTTTTACGTCAACTACCGAGCCTACAACGCCGTTTTTTATCATTTCAAAAACAGATTCGGGTATCTCATCACCGTAATCACCACCCATTAAGGCGCGTAAGGAGCCGTCGTTGTGAGATTTCAATGCAAGCTCGCAAGGGATCCTTAGATTTACACTGACGGGCTCTTCCCCCGTGTGGTTAACAGTAATTGATAATATGCGCCTTGTCAGGTCACTATCTTGCTTTAGCGTAGTAATGCGTTCCCCATTGATAATAGCTTCGGCAGACGTATTTAAAACGTATGCCAACTGTCCTATACGTTCTATATCGGGACAGCAGATATCGTTTTCCCATTTGGAAATTGCTTGGATGGATACGTTCATTTTTTCGGCTAACTCCGCTTGGGTTAAGCCAATGCTTTTTCGATATTTGGAAATATTTTGACCAATAGATGCTTTCATACTTTTCTCCTTGTAATTTTGTTCACCGATGACGTCTAAATTATAGCATAGAAGGTAGGTGAATAAAACATACAATAGGTTGAATTTTTAATTTTTAGTATACTTTTGGTTGAAATTAGCCTTCTCCAGCGGAGAAGGGGGACCACGGAGTGGTGGATGAGGAGAGTATCATTAGTGCTCACTTAATCTACTCATCATCGTCAATATAGCCAAGCTGCTTTAACTCTTTCAGCATGCTTTTTAGGTAGGCGCTGTCAGTAATGTGATATTCCCATACCTTTTCCTTACATACGTAGTGCTTGTTCGGTTTTTTGTCGTCTATTATCTTTCCGTCGGCTATACGCATACTGTATCCGTCAATAAGAACTCTGCCCTTAAGGTGCTTTTGGAGAGTGTAGGGAAAATCTTCCTCTTCGGATGTAAATTCAACCAAGGAATCCCACTCGCCATTATTTTTGGCGACTCTGCTGCTTTTTATTTTACCGTGATCTAAAATTTTCTTATCCACGTTGTTAAGGGATATTCCAAAATGATATTCGTTTACTACCTTAAGGGGCTTGTATTCAAGGGTATAGTCGAAAAGCTCATCCATTGTGATATGAAAAAGCTGAGCAATTTTGGGTAGCAGAGCTATATCGGGATAGCTCTCTCCGTTTTCCCACTTGCTTACCGCCGCCCTTGATACGAATAATATGCTTGCAAGCTCCTCTTGGGTCAGCTCCCTTTCCCTTCTTTTTGATCTTATTTTTTCACCTATTTTCAATTCTGCCATAACTACCTCCAACTGCTTTGCTTGATTACATTATACCACTTACGGCTAAAAATGTAAAGCGATAGTTACTATACATTGTCAACCATAGGTTGACAGGTATCTGTTGGCAAGCGCTTACGATATTGCAATTTACATATGGGAGAAAATATGATATAATGAAGTTACGGAGCTTAAGTGAGAAAATTACAAAAAAATTCCTTAAAGCTGTAAGATAATCCATTTGTTTTGCGACTATATGGGTGAAAGGCCTTTAAAAGCTATGCAAGGAGGTGACTGTATGGAGGACGAAAAAATCGTTAAGCTATATTGGGAACGAAACGAAAATGCCATCCGCGAGACGGAGCAGAAGTACGGAAAATATTGCTATACTATCGCATACAATATTCTTCACTCCCGTGAGGACGCGGACGAGTGTGTCAACGACACCTATAACGGTGCGTGGAACGCAATGCCACCCGAAAAGCCTACTAAATTAAGCAGCTTTCTCGGTCGCATTACCCGAAATATAGCCATTGACAGATATCGGCGCGACAACGCCCAAAAGCGCAGCGCAGAAACGGATATCGTCATTGACGAATATTGGGAATGTATTCCAAATAAAGAAGCCTCAATAGAAGACGAGCTTGTTTTAAAGCAGGCGATAAACGGCTTTCTTGCAAGCCTTGATAGCCGTGACCGCGTTATATTTATGCGCAGGTATTGGTATTCAATGAGTGTTAATGACATTGCCCGCGGCATGGGTCTTTCAGAAGGTCATATCAGCGTTATATTGCATAGAACAAGAAGAAAATTCAAGGATCATCTTACTAAGAAAGGGATATTTGTATGAGGAAAAAGAATTGGTATCGGGATCTTAGCCTTGCTGATGATAAATATATAGCCGAGGCGCATCCCGATAATATAATCAAGCCCAAAAGGAAAAGAAGGTTTATTTCCATAGTGGCGGCTTGCGCCTGCTTTGCGTTTATTTTCTGTAATATGTGGCTCTTTATTCCGTTTAACACCACTCCCCCCGACGTATCGGGATATGCGGATAGCGAATATTACGGACTTATCCAAAAATTAAACGACCTCACCTATGAAAAGCCAAAGTACAAAAACAACGCGGCAATGCTATGGTCGGAGCTTAAGGGTGTGACCATCAACGGATTCGGAGGCGCATTTGATGATATTCCCACACAAGCGCCGGCAGATTGGCCCACAATGGAGGGACCCTTAGACAATGGAATAGACGGAGAGGGCGGCTATGAGGAAATAACCGACAATCAGGTGGAGGGCATCATAGAAGCCGACCGCATCAAACGAAGCGACACCCATATTTACTACCTTGATAACGAGGTGCTTCGTATCTACTCCATTGACAAGGAAAACACAAAAGAGGTGGGTAGCTACACTCTTTACGAGGGAACAAAGAGCTATTTTCTCGATCAGTGGGAATTCTATCTTTCAAGCGACTGTAAGACCGTAACGGTGGTTTCTCAGTGCTACGTTAAAAACGATAAAATATCAGACCGCTACGTTAATCTGATCTCCCTTGACGTAAGCGACCCTGCCAATATTGTAAAAAAGAATGAATTCAACGTAACGGGCGCTTATATGTCCTCCCGTAATACAAAGGGAAGTATTCTTCTTTTGACAGAGTTTGTTATCAATGAAAAATCTCTTGATTTTGATAATGAAGCCACCTACGTTCCTCAGATAGACGAGGGATCGGGTATGCACAGTATCCCCGCAGAGGGAATCGTATCCCCCGATAATCTTAACAGCACCCGCTATACAGTTGTTATGAAGCTTGATGAAAGCACCCTTGAGCTAAAGGGCACGGCGGCGTACCTCTCTTATTCGGAGGATGTGTACGTTTCCGAAAATCACGTGTTCTTAACCCACGTTTTTGCGGATAAAAAGGAAAACGAGGACGGCACCTTTACAAGAAACTCCATGACTACCATCTCCTGTCTTTCCTACGGCGGCGACACCTTTGAAGAAAAGGGAAGCGTTACTGTAAGAGGCTATATCAAGGATCAGTGGAGTATGGATGAGTACGAGGGTATTCTTCGCGTATTCACAACCACCAACGCAACCACCATCCGTGTGGAAACCTATGAAAACGGTAGCGTTTCTGTGGATATTTTACAAACCGCAACGGGCAGATCAAACGCAAGCCTGTATTGTATAGACCTTACGAGCTTTGAGATAGTAGCCTCCGTTATTGATTTTGCGCCTCCCCACGAGGAAATTCAGTCCGTAAGATTTGATAAGGAAATGGCTTACGCCTGCACGTCCATCGAAATGTCCGACCCTGTGTTCTTCTTTGACCTGTCCGACCTTGATAATATCAAGTACAAGGACACAGGTACTATTGACGGCTTCTCAACCTCTCTTATCAACCTTGGCAACGGATATCTCCTCGGCATCGGTAAGGGGGACAGCTGGAGCAGCTTTAAGGTAGAGGTGTATGAGGAAACCAAGGACGGCGTTCGTTCCGTATGCTCCTACAAGCTTGAACAGGCGCACTATTCTACAAAATATAAGTCCTATTACGTAGACCGCGAAAATCAGCTTGTGGGCATTGGCGTTATCGTTGGGGGCGAAAGCAGATACGTCCTCCTCCATTTTGATAAATACGATCTTGTAGAGCTTGTAAACGTACCCCTTAACGGAGATCCCGCCCATATGCGCGGCGTCTATATCGACGGCTATATGTATATGTTCGGCTCCGACGATTTTAAGGTGGAAAAGGTATTTTGAATAAACAAAAAAGCAGAGAAGTCTCTCTGCTTTTTTATTATTTATTCTGCCAATTTAAGGATCTCGTCTCTTACTCTCTTTTTGCTTTCGGGAGAGGAATTAGCGGTAAAATCGTCAAAGCTGTCGTAGGTCTTGATCTCGTATTTGTAAGTACGCATATCGTGCTCGATATCTATGTACTTGTTGTTGCCATTAAGGGTAAAGTGTATATCTTCCGTATCTATTATTTCGTCAGTTACGAGAACGTTTAAGTAATAAGTGTGGTCACCGGGATCAAGATAATAAAGACCGTACATACCGCTCATATAATCGCGTTCAACTCCGTCAATAACGGGGAAGCACTTGCATCTGACAGCCGCGTAGGTGCAGCGTACGATAAGATTGTTTACACCAAGCTTTTCAAGGGCTTTTTTGTCAGCCTCAATGTCGTTTAATCTCTTAAGCTCCTTTTGATTTGCCTCAAGCTCCTTCTTTAGCTCCTCGATCTCTTTTTCCGTCTTTTCGATTCTGGGGTCCGTTGCGTAGATCGCGTTTATTTCTTCTTCGATCTCATCAAGCTCCTTGTTTATTTCACCTACGATTTCGTTGTATTCCTTGGTAAACTTGGAATTGATAGAGAGGGCATACGCCAAAACGCCAATTCCCGCTACGAAGCATATACCTGTAAGGATGCCGATGTCAATGGCGTTAAATACGATAGCGCCAACTACCAAAGCGCCGAATATAACCCATAAAAACGTGGGGGCAGTCTTCTTTTTAACCTCGTCTATTTCCTTGTTTTTCTCCTCGGATTGTTTAGCAAGTGGCTCAACCTCGGGCTCAAGCGCCTCGTAATAACCGTCAAGCTGCTCGTCTAACCTTTTGATCTGTTCTTCAATCTCGCTGATCTTGTTAATAAGCTTTTCTGTGCCTTCCATAATATTCTCCTTAAAACTCTAATATATGCTTTTTTATTGTTTCTACAATATATATTCCGTTGTCCTTAACGAATTCATCAAAGGTGTTGGATGCGCGTTTTTTATATCCGTTACCGTAGTATTCAAATTCATAGTAAAGGAATTTGTTGTTTCCTTGTAATCTGAATTGGAAGGACTCTGTCATACCGTAGTTTCTTCCCACAGTAACCGTGTGTGCGCCCTCGTTCAAGGGATAAATGCCAACGGGGGAGGGAAGTGAGCCCATTTCCTTGCCGTCAATACTTACCGTAATATAATCTCTCTGGTTAAATCCAGTTGCATAAATTATAACGGTATTCTGCCCAAGCTTTTCGTTAAACTCAAATTCCTTTATCTGTTCCTTTACGGCAACGTACTCGGGATACAAAACGGAAAATCTTGACGTAAGGGCAATATACTCCTCGTTATCGTCATAAATATGATCGATCTTGTCGCGTATCTCCTCTATTGCCTCGTCAATGGCAGCAATCTTTTCTGCGTGCTCCTTTCCCGCGCGTGTAAAGCTGAAAAAGGGCTTCTTTTCGCTTAGCTTTTTCTTCTCCTGCTCCTTTTCCTTTATGCTTTTTTCAAGCTCGGCAATTTTGCCTTTGTAGGGTGCTTTGACCTTGCGCTGCTTCTCGCCGTTTTCCTGTACCTCTTTTTCCAAAACGGACAAGCGTGATAAAAGATCATTTTTTGTTAACATCTCGGGCCTCCTTATTTTTGGAATTTTTCTTTATTTTTATTATATCATTGATATATTTGACTTGTCAAGTATCACTATTTGACTTGATTTAAATACTCCCAAAAACTAAAAAACACCCGTAGGTTGACTTTGCATAGTCCAGCCATTATTGTCATTATAAAAACGGAGAAATCATAAGAAATCTCCGTTTATGTGTTTAGTTTTTAAGCTTATTTCCCTTTGCGCGCTTGATAATAAAGGGCAAATGCACAAGGAAAATAAGTGTGCAGGCGATAAAGGTAAGGGTAATAAAATACACGTACCAGCCGTTATTGAGGTTAAGAATGGGAAGATTGTCCATAGGAGGCTTGCGGAGGAACAGAAAATTGGTTTTGTACTGTTCAAGAATACTGTTCATTATAAAGGCAAGCACCGTAATCAAGGTAAGTATCTTAAGATTTGATAAATACGCCTTAAATGAAAGGTCAACCTTTTCTATTACCATAAGGTACAGACCGTAGAATACCAGCACACCGTGGATAAGCATATACTGCCAAACTCTCGCTCTTGATGGGTCAACTCCCTCCGTGGGGATAAGTAACGCCATTGCCGCGCCAATAAGCATAGCAGGCACCATAAAGCTTTTCATGGTCTTTATAAACTTTTCGTTTTTTACTATGTTAATAAGAAATACGGTATAGATCATAATGGAGCAAAGATGGAAGGAAAGCTGGGTCTGATTAAGCACGTATCCACCGTCCCCCGTTTCCTTCATTGAAAGGCTGACGTGCAATAGCTTCAGTACTATCAAAAGATAAAATACCGTCTTTTGTACAAAATTTTGCGATACGTTGCATTTTTTTATAACTATCATAAACGCAGTGATCAATACCGCAATAACGCCTAACCAAATAAAATGCCCTGATGTAAACATAAGGAAATCTCCTTTAGTAAAATGTCGGTTATAACATTATATCACAAAAAGGTAAAAATTTCAAGTATAGCGACGTATTCTCGCTATGCGAGGCTTTTTCTCGAGCCTTATCCTTGCAAGCAGACAACGCCATGCTTGCAAACGAATCTATGTAATTACATTATCTTATATATTTTTCCAAGGTCTTAGTTCACGAAGTTTATTCAAACAATTGTTAAACGTTTCTCCAAATTCTTCTGGTATATCCTCCGACAAATGTTCTTCTTTAGCAATTGCATAGGATGCCGGTTTCCATTTCATAAATAAGATGGCATTATCTAATTTTACAAAATCGGGAATATTGCCGCAATATTTTAGATTGTCCGTCGATGGGAAGTTTTCAATTGTGAAATATCCAAGCGGCATCACGGGTTCGTCTGGCAAATCAGTAATTGAGGGTAGTGTTTCATAAAGTTTTGTCCATATCCAGGAATAGGAAGCATACGTAGCATAAAATTTTTGTCTGGATATGAAGCATATCAATCGGTATTTGCCGTCAATTTCGTATGCGAAGACATCTCCACACTTGAATGAAGGAAGTTTAGGTTTCTCAACTTTAATGTATTTTTCGGTCGGTATTTTGCGCTTTTTTTGTTTTCCCGCGCGGAATTATGAGCGCACTCAAAAATTTATCAAGATTCTTTTTTCTTAGCTTCAGATCACTTTCTGTTGCTTCAAGTTCTCGTAAAAATTCAATATTTGAACCACTATTTATGATTTCTGCGATCTTTTCAAGTATTTCATCCGAAATACCGCCGCACATCCACTCCGCTTTGCCAATGGCAAAATACACGTCATGTAATACGCCGTCGTTTTCATCAAACTCTTCTAAATATTCGTCAAGAATATCTTGTTTGATATCAAGCAAAGGTTTTCCTTCGTCATATTCCTCCAAGAAGCGCTCGTATATTTCGCAGTATTCATCGCTTTGCGTGATTCCCATTCCCCAACAGCCCATAAATGCACCGCCTTTCTTTTCTCTATTATACCACAATTTTGTAAACATTTCAAGTGTGGTAGTTCAAATCTGTCCAAAAAGCCGTTGTATCTATGGCTTTGTAAATAAACTTTGAATGTGTAGGGGCGACCATTGGTCGTCCGCTTTTTTTCGAGAATTTTGATGCTATCCATATTAACGAATCTATGTACGATTAGTGGCAAATCCTCTCAAACTCAACTGTCAGTTAACATGAACTTTCTTTTAAGTATCTTCACGAGCTAATAAAAAAATGTTATAATATGTACAACGGTACCGAAATAACGTTTTGGAGGATTCCTATGAAAGAAAATATGGGTCAGATTATTAAGCGCCTGCGTAAAGAACGAAATATCACGCAAGAGGAGCTTGCGGAACAGCTGAATATTTCGGCACAAGCCATTTCAAAGTGGGAAAATGGTATGAGTATGCCCGATATTTCTCAAGTCGTGCCGCTTGCAAATTTGTTTGGTGTTCCAACCGATGTTTTGTTCGGCGTTTACGGTACAGAACACGAGAAAGAAGTACACTTGCGCCTAAAAGAAATTTATGAGATATACGATGGTTGTAAAGACGGCGAAGAAGGTAAGACTGCGCTTATTATACTTGATAAATATAGAGATGCGTTGCGAGCCTATCCCAACAATGCAACCCTTCTTTCCGAAGCATCTGCGTTTGGCACGATGATATTACAAAATTATCAATCAGCGTTAAAACCCCTCGTTGACCAGAAAGGAATTGATGATCTCGCTAATGAAATCATTCGTTGGTCAGAGCTTGTTATAAAATACAGTTCTTCAACCGATTATATGCTATCAGCCAAAAGTCGGTTGATTGATATCTACGTTCTTCGCAAAAATTGGGATGCCGCGTACACATTGGCAGAAACATTCCCGAATAATGTCAACAATATTCGCTGTTTGCTTTTGGCGGAATTAAAACATAGCGAGGGAAATACAGACGGAGAAAGAATGCAGCGGTACGGTAATATCGAAACGCTATCGTCAAAGCTTGGATATGAAATATCGATGTTGGGAAATCTGTATATGCGGGAAGGAAGGATAGAAGATGCTTTATACTGCTATTCTGCTTTTCGCAACATAGTAGAAGCGATGTACAGGGATGAAGCATACAGACCACCGTTTATTCATAATTATTATCCCATGTACCGTTCCCCTGCGGAATGTCTTGTGAAATTGGGACGTGAGGAAGAGGCAATTGATCTACTTGAAGAAGGAGTTGATTTTATTCTCGCTCAGGCAGAAAACTATAATAAAAAGAGATATCTCAATGTCCCGCTTCTGCGTGATTATTCATTTGGATATGGGCATGACGGTAATGCAGAATACCACGACCTGAAAGGAAAGCTGCAACGATTTGTCAGTGGGGACGCTATCAAATCGCTTGAAAAATATTCGAGATATAAGACTCTGTTTGAGAAAGTTGCCGCTATCCAGTAATTTTTAAAACCGACACAGCCGAGAGACAATCTTGGCTGTGTTTTTTATAACGGTACAAATTCGCTTACAGATTTGCGATTCGGTGGAATATATATAAATTGATGGATTCTCGCAACTCGAGGACACTATTATAACTACGCAAAAAAGACACCCGTAGGTGTCTTTTTGTAATATTTGTCCGTTTCTACAGTAGGGGCGACCATCGGTCGTCCGCTTGTTTTGTGCCGTGTGGCTAATTTAGATGCACACCGATTTTGCAGAGGGCAGACTAACCCCTTGGCGATGATGGGAGTTAAAAGTATCCGCGGTCTGCCGGGCTTTTAACGCCATGCTTGCAACGAGGCCTATGTAACGAATTGAATTATTCATAGTTTTGTGTTATAATTGTTTGTGATATGTATTTGAAAAATGCAAAAAAATTTCTTTCAACCCAACCTTTCCCCATTTTTTGATAACATATAGGTGAACTCACTTAAAACACATACTCGACTGATTCATGATAAGGTTGAGTACGTGCCCATTTGACAATCGATTAGCAAGGAGGTGATTACGTGTCTATGTATAAGAATGAATGTGACAAACGCTTGGTAGAATTGACTCTGTGCGGAGACGGTCTTGCATTTGAAGAGCTGGTTATCAGGCATGAGAAAGCTGTGCTTGGAACTGCATACAAAATTACTCACGATCATTACAAGGCAGAGGATGCCGCGCAAGAAGCTTTTGTAGCAGCTTGGATACAGTTGAAAGCATTGACGTCACAAAACAAGTTCGGAGCATATGTTTGTGCGATTGCCAAGAATTATGCTAAAAAGATGGTTATGCGCGATCACCTTATATCAACGGTCAGTTTAACTGATTTTAAAAATTGGGAATTTGAGGATGTTGATCAAAACGATACGTGGTATGTAGCTAATGATGATATTTACGACAGGCTTCACGTGGAAATGGAATCTTTGAGTGATACGATCAAGGAAACGATCAAGCTACACTATTTTGATGGCTTACCTGTGAAGGATATAGCCGCCCGTCTCGGCATTCCGGAGGGAACCGTCAAATGGCGTTTGAGTGAGGGAAGAAAACAATTACGGAAAGGATTTGGAATTATGGATAAGAAGAATCAAGCCGTGGAGAATCCTACTTTGGTAGCTCTCGTCATGGAGCGGATACAAGAACTGGAGCTGTGCAAATTGAAAAACGATCGCCAAGGCTTGCAGGAGGCGTATCAGGCGGCACTGGATGCCGTGGAGGGATTGTGTGACGAGCAGAACAAAAACTATCTGTTGGCCTCCGTCATCTACGATGGATCGCCGTATCAAAAGCCCGATATGCCTCGATGGAAGGAAGCCATCCTCGCCGGTCACAACGATATGATGATGTGTAATTTCACCAGTTGGGAAAATCACCATCTGGACGGACAGGAAAAGATCGACTTTATGCGTGAAGTTCAGATTCCGTTTTTGATGGAGCACGACTTCCCGTTAAGCATTGGTTACGTCTATTTGATGATGGCTTTTGAGTATTTCTGGGAAGGCAGATATGAGGAGGCTTTGGAAACGGTCAAGCAGGCAAAGGAATTGCTGGAGCCTGCCAGCGTTTATTATGCGAATTCCGTGTCTGCGATTTCGTCTTGGAGTAAGATGCTTGCCAAACCGGGTAGCGTGCCTACCTTCAGAGGAGAGCATCTCAAATACATCAACGGTTCGCTTTACTATTGCGAGAGTCCCGGTATCATTTTTACAGATACCCGATTGGACGATTTCAGCCGATGCGATCACTGTATGATGTATGCCGACCTTGCCCTAGGTGAATCCAAAACTTCTGTCAGTGGCTTTGTGACCTACACCTTTATTGATGAACACGCTACGGTTGAAACCCCTGTGGGTGTGTTTGATAATTGCCGCGTATATGAGGTTCTCGTGAACTATCCCGCTCGCAGATCTCAGCCGCCGTTCTACTACCGTTGTACGACCTATCTTTGCGAAGGAATCGGCATGGTTCGTCAGAATATTGATACAACGGGACGTGACTTTATAACCCCCCGACAATACTTATTGTCTGACTATGAGATTCAAGGAGGCAACGGTTGGTTCCCACTATACAAGGGCAATCGTTGGGCTTATACCGACGCTTGGAATGATGCGCATACCAAAAAATATGACGCATACTATGAGGTGACTGCTTGGAACGGCACCGATGCTATGCTGGCGGCAGAGGAGATTACTTATACGCCCCAAAAAGAAGAAGTTTCATCTTAAATCGATTCGTTAGTTCGAATCCATCCAAAACGCTGCTGCATCTACATTTTTGTAAACAATCCTTGAACATCAGCGTTTTTAGAGGCTTTATAAACTGTGTGGTGGTTCGAATCTGTACACGGATTTGCTCCTGATGGGAATCTATATCAAAAAATGCATTTCGCCGGTTCGAATCTGTCTACAGACCCGAAAAGATGCGCCGAGCGGTGCTCGGCGCGGAAATGCATCTACATAATTTCGAAAAACGTTAGAGTCGAAAAAAGCGGAGAAATCTCTCGAAATCTCCGCTTTTCTCGTTTTACTTATTTTCTTTAGCTGTGTTGATAGAGGCAATCAACACTCTTTTAATTTCCAAGCAATCGCTCAATAACGATGATCCCATATCTTCAGTTATGTACTCGGACATC
>JAFUOY010000002.1 GCA_017481595.1 Clostridia bacterium | reverse complement strand
TTATATTCTTCATAATATTGTTCGCCTTGTGGCTTGCCAACAATAATTCCGTTTAGTATCTTCAGAATTCCTTGTGCGGCAAGATTACGCAAAGTCCATTTCACAAAGTCAGGTGAGGGACGGTCTTCACTTGTTTCAATGAACAGTATTGCGTCTTTCCATTGTTCAACAGTCGGGAAAATCTCTGTGCCGATAACCATAGTAAATACATCAATGCAACCACCCAAAAGATGTCCGACAGCCTTGCCTTTACCTTGTAAAATTTCATAGCCATGGAGGTCAGGTTTCATTAACTTTTGGATATTCTTATTTTCTTCACACCACGGTATAAAATCATCTGACCATTCAGGAGAAGGCTTGATTTCATATCCTGTCGTATCTTCAAAAAGCACAGCTTTTACAGCCTCTGCTGTGTAATCAAACATCTTCACATATTCGCCGAATTCGCACATAATACTCGGTCCGTAAAAAGACCCCAATCCAGCCTTGTACATCATAAAATGATTTACGGTAGTGTCAGAGTAACCCATAAAAATCTTGGGGTTGTCCCGTATAACATCATAATCAATGTGCGGCAGCAGTCTTATGGTATCATCACCGCCGATTGCACAGAATATTGCTGATATGGTTTTATCCTTGAATGCATCCATAAGGTCTTTTGCACGCAGTTCGGGATGCTCATCAACAAAGACGGTGCCCTTTAATGCATTCGGCATAGTTGTTACTCTAAGTCCGAAATCACGTTCAAGGCGTTCCTTTGCAATATGATATTTATGTATAAGAGTTTCGTCGCCAAGTCCGCCCCAGGACAGACTTACAACAGCAATTTTATCGCCCCTTTTTAGTCTTTTCGGTTTTATCATAGCTGCCTCCTATTTTTGTTTTATTAAAGTTTATCATAAATGATAAGATTTTTCAAGACAGCTTATGTATAAATACTCTACAATAAATAGATCAAGCACATATAACGACCTAATCCGTATACCCTTATATCCCCATACCCTCTATCCTATATCTCTTATATTAACTATAATGTATAAGTATATTATTTTTAGGCATAGTTATCCCTTTTATTTTCTCTCTTACTCTCTTTTCTTTTTCTTTCTTAAGAGAGTCCTTATATACGAGCTATCGCTTCAGCGACCTTGTGAATATCAGTCGAGGACCCGTCAGGGACTTGCGGAAAGCTCATCCACCGTTACTGAGGAAGCCCCGTCCACCGTTGAGGTCGATTTTCGAGACTGCCGTTTTCCGACCTACTTGATTTTTGTACGACCGATTTTTGGTTTTCTTTAAGGTTTTGGAGGTGATTTTTGGCTTTCAGGAGGTGATTTTTGCGCTTGGCGCTCAACTTTTAAGCTGAACGGAGCAGGCATTGCCACCTCTGAAGCCTGAATGACCAGCGCAACGCGGAAGCCAACGGCGTCAACTGGTCATGATAAGTCGACCGCAACGCGAGAGTTATCCCTCACCCGGACTTGGCGCTGAAAAAGGGTATACTACCCCCAGCCCCAAGTCCAGATTTGAGATAAGAAAGAAAAAATTTATGA
>JAFUOY010000020.1 GCA_017481595.1 Clostridia bacterium | reverse complement strand
GAGTTCATAAGGGATACGAGTCCCATTTAATATTTCTTTTTTCATAATGTCACCGCCTTTCTTGCTTTCATTATACCACAAATTTGTAAACATTTCAACCGTTTCGATAGTTCAAATCTGTCCAAAGTGCCTTTGCATCTATGGCTTTGTAAATAAACTTTGAATGTGTAGGGGCGACCATTGGTCGCCCGTTTTTGTAATGATATTTTTCGAGGACGTGCAATGCACGCCCCTACGGTTTGGCGGTGCGATTTTACTTACAGATTTGCGATTCGGTGGAATATATATAAATTGATGGATTCTCGCTACGCGAGGCTTTTTCTCGAGCCTTATCCTTGCAAGCAGACAACGGCTTTCTCGAAAAAGAACGAACCATATTCGCAACAGGGTTGCGAAGTGGTCCGAAGACACTATCCCAGCCAACAGAAAAGCCACCCCTTGTGGAGTGGCTTCTGTTGGCTGGGATAGATGGATTCGGACCATCGAAATGCCAGAGTCAAAGTCTGGTGCCTTACCGCTTGGCTATATCCCAATATATGCCTGACTTTCGTTAGGCATAGGTATTCTACCATAATTTATTTGAATTGTCAAGCGTTTATGACAAATCAAATATTTTGGATCTGTTTTATTTTAACCAATTTATAAGCTCGGGTATACATTCCTCGAATTTTGTGCCGTAGGAGTGATCGTCGGGCTCCGCCATTGTCTGCTTTATGCACTCAACGGTAAAATCAACCGCCAGCTTAAGAGCGTCCTTACAGCTTTTTCCGTGGGTGAGCGCACCTGCAAAAACAGAAGCAAAGGTATCCCCCGTGCCGTGGTATTCAACGGGAAGATGCGTATTAAAGTAGGAGTAGAATTCATCCGCCTCGCTATCGTATAAAACCGCACCCTGTGTGGATAAATCGTATTTTACACCCGAAATTACCGCCTTTTTTGCTCCGTTTTTACAAAGCTTTTTAAGGAGGGAGTATACGTATTCCTCGTCGTATGAGGTCTTATATTCCTCGCCCAAAATAAAGGTAGCCTCAGTAATATTGGGAACTACAATATCCGCCACCGCGCAAAGCTTTGCCATATGGGCAGGGAAGCTTTCATCAAATCCTGTGTAAAGCCTGCCCCAATCTCCCATAGCGGGGTCAACGAACAAAAGAGTGTCCTCACTCTTAAAATCCTTAATAAAGTCGAGGACGTGGTCGATTTGTGAGTGAGAGCCGAGATAACCTGTATATATACAATCAAAATGAAGTCCGCATTTTTTCCAATGATTTGAAATGGAGGGTATATCCTCACTAAGGTCACGGAAGGTAAAGCCTGTAAATCCCCCCGTATGTGTGGATAAAACGGAGGTAGGTATTATAGCGCATTCAATTCCCATAGCGGAAATAAGGGGTAAAGCCACGGTAATGGAGCATTTTCCAAAGCAGGAAATATCCTGTATGGTAACGATTCTTTTCATTAAATTCACCTCGTGGTAATTATACAACTTAAAAATGAACTTGTCAACTTATTTATAAAAATTTGCGTTTCTTATTTACATATGGAAAAAAATGTGGTATTATATATATGTTGAAAATTTTAGGATATTTTGGAGGATTCATTATGAGTAACAAAGTTATTGTAGAAACAAGTGCTCGTCACGTTCACCTTACCGAGGAGCATATTGAAACATTGTTTGGCGCAGGTCACAAGCTTACGTTCAAGAAGGATCTTAGCCAGCCCGGTCAGTTCGCTTGCGAAGAGAGAGTTTGCGTTGTTGGTCCTAAGAACAAGATCGACAGAGTTATCGTTCTCGGCCCTGCAAGAAAGGCTTCCCAGGTTGAAATTTCCTTTACAGACGCTCGTACACTCGGTATCACAGCTCCCGTAAGAGAGAGTGGTGACGTTGCCGCTTCCGGCGCTTGTAAGTTGGTTGGTCCCTGCGGTGAGGTTGACCTTGCAGAGGGCGTTATCATTGCAAAGAGACACATCCACTTCACCCCCGACGAGGCTGCTGCAGCTAACGTTGTGGACAAAGAGGTTGTTAAGGTTAAGATCACATCTGAAAGAACAACAATTTTTGATGACGTAGTAGTTAGAGTACATCCTAACTTCAGCGCTGCTATGCATATCGACACAGACGAGTCCAATGCTGCTTGCGCTTTTGGTGTTTGCTACGGCGAAATAATCAAATAATTACATATTTCATAAAAGAACGGCAGATATCTGTCGTTCTTTTATTGTTTTATGATATTGAAATTTTAAAAGCAATATGTTAAAATAAAAATATAAGGAGGTGGATAATATGATACTTACAGTAGATATAGGAAACAGCGTAATAACCATTGGCGGGTTTGATGCGGACTCACTTTCCTTCGTGTCCCGTATATCCACGTCCTGCGTTAAAACGGCGGATGAATACGCGGTTGGAATTTCTGACGTTTTAAACCTTTACGGAGTGGACAAAAATAAGATCGATGGCGCTATCGTTGCCTCCGTTGTCCCTCCCTTAAACACCGTAATCAAGGAATCCTTGCGTATACTTTTAAATAAAGAACCTATTTTTGTAGGCCCCGGTGTAAAAAGCGGTATCGTAATTCAATGTGATATTCCCTCATCCGTGGGAGCGGATCTTATTACCGCATCTGTAGCGGCGCATTATATTTACGGCAGCCCCTGTCTTATCGTTGATATGGACACCGTAACGAAGATTACCTACGTTAATAGTAAAGGCGCCTTTGCGGGAACGGTTATTGTGCCGGGAGTTCTTATGGGACTTGACGCCCTTACGGAAAAGACTGCTCAGCTTCCTAAGATCAGCCTTGAAGTCCCAAGGTCCGTAATCGGTAAAAACACCGTGGACTGTATGCGCTCGGGAGCGATATACGGAAACGCAAGTATGATAGACGGTATGATAGACCGCATTTGCGAGGAGATCGGAGAGGAGCTTAAGGTCCTTGCAACAGGAGCTATGGCATCCTTGATAATTCCCAAATGCAAGCACGGTATAACACTTGACGAGCATCTTGTACTAAAGGGGCTCAATATTCTGTACCGTAAAAACAAAGTAAATCTTTAATAGTATATTACCGCGTTACTGCAGCGGAGATATAAATATTTTATGCGTTGTACCTTTTTAGGACGACAGCAAGGAGGATTATTATGCAGACAGAAAAAAGTATGAATCAAACGCAGAGGATCGTACTTATGGCGCTGTTTACGGCGCTGACGGCGGTGCTTTCCTATTTTGGCGGATTTATCAAAATAGGCGGCCTTGCATCCATTTCACTCACACTCATTCCCGTAGTTCTTGGCTCAGCCCTTTGCGGAGCTAAGGCAGGCGCGTGGCTCGGCGCGGTATCGGGCGTAGTATTCTTTTTAACAGCCGATGCGGCATTCTGGTTCGGACTCAGCATACCGGGAACTGTAATCACGGTTTTGGTAAAGGGAATCGCCGCAGGTCTTGCCGCAGGCGTTGTTTACAAGCTTCTTGAAAAATACAACCGCTACGTTGCAGTCCTTGTAAGCGCAGTTGTATGCCCAATAGTAAACACGGGTATATTCCTTTTAGGCTGCCTTATATTCTTTATGGACACCGTTCGAGGCGGAGCAGCAGGCGAGGGAATGGGAGTTTTCGGATACCTTATCGTAGCCTTCGTTGGACTTAATTTCGTATTTGAGCTTATCGTAAATATTGTTTTAAGCCCCGCTATCTTAAAAATCATTAACTTAAAGAAGAAAAATTAACCAAAAGCTGAATGAAGTGTTAAAAAGCCTTCATTCAGCTTCTTTTTTATTGACAAAGCGGGTTTTATATGATAAAATTATTGTGTATATATATTACGTAAAGATGCATACGGAGGATAATTATGGTATACGATCTTGTAAAAAATATTGACAATAAGCTTTCAAGCAAGCTTAATTATATAGTAACCACTCCCACAGGCTATACAAAGGAAGAAAAGCTTCCCCTTATCGTGTTCCTTCACGGCGCAGGAGAAAGAGGGGACGATATAAATAAGCTTAAGATATACTGCGTACCCAAGCTCTTCTGTAATGATCAGGATTACAACGGAGAAAGAGTTATTACCCTTTCCCCTCAATGCCCCTCCTATAATTATACCTGGTATGATTTCAAGTGGGACGTTATCGATCTTATTAACAGCGTTGCCGACGAATATAACGTAGACAAGGACAGGATCTCCCTCTGCGGTATCAGTATGGGTGGCTTTGGCACTTGGGAAATTGCAATGCAGGTACCTAATATGTTTTCCGCTATTGCCCCTCTTTGTTCAGGAGGTATGAGCTGGAGGACCTGGTCCCTTACCAAGCTTCCCATAAGAGTTTACCACGGCAGAAGGGATGACGTTGTTCCCTTTGCATATTCTGAGCTTATGGTAAACGCGATCAAGGCTCAGGGCGGTAACGTTGATTTTATCGCGTATGACGATCTTTCCCACAACTGCTGGGACCGTGCTTTTGAAGAAAGTGACCTTATCCATTGGCTTGCCAACTCTAAAAAATAAGGGGTTTCTATAATGAAAACTAAAACAAAAATCAAAAAAATAATGCACATCTTAAATCCCTTGGCAGGTAAGGGTCTTGCCAAAAAGGTACAAAAAACTCTTGACTCGGGTAATTATTCCTATATGTCCAAGTCCCCCGATGATGCAACCGAATTTATTATAAAGACTTGTAGGGAAACTCCCGATACCCGCTTTACCGTGTACGGCGGTGACGGTACCGTAAACAGAGCAGTCAACGCCCTTATGAGAAGCGGCTATAATGACAGAGCTCAGCTTAAGATCGTTCCCCTCGGCAGCGGTAACGATTTCGTTCGCTCCTTCGAGGGTGAAAAGGGTGAGGTACAGGTCGACGTATTGAAATTCAATGACAGATACGGTATCAACGTAATAAATATCGGCTTTGACTGTGACGTTGTAAGCCGTGCCATAGGAATTAAAAAGGTTCCCTTGGTATCGGGCAAAATGGCGTATATTTTGGGCGTGGTTGGTGAGCTTTTACATAAAAAAGCCATTGACGCTACCATTACGGTTACCTATGCGGACGGCACCTCCGAGGTTATAGAGGATAAGGTGCTTTTAATTGCCGCGGCTAATGCAAGCTGGTACGGCGGCGGCTTCAAGGTTGCCCCCACCGCCCTTGTAAACGACGGACTCCTTGACCTTTATATAGTTAAATACGTAAGCACAAAAACCTTTGTAAGCCTTGTTGGCGATTACAAAAAGGGTGAGCACGTTGACCTTGAAAAGGATGTTATCAAGGATAAGTTCAAGGATTTCGTATTCTACAGAAAATGCGTTGGCGTAAAGATCGAGGGCTGCAAGACCATTTGCGCCGACGGCGAGATCTTCGAGGAATCCACCGTGGATATCAAGGTCATCCCTCAGGCTATCAATTTGTATCTTGAGTAAAAAACAGTAGTAAACGGCTACTTCTTTATAGATGCTTATAAATTTCGGCAGAGATATTGTTTTCTCTGCCGATTTTGGGTTATAATGTTACGGGTGATAAAATGGACAAAGAAAATGAATTGCCAAAGCGAAAAAAATTGCGGCTTAAATATTATGATTACAGCTCTACAGGCGCGTATTTTATAACGGTTTGTACTCAAAACAGGCAGCAGATATTATCAAAAATCGTAGGGACAGGTCTACTGCAGTTCGGTCACGCTCGGGATCTGACACCGCACCGTGGTGTCATTCAAGACCCTCGCGCCGCTTCGCTACGTCCCGACTGTCCGCAAATTCAATTAACCGAATACGGTAAGGTTTTAGACAAATATATAAACCAAATGAGTTCTCATTACGAATCTATAACCGTTGACAGGTACGTAATAATGCCTAACCATTTTCATATGATATTGAATGTTAATGCTAACGGACAGTCGGGGACGCCTGTCCCTACAAAGGCAGGAAAATCAAATTCATTTGTATCATCCTTTGTATCAACGTTAAAAAGATTTTGTAACAAGGAATACGGAAAGAATATATGGCAAAGCCGATTTTATGACCACGTTATTCGCAACCGCGAGGACTACGAGGAGCATACAAAATACATCTACGAAAATCCAATTCAATGGTATTACGATGAATTATACACAGAAGAATAGATATAGATAATAAAAACCCGACAGATTCAGATCTGTCGGGGTGTTTTTTGTTTGATAAATTGGGATTTATTTTCTTAATTAGCTGAACTTTTTGCAATAAAATGACTAATTATTTTCCGCATCCCAATAAATACATTTTTTTAAGCATTCACCACAATTCTTACAATTTTCATCAACTATAGGGGCAGGAAATCCTAACTCGTTATTCTTGAATTTAATATGCTCGCATCCAACACAGCTTCCGCATCCGGTACATATTCCCATATCCGTAACCTTCTTAATATTGTTCATATTTCTTCTCACTCCGTCAAATTTAAGTTTGTCGTTCTGCTTTTTACGTTGTTTCAATTAAAATTCCAAGCTCGCTCAGCTTGTTTATAATTCTTTCGTAGGTTTCCTCATCCTTTGCGTCGATGGTATGAAGGTGCAAGCCCTCCGTAAGGAGAGAAAGGGGATTGACATCCGAGAGGGACATCTTTTTTACAAACTCGTCCGCCTCGTACCTTGAGGAGATATTAAGCTCCGCAGAGATCTTACCGTATACGGGATGCTCAACTATTACGTCAATAATTTTTCCGCCGTTATCTATTACCGCGTAAAACTCGTCCGTTACGTCGTTCTTGCCGTGCTTAACGGCTATAATTTTTCTAAGACCGTCCGCCTTGCCCTCAAGTAAGTATCCCCTGTTTTTTGCGGAAATGGGATGACCGTATGCGCGTAAAAGGGCAATATCCGCAACTATTATCTGTCTTGTAACCGAATATTTGTTTGCAAGCTTGGTTGCATTTATGGGAGATGACGCTTTGCCAAGCTCCTCCAATATGGAATTTCTTCTTTCTTCACCGTTCATTGTACATCCCTTACCCATCTATAGTCAAAAATTACGAAAAAGCAATCGCCTTTTCACACATTTTTAGTATATCACACGAAAATAAAAATTGCAAGAAAATTGTATTGACAATAAAAATATCTTGTGTTAATATATTTGTATATACACATAGATATACATAAAAAGGAGAAAGAAAAATGGAAAGAAAATACGCAGTTTTAGTAGTAGATATGTTGAACGATTTCGTAACGGGCGCTCTTAAATGTGACAGAGGCCTTGCTATCGTTCCCAAGACAAAGGAGCTTCTTAACGGATGCCGTGAAAAGGGAGTTCCCGTAATCTTCTGTAATGACGCCCATATTAAGGGTATCGACCACGAGCTTAAGTTCTGGGGCGACCACGCCATTGCAGGAACAAAGGGAGCAGAGGTAATTCCCGAGCTTGACCTTTGCGATAAGGACTATGTTGTTCCCAAGCGCCGTTACAGTGGATTTTTCCAGACGGACCTTGACCTTTTACTCCGTGAGCTTGGAGTAAATACTGTTATTATGACAGGACTTCACGCCCATATGTGCGTTCGTCACACCTCTGCCGACGCATATCAGTACGGCTACGACGTAGTGGTTGCCAAGGATGCTACCGATTCCTTCACCGAGGAGGACTATAACTACGGTATCAAGTACCTTAAGGAAACCTACGACGCAGAGATCTCTGACGTTGACACCATTCTTAAGAATCTTTAATAACAATCACTCCACCGCCTTGGTGGAGTGTTTTTATAGTCTAAAGGGATGCCTCTTAATAGTCGCGAGGTACGAAGAAAATTTAACATTAGAAAGCCTTCACCTTGAGGGGATGGGGGACCACTTGTGGTGGATGAGGTGTAAAATGCGAAGTTGTTATAATTTAAAAGAAAACAGTATTTAGCAAACTACTTCTAAAGATATAAATCAAGTAAATCGCAAGTAGATAGTTTGTTTTTGCAACACCTCATCCGTCTGCTACGCATCCACCTTCCCCTCAAGGTGAAGGCTAAAATACGTACATCTTTCTCCGTACCACGTGACAATCACGTGGTTTTTATGCCCGTAACAATAAAAAGACCGTTCAGCGAACGGTCTTTTTCGGTGTGTTAAGCCAAAATTATTTGATTTCTGCCTTAGCGCCAGCAGCCTCGAGCTGCTTCTTGATGTCTTCAGCTGTTTCCTTGGAAACTGCTTCCTTAAGTGTCTTAGGAGCGCTCTCAACGAGTTCCTTAGCTTCCTTAAGGCCGAGACCTGTAAGTTCACGAACAACCTTGATAACGTTGAGCTTGGAAGCGCCAATCTCAGCAAGAACTACGTCAAACTCTGTCTTTTCTTCAACGGGAGCAGCAGCAACTGCAGCGCCTGCAACTGCAACGGGAGCAGCAGATACGCCAAATTCTTCCTCAACTGCCTTTACGAGGTCAGCGAGCTCGAGTATTGTAAGGGATTTGATCTCTTAGATCATCTGTGTAATCTTTTCGTTAGCCATGATAATAATCCTCCATAAAAAGATAAATTTTCAAATTTAATATTTTGAACTTTTTACGCGGTCAAACCGCTAAGGCAGTCCCAAGCCTTATTCTGCAACGGCACCGCCGTTTGCTTTGTCGATGATAGCCTGCAAGCCAACAGCAAGACCACGGATAGGACCCTGGATGCTGCCCAAGAATCTTGCAATAAGAACTTCCTTGGAAGGAATTTCTGCAAGAGCGTTAACAGTGTTAGCATCAACTACTGCATTGTCAAGGAAACCACCCTTGATTTCAAAGGTAGCAACCTTATCAGCGTACTCCTTGGCAATCTTAGCGGGAGCGATGGGATCCTCATAGCTGATCGCAATGGCGCTCATACCGTTAAGCTGTCCCTTGATAGCACCGTAACCAACTTCGTCACATGCACGGCCGATAAGAGTATTCTTAATAACCATGTAGTCAACGCCTGCTTTACGGAATGCTGCACGCATTTTGGTATCGTTTTCTACTGTGATACCCTGGTACTGAACGAGAACGCCGCTCTGCGCCTTCTTGATCTTCTCAACAAGGTCAGCAACAATGGCTTTCTTCTGTTCAAGAACTGAATTACTTGGCATAAAACACAACCTCCTGTATTATTTCCAAAGCGACAAAAAGAAAAATCTTTCTTCGGGCAACGCAAAATATGCACGCCGAAAAAAGATACAAAATTCAATTTAATCTTTCCTCGGCAGGGAGCTTACGCAATTACCGGAACCTGCTGTCTTTGGATAACGCCAAGATTATAGCATAAGTTCCCTGCTTTGTCAAGATGTTTTTATTATTTTTTTGATAATTTTTTTCTTCTCTGATCCTTACCTGTAAAAAGGAGTATGGTAAACTCACCAAAAAGACGGCTGGTGATTCTGTCGTCGTACTTTTTACGAAGCGCCTCGCTTGTAAAATTGGTGCTTACTATGATAGGTAATCCCTTGTTAAGTCGGGAGTTTATAAGGTTGTAAAGGCATGAGACTGAGAAGGAGCTTATCATCTCCGAGCCGAGATCGTCAATGATCAGAAGGTCGCAGTCAAGATATTTGAAGGACACAGGCTCCTCACCGCTGAAGCGATCTGAAAATCTGTCCCTTTCAAAATCGAAAAAGATATTTTGCGCGTTTTCGTAAACCACGTCAAAGCCTCTGTCGATTATGCGCTTTGCCACTGCGGAGGAAAGATGTGTCTTTCCAAGTCCCGTGCCACCCACCATAAGTAGGGAAGCCGCCGTTTTAACGCTGAACTCGTCTGCGTACTTTACAAGACTGCTGTAATATTGCTCCATTCTCTCCCTGTCCTCGCCCTCAAGGGAGTCAAGGGAAAAGTTTTCAAAGCTTTGCGAGAATAAAAGATTGCCAAGTCCTGAGCATTCGTAAGCCTTTTTTATAAGCGCCTCTCTGTAGCAGGAGCAAAGCTTTACCCCAACGTAGCCCGTATCTGCGCATTTTTCACAGCTGTGAGGGGGATCCGTATAGCCCTCGTCAAAGCCAAGGGAGCATAGAAGCTCGCCGCGTCTTTTCTGAAGCTTCAGATTATCGTTCTTTATGGATTCTATCCTTTCACTTAAGCCCACCTTACCCATAAGAGTGGCTCTCGCTATTTTAAGTCCCACGTCGGAAAGAGCAATATCAATTTCCTTTATCTCGGGGCAAAGAGAATAAACCTCCTTAAGTCTTTGCTTCTTAAGGGAATCCCATTCGTATCTCTTCGCGGCAAATTCCTCTGCTACCGCTTCGGTTATTTTTTTGGAATAGTTCATTTCTTTACCTCCTTTTTATAGAATTGCTCGCTTCGTTTAAGGGCAGCCTCGAAGAAATCATCAGTTTCAAAGGTGGATAAGGGCTCGTTGTCCTTATGTATCTTTTCCGCCTTTTCAACGTCACTAACGCTCTTATAACCGAGAGCTATCCAGCTTTCTATTATCTTTGATGCGTAAGCAACGGATGGCTTACCCGTATTGTTTACCGTAGTATCGTAGGCTCTTTTAATAAGCTCCTCGCTTACCTCCGCGCTTATCCAAAGGCCGAACTTTTCCTTTTCCTTTGCGGAAAGCTCACGTGAGCCGATACCGAAAATGCTTCTTATTTTATATTCAAGGGAGGACTTGTTCTTTCTGTCCTCAAAATGCTTTTCAAGCTTCGTGTAGGTGTCAATGCCGTCCTCGTAAAGGTTTTTTGCGGTCTTTCTGATATACGCCCAGCCGCCCTTTTCGTTTTCCACACAATGGGCGATAAGCAGCATTATGAAATCGTCGGACAGCTTGAAATAATCCTTAAGATATATTACGTTATTGTAGTCAACGGGGGTAAATGACTTGCCCATTATCTGCTGACAGGCGTCAAACAGAGAGGCGATCATTTTGTTCTCCTCCATAAATCTTGCAATCTGCGCTCCCGAATAGGTAGGCACTCTGTTGCTTACGGAAATTACGGGGGTGTATTCCTGCATACCCTCAATATGTATAACTCCCGCCTTGGACCAGAAGGCAAGAGATCTTAAAATAACGTCCGCGCCCAAGCCCGTTTTTTCGGAAAAGGACTCGATAGCTCCCTCAAAGGAGTCAAGATATTCCGAATATGTAAAAAGATTTATAATAACGCAAAGATCCTCATAGCTCGCCTTTGAGGATAACTCTGCCACCTCGTTAGGAAGATTCAGTATCCGCCCACCGTATTTTATGCTTATCTTCATATTAACTCCTTTAACTCTGTAACGTGCTGTATGGGCGACCATTGGTCGTCTGCTCAGACATCCCTCGGACGTCAATGCACGCCCCTACGAAAAATCTTTAATTTTGAATTTGTGACGAAGGTCGAGTGACATTCTATCTGTTGTCGTTACCGCCTCATCCTGCCCTCGGTCAGTTCTCGGTTGGATTTGGCGACGACTGCCACACCTTACCTCTCCCTTTTTCACCCACAGGGTGCGGTCGAGGACGGTTCATTTTG